>NZ_CADEFR010000014.1:69301-80170 GCF_902826655.1 uncultured Methylibium sp. | reverse complement strand
ACTCCGCTTCACCGCGGGCACCTCGGGACGGGGAAGTCCCTTTCATTCGTTAGGCCTCAGGAAAGACCATGAGCGACGGCTGGTTGCGAACCTGTCATCTATGCGGGACGGTGGACATCGAGCCACATCACTCTCTGGAGGAAACAGCAGAGAGGCTCTCTCTCGCCCTGAATCTGAGCTTCGATGAAGAGCAGACTGGCAAGTACGAGGAGTACCCCGCTTACGTAGCAGAGGGTGCAGGGTTCGAGTTTGCGCTACTTGGCACACCGCTCCCCGAATACGACATCAGGGAGCACAAGTCGCCCAACTTTCAACTCATGATCTCGTCATCGAGCGAAGGCAGCGGTGAGTTCGGTCACAGCGTCGAGGTCTCGGCCTTCTTCGCACGCTTCATCCAAGCCAGAACGGGCCTTTCATGCGAAGCACTGGAATTTCCCGCTACGTCCTAGCCACGTTCCACCTGCGGCCTTGTATCTTCCCGAAGACCGCAGTTGAGCAGTGAGCTGCGGAGGTGTTCGCGGTCGGTGCGCCAAACCCCACAGGCTTCGCAAGCAGCACCGACTCCAACCCAACGCCGCTCAGCCCGACGCTACGCTGCACGGCCACTGCTTCTCGGAGCCCCGCATGCCTTCTACAAAGCGCATCCAGTTCACCACCACGATCAAGGCGCCGGCCGCCGTCGTCTGGCGGCATGTCACATCCCTCGACAGCTACAAGCGCTGGGCATCGGCGTTCGCCGAAGGCTCGCACTTCGAGGGATCTTGGGAGCAGGGGTCGAGGATCCGCTTCCTCGCCCCCAGCGGCGACGGCATGGTCGCGGAGATTGCCGAGAGCCGGAAGAACGAGTTCCTGTCCATCCGCCACCTGGGCTTCATCGCCAACGGTGTCGAAGACACCACCAGCGAAGCCGTCCGCGCCTGGGCGCCCGCCTACGAGAACTACACCTTCCTGGCCGTTGCGGACGGCACCCGGATGCTGGTCGACCAGGACGTCGCCGCCGAGTGGGATGAGTACTTGAACCAGGCGTGGCCGAAGGCGCTCGAGCTGCTCAAGGGATTGAGTGAGTCCTCGACTGCGGCCTGACTCGAACGTCGGGCGACGCGGCGTGAGCAGCTCGCGTATCTCGAGCTAAGGACACCATGGGCCTCCTGACCTTCAGCATCAACCTCACCCTGGACGGCTGCGTCGACCACGAGGAGGGCATCGCCGACGACGAGACGCATGCCTTCTTCACCCGCCTCATGGACGAGAACGGAGCGATGCTGTGGGGCCGCGTCACCTACGAGATGATGGAAGGCCATTGGCCGGCGGTCGCCCGCGGCGACGTGGAGGCACCGCCTGCGATCCGTGAGTGGGCGCTCAAGCTGGAGACCAAGCCGAAGTACGTGGTGTCGTCGACGCGAACGGATTTCCCGTGGGCCGACAGCCACCGCATCACCGGCGACCTGCGCTCGGGCGTGCAGAAGCTCAAGGACGCGACCCCTGGCGGCGTACTGCTCGGCAGCGGCAAGCTCGCGTCCGCGCTGGACCGGCTGGATCTGATCGACGAGTACCGGTTCCTCGTCCACCCCCGGATCGCCGGCCACGGCCCGACGCTGTACCAGAGCGGGCTGCCCGGCACGCGACGGCTGGCGCTGGTCTCGGCCAGGCCGCTTGGCAACGGCGCGGTCGCCATGCACTATCGGTGCGAGCGTGGCTAACGATCGCTTGCAGCGGATGGTCCGCTGCCCGGCCAGCCGCTGAACCGCGGGAAGCCCGAACAGCACTGAACCCACGGGAGTGTTCGATGCCGAAACTGCGCCTTTCGCTGCTGCTCGTGTCGGCCCTGGTCGGCACCGCATCTCTTGCGCACGCTCAGGGCTACTCCGACTCGCAGCGTCAGCACGAAGAGCGGCAACGACAGGACTCGGCGCAACGCGCCGCCGAAGCGCAGCGCGCCACCGACTACCTGGTGGAGGACATCCGGCGCGACCGCGAGCGCTGGGCTCCCGGCTCCGGTGGGTCGACGCAGGCGGGTGGGGAGGGCTCGTCGTTCGCGACGCGCGCCGCCGGCCTCGCGGCCGTCGTGGTGACGGCGGCCTTGCTGCATGAGCTCTTCGTCTCGGGCAACGCGGCGTCGGCCGGCAGCCGCGTGCCGCCGGGGGCGCGGCTCGACCCCGCCATCGACCGCTGGCTGCAGGACCCGCGCAACCGGCCCGGCGAGCCGATCCGCTTCGACACCCCCGACGGGATGATCTCCAAGGTCTGCCTGCGGCCCTTTCCGGGTGTGCAGACGGTCGTCTACCGCTGGGACGCGCCGGGCGAGGTGGCGCGGGCCGTGGACGTCCGCGAGACGCCGACCCGCGAGCACATGCAGTTCACGCACCCGACGGCGCGCGGGCTCTTCATCTACGTCACGAAGCCGGCTCCCGATCACAAGCCATCGGACCAGGTGTACTGGCTTGGCGCGCATCGCATCGGCATGACGGGATGCGGCCACGCGCAGGCCTACCAGATCGCCTACCACCAGTTCGGCGGCGTGCCGGAGTTCGAGCGCGTGGCGCAGCCCCCGCGGATCCGGCAGGAGGAGCCGGTCGAGAACCTGCCGACCTTCATGCGGACCTGCCAGGCGCACCACACGCAGGCGGCCTGCGCCTGCCTGTTCTTCCCGGTGAGGCGGGAGATCCCCGACCTGGAGAAGCGCGCGTACGACCGGGCGGAGATCAGCGCCGCACTCCGGCGCCAGCGCGGCGCGCTGGAACAGGTGGCACGCAACTGCAGGCTCCAGTTCTGAGTCCGCCGGCGCGGGGGCCGGCGGTCTGGCTACACTGCCGTCCCTTCGCAGACTGCCACCCCGACCCTTGGACAAGATCCTGTTGCAACTGGCCGCCGAACTGAAGGTTCGCCCGGCCCAGGTGCATGCAGCCGTCGAGCTGCTCGACGGCGGCGCCACCGTCCCCTTCATCGCCCGCTACCGCAAGGAAGTCACCGACGGCCTCGACGACATCCAGCTGCGCGAGCTGGAGGCCCGCCTGGCCTACCTGCGCGAGCTGGAAGAGCGCCGCGGCGCGGTGCTGAAGAGCATCGACGAGCAGGGCAGGCTGACGCCCGAACTGCAGGCCGCGATCGAGGCCGCGCCCACCAAGCAGGAGCTGGAAGACCTGTACCTGCCGTACAAGCCGCGCCGCCGCACCAAGGGCATGATCGCCCGCGAGGCCGGGCTAGAGCCGCTGGCCGACAAGCTGTTCGGCGACCCGACGCTGGACCCGCTGGCCGAGGCGGCTTCCTTCATCAACGTCGAGGGCGGCTTCGCCGATGCCGCCGCGGTGCTGGACGGCGTGCGCGACCTGCTGTCCGAGCGCTGGGCCGAGGACGCGGTGCTGGTGCAGTCGCTGCGCGGCTGGCTGTGGGCCGACGGCCTGCTGCGCTCGCGCAAGCTCGACGGCAAGAACGAGCAGGACCCCGAGGTCGCCAAGTTCCGCGACTACTTCGACTACGACGAACCCATCGCGCGCGTGCCCTCGCACCGGGCGCTGGCGGTGTTCCGCGGCCGCACGCTGGGCGTGCTGGACGCGAAGCTGGCGCTGCAGGAGGAGCCCGAGCCCGGCCCTTCGACAAGCTCAGGGCGAGCGGGTCCTTCTGTGAGCCTTGCCGAAGGCCGCATCGCCGTGCACCTGGGCTGGAGCCACGCGCAGCGGCCGGGCGACGACCTGATCCGCAAGTGCGTGGCCTGGACCTGGAAGGTGAAGCTGAGTCTGAGCCTGGAGCGCGACCTGTTCGCGCGCCTGCGCGAGGAGGCCGAGGCCGTGGCGATCAAGGTCTTTGCCGAGAACCTGCGCGACCTGCTGCTGGCCGCACCCGCCGGCAAGCGCGTGGTGATGGGGCTGGACCCGGGCATCCGCACCGGCGTCAAGGTCGCGGTGGTCAGCGACACCGGCAAGCTGCTGGACACCGCCACCGTCTATCCGCACGAGCCCCGCAAGGACTGGGACGGCGCGCTGCACACGCTGGGCCGGCTGTGCGCGACGCACGGCGTGAACCTGATCGCCATCGGCAACGGCACCGCCAGCCGCGAGACCGACAAGCTGGCGGCCGATCTCATCAAGCGCATCCAGCAGCTTGCACCCGGCACGCACGTCGACAAGGTGGTCGTCAGCGAAGCCGGTGCCTCGGTCTATTCGGCCTCGGAGTTCGCCAGCAAGGAGCTGCCGGACCTGGACGTCAGCCTGCGCGGTGCGGTCTCGATCGCCCGGCGCCTGCAGGACCCGCTGGCCGAGCTGGTGAAGATCGATCCCAAGGCGATCGGCGTGGGCCAGTACCAGCACGACGTCAACCAGGCCGAGCTGGCGCGCACGCTGGGCACCGTGGTCGAGGACTGCGTCAACGCGGTCGGCGTGGACCTGAACACCGCGTCGAGCGCCTTGCTGGCGCGCGTCTCGGGGCTGTCGTCGGCGGTCGCCGCCGGCATCGTGCGCTGGCGCGACGCGCACGGCGCGTTTCGTCACCGCGGCCAGCTGCGCGAGGTGGCGGGCCTGGGCGACAAGACCTTCGAGCAGTCGGCCGGTTTCCTGCGCATCCGCGGCGGCGACAACCCGCTGGACCAGTCGGGCGTGCACCCGGAGACCTATCCGCTGGTGGAGCGCCTGCTCGCGGCGGCCGGCCGGCCGATCGGTGACCTGATGGGCGCCAGCGACGTGATCCGCAAGCTGCGGCCCGAGGCCTACGCCGACGAGCGCTTCGGCGCGATCACCGTCAGGGACGTGCTGGCCGAGTTGGAGAAGCCGGGCCGCGATCCGCGGCCGGACTTCAAGGTGGCGCGCTTCAACGACGGCGTGGAAGACATCAAGGACCTGCAAGCCGGCATGACGCTGGAGGGCACGGTCAGCAACGTGGCCCAGTTCGGCGCCTTCATCGACCTGGGCGTGCACCAGGACGGCCTGGTGCACGTGAGCCAGCTGTCGAACAAGTTCGTCAACGACGCGCGCGAGGTGGTGAAGACCGGCGACGTGGTCAAGGTGAAGGTGCTGGAGGTGGACCTGGCGCGCGGCCGCATCTCGCTGACGATGAAGCTCGATGCCGCGCCGCGCCGCGCCGACGAGGGCAGCGGCTACCGGCCGGCGGCACGCGACGAGCGGCCGCGCGGCGGCTCCGCGCGCGCATCCCAGCCGGCGCCGGGCGGCGCGATGGCCGCGGCGTTCGCGAAGCTGCAGAAACGCGGCTAGGGCGCGGCCTCAGATCGAGGTCGGGCCGCGACGGGCGGGCTCGCGCCGGCCGATCGACACGCGCTTCATGCGCAGCGGGGCCGGCTCCACGACCTGCGGCGATGCCGACGGGCTGGAGGCCATCATCACGATGCGGATCGCGGCCAGGTCGCTCGCCGACAGCGCGCCCTGGGCGACCGGCCGCGGCAGCGTCGACAGGCCGACCGCCATCGAGAACGCCGCCATCGCGAGCGCCGGTCGCGGCCAGCCGATCGCCATGCCGGACGGGCGGCGTTGTGGCGCCCTGGCGACTGCCGGCCGCGGTGCGATCACCGGGGCCACGGCAGCAGGCCGGCGCTCGTGGCGCCGCGCGGCCTGCAGCACCGGCGGCGCCTGCACTTCCTCGGGCGTCAGCAGCCAGCCGCGCCGGCGCCAAGCCGCACCGAGGCTGCTGCGGCTGGTCAGCACCGTCAGCGGCACCGCGACGACCAGCGGCAGCAGCAGCGGCAGCACGCGCCAGGCGTCGTCGGGCTGACCCGCCAGCCACCAGGCCAGCAGGCCGGCCGACAGCAGCGCGCCGACGCCGAACTGCCGCGCTGCATCGACCCAGCCCACGGATTGCGCTTCGCGGGCCGGCGACTGCCAGCCGAGCTTGATGCCGGTCAGCGCGCCCAGCACGAAGACCGAATGCGCCAGCATGCGCACCGGGGCCTGCAGCGCCGACAGCAGCGCCTCGAGCAACGCGCTCGCCATCAGCCGGCGGCCGCCGCCGTAGCCGGCCTGCTGGCGGCGCAGCAGCACCAGGCGCACCGCCAGCACGCGCGGCACGAACAGCATCGCGAGCGTCGCGCCCCACAGCGCGATCGCCGCGAGCGGCGGTCCGGCCGGGGGCGCCGTGCCGGCCGCGGGCAGCAGCCAGGGCAGGGCGCCGATCAGCACGAAGGCCAGCCACAGCGGCGAGGCCGCATACGACATCGCGCCGGTCACGAACATCGCGCGGTGCACGCCGGCCAGGCCCGGCTCGGCGACGAGGCGCGCGTTCTGCAGGTTGCCCTGGCACCAGCGGCGGTCGCGCTGCAGTTCCTCGACGAGGTGCGGCGGTGCCTGCTCGTAGCTGCCGTCGAGCTCGGGCAGCAGCCAGACCTCGTAGCCGGCGCGCCGCATCAGTGCGGCCTCGACGAAGTCGTGCGACAGGATGGTGCCGGACAGGCCGCCGCGGCCGGGCAGCGTCGACAGCGCGCAGTGGCGCATGAAGGGTTCGATGCGCAGGATCGCGTTGTGGCCCCAGTAGTGCGACTCGCCCAGCTGCCAGTAGCGCAGGCCGGCGCTGAACAGCGGGCCGGTCAGCCGGCCGGAGAACTGCTGCAGCCGCGCGTGCAGCGAGTCCAGGCCCCAGGCGCGCGGCGCGGTCTGCAGGATGCCGACGCGCGGATGGGCTTCCATCACGCGGACCAGGGCCAGCAGCGCCTCGCCGCTCATCACGCTGTCGGCGTCGAGCACCACCATGTAGCGGTAGCTGCGCCCCCAGCGACGGCAGAAGTCGGCGACGTTGCCGGCCTTCTTGCCGCCGCGGCGGCGGCGCCAGCGATAGAAGATGCGCACGCCGCCGGTGTCGTCGCCGAGCTCGGTGCGCAGGCGCTGCCAGGCCGAGACCTCGGCTTCGCGCAGGGCGGCATCGGGCGTGTCGGACAGCAGGAAGACGTCGAAGATGCCGCCCGGCGCGCCGGCCTGCTGCAGCGACTCGACCGTCGCGCGCAGGCCGGCCGCGACGGTGGCGACGTCCTCGTTGCAGATCGGCATGACGATGGCGGTGCGTGCCGCCGCGTCGATCGGCCGGCCGGCCACGGCCTCGGCCGACAATGCATGCCGGTCGCCGCGGCGCAAGCCCAGGTAGCCCATCACCGCGGTGGTGCAGCCGGCGGCGACCCAGGCGAAGAGCAGGGCGAAGAGGCCCGTCTGCAGTGCGGTCCAGCCGTTGCCGGCCGACGGTGCCGCGGATTCGAGCACCCAGGTGGCGAGGGCCGCACTGCCGGCCACCAGCGCCAGCAGCAGGCGGCGGCGGCGCGTGGCGGCAGCGACCCAGGGCGCGGCGTCGAGGGGCGTGGCGCGCGGACCGAACACGCCGCGCCAACCCCACCAGGGGGACGCGAGCATGGAGCCGCGACGCATCGGCGGCGCGGTCAGACGCAGCGAGGGCGGCAATGACCGTGGCAACGGCGGAGGGAGAGGCGCGAAGTCGGCGATGGGCTTGTGGCTCATGTCGGGATCAGGGTGCGGCGGGGTGGACGTCATCCGCCTTCCGGTTGGTAGGCGGCGTGCGGCCTGGGTTCGCTAGCAAGACCCATGCGTTGTCACCGGAGGTGACGGCGAGAGCGGCGGGGACGCGGAGGGCGGGCATCGCAGGAACGGTGTTTGTGTCTTCTTGTGTCGATCTCTTGGGTCGATCCGCGCGGGTGTCGCGCGGGTTCGAGTCGGGCGAGGCCATGTTCCCGGCGAGCAGCGGCTGGCGCCATCGGCATGCACCGAGCGTGCCTGTAGGTCTTGACCTACATCGCCGCGCTTCCCAAGGCCGCAGCCGCGTCGCAGACTACGCAGGCCGCCGCGAAGGCGGTCGAGGAGGCGCGATGGACAAGGACCCGATGTACCACCCGGGCATGCGGCGCCTGCAGGACGCCCGCGAGACGCGCGAGCTGGCCGACCGGCTGGAGCAGGTGACCGTGCGGAGCGCCTTCACCGACGAGGACCACGCCTTCATCGAGAGCTGCTCGATGTGCTTCGTCGCCAGCGCCGACACCGCCGGACAGCCCGACTGCTCCTACAAGGGCGGGCTGCCGGGCTTCGTGCACGTGCTCGACGAGCGCACGCTGGCCTTGCCCGACTACGACGGCAACGGCATGTATCGCTCCTGGGGCAATGCGCTGGCCAACCCGCAGGTGGGGCTGCTGTTCATCGACTTCGAGCGGCAGAAGCGCCTGCGCGTCAACGGCCGCGCCGTGATCGCGGCCGACGACCCGCTGCGCAGGGCGTGGCCGGGTGCCGTCTTCGTCGTGCGCGTGACGGCCGAGCGGATCTTTCCCAACTGCCCGCGCTACATCCACAAGATGGCGATGATCGAAGCCTCGGTCTATGCGCCGCGGACCGGCTACGAGCCGCCGGTGCCGGCGTGGAAGGGCTTCGACGTCTTTCGCGACGCGCTGCCGCCGCGCGATCGACCGCCGGAAGACGGCGGGCATTGAGCCGCGCGCGGCCTCGAGGTCGCGCTGAAGGCTTCGATGACGGCGAAGGCGGCGGCAGAATGCCGCCATGACTTCCGCTGCCCTGCGCGTGTACGCCGGGCCGGCCGCGCGTGCGCGGCTGGCCGAGCGCGGCCTGCAGCCCGAGGACGTGCACCTGGTGGCCGCTGCGGCCGGTGGTCCCAAGGGCCTGGTGCTCGGTCCGCTGGACCGCTATCTGTTCGGCCAGTGGCTGCCGCGCAGCACGCACACGGTGCATCTGGTCGGCGCGTCGATCGGGGCCTGGCGCATGGCGACCGGCGCGCTCCCCGACCCGGTGCGCGGCTTCGAGCGATTGACTCACGACTATGTGCACCAGCACTACCAGCTGGAGCCCGGGCGCACGCTGCCGACCGCCGCGCAGGTGAGCCGCGAGTTCGCGCAGGAGCTGCACGACTTCTTCGACGGCCACATCGATGCGCTGCTGGCGCATCCGCGCTACCGCTTGCACATCGTGACCTCGCGCGGGCGCCACGTGCTGGGGCGCGAGGGCGCGCTGCGCACACCGCTGGGCTATGCCGGTGCGCTGCTGAGCAACGCGTTCAGCCGGCGCAGCCTGGGTGCCTGGCTGGAGCGCGTGGTGTTCTCGGCCCCGGGCGAGAAGCTGCCGGTGGACCTGAACGACCTGCGCCATCGCCAGGTGCGGCTGACGGCCGAGAACTTCCGGCCGGCGCTGCTGGCCTCGTGCTCCATCCCCTTCGCGCTGAAGGCGGTGCACGACATTCCCGGCGCGCCGCCCGGTGCCTACTGGGACGGCGGCATCACCGACTACCACCTGCACTGGAACTACCCGTCGATCGCCGACGGCCTGGTGCTGTACCCGCATTTCCAGAAGGCGGTGGTGCCGGGCTGGCTGGACAAGGCGCTGAAGCATCGCCACCGCGCGACGCCCTTCCTCGACAACGTGGTGGTGCTGGCACCCGACCCGGCGTGGGTGGCCTCGCTGCCCAACGGCAAGCTGCCGGACCGCAAGGACTTCAAGCGCTACGCCACCGACCTGGCGGGGCGCATGCAGGTCTGGCAGCGCGCGGTGGCCGAGAGCGAGCGCCTGGCCGACGAACTGGCCGGCCTGCTGTCGCGCGGCGGTGGCCTGGCGGCCGACCCGCTTTGAAACCCGGTATCGGCCGGTCCACAATCGATCCATGTTCCTGCAGCGCTTCGATCCGGACTCCTGCACCTACACCTATCTGCTGTCGGACGACGTCAGCGGCGAGGCGGTGCTGATCGATCCGGTGCTGACGCAGGTCGAGCGCGACCTCGCGCTGCTGCAGCAGCACGGCCTGCAGCTGGTGACCGTGCTCGACACCCACGTGCACGCCGACCACATCACCGCGGCCGCGGCGCTGAAGGCGGCGACCGGGGCGCCCAGCGCCGTCGGCGCCGACTGCAACGCGGCCGGCTACGACCGCGCGCTGAACGACGGCGACGACATCCTGTTCGGCGCCCAGCGCCTGCACGCCATCGCGACGCCCGGCCACACGCCCGGCAGCATGAGCTTCCTGTGGGAGGCCGACGAGCATCCGCCGCGCGTCTTCACCGGCGACACGCTGCTGATCGGCGGTTGCGGCCGCACCGACTTCCAGGGCGGCAGCAGCGAGCAGCTGTGGGACAGCGTCACGCGACGCCTGTTCGACCTGCCCGGCGAGACGCGCGTGCTGCCGGGCCACGACTACCACGGGCTCACCGAGAGCAGCATCGCGGCCGAGAAGCGCGACAACCCGCGCTTCGTGGGCCACACGCGCGACAGCTTCGTCGCGCAGATGGCGGCGCTGAAGCTGCCGCCGCCGCGGCACATCGCCGAGGCCGTGCCGGCCAACAAGCGAGCCGGCGCGCCGCCCGACGTGGCCGAGGAGATTCAGCAGGCCTGAGGCGTGGCCGGAGCGCCCGGTCGCGGCGGCCGTTGCGCAGCAAGGCACCCGCGGTCACGGCCTTGAAGCTCTTGCTTGCCGGTCTTTACCTGCCGGCAATCAACGCCGCGCGGCGGGCCGCGTTTCCTGGACAGGGGCCGCCTTCGCGGTGCCCGCCGACAGGAGAACGCCATGTCCCCGAAGACTCTCGCTCGACGCGCCTGGCCGCGGGCCCGCTTTGCGCTGCTGCTGGCGCCTGCGCTGATGCTGGCCGGCTGCTATGTCGTGCCGGTGGTGCCGCGGCCGGTCTACGGCCCGGGCTACTACAAGCCTTATCCGGGCCCCTATCCCGATCGCCCCTACCGCGATCGCCGCGGCTGGCGCGGCGAGGCGCCGGCCGGTGCCACCGTCGCGGTCGGCACGCCCGGGGTTCACATCGAGGTCTCGAGCAGCACGCGGTAGTCGTCCGCGCTGGCGATCCGCGGATTGGTCTTGTGGCAGTGGTCGGCCAGCGCGCCGGCCACGATGCGCTCGGTCCAGTCGCGCTCGACCGCCATCGCAGCCAGGCCC
>NZ_CADEFR010000014.1:0-69201 GCF_902826655.1 uncultured Methylibium sp. | reverse complement strand
GCCGGCCACGATGCGCTCGGTCCAGTCGCGCTCGACCGCCATCGCAGCCAGGCCCGAGGGCAGGCCGAGGCGGGCGTTCATGTCGGCGATCGCCGCCGGGATGTCGCCCGCCGAGGCCAGGCCCATCGCATGGGCCATGCGCTCCAGGCGACGGTCGGCCCTGACGCTGTCGGCCTGGGCGTTGAAGCGCACGACCGCGGGCAGGAACATCGCGTTCAGCGTGCCGTGATGCAGCTTCGGGTTCACGCCGCCGAGGCTGTGCGACAGCGAATGCACGCAGCCCAGGCCCTTCTGGAAGGCCATCGCACCCTGCATCGACGCGCTCATCATCTGGCGACGGGCCTCGCGGTCGGCGCCGTTGCTCGTGGCGCGCTCGATGTGGGCCCAGGCGCGCTCCAGGCCGTCGAGCGCGATGCCGTCGGCGGGCGGATTGAAGGCCGCCGACATGAAGGTCTCCATGCAGTGCGCGACCGCGTCCATGCCGGTCGCGGCGGTCAGGCCGGCCGGCAGGCCGAGCGTGAGCTCGGGGTCGCAGATCGCGGCCTTGGGCACCAGGTGCCAGGAGTGGAAGCCGAGCTTGCGGTGGTCGTCGACGATGACGATCGCGCCGCGTGCGACCTCGCTGCCGGTGCCGGCGGTGGTGGGCACCGCGATCAGCGGCGCAGCCGCGGCGGTGATCTTCGGCGAGCCGCCTTCGATGGTGGCGTAGGTCTTCAGCTCGCCCGGATGCGTGGCCAGGATCGCCAGGCCCTTGGCGAGGTCGATGCTGGAGCCGCCGCCGACCGCCACCAGGCCGTCGGCCTTGTGCGCATTCCAGGCCTCGCGCGCGGCCCGCACCGCGGCCTCGGTCGGGTTGGACGGCGTCTGGTCGAAGACGGCGACCGGCAGGTCCTTCAGCGCGTCGAGCGCCTTCTGCAGCACGCCCGCGGCGCGCACGCCGGCGTCGGTGACCACCAGCGGCCGGGTGATGCCGATGCGCGCGCATTCGGCGGCCAGTTCGCGCACCGCGCCGAAGTCGAACTGGATCTGGGTGACGTAGAAGATGCTGGCCATGGTGGGCGGGGCAGGAAGTCCGGGCGGGCGACAGTATGCTCGCGCCATGAGCCTGGATGCCCTGACCCCGACCATGCGCGACGTGCTGGAGCGCATCTCGCGCGCCGGCCGGCCGCCGATGCACACCCTGTCGGTCCACGAGGCGCGCGCCAGCTATGCGATGGGGGCCGAGATCCTGGACCTGCCGCGCGCACCGCTGGCCCGCGTCGAGGACCTGACGATCCCGGTGCGCGACGGCGCCGCCGTGTCGGCGCGCCTGTATGCCGAGTCGCGCGCCACGCTGCCGGTGCTGCTGTACCTGCACGGCGGCGGCTTCACCATCGGCAACCTCGAGACCCACGACAGCCTGTGCCGCCAGCTGGCGCTGAAGAGCGGCGCGGCGGTGCTGTCGCTGGCCTACCGGCTGGCGCCCGAGCACCGTTTTCCGGTCGCGGTCGAGGACTGCTGGGACGCGCTGCAGTGGCTGGCCGGGCCGGGCGCGGATTCGCTGGGTCTGGACGGCAGGCGCCTGGCGGTCGGCGGCGACAGCGCCGGCGGCACGCTGGCCGCCGTGTGTGCGCTGATGGCGCGCGACGCCGGCCTGAGGCTGGCTCTGCAGCTGCTCTTCTATCCCGGCACCACCGCCCACCAGGACACCGACTCGCACCGCCGCTACGCGCAGGGCCTGCTGCTGGACAAGCCGATGATCGACTGGTTCTTCGGCCGCTACATCTTCCTGTCGGAGCGCAAGGACTGGCGCTTCGCGCCGCTGCTGGCGCCGGACCACGACGGCGTCGCGCCGGCCTGGATCGGCCTGGCCGAATGCGATCCGCTGGTCGACGAGGGCGTGGCCTACGGCGATACCCTGCGGGCCGCGGGCGTGCCGGTGCAGCTGGAGATCTGGCGTGGCGTGGTGCACGACTTCATCAAGATGGGCCGCGCCATCCCCGAGGCGCTGCTGGCCCATGCGGCGGCCGGCACCGCGCTGAAGGAGGCCCTGCGATGAGCGACGGCAGCCCGCGCAAGCGCCAGGACTTCCGCCACCTCCATCGCCTGCGCGTGCGCTGGGCCGAGGTCGACATGCAGGGCATCGTCTTCAACGGCCATTACCTGATGTACCTGGACACCGCCGTCGCCGACTACTGGCGTGCGCTGGCCCTGCCGTATGCCGAGTCGATGCAGCACTTCGGCGGCGATCTCTACGTGCGCAAGGCGACGCTGGAATACGAGGCCTCGGCGCGCTACGACGACGTGCTGGACATCGGCATCCGCTGCGGGCGCATCGGCAACTCGTCGATGATGTTCGAGGGCGTGGTGTTCCGCGCCGACCAGCGCCTGGTCGGCGGCGAGCTGGTCTACGTCTTCGCCGATCCGGCCACGCAGACCAGCAAGCCGGTGCCGCCGGACTTTCGCGCGGTGCTGCAGGACTTCGAGGCCGGGCAGTCGATGATCCAGGTGCGCAGCGGCGGATGGGACGAGCTGGGCTCCGATGCCCACGCGATCCGCACCGAGGTCTTCATCCAGGAGCAGAAGATCCCCGCCGACCTGGAATGGGACGAGGCCGACGCCGCCTGCCTGCATGCGGTGGCCTACAACCGCATCGGCATGCCGCTCGCGACGGGCCGCCTGCTGGAGCATGTGCCGGGTGTCGCGAAGATCGGCCGCATGGCGGTGCGCCAGCCGATGCGCGGCGGTCGCGCCGGCCGCAGCGTGCTGGACGCGCTGATGGCCGCGGCCCGCGCGCGCGGCGACCGCGAGGTGCTGCTGCATGCGCAGACCTCGGCCGCCGGCTTCTACGCCCGGGCCGGCTTCGTGCCGCGCGGGCCGGAGTTCGACGAGGCGGGCATCCCGCACATCGAGATGGTGCGGGCGCTGTAGGCCCGCGAGACGCGACGGGAGATCGAATCATGACCACGGCCCGCGATGCACTGTTCAAGAAGCTGGCAGCCGAGCTGGGCATCGACCACGCCGAGGAGGTGAAGGCCGTGCCGCGCTACGAGGTCGCGGTCGAGCACGAGGGCGAGCTCTACGTCAGCGGCATGATCCCGCGCGTGCGCGGCGCGGTCGCCGTCACCGGCAGCGTCGGCGCCGACGTCTCGCTGGAGGAGGGCCGCCACGCGGCGCGGCTGTGCGTGCTGCGCGCGCTGGCCGTCGTCCGGCAGACCGTGGGCACGCTGGACCGCGTGAAGCGCATCCTGCGCATGACGGTCTACGTGAAGAGCGCCGCCAACTTCACCGAGCAGAGCGAGGTGGCCGATGCGGCGTCCGACATCCTCTACACGGTGTTCCAGCCCTCGGGCGGGCACACGCGGACTTCGATCGGCGTGCTGCAGCTGCCGAAGAACGCCGCGGTCGAGATCGACATGATCGTCGCGCTGGGCGAGCGCGAGGCCGGCACCAGCACGTTCTGAGGACGGCGCTCAGCCGCCGGCGTCCAGCGCCTCGAGCGCCTCGCCCAGCTCCAGCCAGCGCGCCTCGAGCGCATCGACCTCGTCGCCCAGGGCCTTGAGGCGGCGACCGCGCTCGGCCCGCTCGGCGGCGTCGAGCCCGGCCTCGCCCAGGCTCGCGGCCAGCGCGTCACGCTGCGGCGTCGCCTCGGCGATGCGGGCCTCGACGCGGGCCTGCTCGGTCTTCAGCGGCCTGGCGCGGTCGGCGTTTCGCTGGCGGGCCTGCGCCTGGGCCTTGCGGTCCTCGCGCCGGCCGCCGGCATCGGCGGGGGCGGCCGGCGGCGGCGCCGCGGCCTGGGTGCGCAGGGCCTGCGCATAGGCGCGGGACTGCTCGCGCGACTGCTCGAGCAGCCAGCGCTGGTAGTCGTCGAGGTCGCCGTCGAAGTCGCGCACGCCACCGCCGCTGACGAGCCAGAACTCGTCGCAGACCTCGCGCAGCAGCGCGCGGTCGTGGCTGACCAGCATCACCGTGCCCTCGAACTCGTTGAGGGCCATCGACAGCGCCTCGCGGGTCTGCAGGTCCAGGTGGTTGGTCGGCTCGTCCAGCAGCAGCAGGTTGGGGCGCTGCCAGACGATCATCGCCAGCACCAGGCGCGCCTTCTCGCCCCCGGACAGCGAGCCGACCTGCTGGTGGACCATGTCGCCGCTGAAGCGGAACTGGCCGAGGAAGTTGCGCAGTTCCTGCTCGCGCGCGCCGGGCGACACCTGCTTGGCGAGCCGCACCATGTGCTCCATCGGTCCGCTGTCGGGCGTCAGCAGGTCCATCTCCTGCTGCGCGAAGTAGCCGATCGCCAGGCCCTTGCCCTCGGTCACGCTGCCGGCGATGGCGGGCAGGGTGCGCGCCAGCGTCTTGACCAGCGTCGACTTGCCCTGGCCGTTGGCGCCGAGGATGCCGATGCGCTGGCCCGGCTGGACCGAGCGGTTGATGTCGCGGACGATGGTGATGGGGTCACCGCCTTCGACGGCGTAGCCACATCGCATCTCCCGCATCGCGAGCATCGGATTCGGGAGGTTCTGCGGCTCCTTGAACTCGAAGCTGAAGTCGGCCGCGGTCAGCACCGGGGCGATCTTCTCCATGCGCTCCAGCGCCTTGACGCGGCTCTGCGCCTGCTTGGCCTTGCTGGCCTTGGCCTTGAAGCGGTCGATGAAGCGCTGCAGCTGCGCCACCTTGTCCTGCTGGCGGCTGAAGGCGGCCTGCTGCTGGCTCAGGCGTTCGGCGCGCATCATCTCGAAGGCGCTGTAGTTGCCGCCGTAGCGCGTGAGCTGCGTCTCCTCGAGGTGAACCGTGACCTGGGTGATCGCGTCGAGGAACTCGCGGTCGTGGCTGATGACGAGCATCGTGCCCTCGTAGCGTTGCAGCCAGGACTCCAGCCACACCAGCGCGTCGAGGTCGAGGTGGTTGGTCGGCTCGTCCAGCAGCAGCAGGTCGCTCGGGCACATCAGCGCGCGCGCCAGCTGCAGGCGCATGCGCCAGCCGCCCGAGAAGCTGTTGACCGGCGCATCGAGCTGCGCGCTCCTGAAGCCCAGGCCGAGCATCAGCGCCTGCGCGCGCGGCCGGGCGTCGTAGGCACCGGCCTCGGCGAGATGCGCATGGGCGTCGCCGATCGCGTGGCCGTCGCCGCTGGCTTCGGCCGCGGCCAGCGCCGCCTGGGCCTCCATCAGGCGCGAGTCGCCCTCGAGCACGAAGTCGGTCGCCGGGTCGGCGGTTTCGGGCATGTGCTGGGCGACCTCGGCCAGGCGCCAGCGCGGGGGCATCGAGAAATCGCCCGCGTCGGCCTGGAGCCGGCCGGTCAGCAGGGCGAACAGCGAGGACTTGCCGGCGCCGTTGCGGCCGACGAGGCCGATCTTCTCGCCGGGGTTCAGAGTGAGGTCGGCGCCCTGCAGCACGATCTTGGGGCCGCGGCGCAGGACGAGGTTCTGGAGTCGGATCATCGGAGGCGGCTTTCGGGGGGCGCAAGCATACCGGGACGGCAGCGCGTCGAACGACTTGCGACAGACATCACGCTCCCCTTGCGAAGCGAGGCGCCGCGGCGGCGCGGCCGACCCTATGCTCGGAACCGTGGCCGCGATGGCCGATCAACTTGCCATGAAGCGCTGGCTGCCCCTCCTCGGTCATCACCTGCGGCTCGAACGCCGCGGGATCAACGTGCACGTCGTGCTGCAGGACCCCGCCGCCCCGGCCGAGGCCGCGCCTCCACCGCCCCGGGCGCCCTCGCGCGCGGTGCGCGGCCTGGACGAGGCGCGCGTCGAGCTGATCGGGAGCCAGCTGCGTGCACTGCTGAAGCGGCACCCGCACGCGCGGTCGGTGCTGCGTCACCTGGGCTACATGGAGGCCGCGCTGCGCAAGCAGGGCGCCGAGGCCCTGGACGAGGTGCCGGTGGACGTGCTGAAGGCCGCCTTGCAGCAGCTGGAGAGCCTGGTCACCAACTGGCAGCAGGAAGGTCTGGCCGAGCTGCGCTCCCGGCTGGCCGTCGCGGTGGTCGAGCGGGCCGAGGAACAGGCCGCAGCCGACGCGGTGGCGGCCGCTCATCCGAAGACGGATGCGATGGACGTGGACGCCCGGCGCATCCACGTGGCCGAGGCCAGCGCCTCGGACTTCGAGGCCGCCCAGGCGAAGTGGGTCGCACCGGCGCCCGGGTCGCCGCCGCTCGACCCCAAGTCCTAGTCCCGGCCGAGCGCCTCGCGCGTCAGCAGCAGCACCTGGTCGGGCCCGGCGCTGGTCTCCAGCCACAGCGCCGGCAGGCGCGGGAAGGCGCGCTCGAAGTGCTCGCGCTCGTTGCCGATCTCCAGCACCAGCACGGCGTCTTCGGTCATGTGCCGCGGCGCCTCGCGCAGCAGCGCGCGGACGAAGTCCATGCCGTCCTCGCCGCCGTCGGCATTGCCGTCGAGGGCGAGGGCCGGCTCGGCGCGGTACTCGGGCGGCAATGCCGCCATCGAGGCCGCGTTGACGTAGGGCGGGTTGCACAGGATCAGGTCGTACGGACCTTCGAGGCGCTGCAGGCCGTCGGAGCGCAGCAGGCTGATGCGGCTGCCGAGCTGATGGGCATCGACGTTGATGCGCGCCACCGCGAGCGCGTCCTCCGACAGGTCGCTGGCATCGATGCGGAGGTCGGGCCAGGCCATCGCCGCCAGGATCGCGAGGCTGCCGTTGCCGGTGCACAGGTCCAGCATGCGGCGCGCGGTCGGGGCGATCCAGCGGTCGATGCTGGCGTCGGCGATCAGCTCGGCGATGAAGCTGCGCGGCACGATCACGCGCTCGTCGACGTAGAAGGCCACGCCCTGCAGCCAGGCCTGCTGGGTCAGGTAGGCGGCCGGCAGGCGGGTGCGGATGCGGCGCTCGATCAGCGCGTCGACCACCAGCCGCTCGCTGGCCGACACCGGCCGCCCGGCTTCGTCGTGCAGCGCGTCGAGCGGCAGGTCCAGCGCCCACTGCACCAGCCAGGCGGCCTCGTCGTGGGCGTTGGTCGTGCCGTGACCGAAGGCGACGCCGGCCTCGGTCAGGCGGTCGGCTTGCAGATCGACGAGGTCCCCCAGGGTCATTTGACAAGGCGCTCCAGCGCACCGCGGTAGATCGCCTGCAGCGGCGCGATGTCGGCCACCGCGACGTGCTCGTCGATCTGGTGGATGCTCGCGTTGACCGGGCCGCACTCGACCACCTGGGGGCAGATTGCCGCGATGAAGCGGCCGTCCGAGGTGCCGCCGGTGGTCGACAGCTCGGTCTCGCGGCCGGTGACCTGGCGGATGGCCTCGCGCAGGGCGGCGATCAGCGAACCCGGCCGCGTCAGGAAGGGCCGGCCGCCCAGGGTCCAGTCGATGCGGTAGCTCAGGCCGTGCCGGTCCAGCACGGCGGCCAGGCGCGACTGCAGCGACTCGGGAGTCGATTCCGTCGAGAAGCGGAAGTTGAAGTCGACGATCGCCTCGCCGGGGATCACGTTGCCCGCGCCGGTGCCGGCATGCAGGTTGGACACCTGCCAGCTGGTCGGCGGGAAGTGCTCGTTGCCGCGGTCCCAGTCGATGGTCGTCAGCTCGGCCAGGGCCGGCGCCAGCAGGTGGATCGGGTTCCTGGCGAGCTGCGGGTAGGCGATGTGCCCCTGCACGCCCTCGACCACCAGCCGGCCCGTCAGCGAGCCGCGGCGGCCGTTCTTGATCATGTCGCCGAGCGCCTGCACCGAGGTCGGTTCGCCGACGATGCAGGCATCGATGCGTTCGCCGCGCTCACGCAGCCAGTCCACGACGCGCGTCGTGCCGTCGAGCGCCGGGCCTTCCTCGTCGCTGGTGATCAGCAGCGCGATCGAACCGGCGTGCCCGGGCGTCGCGGCGACGAAGTCCTCGACGGCGGCGACCATGCAGGCGATCGAGGTCTTCATGTCGGCCGCGCCGCGGCCGTACAGGCGGCCATCGCGATGGCTGGGGACGAAGGGGTCGCTGGTCCAGCGCTCGAGCGGGCCGGTCGGGACCACGTCGGTGTGGCCGGCGAAGGCCAGCAGCGTGGCCTCGCTGCCGCCGCGGCCGCGCCTCACGGCCCAGAGGTTGGTGACGCGGAAGTCGTCGGGGCCGCCCGCGATCGTGTGGCAATCGAAGCCCGCGGCCGCGAGGCGTTGCGCGATCAGCGACTGGCAGCCGTCGTCCTGGGGCGTGACCGAGCGCCGCGCGATCAGCTGTTCGGCCAGGCCGAGCGCCGCACCGGCGGACACACTCACAGCCCGCCGAAGTTGGTGCGCTTGCCTTCGTCGCGCACCTCGAGCGTGATGTCGGTGAAGGAAGGACCGTCGTCCTTCTCTTCCTTCTTGGCGATGAGCTTGGACTGCGCGCCGGTCTCGTTCTGCAGCCGCCACATCAGGTTGGTCGGCGAGTCGGCATACGACAGGCCCTCGTCGCGCGTGATCGTGCCTTCGTTGATGAAGCGCGCGAGCTCGGCCTCGAAGGTCTGCGAGCCTTCGGCCAGCGACTGCTCCATCGCCTCCTTGACGCCGGAGAAGTCGCCCTGGGCGATCAGGTCCGATATCAGCTTGGTGTTGAGCATCACCTCGACGGCCGGCACGCGGCCGCCGGCGGTGGAGCGCACCAGGCGCTGCGAGACCACGGCCTTCAGCGCCGACGACAGGTCGCTCATCAGCGCCGGCCGCGACTCGGGCGTGTAGAAGCTCAGGATCCGGCCCAGCGCGTGGTAGGAGTTGTTGGCGTGCAGGGTGGACAGCACCAGGTGGCCCGACAGCGCGTACGAGATCGCCATCGTCATCGTCTCGCGATCGCGGATCTCGCCGATCAGGATGCAGTCCGGCGCCTGGCGCAGCGCGTTCTTCAGGCCGATCTGCAGGCTCTGCGTGTCGCGGCCGACCTCGCGCTGGTTGACGATGGACTTCTTGTTGGTGAACAGGAACTCGACCGGGTCCTCGATCGTGAGGATGTGGCCGGCCAGGTTGCGGTTGCGGTGCTCGAGCATGGAGGCCAGCGTCGTGCTCTTGCCGGTGCCGGTGGCGCCCACCAGCAGGATCAGGCCGCGCTTCTCGAGGATCAGCGTGTTCAGGATCTCGGGCAGCTTCAGCGAATCGAGCGTCGGGATGTCGGGCGGGATGCAGCGGAACACCGCCGCGATCGAGCCGCGCTGCCGGAAGGCGCTGAGGCGAAAGCTCCCGACGCCGGCCACGCCGAGGCCCATGTTGAGTTCGCCGAGCTCGTCGAGCTCTTCCAGCTGAGCAGGCGCCAGCAACTCGGCCAGCAACTGGCGCGGCTGTTCGGGCGTCAGCGCCTGGTCCGACAGCTGCAGCATCTGGCCGTTGATCTTGATCTGGATCGGTGCGTTGGACGTCAGGTAGACGTCCGAGGCCTTCTTCTCGGCCATCAACCGCAGCACCCGCTCCATGTTTCCGCTCATGCCGACTCCCTCGGTGGCTGTCGCTGCGCGCCCGGATGCCTTCTCAGGCGCCGCGCAGCAGCTCGTTGATGCTGGTCTTGGCGCGGGTCTGCGCATCGACCTTCTTGACGATCACCGCACAGTACAACGAATACTTGCCATCGGCCGAGGGCAAATTGCCGGAAACGACGACCGAGCCGGCCGGCACGCGGCCGTAGCTCACCTCGCCCGTCGCGCGGTCGTAGATCTTGGTGCTCTGGCCGATGTAGACGCCCATCGAGATCACCGAGTTCTCCTCGACGATCACGCCTTCGACGACCTCGGAGCGCGCGCCGATGAAGCAGTTGTCCTCGATGATGGTCGGGTTGGCCTGCAGCGGCTCGAGCACGCCACCGATGCCGACGCCGCCCGACAGGTGCACGTTCTTGCCGATCTGCGCGCACGAGCCCACCGTGGCCCAGGTGTCGACCATCGTGCCCTCGTCGACGTAGGCGCCGATGTTGACGTAGCTGGGCATCAGCACCACGTTCTTCGCGATGTAGCTGCCGCGCCGTGCCACGGCCGGCGGGACCACGCGCACGCCGGTGGCGCGCATCTGCGCATCGTCGAGGTGGGCGAACTTGGTGCCGACCTTGTCGAAGAAGCCCAGGTCGCCGGCGCGCGAGACCTTGTTGTCGTTGAGGCGGAAGCTCAGCAGCACCGCCTTCTTGACCCACTGGTTGACCTGCCACTGGCCGACCCCCTGGCGGTCGGCGACGCGCAGCCGGCCCTTGTTCAGGTCCGAGATCACGGCCTCGACGGCCTCGCGCAGCTTGGGGTCGGCGCTGGTGGGCGACAGGCTGGCGCGGCCCTCCCAGGCGAGGTCGATGAGGGCTTGCAGTTCGGGCGTGGCGTTCGTGGACATGGGATCTCAGCGTGACTGGATGAAGGAAACGATGCGACGGGCCGCCTCGACGCATTCGTCGACGCCGGCCACCAGCGCCATGCGCACGCGGCCTTGTCCCGGGTTGCTGCCGCCGGCCTCGCGTGCGAGGTAGCTGCCGGGCAGCACCGTCACATTGTATTGAGCGAGCAGTTCGCGGGCGAAGGCGGTGTCGCTGCCGCCGCAGACCCGCTCGGGCACGCGCGCCCACAGGTAGAAGCCGGCATCCGGCAGGGCCACGTCCATCACGGCGGCCAGCATCGGCGTCACGCGCTCGAACTTGGCGCGGTAGAGCGCGCGGTTGGCCTCGACGTGGGCCTCGTCGTTCCAGGCCGCGATGCTGGCGCGCTGCACGGCCGGGCCCATCGCGGCGCCGTGGTAGGTGCGATAGAGCAGGAAGTCCTTGAGGATGGCCGCGTCGCCGGCGACGAAGCCCGAGCGCAGGCCCGGCACGTTGCTGCGCTTGGACAGGCTGGTGAAGGCGATCAGCCGGCGGAAGTCATGGCGGCCCAGCGCCGCCGCCGCCTGCAGTCCGCCGAGCGGCGGCTCGCCCTGGAACCAGATCTCCGAGTAGCACTCGTCGGAGGCGATGACGAAGCCGTGCCGGTCCGACAGTTCGAACAGCCGCTGCCACTCGCCCAGCGGCATCACCGCGCCGGTGGGGTTGCCGGGCGAGCAGACGTAGAGCAGTTGCGTCCGTGCCCAGGTCGCGTCGTCGACGGACGCCCAGTCGACCGCGAAGTTGCGGGCGGGGTCGCTGTTCGCGAACACGGTCTGCGCACCGGCGAGCAGGGCCGCGCCTTCGTAGATCTGATAGAAGGGATTGGGGCAGACGACGGTGGCGCCGGGCTTCGTCGCATCGACGACGGTCTGCGCCAGGGCGAACAGTGCCTCGCGCGAGCCGTTGACCGGCAGCACCTGGGTCGCCGCATCCAGCGTCACGCCGTAGCGCCGCTGCACCCAGGACGCGCAGGCCTCGCGCAGCGCGGGCTCGCCGGCCGTGGCGGGGTAGCTGGCCAGTCCGTCCAGCGCGCCCGCCAGCGCCTCACGGATGAAGGGCGGGGTCGGATGCTTGGGCTCGCCGATGCCCAGGCTGATCGGCGCCAGCGCGGCGTTCGGCGTCACGCCGCGCGTCAGCTCGCGCAGCCGCTCGAAGGGGTAGGGCTGCAGGCGCGACAACAGGGGATTCATCGGCACGATTATCCCCAGCGCGCCGCGGGCGGGCGCGGCGCCGGAGCGGCCTCAGGGCAGCGCCCGCGACAGCGCCAGCAACAGCGGCCCGAGTTGCGCCTCGACGCCGCCGCGCGGACCGTCGTGACGCGCCGACGGGGCGTCGCGCAAGGCCAGCTCGAGTTGCCGGGCGGCTTGCGACAGCGAGTCGGCGCCGAGCGTGGCGGCGATGCCCTTCAGGTCGTGTGCCAGGCGCAGCAGCTGGTCGGCGCTGCCGGCCGCGCTGGCCTCGTCGTAGCTGCGCGACCAGTTGCCCATGAAGATCGCCGCATGCTCGACGAGGCGCAGGTAGAGCTCTTCGTTGCCTTCGAGGCGCCCCAGCGCCGTGGCCGTGTCGACACCGGCCTCGCGGGCCAGCACCTCGAGCGCGCGGGCCGGCCGCGGCAGGTGCTCGGACGGCAGCGGCGCGGGCTGGGTGATCGACTCGCCGTCGCGTCGCGGCGCATGCAGCCGCGCGATCGCGTCGAGCAGCGCCGCCTTGCCGAAGGGCTTGCTCAGGTGGGCGTTGCAGCCGGCTTCGAGGCTGCGCCGCACGTCGCTCTCGAAGGCGTTGGCCGTCAGCGCCAGCACCGGCACCGGCGCGCGGCCCTCGTCGGCCTCGAGGCGCCGCAGCTCGCGGGTCGTCGTGTAGCCGTCCATCGCCGGCATCTGCATGTCCATCAGCACCAGGTGGTAGCGCTTCTGGCGCAAGCGCTCCAGCGCCACCAGGCCGTTGGGCGCCACGTCGATGCGGTGGCCGCTGTCGGCCAGCATCTGCTCGACGAGGTAGACGTTGACCGGGTTGTCCTCGGCCAGCAGCAGGCGCAGGGCGTCGGCGGGAGCGGCATCGACCGGGTCGTCCGCTGCGGGCTGCAGCCCCAGGTCGGCTGGAGGCAGCGGCAGCGTGAAGTGGAAGCTCGTGCCCTGGCCGGGCTGGCTGTCGACCCAGATGCGACCGCCCATCAGCTCGACCACGCGCTTGGTGATCGCGAGCCCGAGGCCGGTGCCTCCGTAGGAGCGCGTGATGCTGCCGTCGGCCTGTGTGAACGGCAGGAAGATCGCGTCGAGCTTGCTGCGGGCGATGCCGATGCCGGTGTCGCGGACCGTGAAGCGCAGGCGGTCGCCACCCCCGGGCTCGCGCTGCACCAGCAGGTCGACCCGGCCGCGCTGGGTGAACTTGATGGCGTTGCCGACCAGGTTGAGCAGCGCCTGTTCCAGGCGCTTGCGGTCGCCGCGCACGCCGTCGGGGACCGACGGATCGAGCGTCAGGTCCAGGCTCAGGTCCTTGGCCACGGCGCGCACGCGCAGCAGCGCCACCTGGTCGGCCAGCAGGCGGTGCAGCGAGAAGCTGGTGGAGTCGAGTTCGAAGCGCCCGGCCTCGATCTTCGACAGGTCCAGCAGGTCGTTGATCAGCTCGAAGAGTGTCTGGCCCGACTGCCGGAAGATCTCGACGTGGCGCCGTTGCTGCGGCGTCAGCGGTGTCTCCGCCAGCAGCTCGGCGACGCCCAGCAGCGCCGTCATCGGCGTGCGGATCTCGTGGCTGACGTTGGCCAGGAACTCGGTCTTGGCCTGGTTCGCGGCGTCGGCCACGGCGCGTTCGTAGGCGAGGCGCCGGTTGGCGCGGTTCATCCAGCGCTGCTGTGCCGCGGCGGCCAGCAGGAAGCCGGTGACGATGACGACGACCGGCAGTGCCGCATCGGTCTGCCGGTGCCACACGCTCAGGGCGATCCAGGCCGCCAGCAGGACGGCGACCAGCGCGCCGAGCGCGGCCAGCCCGTCGCGCAGGAGGTCCGGCCGGCCACGCTGCCAGGTCAGCCCGGCCGGCAGCAGGGCCAGGGCCAGGAGCAGGCCGTTGCCGAGCGGTCCCGGCGGATGCAGCACGCGGCCGTCGCGCAAGGCCGCATAGGCGCTGGCCAGCAGCGCGGTGCCCGAGAACTGCCCGCTCGGCGTCATCACGCCGTCGCCGAGGAAGGCGCTGCTGCCGACGAAGACGACGCGATCTCGGATGCGCTCGCGCAGGGCGTCGCCGTCACCGCGGCCGAGCGCCGCGTCGGCGAGCGTGCTGAAGGGCAGCGAGGCGATCGCCTGCGGCGAGGCCGGGAAGGCCAGCGTCGCCATGCCCTGCGCGTCGGTCGGCCAGGCGTGGTCGACGATGCCCCGGCTCATCGCCACCGCCAGCGGGAAGGACGGCAGGACGCGGCCCTGCGCGCGATGCAGCAGGGGCAGCCGACGCAGGCGACCGTCGCTGTCGAGCGGCGTCGTGATGACGCCGACGGCCCCGGGTCGCGACAGGGCCGACAGCAGCTGCGGCGTCGGCGGCGTGAAGGCGGCCCAGTCGGCCGCCGGTGTCGTCGTCGCGGGCAGAGCGACGCGGTCCAGCGGCAAGGCCGGCGGCAAGCCGTCGACCGGGGCCTGGCGCTGGCCGCTGGCCGCCAGCACGACCGGGCCGGGCTTGCCCAGGCTGCGCTGCAGGGCGTCGTCGCCGTCGCGGGGGTCGGCGAACACGATGTCCAGCGCGACCAGCCGTGCGCCGGCATCGCGCAGGTAGTCGATCGTCAGCGCGTAGACGTCGCGCCTCAGCGGCCAGTTGCCCAGGCGCGGCTGCAGCTCGCGCAGCGAGGCGTCGTCGATGTCGACCAGCAGCAGTTCCGGGTCGGGGGCGGACGCGGCGAGCCAGCGCAGCTGGGTGTCGTTCCAGGCATGCGTGAGGCGTTCGTGCAGCGGGCTCAGCCACAGCAAGCCGGCCGCCAGCAGCGCCCCCAGCGGCACCCACAGCAGGCTCGTCTCGCCCTCGGCGGGCCGTGTCAGGCGTTCGAACCAGCGCCGTGGGTCGTTCATCGTCGGCGGCTCACAGCGCCAGCAGCAGCCACACGGCCGGCGGGATCAGCAGCCACCAGCGCGACGTCGGCACCTCGATCTGCTGCGTACCGCCGTAAGGGCCGGCGAAGCCGTCCGGGTCCACGGTGCGGACGCGCATGTAGTAGCGGCCGGAAGGCGGATCGACGAGCGCGATGCTGGCTTGCGCGGTGCGTTCGGCGCGCACGATCTGGGTGAACTCGGCATCGCGCGCCACCTGGACATCGAAGGATTCGCCGGCGGTCGCCGCCTGCCAGCGGAACACCAGCTGGCCGTCACCCACCTGCGGCGGCTCGGCGGCCGGGCTGGGCGGGATGGCGCGCTGAGTGAAAGCCTGCGCGTCGCCGAACGGGCCCTGGTCGCCGTCGGCGGAGATGCTGGCCAGCCGCCAGTGGTAGCGGCCCGGCGGCAGGGCGAGCTGGAAAGCCGGCTCGGCCAGCGCGCGCTCGTCGGCGCGCAGGCGCGTGAACCCGGCGTCGTCGGCGACCTGCAGCCGGTAGCGCGCGGCCACGGCCGGGCGCGTCCACGCGAAGGCGGCGGCGTCGCCGTAGACGCGTGCATCGGCGCCGGGCTGGCTGGTGAACGGCGGCTCGGGCCGCGCCTTGACGACCAGCGTCGTGCTGGCGTTCAGGCCCTCCAGCCCGTCGGCGTCGACGGCGCGCACGCGCAGCAGGTAGCGGCCGTCGGGCAGGTCGGCCCAGCGCGCCGCGGGGTCGGTGAACTGGCCGTCGAGCAGCAGGCGTTCGGGCTGGCCGTCGGCCAGCACCTGGGCGCGATAGCCGCTGGCGCCGGCGGCCGCCTGCCAGCCGAGGCGCAGCGGGATGCGCTCTAGCCGGATGCCGTCGGCCGGCAGTTGCGGCGCAGGCAGCAGCCGGCGCGGCGGCTGCGGCGGCTTGCCGGCGGCGGCGACGCTGCCGAAGCCCGCGTCGACGCGGACCTCGCGACCGGCCGTCGCCGCGACCTGGCCGGTCAGGACCTCGACGCGCGCGCTCGCCGGGTCCGCGTGCGCGCGGAACTCGGTGCCGCGCACGCCGAGATTGACCGTCGGCGTGCGGATCTCGTAGCCGCCGCGGCGGCCCTTCTGCGGCGTGACGACGGTGTCGACGCTGCCTCGGTCGAGCTGCAGGCGCGTGTCCGCCAGCCCGCTGCGACCCAGCACCAGCAGGCGCTCGATGCGGAACTCGCTGTCGGGCGTGGCCAGCAGCCGCGAGCCGTCGGCGAAGCGCAGCGTCAGCGAGGCGCCCGCGCCCGTGCGCAGCACGTCGCCGGCTCGCAGCGACTCGCCGGTCTGCACCGCACGCGACGGCTCGCTGCCGCGCACGACCTGGGTCTCGCCCTGCACGTGGACGACTTCGGCCACGCCGACCTCGCGCCGCAGCCACTTCAGCGGGATGCGCAGCGCGCTGCCGGGCACCAGCCGCAGCGGGTCGGCGATGCGGTTGAGCTTTTGCAGGTCGCGCCAGCCGTAGGGCGCCTGCAGGTAGGTGCCCGACAAGCCGATCAGCGTGTCGGCCGGCGCGATACGGTAGACCCAGTCGCCATCGGGGGACTCGGACTGCGCCCCGGCCGGGCCGGCAGCAGCCAGCAGCAGGCCGCACAGCCAGGGCAGCAGGAGGCGAACGATGCGCTGGCGCATGGTTGGGGCGGGCACGCGTGGGGATGACCGCATGATGCGGCGTGCGGCACCCGGTGTGCAATCCGGTTCCGGCGCCGGCACCACACCCGGAGGGGTGGGGCAGCGATCCCCGGGCGTCAGGCGTCGACGATGGCGCTCAGAAGGTCGTCGTCAGCCCACTGCCTCAGGCAGGCGCCGATGCGCAGCTGCAGCTCGTCCGGGGTGTCGTCAGCGGCCCGCGCCGCGGCGTGCTCGCACGACGCTGCAAAGCCGGTGCCGCCCAGCGCGCCTTGCAGCAATGCGGCCTCGGCCGGATGAAGCGAGCGGAAGTGCGGCTGCAGACCCTTGCGCCAGACGAGCCAGGCGACCGGGTGGTCGCCACGTTCCAGCGGCGGCGGCTCGGTGTCGTCGTCCAGGGCCTGCCAGACCGCGACGGTGTTGTGCTCGAAGACCAGCAAGCGCGCCGTCGGATGCAGCACGAGCTTCAGCGTGCCCCAGGCCTCGGGGGCCACCGCGCCCAATGCCGCAGCGTCCAGCACCGGAGCGTCCGGGCCGTCGAAGGCGCCGCGCAAGGCCCAGTCGAGTCGCGCCAGTTCGGCAACCGCCGGCTCCCGAGGCAGCCAACCGGCCAGGGCGTCGGCGAGGCCGTCACCGAACCAGCGCAGGCTGCGCGTGGTCGGCGGCTGGGCATCGATGTAGCGCAGCGCGGCGCGCTCGAAGCGATCGGCGCCGAGGCAGGCCCGGGTCTTCGCGTAGGCGTCGGCCAGCGCGTCGATGAGCCGCAGGCGATAGGCCTGGGCGTAGATGCCGAGCCGCTGCGCGGCGTGCGCCGCGTCGCCGTCGATCAGCGCCGCGGCATCGGCCGTGCCGATCACGTGCTGCTGCACGAGCGATTGCATGCCCAGCAGCGCGGCGCTCGCTGGACGCCCCTCCGCGCTCATGCCAGGGCCTCGTGCCGGGCTTCGCGTGTCACGCGGGCAGCGATGCCGCGGGCATGGTCCAGTTCGGCGATCAGTTCGGGCAAGGGCGGAATGCGGTCGTCGCGCTCGATCATCGTCGCCACCGGACCGCAGCGCCGCAAGGCCGACTCGTAGAGCGCCCAGACCGGGTCGGCCACCGGCTGGTCGTGGGTGTCGATGATGTGGTCGCCGTGGTCGGAGTGGCCGGCCAGGTGGATCTGCTGGACGCGGTCGGCCGGGATGCCGTCCAGGAAGTCCAGTGGGTCGAAGCCGTGGTTGACGCTGCTGACGTGGATGTTGTTCACGTCCAGCAGCAGCCGGCAGCCGGTGCGACGACAGACCTCGGCGATGAAAGCCCACTCGGTCATGCGCGAGGCACGAAAGCCGACGTAGCTCGACACGTTCTCCAGCACCAGCGGGCGCCGCAGCACCTCCTGCGCCCGGTCGACGTTGCGTGCCACCACGTCCAGGGCCTCGTCGGTGTAGGGCAGCGGATAGAGGTCGTGCAGGACGCGGCCATGCACGCCGGTCCAGCACAGGTGGTCGGACACCCACAGCGGCTCGACGCGGTCGGCCAGCGCCTTCAGCGCGTGCAGGTAGGCGTCGTCGGGGCCGTCGGTGGCGCCGATCGACAGTGCGACACCATGCATCACGACGGGATAGTCGGCGCGGATGCGGTCCAGCATCACCAGCGGCTTGCCGCCGGGAACGAGGTAGTTGTCGGACAGCAGCTCCAGCCAGTCGACACGCTGCGGCGCGGCGAGAAAGTCCGGATAGTGCGCCGTGCGCAGCCCGAGCCCGAAGCCGGGCGACGGCTGCAGCGCCGGCGCCCGCAGCCCCGCACCGTTGCCGGCGCGGGGCTGCGGGGCGGCGTCCGTCTTGTGGACGAAGCTCACGCGCGGATCACAGGTCGCCGATGGTGCCGCCGGCCTTCAGGCACTCGGCCGCGGGCATGCCCTTGAAGCTGTGACCCTTGCAGGCGTTCTGGCCCTTGCAGGCGTTCTCGGTCGTCTTGCAGTCGCCATTGCCCTTGCAGCTGTGCACGCCGTAGCAGTGCACCTTGTCGCTCGCGGCGACCGCCTTGCCCGAGCTGCCCGCCGGCGGCGCGGCCGAGAAGGCGGCGGCCGAGAAGGCCAGGGCGGCAGCGGCGGCGGCGAGTTGCACGCCCTTCGATTGAACGATCATGGTGGTGTACTCCTGAGATGGCATTGAAGCGGGATGGACTGGCAGCGCGCCAGGCCGGACAGTGCTGGTCTTGCGAACCCTCGCACCGACGTGTGTCGCGGTCGCGGCACCAGACTTACACCGCCTCGGCGAAATCCCTGACGAGCCGCCGCGCCGACGGCGCGGGCGATCACCGCCGGCACGCATCGTCTTGTGTGCAATACTATTTGCAGCAACAAGACCCGCCATGGCCACCTCCAGGAAACCCGAAGCCAGTCGCCATCCGGCGCCCAGCGCCATCCTGCTCGACGAGCAGCTCTGCTTCGCGCTGTACGCCGCGTCGCTGGCGATGACGAAGATCTACCGCCCGCTGCTGGCGCAGATCGATCTCACCTATCCGCAGTACGTGGCACTGCTCGCGCTGTGGGAGTGCGACGGGCTGACGATCGGCGAGCTGGGCCAGCGCGTCGCGCTCGACTCCGGCACGCTGACCCCGCTGCTCAAGCGCATGCAGGCGCAAGGCCTGGTCGAGCGCACGCGCAGCGCCGCCGACGAGCGGCAGGTGCTGATCACGCTGACGCGCCGCGGCGCCGAGCTGCAGACGCGCGTCGGCGCGGTGCACGACCAGGTGGCCTGCGCCACCGCCTGCTCCGCGCGCGAGCGCCAGAGCCTCACCGCCGCGCTGCACGCGTTGCGCGGCGCGTTGCTGGCCGGCGCCGCCGGCTGAATCGGTCTTTCCCCCGGCTCGTCGCGGCCTCGGCCGCGCGAGCCCTTGCCGCTCGATCGTCCGTCACCGCTCAACCCAGGAGAACGACCCGATGAAACTGATGCAGTACGGCCTGAAGGCCATCGACTTCCGTCACGCGCAACCGGCGCCCGAGGCCGACGGCTTCTCGCGCCGCGGCTTCGTGATGAGCTCGCTGGCGACCGGCTTCGCCGCCGCCACGCTGCCGGTGTCGGCCCAGACCATCACCACCGACACCAGGGGCCTGAAGGTCGCCGAGGTGATGGTGAGCACCGCCGACGGCAAGATCCCGGCCTATGTGGCGCGCCCCGACAAGCCGGGGAGGCATCCGACGATCCTGGTGATCCAGGAGATCTTCGGCGTGCACGAGCACATCAAGGACATGTGCCGCCGCTTCGCCAAGCTCGGCTACTACGCGATCGCGCCGGAGATGTTCGCGCGCCAGGGCGATGTGTCGAAGCTGACCGACATCGGCGCCATCATCTCGACCGTGGTGTCCAAGGTGCCGGATGCCCAGGTGACCGCCGACCTCGACGCCGCGCTCGCCTTCGCCAAGGCCAGCGGCCAAGCCAACACCGAACGTCTGGGCGTGGTCGGCTTCTGCTGGGGCGGCCGCACGACCTGGGTCTATGCACTGCACAACCCCAAGGTGAAGGCGGCGGTCGCCTACTACGGCCTGCTCGACGGCTTCAAATCCGACATCCGGCCGCAAGACCCGATCGACTTCGGCGATCGGGTCAAGGTGCCGGTGCTGGGTCTGTACTCGGGCATCGACGCCTTCGTCAAGCAGGAGACCATCGCCAAGATGCGCGGCGCGATCGCCAGGTCGGGCAGCGGCTCGGAGATCGTCGTGTTCCCGAACGTCGATCACGGCTTCAACGCCGACTACCGGCCGAGCTACGACAAGGCGGCGGCGACGTATGCGTGGAAGCTGACGCGAGACTGGTTGAAGGAGCGCGGCGTCTGATCGAGCGTCTCGCCTGAACGAAAAGCCCGGCCATGGCCGAGCTTCTTGTTGGCGCGCGCAGCGGTCAGTCGCAGCCGCGCCGTTCCTCGCGCGTCAGGCAGTCGGCGTAGCCCGGGTCGGTCTCGAGCCGGTGCAGCACGCGGGCCGCCACGCCGCTGTCGGGGAAGTCGGTGAACAGGCCATCGATGCCGAGGCCGAAGAACTGCAGGTACTCGTTGACCGGATTGCCGGCGTAGTCACCCGCCAGGCGACGCTGCTCGTTGCGGAAGGTGTAGGCATGGACCAGCAGGCCGGCCCGGTGCGCGCGCGCGATCAGGTCGCCGGCGGGGGCCAGCTTCAGGCTCGCCTCGCCCGCGCCCGAGCCGGCCGGGTTGGCGAGCGTGCCGACGATGTAGCGCTTCCATGGGCCGATGCCGTCGGCATAGCTCTTCACTTCCTTCAGCCCTGCGTCGGTTGTCAGGTAGGCGAAGGTCCGGGCCAGCAGCGCCGGGTTGCCGGAGATGGTCCAGTCGTACGGCCGGTCGTAGGGCGCGGTGAAGTCCAGCGTGCCGTCCGCGTTGACGTCGTTCGCATCGATCAGCTGGACCAGCTTCACGCGCGTCAGCCGGTTCAAGAGCTTCAGGTTCGCCTGCTCGAAGGACTGGATGAAGACCGGCGCCTCGCGGTAGTTCCAGCCGTGGCGCGTCAGCACGTTCAGCAGCCGCTGCTCGAGCGGCAGGCCGAGCTTCTGGTGATAGGTCGGGTGCTTGGTCTCCGGATAGGCACCGACCACGCGGCCGAGCTCGCGGCCCTTGCGCTGCGCCAGCCGGACCACCTCGTCGAAGGTCGGAATCTCGAACTTGCCGTTGAACTGCTGCGGCCGCTCGGCGAAGGCCTGCCGCGCGCGCAGGGTCTTGATCTCGGCCAGCGTGAAGTCGGAGGCGAAGTAGCCTTCCTCGGGGAACCCGTCGACCACGGCCGTGCGGCGGCGTGCGGCGAACTCCGGCCGCGAGGCCGCGTCGGTGGTGTTGACGATGTTCGGCTCGTGCCGCGCGATCAGGTGGCCGTCCCTGGTGGCGACCAGATCCGGCTCGATGAAGTCGGCGCCCAGTTCGATCGCGAGCGCGTACGACTCGAGCGTGTGTTCGGGCAGGTAGCCGCTGGCGCCGCGGTGGCCGATGACGAGCGGGCGGGCGGATTCGGCGCGCGGGCCGCCGCGGCGGTCGTCGGCCGAGGCCGCGGGGATGAAGGCCGCGAGGCCGAGGGCACAGGCCAGCGTGGCGCAGAAGACGGGGATCGATCGCATGGGCACTCCTCCAAGGGGTGCGCGCACGCTAGGGGCCGGTCATGACCCGGCCGTGAGCGGTCGATGACGGTCGCGTCAGAACACGGCCAGCTTGAGCTGCAGCGCGAAGGCGCCGGTCACGTTGCCGGCCAGCGAGGGGATGTAGGTCAGGTTGACGCCGACGCGTCGCCACTCGACCGACGCGACCGGCAGCACGGTCGGGAAGAAACCGCCGTGCCGCATCGCCGGGTAGCCGTCGACGACGCCGAGCGCGGCACCGAGGCTGAACTTCCAGTCGCCACGGCGCGCGCGCGTGAACTCGGGCGACCACACCGCCTGGGCGTAGCGACTGTGCTGGCGCATCGAGTTCCTGTAGGCGCCGGCGGCCAGGCGCCAGTCCTCGTCGAGCGCGACCTCGATGCCGAGCCCGCCGTTCTTCTCGTTGTAGCGACCGGTGTTGCCGCTGCCGACGTGCCGCGACACGAAGCCGGTCGTGAGCCAGAGGTGCTGGCCGTCGGGCTCGTTCGTGTCGGCGCTGGCCGGCACGGCAATCGACAGCAGCGTGACGGCCACGGCCGCGCTGGCGAGGGATCTGAACGGGGATGACGAGGCCATGGTGACGTTCCGGCGAGTTGCTGACTTGCGTCGCAGGTCTCGCAGGGACGGACACGGCGTGGAGCCGATCCGGGCGGGGCACTGGCAAGCAGTGCCTTGTCATCGGCCGGTCATCGACCGGCCTGAACCAGAGTAACAGGGTGTTTGCGCGGCAGATTCGACGCCGCGGCCGACGGGGGGTCAGCCGCGCAGGCCGGATTCCACGGCATGCACCGGCAGATCGACCGGCGGAGCCGGCTTCCAGCCCTTCCTGCGGTGCTCGGCGACGACGTTGGTATAGATGCCGCCGCGCACGTACCAGCGCGCCGTGATGCGCGCGAAGCGCGGCGCCGCCGTCTCGACGAGCTTGCCGAGGATGTCGTTGGTGACCTTCTCGTGGAAGGCGCCTTCGTCGCGGAAGCTCCACATGTACATCTTCAGGCTCTTCAGCTCGATGCACAGCTGGTCGGCCACCATGTCGATCGTGAAGTGCGCGAAGTCCGGCTGCCCGGTCAGCGGGCACAGGCAGGTGAACTCGGGGATCTGGAACTGGATGACGTAGTCCCGCTCGGGCGCGGGGTTGGGGAAGACGTGCAGTTCCTTGGACGGTGCGGTCGGCGGATTCGGCGGCATCGGCCGTTGCCTGGGGGCGGACTTCGGGGCGGATCTGCTGGGGTTCTTGGCCATGGCGAAAGCTCGGTTCGGCCGACGTTTGCTTGCAGTTCGGCGAGGGGCGCGATGCTATCATCCACCGCACTCTCAAGCCGGCGTCCACGCCGGTTTTTCGTTGAATATCAAATAGATAGCGGATAGTCTTCAACTTTCACGCGAAGACGAATCACGCGATCTGCCGCCCGCGATGCGCCTCAATTCGATCAAGCTCTCCGGCTTCAAGTCCTTCGCGGAACCGACGAACTTCCAGCTGCCGGGTCAGCTGGTCGGCGTGGTCGGGCCCAACGGCTGCGGCAAGTCCAACATCATGGACGCGGTGCGCTGGGTGCTGGGCGAGAGCAAGGCCTCCGAGCTGCGCGGCGAGTCCATGCAGGACGTGATCTTCAACGGCTCGGGCAACCGCAAGCCGGCCAGCCGTTCCAGCGTCGAACTGGTGTTCGACAACGCCGACGCCCGCGCCGGCGGGGCCTGGAACCAGTTCACCGAGATCGCCGTCAAGCGCGTGCTGACGCGCGACGGCACCTCCAGCTACTACATCAACAACCAGCCGGTGCGTCGTCGCGACGTGCAGGACGTCTTCCTCGGCACCGGGCTCGGGCCGCGTGCCTACGCGATCATCGGTCAGGGCACCATCAGCCGCATCATCGAGAGCAAGCCCGAGGAACTGCGGCTCTTCCTCGAAGAGGCCGCCGGCGTCTCCAAGTACAAGGAACGCCGCCGCGAGACCGAGAACCGGCTCAAGGACACGCGCGAGAACCTGCAGCGCGTCGACGACATCCTGCGCGAGCTGAACGCCAACCTCGACAAGCTCGAGAAGCAGGCCGAGGTGGCGACGCAGTACCGCGCGCTGCAGGACCAGGGCACGCTCAAGCTCCATCAGCTGTGGTTCCTGAAGCACCGGGACGCCTCGGCCGAGGAGGCGCGCGTCAAGCAGGCCGTGCTGGACGCGACCACCGCGATCGAGGCGCGCGTCGCCGAGTTGCGCCATGTCGAGGCCGAGCTCGAGGCCGTGCGCCAGTCGCACTACGCGGCCAGCGATGCGCTGCACACGGCGCAGGGCTCGCTGGCCGAGGCGGCGCTCGAGGTGAGCCGGCTCGAAGAGCGCATCCGCTACGTCGTCGAGGGCCGCCAGCGTGCCGAGCAGCGCCTGGCCGAGCTCGGCGGCCAGAACGAGAGCTGGGCGGAGCGTCGAGAGCAGGCGACGAGCGAACTCGACGATGCGGCGACCCAGATCGCCGCGGCGGACGAGCAGGCCGAACTGCTGGCCGCGCAGGCCGAGGAGCAGGCCGCGGCATTGCCGGCCGCGGAGGACGCCGTGCGCGCCGCGCAGGCCCGCAGCAACGACCAGCGCGGCAAGGCCGCCGAGGTGCAGCAGCAGATCCAGCTGCTCGCGGCCGAGTCGCGCAACGTCGACGAGCAGACGCGCAGCCTCGCGCAGCGTCGCGACCGTCTGGCGAGCGAGCAGCAGAACCTGGCCGCGCCCGACGACGCACGACTGGAGGCCTTGAAGGCGCAGTTCTCGGCGGCCGGCGAGGTGCAGGCCATCGCCGATGCGCGGGCCGAGGAACTGACCGCCTCGGTGCCGGCACTCGACGAGGACCGCCGCACGCGGCAGGAGCGTGTCAACGCCGAGGCCGCACGCCAGGCCGAGTTGAACGCGCGGCTCGAGGCGCTGCGGGCGCTGCAGGACAAGGTCCAGACCGAAGGCAAGCTCAAGCCCTGGCTCGCGAGGCACGGCCTGGACGGCCTGGCCGGCCTGTGGACCCGCCTGCACATCGAACCCGGCTGGGAGCCGGCGCTGGAGGCCGCGCTGCGCGAGCGCCTGCACGCACTGGCGGTCGGCCGCATGGAGACGGTGCGGGCTTTCGAGGGCGATGCGCCGCCGGCCCGCCTGGCGTTCTACACGCCGCCGAGCGCTGCCATCGCCAACACCCACACGACGCTGCCGCGGCTGTCGGACCTGTTGCGCCTGGGCGGCGAGCCCGGGCTGTCGGCGCTGCTGAACGACTGGCTCGAAGGCGTGTACACGGCCGCCTCGCTCGACGAGGCCCTGGCCAACCGCGGCAAGCTGACCCACGGCGAGGTCATCATGACCCGCGCCGGCCATGCGGTCAGCCAGTTCGCCGTGGCTTTCTATGCGCCGGACTCCGAGCAGGCCGGCATGCTGGCCCGGGCCCAGGAGATCGAGAACCTGGAGAAGCAGGCTCGCGCCCAGGCGCTGATCGTCGACGAGGCGCGCGCCGGGCTGGTCCGCGCCGAGGCGGCCTACACCGATGCGTCGTCGCGCCTGGTCGGCGCGCGCCGCGAGGCAGCGGACAGCCAGACCCGCAGCCACCAGTTGCAGGTCGAGGTGCTGCGCCTGAGCCAGCTGGCCGAGCAGACCACCGCGCGCCGCGACCAGATCGCCGCAGAGCTGGCCGAGATCGATGCCGCTCTGGAGGGGCTGCAGGACAAGCGCGCGACCGCCGAAGGCCGTTTCGAGGAACTGGACCTGCAGCTTGCCGGCGAGCAGGAGCGCCATGCGGAGCTGGACGAGGCCGTGATCCAGGCCGAGCGCCGCCTCGCGGACGCCCGCGAGCAGCTGCGATCGCTGGAGCGCGAGGCCCAGGAGGCGCAGTTCAGCTCGCGCGCCCTGGCGGCGCGCCGCGGCGAGCTGCAACGCGCGATCGAGACCGCGGCACAGCAGATCTCCGCCAACGAGCAGAGCGCCGCACAGCTGCAGGACGAACTCGGCCAGCTGACCGACGCCGCCGCGCAGGCCGGCCTGCAGACCGCTCTGGCGCTGAAGCTGGAACGCGAACAGGCGCTCGGCGCGCAGCGCAGTGCCTACGACGACCTGTCGGCGCGCCTGCGCCAGGCCGACGAGCAGCGCCTCGGCTTCGAGCGCAGCCTCGAGCCGCTGCGCGAGAAGATCACCAGGCTGCAGCTCGAGGAGCAGGCGGCCCAGCTCGGCGGCGCGCAGTACCTCGAGCAGCTCACCGCCGCGCAGGTCGATCTGGACGCGCTCGGCCAGGGTATCGAGGCCGGCGGCGTCAGGCTCCAGGGCCTGCAGGGCGAGATCGACCGCATCAACCGCGAGGTCGCGGCGCTGGGTGCGGTGAACCTTGCCGCACTGGACGAGCTGACCGCCTCGCGCGAGCGCAAGACCTTCCTCGATGCGCAATCGGCCGACCTGATCGAGGCGATGACGACGCTCGAGGACGCGATCCACAAGATCGACCTCGAGACCCGCGACCTGCTGAAGGGCACCTTCGACACCGTCAACGAGCACTTCGGGCGCATGTTCCCCGAGCTCTTCGGCGGCGGCCAGGCGCGCCTGGTGATGACCGGCGACGAGATCCTCGACGCCGGCGTGCAGGTGATGGCCCAGCCGCCCGGCAAGAAGAACAGCACGATCCACCTGCTGTCCGGCGGCGAGAAGGCGCTGACGGCGATCGCGCTGGTGTTCGCGATCTTCCAGCTGAACCCGGCGCCGTTCTGCCTGCTGGACGAGGTGGACGCGCCGCTCGACGACGCCAACACCGAGCGCTACACCAAGCTGGTGAAGAGCATGTCGGACAACACGCAGTTCCTCTTCATCTCGCACAACAAGATCGCGATGGAGATGGCCGGCCAGCTGATCGGCGTGACGATGCAGGAGCAGGGCGTGTCGCGCATCGTCGCGGTCGACATGGACTCGGCGGTTTCGATGGCCGAGGCCGCCTGATCCCATGACCTCGCTCCAGCTCTCGCTCGCGATCGCCGGCGGGCTGGTGCTGGCCGCTGTCGTGGCGCACGGCGCCTGGCAGGCTCGGCGCAGCGAGATCAAGCGCGTGGCGGCCGAGCCTGTCGACCCGCCGGCGCCGCAGGAGCCGAGCTTCGACGCGCCGCCTCCGCCCGGCGCCGCAGCGGATGACGCCGGAACCGTGCCGCGCATCGAGCCCACGCTGGGTCGCCGCAGCGCCGGACCGCGGCTGGACGCGCTGATCGACGCGATCGCAACGCTGACGATCGACACCCCCGCCAGCGGCGAGACCGCCGTCATGCATCTGCCACCGACCCGGCGGGCCGGCAGCAAGCCGCTGCTGGTCGAAGGCCTGAACGCCGAGACCGGCGAGTGGGAGACGCCGTCGGCGGGCCAGCGCTACGGCGAGTTCCAGGCCGGCGTGCAGCTGGCCAACCGCAGCGGTGCGCTCAACGAGATCGAGTACTCCGAGTTCGTGCAGAAGGTCCAGGCTTTCGCCGAGTCGCTGGGTGCGCTGGCGGACTTTCCGGACATGCTGGACGTGGTGGCCCGGGGGCGCGAGCTGGACGCCTTTGCCGGCGAGCACGATGCCCAGCTGGCGCTGAGGCTGGTGTCGCGCGGCGCCGCGTGGTCGCTGGGCTACGTGCAGCAGCACGCCAGCCGCCACGGCTTCGTCGCCGGGCAGCTGCCGGGCCGGCTGGTCTTGCCGGGCGGCGAGGAGGGCGCGCCGCCGGTGCTGAGCCTGCAGTTCGACCCCCAGGCCGCATTGGCCGACGAGCCCAGCCAGGCCGCCGTGCGCGAACTGACGCTGGCCTTCGACGTGCCGCAGACCGCGGCCGGTGAAGCGCCCTTCGGCGCGTGGTGCGCGGCCGGCGAGGCGCTGGCGCTGTCGCTCGACGCGGCGATGTACGACGACAGCGGCCAGCCGCTGCAGGCGGCCGCCTTCGCCGGCATCGGCCAGGCGCTGGAGCGCCTGTACGCGGCCCTGGCCGAGCGCGATCTCGCGGCCGGCTCGGCCGCGGCGCGGCGCCTCTTCAGCTGAATCCGCTGAAGAGACGGCCCCTAAACTCGGCGGCATGCCCGTTCCCGAAGCCTTGGCCGACCAGGCCGCGCGGCTGCGCGAGCAGCTGCAGCACCACGCCCACCGCTACTACGTGCTCGACGCGCCGGAGATCCCCGACGCCGAGTACGACCGCCTGTTCCAGGAGCTTCAGGCGATCGAGGCCCGGCACCCCGAGCTGCGCACGCCCGACTCGCCGACGCAACGGGTGATCGGCCAGGTGCTCGACGGCCTGGTGGCCGTTCGGCACGCGCTGCCGATGCTGTCGATCCGCACCGAGACCGACACCAGCGCCGCCGGCGCGGTGGCTTTCGATGCGCGCGTGCGACGCGAGCTCCAGCTCGGCGACGATGCGCCGGCGCTCGACTACAACGCGGAGCTCAAGTTCGACGGCCTGGCGATCAACCTGCGTTACGAGGACGGCGTGCTGGTGCAGGCCACGACGCGGGGCGACGGCGAGACCGGCGAGGACGTCACGCACAACGTCCGCACCATCGGGCAGATCCCGCTGAAGCTGCGCGGCCGGGCGCCGGCGCTGATCGAGGTCCGCGGCGAGGCCTACATGCGCCGCGACGACTTCGAGCGCCTGAACGAACTGCAGCGGGCGAGGGGCGGCAAGACCTTCATCAACCCGCGCAACACCGCGGCCGGTGCGATCCGCCAGCTCGACCCCAAGGCGCTGGCCGACAAGAAGCTGAGCTTCTTCGCCTACGGCGTGGGCGACACGCGCGGCTGGGAGCAGCCCGCCACGCACAGCGGCACGCTCGATGCCATCGCCGCCTTCGGCGTGCCGGTCAACGCTGACCGCCGCGTGGTGCAGGGCGCCGACGGGCTCGTGGCCTTCCACCAGGCCATCGCCGCGAAGCGCGACGCGCTGCCCTTCGACATCGACGGCGTGGTCTACAAGGTCGACGAGGTCGCGCTGCAGAAGCGCCTGGGCTTCGTGACGCGCGAGCCGCGCTGGGCGGTGGCGCACAAGTACCCGGCCCAGGAACAGCTGACGCGGCTGAACGGCATCGAGATCCAGGTCGGCCGCACCGGCAAGCTGACGCCGGTGGCCAAGCTGGCGCCGGTCTTCGTCGGCGGCACGACGGTCAGCAACGCGACGCTGCACAACGTCTTCGAGCTCAGGCGCAAGGGCGTGCGCATCGGCGATACCGTGGTCGTCCGCCGCGCCGGCGACGTGATCCCCGAGGTCGTCGGCCGCGTGCCGGGAGAGCGTGCGGTCTACGTGCCCAACTTCCGCATGCCGCGCGACTGCCCGGTGTGCGGCAGCCGCGTGCTGCGCGAAAAGGGCGGCATCGACCATCGCTGCACCGGCGGCCTGTTCTGCGCCGCGCAGCGCAAGCAGGCGATCCTGCACTTCGCCGGGCGGCGCGCGATGGACATCGAAGGCCTGGGCGACAAGCTGGTCGAGCAACTGGTCGACGCCGGCATCGTCGAGAGCCTGCCGGACCTGTACCGGCTGGAGGTCGCCGACCTCGCCGCACTGGACCGCATGGCCGAGAAGAGCGCCGGCAATCTCGTGGCCGCCCTGCAGAAGAGCCGGCGCACGACGCTGGCGCGCTTCCTGTACGCACTCGGCATCCGCCAGGTCGGCGAGACGACGGCCAAGGACCTGGCGAAGCATTTCGGATCCCTGGATCGCGTCATGGCTGCGACCGAGCCGCAACTGCTCGAGGTCGACGACGTCGGCCCGGTCGTCGCGCAGAGCATCCGGACCTTCTTCGAGCAGCCACACAACCGCGAGGTCGTGGGCCAGCTCCGCGCGGCCAGCATCGAGTGGGACGAGCACGACGGCGAGGCCGACCTGAGTCCGAAGCCGCTGGCCGGCAAGACCTTCGTGCTGACCGGCACGCTGCCGACGCTGAGCCGCGACCAGGCCAAGGAGATGATCGAGGCCGCCGGCGGCAAGGTGGCCGGCTCGGTGTCGAAGAAGACGCACTACGTCGTCGCCGGCGCCGAGGCCGGCAGCAAGCTCGACAAGGCGCGCGAGCTGGGCATCGAGCTGCTGGACGAGGGCGGCCTGCTGACCCTGCTAGGCTAGGACAACATGGCCATCCGCGAGATCCTGAAGATGGGCGACCCCCGCCTGCTGCGCGTCGCGCAGCCGGTGCGCGAGTTCGACACGCCCGAGCTCCACGCGCTGATCGCCGACCTCTTCGACACCATGGAGGCGGCCAACGGCGCCGGCCTGGCGGCGCCGCAGATCGGCGTCGACCTGCAGGTGGTGATCTTCGGCTTCAGCCGCAACGACCGCTATCCCGACGCGCCGCCGGTGCCGCGCACGGTGCTGCTCAATCCGGTCATCACGCCGTTGTCCGACGCGCTGGAGGACGGCTGGGAAGGCTGCCTGTCAGTGCCCGGCCTGCGCGGCGTCGTGCCGCGGCATGCGCGCATCCGCTACGCCGGCGTCGACCCGCAGGGCCAGCCGATCGATCGCGAGGCCGAAGGCTTCCACGCCCGTGTGGTGCAGCATGAGTGCGACCACCTGATCGGCACGCTCTACCCGATGCGGGTGCGAGACTTCTCGAAGTTCGGGTTCACCGAGGTGTTGTTTCCGGGCCTCGATGCGACCGCTGACGATTGAGTGCGGGCTCGGCGGCCGCTCCGAGCCGGCCGAGAGCGACGGGCGACCGACTGCGTTCATGTCCCCCGACGCTTGCTGGACGCTCGCGTCTCCTCCTTTGCTTCACTCCGTCGGTCGCCCATCGCTCTCGGCTTGTCATCGCTCGAGCCGCTTGCAACGGATGCCAGGGCGGCTCAGGCGACCAGCCGGCTGCCGGGTTGTGCGGAGCGAAGTAAAGGAGGAGGCGGGGCGCAGCCCCGCCGGGGGACATGAGCGCAGTACAGCCCGGCAGTCGGCTGGTCAGCTCGCTCCGAAAGTCAATGCGGCCTACTTCAGCAACGGCCGCAACACCGGCCAGACATTGCCCAGCATGATCGGATGCGCCGCTTCCTTCGGATGGATGCGGTCGGCCTGGAACAGCTCGGTGGCGTTCGGCGCGTCGCCCACGCCCTTCAGAAGGAAGGGCACCAGCGCCGCGCCCTCGGCCTTGGCCACCTTGGCGAACAACGCCGCGAAGTCCTCGTTGTACTGGCGGCCGTAGTTCGGCGGGACCTGCATGCCGGCCAGCAGCACCTTGGCGCCAGCGGCCTTGGCGGCGCGCGCCATCTCGGCCAGGTTGCGCTCGGTCATCGACAGCGGCAGGCCGCGCAACGCATCGTTGCCGCCGAGCTCGATCACGACGACGGCCGGCCTGTGCTGGGCCAGCAGCGGCGCCAGGCGCGAGCGGCCACCCGAGGTGGTGTCGCCGCTGACGCTGGCGTTCACGACGGTGGCCGCCACCTTCTCCTGCGCGAGCTTCTTCTCCAGCAGCGCGACCCAGCCGCTACCGCGCTGCAGGCCGTACTCCGCCGAGAGGCTGTCGCCGACGACCAGCACCACCGGTGCCGCGGCTGTCGCCACGCCGGCGAACCCGAGCAGCAGCGCGGCCGAAATCCCCTTGATACAGTGCCTGCGCCCCATCGCCATTCCAGCATCCTCGAAGAAGAACCAATGTCCGCAACGATCATCGCCGTCGAGCACGTCACCAAGCGCGTACAGGACTCGGGCGGCGAATTGACGATCCTGCACGATATCGACTTCTCGCTCGCACCGCAGGAGTCCGCCGCGATCGTCGGAGCGTCGGGGTCGGGCAAGAGCACGCTGCTGTCCATCATCGCCGGCCTGGACGTGCCGACCGAGGGCACGGTGCGACTCGCCGGCATCGACCTGTTCGCCCTGGACGAGGATGCCCGCGCCGCGGTGCGGGCCGAGCGCGTCGGCTTCGTGTTCCAGAGCTTCCAGCTGATGGGCAACCTGACCGCGCTCGAGAACGTGATGCTGCCGCTCGAGTTGCAGGGTCGGGCCGACGCGAAGGCGGCCGCGACCGAGATGCTGGTGCGCGTGGGCCTGGGCGAGCGCCTCGGCCACTACCCCCGGCTGCTGTCGGGCGGCGAGCAGCAGCGCGTGGCGCTCGCGCGCGCCTTCGTCGTCAAGCCGGCGCTGCTGCTGGCCGACGAGCCGACCGGCAGCCTCGACTTCGCGACCGGCGAGCGCGTGATGGAGCTGATGTTCGAGCTCAACCGCGAGCAGGGCACGACCCTGGTGCTGGTGACGCACGACCGCGGCATCGCCGCGCGGTGTGACCGGCAGGTGCGGATCGAAGCGGGACGCCTGACGTAGGCTCGTTCGCGCCCGCCGTTGCGCAGCAAGGCACGCGCGTCCATCGGTGGCGGCGGCTTCCTTCGAGGCACGCCACGATAATCCGGCATGACCCAAGCCCGCGTGCTCTTCGGCTTCCATGCCCTCACCGTCCGACTGAAGACCGCGCCGGGCTCCATCGTCGAGCTCTACATCGACGCGACCCGCCGCGATGCACGCATGCGCCAGTTCGTCGAGCGCGCCAAGGAAGCCGGCGTGCGCCTGCTCGACAGCGACGAACTGCGCCTGCAGGCCCTGGCCGGCACGCACCGCCACCAGGGCGTGGTCGCCAAGGTCCACCCGGTGCCGGCGGCGAAGTCGCTGGACGACCTGCTCGACACGGTGGAGGGCCCGCCGCTGCTGCTGGTGCTGGACGGCGTGACCGATCCGCACAACCTCGGCGCCTGCCTGCGCGTGGCCGACGGCGCCGGGGCGCACGCCGTGATCGCCCCCAAGGACCATGCGGTCGGCCTGAACGCGACCGTCTCCAAGGTCGCGAGCGGCGCCGCCGAGACGGTGCCCTATTTCATGGTCACGAACCTGGCGCGCAGCCTGAACGAGCTGAAGGAACGCAACATCCGCGTGGTCGGCACGGCCGACGACGCGCCGCGCACGCTCTACGCGGCCGACCTGCGCGAGCCGCTGGCGCTGGTGCTCGGCGCCGAAGGGCAGGGCATGCGCCAGCTGACGCGCAAGACCTGCGACGAACTGGTGAGCCTGCCGATGGCCGGCGCGGTGGAAAGCCTGAACGTGTCGGTCGCCAGCGGCATCTGCCTGTACGAGGCGGTGCGCCAGCGTGGCGCCTGACGACGACGGCCTGGCCCAGGTCCGCGGCTGGATCGCCGACGCGGATCGCATTGCGGTGCTGACGGGCGCGGGCATATCGGCCGAGAGCGGCAGCCCCACCTTCCGCGACGCGCAGAGCGGCCTCTGGGCGAAGTTCGACCCGGCCCGGCTGGCCTCGCCCGAGGGCTTTGCGGCCGATCCGGCGCTGGTGTGGGGCTGGTACGCGAGCCGCCGCGACGGCGTGCGCCAGGCGCAGCCGAACGCGGCGCACCGGGCGCTCGCCGACTGGGCGGCCGTGCACCGGGGCCGGCTGGCGGTGGTCACGCAGAACGTCGACGACCTGCACCAGCGGGCTGGCAGCCGCGACGTGATCCGCCTGCACGGCGACATCCTCGAGGACCGCTGGTTCGACACCTGCCGGCGGCAGGAACGCGGCGAGCCGCCCTGCGACCCGGCGTCGGCCCGGGCCGGCGAGCCGCCGACCTGTGCCGACTGCGGCAACCGCGTGCGGCCCGGCGTCGTCTGGTTCGGCGAGCCGCTGCCGGTCGCGGCGCTGGATGCTGCCGAGCAGGCGGCCCGGCGCTGCGCGCTGATGCTCGTCGTCGGCACCTCGGGCGCGGTCTATCCCGCCGCAGGCCTGGCGCGCACCGCGCGACGCCACGGGGCGCGCGTGGTGATCGTCAATCCGCACGAGAGCGAGCTCGACGACGTCGCCGACCTCTGCCTGCGCGGCCCGGCGGCCACGCTGCTGCCGCGGTTGCTCGCATAGACTTTGCACGAATCGCCATGCCCGTCGTCGCCGTCACCCATCCGCTGGTCCGCCACAAGGTCGGGCTGTTGCGCGAGGCCGAGGCCTCGACCAAGAAGTTCCGCGAGATCACGGCCGAGCTGGCCCGCTTGCTGGCCTACGAGGCGACGGCCGACTTTCCGCTCGAGCGGGTCACGATCGACGGCTGGTGCGGCCCGGTCGAGGTCGAGCGCATCCAGGGGCGCAAGGTCACCGTGGTGCCGATCCTGCGGGCCGGGCTGGGCATGCTGGACGGCGTGCTGGACATCGTGCCCAACGCCAAGATCAGCGTCGTGGGCCTGTCCCGCAACCACGACACGCTGCAACCCGAGCACTACTTCGAGAACCTGGTCGGCCAGCTCGCAGAGCGCACTGCGCTCATCATCGACCCGATGCTGGCGACGGCCGGTTCGATGATCGCGACGGTCGACCTGCTCAAGCGCAAGGGCTGCCAGGACATCCGCGCGCTGGTGCTGGTGGCCGCGCCGGAAGGCGCGCAGGCGCTGAACGCGGCCCACCCCGAGGTCCGCTGCTGGACCGCGGCGGTCGACAGCCACCTGAACGGGCAGGGCTACATCATTCCCGGCCTGGGCGACGCGGGCGACAAGATCTTCGGCACCAAGTGAGTTCGAGCATGACGAGACCCTGGCTGATCGCGCCGCTGGCGCTGACCCTGACCCTGATGGCCGGCTGCACGCAGGAGCGGCAGAACCAGATCCGCCGCGACATCCAGAACTGGACCGGCACCAACGGCGTGATGGAGGTCTACGCCGGCGGGCAGCTGGTGAAGCGCTTCCTCAAGGTCGACAAGCTCAGCACCGCCTACGGCACCGACGACGGCCAGGCGCGCGGCTACCGCTTCGGCTACGGCGTCTACGACGCCAACCTCGACGGCAAGGTCGACCCCGGCGAGAAGCGCGTCTACTTCGAGGTCGGCGAGTTCTCGACCTACGTGTTCTTCGAGAACCCGTCCTGAGCGTCGTCGCCGCGGCGCAGCCGGCGCTCGGCCCACAGGCTGAGTGCCAGCGCCCCGACGACCCAGGCCAGCCCGATCCAGTTCAGTCCGACGTAGAGGTCGCGCCCGCTCGCGCCGGCCAGGCCGTGCGCCGCGACGACCGCGCCGCCGCCGGCCGCGCCGATCGCCTGGCCCAGGTAGATGGCCGACGTGTTGAGCGCCATCAGTGCCGGGGCCAGCGCCGGCGCGGCCTGGCCCAGCCGTGCCTGCTGGGCCGAGTTGGACGAGAACAAGCCCAGCGCCCAGGGCACCAGCAACAGGGCCATCGACAGGTAGCCGACGCCGAGCGGCCAGATCAGCAGCGAGAAAGCGATGAAGGCCAGCATCGCCGCCACGGCGCGCGCCGCGCCGACGCGGTCCACGTGCCGCGACAGCAGCACGTTGCCCAGCACGCCGAAGGCGCCGAACCAGGCGAAGAGCAGGCTGATCTCGGTCGCGCCCGCGCCCAGCACCTGCTTGTAGTACGGCGCGAAGTAGGTGAAGACGGTGAACTGGCCGGCCCCGGAGAGCGCGGTCACCGCGACGATCGCCATCAGCGCCGGGTGCGTCAGCACCTCGCGCCAGGCGCGCAGGCTCATCGCGGGCGGCCTCACGCCGTCGGGCATCACGGCCCAGACCCAGGCTGCGCCGGCCACGCCCAGCACCGCCACCAGCCCGAAGGCCCAGCGCCAGCCGAAGGATTCGCCGATGTAGCTGTGCAGCGGCATGCCGAACACCGACGCGACCGACCAGCCGAGGAAGATGAATGTGATCGCGCGGCCCCGCTCGGCCGGTGGCGCCAGCCAGCCCATCGCCGCGGCCGCCTGGGGCGTGAACACGGCCGCGGCCAGCATCGTCAGCGCGCGCACCGGCGTCAGCACCGCGTAGCTCGGCATGACGGCCGACAGCAGGTGGCCGATCGCGTACCAGACGAGCGAGAACGTGAGCAGCCGCCGGCGGTCCCAGCCGCCGATCGCGGCGGCCAGCAGCGGGGCGCCGATGCACATCACGACCGCCGCGATCGCGATCAGCTGGCCGCCGAGCGCCACGCTCACGTCCAGCGAGCGCGTCAGGTCGTTCAGCGAGCCGGCCACGACCATCACGCCGCAGCCGATCACGAAGTTGCCGAACATCAGCGCCCAGCGGGCGCCGCGCAGCGTGGGGAGGGCCGGCGCGGCGTTGCCGGCGTCCGCGGCCTCACTGGCCACGCATCACCCGGAAGGCCTCGGGGTTGACGACGTTGGTCGGCTCGCCCTTGATGAAGCTGATCACGTTGTCGAAGGCGGCGCCGAAGTAGAGCTCGTAGTTCTCCTGCTCGACATAGCCCAGGTGGGGCGTGCAGATCGCGTTCTCGAGCCGCAGCAGCGGCGTGCCCTGCATGATGGGCTCGTTCTCGAACACGTCGACGGCGGCCATGCCGGGCCGGCCGCGGTTGAGGGCGGAGACGAGGGCGTTCTCCTCCAGCAGCTCGGCGCGAGAGGTGTTGACGAAGAGGGCGGTCGGCTTCATCCGCTGCAGGTCGTCGAAGCCGACCAGGCCGCGGGTCGCCTCGTCCAGCCGCAGGTGCAGCGACAGCACGTCGGCCTGCTCGAAGAAGTCCTCGCGCGATGCCGCGGCCTCGCAGCCATCGGCCTGGGCCTTGTAGCGCGAGGCTTCGCTGCCCCATACCAGCACCCGCATGCCGAAGGCCCGGCCGTAGCCGGCGACCCGCTGGCCGATGCGCCCGTAGCCCCACAGGCCGAGGGTCTTGCCCTCGAGCACCATGCCGACGCCGAAGTTCGGCGGCATCGACGAGGCCTTGAGCCCCGCCTGCTGCCAGGCGCCGTGCTTGAGGCTCGCGATGTACTGCGGCAGCCGCCGCATCGCCGCCATGATCAGCGCCCAGGTCAGCTCGGCCGGCGCGACCGCCGAGCCGACGCCTTCGGCGACGGCGATACCCAGGCGGGTGCAGGCCTCGACATCGATGTGCGGACCGACGCGCCCGGTCTGCGCGATCAGCTTGAGGCGCGGCAGCTTCTCGAGCAACTGCCGCGGGAAGGGGCTGCGCTCGCGGATCGGCACCACGATGTCGGCATCGCGCAGGCGCACCGACAGCTGGCCGATGCCCTTGACGGTGTTGGTGAAGACCTTGGCGCTGTAGCCGTCGAGCTTGGACGCGCAGGCCAGCTTGCGCACGGCGTCCTGATAGTCGTCCAGGATGATGATGTTCATGCGGGGAGGGGGCCGTGCGATGCCGACCCCACCGGTCGTCGCGGTCGATTGTGCACGCCGCGCGCGGAGATCGGCTTCGGACTAGCATCCGCCGCCATCACCCCGACGAGGAGACCCGCGATGTCGCTCACCATGCACTCGGCCAGCGTGCCGATCTACCTCACGATGCTGGGCAACCTGTCGAAGTGGCTCGACAAGGCCGTGGCCCACGCCGAGGTCAAGAAGTTCGACGTCAACACCTTGCTGACGGCTCGGCTGGCGCCGGACATGCTGTCGCTCGCCAAGCAGGTGCAGATCGCCTGCGACAGCGCCAAGTTCGGCGTCGCCCGCCTGGCTGGCGGCGACGCGCCCAAGTTCGACGACACCGAGACCACCATCGCCGAGCTGCAGCAGCGCATCGCGGCGACCGTCGCCTACATCAAGGGCGTGCCGGCCGCGCAGGTCGACGGCACCGAAACCAAGCCGATCAGCGTGCCGGTCCGTGGCCGCGATCCGCTGCAGTTCAGCGGCGAGCAGTACCTCAAGCACTTCGCGCTGCCGAACTTCTTCTTCCACGTCACGACGGCCTACGGGCTGCTGCGCCACAACGGCGTCGAGCTCGGCAAGGCCGACTTCCTGCGCGGCGGCTGAGGCCTTCCCCCGATGCGCCGGCCGGCCGCGACGACTAGGCTGGAACGATGAAGTGGATCCGTCGCGGCACGCTGGGGCTGCTGCTGGTGGCGGCGCTGGTCGGCGGGGCACTGGGGGTCTACCGTCACTTCGCGCTGCCGCAGACCGAGGGCCGCCTGCAGGTCGCCGGCCTGCGGACCGGTCTGACGATCGAGCGCGACGAGCATGGCATCCCGACCATCCGTGCCGCCTCGGTCGACGACGCCTGGTTCGGGCTGGGCTTCGTGCACGCGCAGGACCGGTTGTGGCAGCTGGAGACCCACAAGCGCATCGGCGCCGGGCGCCTGGCCGAGGCCTTCGGGCCGCCGGCGCTGGAGAGCGATCGCTTCCTGCGGGCCCTCGGGGTGCGTCGCAGCGCCCAGGCGCAGTGGCAGCAGGCCAGTCCGGCCGTCCGCGCGACGCTGACGGCCTACAGCGCCGGCATCAACGCCTACCTGCGCGACCACCTGCGCGCGCGGCCGCCCGAGTTCGTGCTGCTGGGCCTGCAACCCGAGGAATGGAGTCCCGTCGACAGCATGGCCTGGTCGACGATGATGGCCTGGGACCTGGGCGGCAACTGGAGCAGCGAGCTGCTGCGCATGCGACTCGCCCTGACGATGCCGGTGCTGCGGATCCAGCAGCTGCTGCCGCCCTACCCGGGCGATCGGCCTCCGCAGACGCAGGACTACGCGTCGCTCTACCGCAAGCTCGAGGTCGGTGACCCCGGCCGGCCGCTCCAGGCCGCGGCACCGGTGGCCGGGCTGCCCTGGAGCATCGACGGCGCCGTCGAGGGGGCGGGATCGAACAACTGGGTCGTCGCCGGCTCGCGCAGCGTCACCGGCACGCCCTTGCTGGCCAACGACCCGCACCTGAAGCTCAGCGCGCCGGCGCTGTGGTACTTCGCCCGGCTCGAAGCCCCGGGCCTGCGCGTGGCCGGTGCGACCCTGCCGGGCCTGCCGACCGTGGTGCTGGGCCAGAACGAGCACATCGCCTGGGGCTACACCAACACCGCGCCGGACGTGCAGGACCTCTACCTCGAGCGCGTCGATACCGGCGCGCCGGAGCGCTACGAGACCCCCGAGGGCTGGGCCGAGTTCGAGCGCTTTCCCGAGACGATCCGCGTCAAGGGCCAGGCCGATGTCGCCTTCGTCGCGCGGCGCAGCCGCCACGGGCCGATCATCTCGGATGCCGGGGTGCCGGCGACGGCCGGACTCACCGGCGCCGGCCCCACGCCGCGCTACGCGATCGCGATGCGCTGGACCGCGCTGGATGCGGATGCCAGCGCGACGCTCGACGCCGGCCTCGCCTTCAATCTGGCCGGGTCGGTCGAGGCCTTCGTCGACGCGTCGTCCCGTTATGTGGCGCCGATGCAGAACATGGTGGTCGCCGATGCCGAGCACATCGCCATGGTGGCGGCCGGTCGTGTGCCCCTCCGGCGCCCCGAGCACGATCTCGAGGGCCTGGCGCCGGCCCCTGGCTGGGACGCGAAGTACGACTGGGTCGGCTTCGTGCCGGCCACGGCGACGCCGCGCGAGCGCGACCCTTCGCGCGGCTGGATCGCGACCGCCAACCATCGCATCCACGGGACGCAGTACCCGCACTTCATCACCAGCGAATGGGCGCCGCCGTACCGACAGCAGCGCATCGAGCAACTGCTCGGCGCGCGGCCGTTGCACAGCCTGGAGAGCCTGGCGGCGATCCAGGCCGACGTGCTGTCCGGTGCCACGCGGCGCCTGCTGCCATTCCTGCAGCATGCGCGCTCGGCGCATCCGCTGGCGGCGGCCGCCCAGCAGCAGCTCGAAGGTTTCGAAGGGACGATGTCGGCCGAGCGGGCGGCGCCGTTGATCTTCAGCGCCTGGGCCCGCCAGCTCGGCCAGGCGGTGTTCTCCGACGACCTGGGACCCGCGCTGTTCGATCGGCAGCTGGCCAACCGCAGCTTTCGCGAGGCGCTGGAAGCCGTGCTCGAACGCGACGACGGTGCCTGGTGCGACGACCTGCGCACGGCGGCGGTCGAAAGCTGCGCCCAGCAGTCGGACGCCGCCTTCACGCGGGCACTCGACGAACTGCAGGCCGCCCAGGGCGCGGACGTGGCGCAATGGCGCTGGGGCCAGGCCCACGTGGCGCGCGCCGAACACCGGCCGTTCAGCCGCGTCAAAGCGCTTGCGCCGTGGTTCGAACTGCGCACGCCGGTCGGCGGCGACACCTACACCGTCAACGTCTCTCGCGTCGGCCTGCGCGCCGATCCGACCACCGGCGAGCTCTATCTCAACGAGCACGGCCCGAGCCTGCGGGCGCTGTACGACCTGGGTGATCGCAGCCGGTCGCGTTTCGTGCATTCGGGCGGGCAGAGCGGACTGGTCTTCAGCCCCCACTACCGCAACTTCGTCGACCGCTGGGCGCACGTCGAGTACCTGCCCGTCTGGGGCGACGGCCGACGCGGCAGGGTGCTGGAGCTGGCGCCCCGCTGATCGGCGCAGAAAGGCCGTGCCGGGAGTCAACCGGGCGCGGCGGGCGCCTGGGCCTGCACCGCGGCCGCGAGCTCGAACACCGACAAGGGCGCGCTGCCCTCGGCCTTGTTGTTGATCGTCACGTAGACCGGCTGGCCAGCGCCGGCCGTGGCGGCAATCAGGCGGGCGAGGGCGGCGCGCGTGGCCGGGTCAGGAGCCACGAGGCGGTCGAAGGGCTCGAACCTGTCCTTCGCCTGGGCGTAGCGCAGGCCACGCTGGAGGTTCCAGCGGCACACCAGTGCTCCAGGCCAGGTCGCGCGCAGCATCGGGAGCTGATCCTCCAGCGGCGGCATCCGATCGTGGAGGCCGACGCAGTAGCGCACGCCTTGCGCCTTGAGCAGCGCGGCGAGTTCCGGGGTCAGCAGTCTGGTGTCGCGGACTTCCAGCGCCAGCAGGCCGTGCTGGGGTCGCGGAAGAGCATCGAAGAGCCGGTCGAGGGCGGCCAGCCAGCGACGTTCGTCGGCCAGCCAGGGCGGCGTCAGCGGCGAGATCTGGAAGACCAGCACGCCGAGCTTGTGGCGAAGCCCCTCCACAGCAGGCATCACGACCTCGTCCCGCGCCATCGCCGGATCGAGGAACAAGGGGTTGGGCTGGGCCGGCAGGCCGCTGCCGACCTCGCGCAGGCTGGCGTCGGTCACCGCCGAGGCGGCCTTGACGACGAACCGGAAGTCGTCGGGCACCTGTGCTGCGAGCCGTGCGTAGTCGGCCGCCGGCATCGGGCGATAGAAGCTGCGGTCCAGGCTGACCGTTCGCAGCAAGGGATGCTGTGCGTAAGCCTCGAGGCCGTGCCGGGACAGGCCGGGCTGGGGATAGTCGCGGGCGAAGACCAGGCCGGCCCAGCCCGGGAAGTACCAGGACGAGGTACCCAATCGCACCAGGGGCGACAGGCCGGTCGCGAGGCGCTTCAGCGCGTCCGGCACCTCGGCGGGTTCGACACGCGCCGCGCCGCGACGTCGTGGACCGGCGCGGACGTCAGGACCCGGCAGGACGAACGCCGGATCGGTCTCGAACAGATCGGGGTGGGAGGGCACGCCTCGAGTATCGGGCGGGCTTCGCAGATCACCTGAGCAGGTTGATCTAGTAATTTACATAATATACATCAGCGCGGCTACTGGAACCGCGATGACGAGCTTCCCGGCTGGCCGACCTTCAGGCGTCGCCTTCCAGGCTGGCCAGCTCAGGCGCGTCGTCGATCTCGCGATCGAAGTCGGCCACATCCTTGGCGGTGCGCGGGATCAGCGGCTTGTCGAGCGGCCGGCAGACGCGGCGCTTCAGGCGGCTCAGGCGATCGGAGCGCTCCATGGCCTGCACCACGGCATCCGGGTTCATCAGCAAGGCGAAGGGATTCGAAGGAGTCTGGATCGGAAGCATCGGGCACCTCTGTTGGTTGCGTCTCGGTGCTTGCAATGTAGGCAGGTGCCGGGCGACTCCATAGTCGGCCGGCCGCCAAAGGCAATGTCGGAAAGCGGCTGACACGCTGTCAGGCCACCCTGCCTTCATGTGTCAGCGACTGCCCGGCCTGGCGCGGGCTTCCAGACGTGCTGCCAGCTTCTCGCGGCCCGCCAGCTCGGCCAGGTCGGCGGCAGCGGTGTCGTTGCGGTCACGCGCCGCCGGATCGGCACCCGCTGCGAGCAGCGTGTCGACGATCTCCTCGCTGCCGTGCAGGGCTGCGAGCATCAGCGCCGTGCGGCCGTTCGGGGCCCGCGCGTCGACGTCGGCACCCTGCTGCAGCAGCAGGCGCGTGGCGGCCAGCGAGTTGCCGGCCGCTGCGTAGTGCAGCGGCGTCCAGCCGCTGAGCCGCACCTCGGCGCCGCGGGCGATCAGGGCCTTGCAGACTTCGGGCTGCCCCTTGAGCGCGGCCATCATCAGCGGCGTCTCGCCGGCCTTGTTGCGCACGTTGACGTCGGTCCCCGGCAACTGCGCCAGCGCCATCGCCGAGGCTGGCGCGTCGGCCCGCAGCGCACGGATGATGGCCGGCTGACCATCCGGATCGCGCGCGTTGGGGTCGAATCCACGACTGACGAGGTCACGGATCTGCTCGACATCCCCGCCGACCACGGCCCGGAAGAAGCTGTCGTAGGAGTTGAAACCAGCGCAAGAAATGCAAGCTACAGCAACAAGATAGGTTGCAATTCTCATAATCTACATTGCATTGTGAAGAAGGCCGGTGCGAGCGAAGAGCCGCTCGAAATTGCGGCTGGTCTCGGCAGCGATCAGCTCGACGCCCAAGCCCTTGATGCGGGCCAGTTGCTCGGCCACCCGGGGCACGTAGGACGGGTTGTTGATCTTGCCGCGATAGGGCACCGGCGCGAGGTAGGGGCTGTCCGTCTCGATCAGGCAGCGGTCCATCGGCACGATGCGCGCGACTTCGCGCAGGTCGGTCGCGTTCTTGAAGGTCAGGATGCCCGAGAAGGAGATCATGAAACCCAGGTCCAGCGCGTCGCGCGCGACGTCCAGCGTCTCGGTGAAGCAATGGAACACCCCGGTGACCGCATGGCCGCCCTCCTCGCGCAGGATCGCCAGCGTGTCTGCGGACGCGCTGCGGGTGTGGATGATCAGGGGCAGGCCGGTGGCGCGCGCCGCGCGGATGTGGATGCGAAAGCGCTCGCGCTGCCACTCCATGTCGGCGACGCTGCGTTCGCCCAGCCTGTAGTAGTCGAGTCCGGTCTCGCCGATGGCGACCACGCGCGGCAGCGCGGCGCGCTCCTGCAGGTCGGCCACCGTCGGTTCGGTCACGCCCTCGTTGTCCGGATGAACGCCGACGCTGCACCAGAAGTTGTCGTAGCCGGTTGCCAGCGCGTGAACGGTCTCGAACTCCTCGAGCGTCGTGCAGATGCACAGCGCGCGGTCGACGCGCTCGCGCGCCATCGCCGCGCGGATCGCCGGCAGTTCGGCCTGCAGTTCGGGAAAGCTGAGGTGGCAGTGCGAGTCGACGAACATCTTGCGGGGGCGCAGCGAGCGAGCCCGCAGTATCGGGCAGCAGCGCAGCCCGGCCGGTCAGATGGTCTGGGTCGGCTTGGCGGACGAGATCGAGGTTCCGAGGATCTCCTCGATCTTGACCTTCAGCAGCCGGGTCTTCTCGTCGGTGGGAAATCGCACGCCGACACCTTGTGTGCGGCCGCCGGAGGCATTGGCCGGCGTGACCCAGCCGATCTTGCCGGCCACCGGATAGCGCTGGGGGTCGTCGGGCAGGGACAGCAGGAGATAGATGTCCTCGCCGAGCTTGTATTCGCGGTTGGTCGGCACGAACAGGCCGCCTTCCGCGAACAGGGGAATGTAGGCTGCATAGAGGGCGCCCTTTTCCCGGAAGACGAGCTGGATGACGCTCGGGCGCGCCGTGTTTGCGGGCGCCGGCGTGCCCCGGACGTTGACCTCACTCATCGGCCCAGTGTAGCCAACGGATCGCGCGCAACGCGGCCCGTGGCGGGGCTCTGCATGGCGTAGCGCACGGTTTGGACCAGCGATTCGACCGCGAGCGTGGCGTTCCACGGATGCTCGGCCCGACGAGCCTCGGCCCGCAAGTCGCGGGCGCAATCCGTCAGCCGCGACAGCTCGGCGCCAGTCGGCATCGCAGCGACGGGAAAGTAGCGCGGTGCAGCACCGACGGCGAGCGCCATCGCGTCGTGGCAGAGCTTCTGCAGTGCCTCGATCGCCAGAGGAAGCGGCCAGGCCGCGAGCGTCGCCGACTGACCCGCCAGCACCTCGCGCGGCAGGCGCTGCCAGCAGGCCGCATCGACGCCCAGTGCCAGCCGGTCGATCACGTCGAGCGGCGCTCCGCCGGCCGCGGCGAGCAGCACGGCCGGCTGCTCGATCTGCTGCGCGGCCAGCCAGCCGGCGGCCACGTGGGCATCGGGCAGCGCGACACGCCGGGCCTGGCAGCGGCTGCGCACCGTCGGCAGCAGCCGTTGCGGGGCCGACGACGTCAGCACGAAGCGGGCCCTGCCGGGGGGCTCCTCCAGCGTCTTCAGCAGCGCGTTGGCGCTGGTGGCATTCATGCGATCCGCCGGATGCACAACGACCACTTTGGTGCCGCCTCGCGATGCCGTCTGCTGCGCGAAGGCGACCGCCGTGCGTACCGCCTCGACCTTGATCTCCTTGCTGGACTTGGCCTTGCCCTTGCCGCCTTCCGCGTCGTCGGCATCGTCGGCGGCGTTCCAGCCCAGACGGTCCTGCAGCGCTTCGGGGATCAGCACCAGCAGGTCCGGATGGGTCCGCGCGGCCAGCAGGTGACAGGCGGTACAGCGGCCACAGGCTCGACCCGAGGGCCGGGCGCCCTCCTCCGCTTCGCACAGCCACGCCGACGCCACCGCCATCGCCAGTTCGAACTGCCCGACCCCCTGCGGCCCATGCAGCAGCAGCGCGTGGCCGCGCGTCGCTCGCAGCGCCTGCGCCAGCGGTCCATCCAGCCAGGGCGGTAGCGCGTCGGCCGTCATGGCGCTCACCAGCCGCGCGCGGCCAGCGCGGCGGCGACCTGCGCCGCCACCGCCTCGCGCGACTGTCCCGCGTCGATGCGCACGAAGCGCCGCGGCTCGGCCGCGCAGCGCTCGCCGTAGCCGCTGCGCACGCGCTCGAAGAAGGCGGCGTCCTGCTGCTCGAACCGGTCGGGGGCTCGGGCGGCGGCCAGCCGCTCGGCGGCCAAGGCCGGATCGAGGTCGAACCACAGCGTCAGGTCGGGCTGGCGCAGCCCGGCCGGCGAGGACTGGACCCAGGCCTCCAGCGTGGCCAGGATCCGTTGATCGAAGCCGCGGCCGGCACCCTGGTAGGCAAAGCTGGCGTCGGTGAAGCGGTCGCACAGCACCGCGACCCCGCCGTCGAGTGCCGGCTGGATGACCCTCTCGAGGTGATCGCGGCGCGCCGCGAAGATCAGCAGCGCCTCGGTCAGTGCGTCCATCGGCCGGTGCAGGATCAGGTCGCGCAGGGACTCCGCCAGCGGCGTGCCGCCCGGCTCGCGCGTCCGCAGCACCTCGATGCCGCGCTGGCGCCAGCGTTCCGCGAGCGGCTCGATGTGGCTGGACTTGCCGGCGCCGTCGATGCCTTCGAAGCTGATGAATCGGCCCGCTGGGCCGGCCTGGGTCGCGCTCACTGCGTGCTGCTGCTGCGGCCGCCGCCGCGCTGGTATCGGTTGACGGCGCGATTATGGTCGGCGAGGTTCGAGCTGAACTCGCTGCTGCCGTCGCCGCGCGCCACGAAGTAGAGCGCCTTGGTCGGCTCGGGCCGCACGGCGGCCAGCAGTGACGCCTTGCCCGGCATCGCGATCGGCGTCGGCGTCAGGCCGGTTCGCAGGTAAGTGTTGTACGGCGTGTCGGCCTGCAGGTCGCGTTTGCGCAGGTTGCCGTCGAAGGACTCGCCCAGGCCGTAGATCACGGTCGGGTCGGTCTGCAGCGGCATGCCGATCCGCAGCCGGTTGATGAAGACGCCGGCGACCTTGCCGCGATCGGCCGCAGCACCGGTTTCCTTCTCCACGATCGAGGCCAGGATCAGGGCGTCCTCGGGCGACCTGAGCGGGGTGTCGGGCTGGCGCTCGGCCCAGGCCGATTCGAGACGCCGCTGCATCGCGCGGTGGGCCCGCTGCAACACGGCGAGATCGCTGCTGCCCTTGCTGTAGGCGTAGGTGTCGGGGAAGAACCAGCCCTCGGGCGCCTTCCCGGCGGCGCCGATCGCGGCCATCAACTCCGCGTCGCTCATCGCGGCGGAGGCCGGCTTCAGCGCCTCGGCCTTGGCCAGTTCGGCACGCACCTGGCGGAAGGTCCAGCCCTCGATCAGCCGCACCGCGGCCTGGGCCTCGTCGCCGCGCACCATCTTGCGCAGCAGGTCCTGGGGCGTGATGCCGGCTTCGATCTCGTAGCTGCCGGCGCGGATGCGGCGGGCCTGGCCCGACCAGCGGAACCACTCGTAGAGCAGCCGCGGATCGACCCGCACACCGGCATCGACCCAGCCCTGCGCGATCTCGCGCGGCGAGGTGCCGGACTCGACGGACAGCTCGACCGTCGGCGTCGCCAGCGGCAGCGGCTGATCCAGCCACCAGCGCACGGCCGCCGCGGCACCGAAGGCCAGCAGCAACAGCAGGAACAGCCCCCACAGCAGGATGCGCTTCATCGACTCCGAACGGCTTGAATGTTCACGCTGATGATAATCAGCGCATGTCCAACGCCCTTCAGACCGACCCGGCCACCGGCGGTGCGGTGCGCCTGATGCACAGCGCCGTGATCCGCGCCAGCGGGCCGGACGCCGCCGCCTTCCTGCACGGCCAGCTGACCAACGACTTCACCGGCCTGGGCCTCGGCGAGGCGCGCCTGGCGGCCTACTGCTCGGCGAAGGGCCGCATGCTGGCGAGCTTCGTCGGCTTCAAGCACCGCCACGACGAGATCTGGCTGGCCGGCCGCGCCGAACTCGTGCCTGCAACCCTGAAGCGGCTGCGCATGTTCGTGCTGCGCGCCAAGCTGCAGCTGGCAGAAGGCGGCGACGACGCCATGCTGCTGGGCCTGGCCGGCGACCCGGTGACCCGGCTCACCCCGGCCGCGTCGTCGATGGCGGTCTGGTCGCGTCGCGATCACGACGGCGGCCATCTCGTGCGCCTGCCCGACGCCGTCGGCGTGCCGCGCTGGCTGTGGGCTGGCTCGGCGACCCAGGCCGAGTCGGTGCTGGCCGCATTGCCGCCGCTGGCGCTCGAGCTCTGGGACTGGCTCGAGGTGCGCAGCGGGGTCGCGCCGATCGTCGGCGCGACGGTCGAGGCCTTCGTGCCGCAGATGCTGAACTACGAGCTGCTCGGCGGCGTGAACTTCCAGAAGGGCTGCTACCCCGGCCAGGAGATCGTGGCCCGCAGCCAGTACCGCGGCACGCTGAAGCGCCGGGCCGCGCTGCTGCATGCCGAGGTCTCGCTGCAGTCCGGGCAGGAAGTCTGGTGGAGCGGCGATGCCGCCCAGCCCAGCGGCCTGGTCGCGCTGGCAGCCGCGGCGCCCGCCGGAGGCTGGGACGCCCTGGTCGAGCTGAAGCTCACGGCACTCGATGGCGGCACGCTGCACCTGGGTGCCGTCGATGGCCCGCCGCTGGCGGTGCTGCCCCTGCCCTACGCCCTGCCCCGCGAGCCGGCGACGGCCTGAACGGCGGATGCGCCCCGAGCAGCACGAGCTCTTCGTCTACTACCGCGTGCCGCAGGCGCGGGCCGCGGAGCTGGTCGACGCCGTGGTGCGCATGCAGGCCGCGCTGCAGGCAGCGCACCCGGGCCTGCGGCAAGCGCGTCTGCTGCGGCGGCCGGACGCCGCCGATGGTCGCCATACCTGGATGGAGGCCTACGCCTTCGATCCGGCCAGCGCGCCCGAGCAGCTGGCCGCCGCCATCGAGCAGGCGGCCAGCCCGTTGGCGGCCTTGATCGACGGGCCGCGCCACGGCGAACGCTTCATCGCATGTGCCTCGTAGCCCTGGCCCTCGACCAGGACCGGCGCTTCCCGCTGGTGCTGGCCTCCAACCGCGACGAGTTCTTCGACCGTCCGGCCGCGCGCCTGGGCTGGTGGACGCCCGAAGGCGGCGGCTCCGAGATCCTCAGTGGCCGAGACCTGCAGGCCGGCGGCACCTGGCTCGGCCTCAGTGCCGCCGGCCGGCTGGCGCTGGTGACCAATGTGCGTGACCCGGCCCGCCACGACCCGGCGGCGCCGTCGCGCGGCGAACTGGTGCCGCGCTGGCTGCACAGCGAGCTGCCGCTCGACCGCTTCTGGATGCAGGTGGCTCTGTCGGGCTACAACGGCTTCAACCTGATCGCAGCCGACTTCGCTCGCGGCGACTGCTTCTGGGCCAGCAGTGCGGCGGCCTTGCCGCGCCGGCTGGAGCGTGGGCTGTACGGCCTGTCGAACGCGCTGCTCGACACACCCTGGCCCAAGGTGGCGCGGCTCAAGGCCGGGGTGCAGGCCGCGATCGGTTCGGTCGGCGCCGACGACGACGTCGACCTGCTGGCCACGCGGCTCTTCGACGCGCTGGGCGATCGCAGCCTCGCGCCGGACGAACAACTGCCGGACACCGGCGTGCCGCGCGAGCTGGAGCGCCAGCTGTCCGCGGCCTTCATCCGCACACCCGACGGCCGCTACGGCACGCGCTGCTCGACCCTGGTGATCACCGAGCGCATCAAGCGCCAGCTCGTCACGCATGTCTTCGAGCGCAGCTACACCGCCGGGCCGGGCGTCGCGCTGCTGCGGCGGTCCCGACTGAACGGCTGGCCGCCGCGCTACAGCGCGTCGGGCACGGCCGGCCGCATGTCGGCCGAGACGGTGCCCGCCGGGCTCGACGAAGCCGCTGCCCCGGCGGCCGCCAAGCGCACGCGCGCCCGCGGCGTGATCAAGCCCAGCGGCCCGCGCACCCGCTACTGAGCCGCCCGGGGCATCAGCGGCGCAGCGCCATCAGTTCGAGCATCAGTTCGATGCGGGCCTGCGCCGGCGTCGGCGCGCCGCTGGCCGGCAACTCGTCGTGACCCGTCGGCAGCAGCAGGCCGTCCGGCACCCGGCTGCTGCGACGGATCGCCACGCCAGCCGCCTGCGCTGTGCGCAGAGCCGCCTCCAGGGCGTGGTGCAGGCTGCCGTTGCCGGTGCCGGCCGCCACGATGCCGTCGACGCCCTGCGCGACCAGCGCGTCGACCAGGGCGCCCGTCGCACCGGCGTGGCTGGCGACGATCTCGACGCGCGGCCAGGGACGGTCGAGCAAGGCGGTGCCCAGCGCGGTGCCACCCGGCCAGTCGCGCGCGCGCTGCAGGCTCGCGCCGTCGAGTCGGCCGATCGGCCCCGCGTCCCCGGCGCCGAAGCCATCGACGCGCTGCCGATGCGTCTTGCGCACGTCGAGCGCGCCGAACACCGTGCCGGCGAACACGACGCCTACGCCTCGGGCACCCGGCTCGCGGGCCACCCGCACGGCATCGGCCAGGTTCTGCGGCCCGTCGGCCTCGCGCGCACTGGCCGGGCGCATCGCGCCGGTCAGGATCACGGGCTTGGCCGGCGCCAGGACGCGCTGCAGCAGGTAGGCCGTCTCCTCCATCGTGTCGGTGCCGTGGGTGACGACGACGCCGGCCACCTCGGGCCGCGCCAGATGCTGTTCCACGCGCTGCACCAGCTGCCGCCAGAGGTCGAAGCTCATGTCCTTGCTGTCGACCTGGGCGATCTGCTCCGCCTCGATCGCCTGTCCGGCCAGGCCCGGCACCGCGGCAAGCAGCTGCTGCACGCCGAGCCGGGCCGCCGTGTAGCCGACATGATCGTCGGCACTGGCCGCGGTCCCGGCGATGGTGCCGCCCGTGGCCAGGATCACGACGGTCGCGGCAGACGGCTGAGGCGGGCTTTGCATGTTTTGGAAAACTGGATAAAAATACAGCTACTGGATAAATCGCCAGATCGAGCCCCGCATCCCGCGACCGGCCACGATCCGCGATCGATCCTCGGGAGCCCGCGATGGACGAAACGCCCAAACTCACTGCCCGGCAGCAGCAGATCCTCGATCTGGTCCAGACCTCGATCGAGCGCAGCGGCTCACCGCCGACGCGGGCCGAGATCGCGGCAGAACTGGGCTTTCGTTCGGCCAATGCCGCCGAGGAACACCTCCAGGCCCTGGCCCGCAAGGGCGTGATCGAGCTGCTGGGCGGCACCTCGCGCGGGATCCGCTTGAAGTCTGACACATTGCGTTCGCTGAACCAGGCGCGCAACAAGCAGTTCTCGCTGCCCCTGCCCAGCCTGTCGCAGCTGATGCTGCCGCTGGTCGGGCGCGTCGCCGCCGGCAGCCCCATCCTCGCGCAGGAACACATCGACCAGACCTTCGCAGTCGAGGCCACTCTGTTCCCGCGCCGGCCCGACTACCTGCTCAAGGTGCGCGGCATGAGCATGCGCGACGCCGGCATCCTGGACGGCGACCTGCTCGCGGTGCAACGCTCCAAGGAGGCCAAGAACGGCCAGATCGTCGTCGCGCGGCTGGGCGAGGAAGTCACGGTCAAGCGCTTCCGGCGCGTGCGCGGCACGATCGAACTGCTGCCCGAGAACCCGGACTTCGAACCCATCGTCGTCGGCCCCGACAGCGGCGAGTTCGAACTCGAAGGCCTGGCCGTCGGCCTGATCCGTAATACCTTGCTGATGTGAGCGGCGCCATGGCAGCGACGGCCAAGGCCCGCGAAGCATCCTCCTGCGAAAGCCTGGAACAGATCCCGAACATCGGCACCTCGCTGGCCGCCGACCTGCGGCTGATCGGCATCCGGCATCCGCGTGACCTTGCCGACCGCGACGCCTTCGTGCTCTATCAGGCGCTGTGCGCCAAGACCGGCCAGCGCCAGGACCCGTGCGTCCTTGACACCTTCATGGCCGCGACCGACTTCATGCGCGGCGCCGCACCGGCACCCTGGTGGGCCTACACCGCGCAGCGCAAGGCGCTCTACGGTCAGATCGACCCGCCCGCTGCGACCGGCGACGGAGGCCGCAAGCCGCGCTGATGCTTCTTCCGGTCCCGGCGGGTGGTAGGCATGCGTCGACTGGCGCATCCCGCGGGCAGGCCGGTCACCATCAATCCTGCTGATCTTCCGACGGAGATTCAACATGGTCATGGTTCTGTGGAGTCCGCTGCGGCGGTGGTGGCAGGCGACTTTCACCGCGCCGGTGCCGGCAGCGGTGCAGCCCCTGCGCTTCAGGCGGCCCGCCACGCGCTCGAGCGCGCACAAGGCAGGGGGCGCACGGCCTCTGACACCTTTCGGGGCGACGATGACGGGGGGTCGCGTGGCCGTTGCCCAGCACGCCGCCCGGCGCTTCTGGATGACGCTCGATCCGGAGGATCAGCGCCGTGCCGCGATCGGTGGGTCGTTTGCCGAGGTCTGCGCGGCGCTCGAGCGCCTGGCCGCCGTCGAGGAAGGTCAGCGCTGCTGAACCCACGACGAGCGCACACGACGAACTGAAAAGACAAAGCCGGGCGCGAGGCCCGGCTTTGTTCGTGGCGGTGGTCGCCGCTCAACCCATGTGCAGACCGCCGTTGACCGAGAAGTCGGCTCCGGTCGCGAAGCCGGATTCGTCGGACGCCACCCACGAGACCATCGACGCGATGTCCTCCGGCGTGCCCAGGCGCCTGACCGGGATCGTGGCGACGATCTTCTCCAGCACCTCGGGCTTGATTGCGCGAACCATGTCGGTGCCGATGTAGCCCGGGCTCACCGTGTTGACGGTGACGCCCTTGGCGGCCAGCTCCTGCGCCAGCGCCATCGTGAAGCCGTGCATGCCGGCCTTGGCCGCCGAATAGTTGGTCTGACCTGCCTGCCCCTTCTCGCCATTGACCGACGAGATCTGGATGATCCGGCCCCAGCCCTTTTCCACCATGCCCGGCACCACCTGCTTGGTGACGTTGAACATGCTGTTCAGGTTGGTGTCGATCACCGCCTTCCAGTCCTCCGGGCTCATCTTCAGGAACATGCGGTCACGGGTGATGCCCGCGTTGTTGACCAGCACCTCGATCGGACCATGCTCGGCCACGGCCTTGCTGAACGCCACAGCGGTGCTTTCCCAATCGGCGACGTTCCCGGCGGAGGCGTGGAACGTGTAGCCCAACTCGGCCTGCTCGCCGATCCACTTGGTGTGGTCACGGCTCGGGCCGCACCCGGCGATCACCTTGAAGCCATCCTTGTGCAGGCGCTGGCAGATGGACGTCCCGATCCCACCCATGCCACCCGTGACGTACGCGACCTTCTTGCTCATGATCCGACTCCGGTTTCGTTGTTGTCCCGGCTAGCGTCCCCCGCGGACCGGTCCCGGTCAACGGTATTCGCCCGATGCGGGCTCTCCCTAGCGTGGCGGTCGCGGGACCGACACGCCTGTGTCATCGCTCCACGGTCAGCGCAACACCCATGCCGCCACCGATGCACAGCGAGGCGATGCCGCGCTTGCTGTTGCGACGCTGCATCTCGTGCAGCAGGGTCACGAGGATGCGGCAGCCCGAAGCGCCGATCGGATGACCGATCGCGATGGCACCGCCGTTCACGTTGACCTTGCTGGTGTCCCAGCCCATCTCGTTGTTGACCGCGCAGGCCTGGGCCGCGAAGGCCTCGTTGATCTCGAGCAGGTCCAGGTCGGCGGCTTTCCAGCCGGCCCGCTTGAGCGCCATCTGGCTGGCCGGCACCGGCCCCATGCCCATGATCTTGGGGTCGAGGCCTGCGGTCGCGTAGGAGGCGATCCGCGCCAGGGGCTTGAGCTTCAGCGCCTCGGCCTTGGCCGCGCTCATCACCAGCACCGCCGCGGCGCCGTCGTTGATGCCGGAGGCATTGCCTGCGGTCACGCCACCGGCCTTGTCGAAGGCGGGACGCAGGCCGGCCAGGCCCTCGGCGCTCGACTTGCGGTTCAGGAACTCGTCGGCCGCGAAGACCAGCGGGTCGCCCTTCTTCTGCGCGATGCTGAACGGCGTGATCTCGTCCTTGAAGCGCCCGGCGTCCTGCGCCGCCGCCGCCTTGGTCTGCGAGGCCAGCGCCAGCGCGTCCTGCTGCTCGCGGGTGATGCCGTACTGCTTGGCCACGTTCTCGGCCGTGATGCCCATGTGGTACTGGTTGTAGACGTCCCACAGGCCGTCGGTGATCATGGTGTCGACCATCTTCCAGTCGCCCATGCGCTGGCCGTCGCGCGAGCCCATCAGCGCGTGCGGCGCGAGGCTCATGTTCTCCTGGCCGCCGGCGATGATGATCTCGGCGTCGCCATCGCGCACCGCCTGCGCCGCCAGCATCACGGCCTTCAGGCCCGAGCCGCACACCACGTTGATGGTCATGGCCGGCACGCTGTTCGGCAGGCCGCCCTTCAGCGTGGCCTGGCGCGCCGGGTTCTGGCCGGCCGCAGCCGTCAGCACCTGGCCCAGGATCACCTGGTCGATCTGCTCGGCGGCCAGGCCGGACTTGCCGAGCAGTCCCTGGATCACCGCGGCGCCGAGTTCGGGGGCCGGTGTCTTGGACAGGCTGCCGCCGAACTTGCCGACGGCGGTGCGGGTGGCGGCGACGATGACGATGTCGGTGGTCATGGCGGGATCTCCTTCAGGGGTTCGGGGCGGATGAGAGCATGTCGCGTGCCGGCGGACCTTGCGCGAGCTCAGGCTTTGGTCTTGACGTAGCGACCGGGGGCGGCTTCGATGGGGAGGTGCTGGCGGTCACCCGCCGACTTGGGCGCGGCGACCTGCTTGCCGGCGTGCGAGGCCAGCCAGCCGATCCACGCCGGCCACCAGCTGCCCGGGTGCTCGGTCGCGCCGTCGAACCAGGCCGAGGCTGTCTTCGGCAGCCGCGCGTTGATCCAGTGGCTGCGCTTCTTCTTCTCGGGCGGGTTGATGACGCCGGCGATGTGACCCGAGGCGCCCAGCACGAACTGCGTCTTGCCCGGCAGGACGTGGGTCGACAGATAGGCGCTCTGCCAGGGCACGATGTGGTCCTCGCGCGAGGCGTAGACGAAGGCCGGCATGTCGAGACGCCTCAGGTCGATCTTCTGGCCGCAGACCGTCAGCTTGCCCGGCTTGACGAGGTTGTTCTCGAGATAGGTGTGCCGCAGGTACCAGCAGTACATCGGGCCCGGCAGATTGGTCGAGTCCGAGTTCCAGTACAGCAGGTCGAACGGCGGCGGCGTCTCGCCCTTCAGGTAGTTGCCGACGACGTAGTTCCAGACCAGGTCGTTGGGTCGCAGGAAGCTGAAGGTCGCGGCCAGCTCCTTGCCCTTGAGCAGGCCGCCCTGCCCCAGGGCCATCTCGCGCATCCGGACCATGTTCTCGTCGACGAAGAGGTCCAGCACGCCGGTGTCGCTGAAGTCCAGGAAGCTCGTCAGCAGCGTCAGGCTGGCCGACGGCCGCTCGCCGCGCGCCGCCAGCACCGCCAGCGCCGTGGCCAGCAGCGTGCCGCCGATGCAGAAGCCCAGCGTGTTGATCTGCTTCTGCCCGCTGATCGCGCGCACCTCGTCGATCGCGCGGATCACCGCGTGCTCGATGTAGTCGTCCCAGGTCTTCTCGCCGATCGACTCGTCGGCGTTGACCCAGCTCAGCATGAAGACCTGCTGCCCCTGGGCCAGCGCGTGGCGCACCAGCGAGTTGTCCGGCTGCAGGTCGAGGATGTAGAACTTGTTGATGCAGGGCGGCACGATCAGCAGCGGCCGCTCGTGCACCTTGGCCGTCAGCGGCTTGTACTGGATCAGCTGGAACAGCTCGTTCTCGAACACGACGCTGCCTTCGGTGGTCGCCACGTTGCGGCCGACCTCGAACAGGCTCTCGTCGGTCTGCGAGACGTGGCCTTGCCGCAGGTCCTGCCACAGGTGCTTCATGCCCTGGGCGATGCTCTCGCCCTTGGTCTCGAGCGCCTTGCGCTGCGCCTCGGGGTTGAGTGCGAGGTAGTTCGACGGCGATGCCGCGTCGACCCACTGCTGCACGGCGAAGCGCACGCGCTGGCGCGTCTTCTCGTCACCCTGCACCTGGTCGGCCATCTTCAGCAGCGTGCGGGCGTTCAGCAGGTACATGCCGGCGGTGTAGGCCGCAGCCGGGTTGCCCAGCCAGTCCTGGGCGGCGAAGCGGCGGTCACCGACGGCCGGCCGGGCTTCAGGCTGCGCCGCCGCCTGGTTCCACAGGGCGGTCGCCTCGCGCAGATAGTCGGCCTGGAGCGTCGGCAGCGCGTCAGGCGCCAGGCTCACGCCGGTCATGCCCTTGAGCGCCTGCGCCCAGCCTTCGCCGAGCTGCTGCGCCGATCGCGCGAAGTCCATTCCCATGGCCGGGCCGAAGCCGGCCCATGCAGGTGCACCGGTGCTGTTCATCTGTCTCCTCGTCGGGTCGGTCGCCTCATCGACATGACACACCGATGATGAACCGTCCGCAAGCCTTGTGTCGGCTGCTGTCTGCCCTTGCGGGTTTACCCGATTATCCTGTCGACACTTGCACGGAACTGAACGCCCGTGCCATTCCGGCCGACCCCTGCAGGACCCTTCGATGTATCTCGTCGCGATCGCCTGGATGTACGTGGTGCTGATGGTCGCGATCGCCGAAGTCGCGCATCCCGGCGGCAGCCTGCTCGGCGCGCTGATGACCTTCGTGTTCTGGGGTGTGCTGCCGCTGGCGGTGGTGCTCTACATCCTGGGCTCGCCGGCCCGTCGCCGCGCCCGCCGACGGGCCGAGGCCGCCGACGCCGCCTCAGGCGGCCGTGATCCAGATGGCCGCGGCCAGTCGTCCGCTGTTGCCGTGCCGCGGACGGTCGCGCCGGAACGAGAAGAACCGTGAAGCGTCCTCGACGGTGCACCACGTGCCGCCGTCGACCCGGGCCACGCCCAGCGCCTGCAGGCGGTCGCGTGCCAGGCCGGGCAGGTCGGCCAGCCATTTGCCGGCGCCCTGCGGCACGAAGCGCGGATGCGTTGTGCCCGGTGCGAGGCCGAAGCCTTCCAGCACGTCGGCCCCGACCTCGAACCGGCGCGGGCCGATGCACGGCCCCAGCCAGGCCTCGACCTCGGCGGGCGCGCAGCCGGCCGCTTTGCACAAGGCCTCCACCGCCGCCTCGAGCACACCGCCGGCCAGTCCGCGCCAGCCGGCGTGCGCCGCGGCGACGCCGCGCGCCTCGGGCGCGGCCAGCAGCACCGGCAGGCAATCGGCGACCTGGATGACGCAGGCCACGCCGGGTTCGGTCGTCACGCAGGCATCGGCCTCGGGCAGCGCTTCGGTGGTCGGCAAGCGCACGACGTGCCGTCCGTGCACCTGCTTCAGGAAGGTCGGCGCAGCACCCAAGGCGCGGGCAAAGCGTGCGCGGTTCTCGGCCACCCGGGCCGGATCGTCACCGACGGCCGTGCCGAGATTGAGGCTGTCGAACACGCCGCAGCTCACACCGCCGGCCCGCGTGCTCATCAGCGCGCCGACGCGCCGCGACGCGAAGCGCGGGCGCAGCACGCCAGGCAGATCCTCGTTCACGCCTCGAAGTCGGGGCAGGCCGAGGGCTGGGCGCGCTGGAAGGCCGGCAGGGCCATGCAGGCGTCGAAGACGCGCATCACCGTCGGCACGTGGTCCAGCCGGCAATCGAAACGCCGGGCATTGAAGATCTGCGGCACCAGCACGCAGTCGGCCAGCGTCGGCGTGTCGCCATGGCAATGGCGGCCGGTCTGCGGCTCGGCGGCCAGGCGCCGCTCGACCGCGGCCAGCCCCTGCTCGACCCAGTGCCGGTACCAGGCATTCTTGGGCTCCTCGCCGACCTTGAGCTCGCGCACCAGATAGCGCAGCACGCGCAGGTTGTTCAGCGGATGGATCTCGCAGGCGATGTCGAGCGCGATCGAGCGGATCCGCGCCCGCTCGATCGCGCTCCCCGGCAGCAGCGGCGGCTCGGGATGGCTTTCGTCCAGGTACTCGATGATCGCCAGCGACTGCCCGAGCGAGACTTCGCCGTCGATGAGCTGCGGCACCAGCGCGGTTGCCGACACCGCGGCGTAGGCCGCACCGAGCTGCTCGCCCCTGGGCAGGTGCACCGGGCGGTAGTCGTAGGCCAGGCCCTTGAGCTCCAGCGCGATACGCACCCGGAACGACGCCGAGGAGCGGAAGTAGCTGTACAGCTCCATGGCCCGCCCGCTCACGCGGCGATCCGCACCCGCAGCGTCTCCAGGCCGTCGATGCGCGCCTCGAGCAGATCGCCGGCGACCACGGCGTTCACGCCCTCGGGCGTGCCGGTGTAGATGAGGTCGCCCGGCGCCAGCGCCCAGGCGGCGGACAGGTGTTCGATGATCTCGGCCACGCTCCAGATCATCTTGCCGATGTGGCTGGTCTGGCGCACCGCGCCGTTCACGTCCAGCACCAGCGGCGCGGTATGGATGCCGGGCACGGCTGCGGCCGGCGTGATCGGGCCGATCGGCGCCGAGTGGTCGAAGCCCTTGCCGATGCTCCAGGGCCGGCCGGCCTTCTTCATGTCGTTCTGCAGGTCGCGGCGCGTCATGTCCAGCCCGACGGCATAGCCCCAGACATGCTCCAGCGCGTTCGCCGCCGCGATGTGGTGGCCGCCCCGGCCGATGGCGACGACCAGCTCGATCTCGTGGTGCAGGTTCTTCGTCAGCGTCGGGTAGGGCATCGTGCCGGTCGCACCGGCCTCGACGGCGACGATGGCGTCGGCCGGCTTCAGGAAGAAGAACGGCGCCTCGCGGCCGCTGCCGCCCATCTCGATCTGGTGCTCGGCGTAGTTGCGGCCGACGCAGTAGATGCGGCGCACCGGAAAGCGCTCGGTCCGGCCGAGGACCGCCACGCTGGGCAGGTCGGGCGGGGTGACGACGTGGTTCATGGCAAGGACGAAGGGGAAGCTGCGGACGCGGTCGATCATGCCATGCGCCCTGCGGCGCGGGCATCGACCGGGCGCGACCGCGAGAGCCGGCGCTACACTCGCCAGCCATGTTTCAAGCGCGCAGCTTTCGACATTGCAAGGCCTGCGGCGCCGCCACCGAGTACCGCATCCCGGCCGACGACAACCGCGAGCGCGCGGTGTGCACGTCCTGCGGCACGGTCCACTACGAGAACCCCTTGTGCGTCGTCGGTACCTTGCCGGTGTGGCGCAGCCAGGTGCTGCTGTGCCGGCGCGCGATCGAGCCCCGATCCGGCCTGTGGACCTTGCCGGCCGGCTTCCTCGAGCTGGGTGAGACGACCGAGGAAGGCGCGCTGCGCGAAACCGCCGAAGAAGCCGGCGCGCGCGCGACCCTGCAGGGCCTGTTCTCCATGCTGAACGTGGTGCGGGTCGGACAGCTCCACCTCTTCTACCGCGCCGAACTGCACGACACCGACTTCGCGCCGGGCGAGGAGTCGCTGGAGGCCGCGCTCTTCGAGGAACACGAGATCCCCTGGGACGATCTGGCCTTCCGCACCGTGCGAGAAACCTTGCGGCACTACTACGCCGATCGACAAAGAGGTCAATTCGGCCTGCATTGCGCCGACATCAGTTGAGGCTTCCGACCGCCGCATGCCCACCCCGCCCTCGCCCGCCAATCCGACCACGCGCCTGCGCGAGGACCTGATCCACCCGGATCCGCTGCTCGACTGCCTGCTCGAGATCTGCCGCCTGCACGGCGTGGCCGCCTCGCGCGCCTCGCTGTCGGCCGGTCTGCCGCTGGTCGAGGGACGACTGACGCTGGCGCTGGTCGAGCGCGCCGCGGCCCGCGCGGAGATGACGGCGCGGCTGCAGCGCCTGGCCTTGTCGGCGATTGACGCGGCGGCGCTGCCCGCGATCGCCGTCCTGCAGGGCGAGCGTGCCTGCGTGCTGCTCGGCCGCGAAGGCAGCGACTGGCGCGTGCTCCTGCCCGAGACGGGCTCCGGCGCCGTCACGCTGAGCGACGCCGAGCTGGCCGCCCGCTACGGCGGCGTCACGCTGTTCGTGCGACCGCAGTTCCGCTTCGACGAGCGCGCGCCCGAAGTGCGCGCGACCCGCAGCGGCCACTGGTTCTGGAGCGCGGTGCTGTCGCAACGCCACGTCTACCGCGACGTGCTCTGGGCGGCACTGCTGATCAACCTGTTCGCGATCGCCTTCCCGCTGTTCTCGATGAACGTCTACGACCGCGTGGTGCCCAACCACGCGCAGGAGACGCTCTGGGCGCTGGCGATCGGCATCGTCGTCGTCATCAGCGCCGACCTGCTGATGCGCACGCTGCGCAGCCACTTCGTCGACGAGGCCAGCGCGCGCATCGACGTGCAGATCTCGGCCACGCTGATGGAACGCGTGCTCGGCATGCAGCTGACGCACCGGCCGGCCGCGGTCGGCTCCTTCGCGGCCAACCTGCGCGGCTTCGAGCAGGTGCGCGACTTCATCGCCTCCAGCACCGTCACCGCGCTGATCGACCTGCCCTTCGCGCTGCTCTTCCTGGGCGTGATGGCCTGGCTGTCGCCCTGGCTGGCGGTCCCGGTGATCGTCGTGTTCACGCTGATCGTCGTGGTCGGCTACGTGCTGCAGCACCGCCTGCACGAGCTGTCGCAGGCCACCTGGCAGGCCGGCGCCCAGCGCAACGCCACGCTGATCGAGAGCCTGACGGCCATCGAGACCGTCAAGACCCAGGGCGCCGAGAGCGTCATCCAGACCCGCTGGGAACAGGCCAACGCCTACCTGGCCGGCATCAACATGCGCATGCGCGGCCTGTCGTCGGGCGCGATGTCGGCCACGGCCTGGCTGACGCAGCTGGTGAGCGTGTCGCTGATCGTCATCGGCGTCTACCTGATCAGCGAACGGCAGCTGACGATGGGCGCGCTGATCGCCGCCAGCATGCTGAGCGGCCGCGCGCTGGCGCCGGCCGGCCAGGTGGTCGGCCTGCTGCTGCAGTACCAGGGCGCGCTGACGGCGCTGCAGTCGCTCGAGAAGATCATGGCCCAGCCGGTCGAACGGCCGGTGGGTACCGCCTTCATCCACCGCCGCGAGCTGCGCGGCGACATCGAGTTCCGCGAGGTGCGCTTCGCCTACCCCGGCCGCACCGACAGCGCGCTCGACGGGGTCAGCTTCAAGATCGCCGCCGGCGAACGAGTGGCGCTCATCGGCAAGGTCGGGTCGGGCAAGAGCACGATCGAGAAGCTGCTGCTCGGGCTGTACGCGCCGACCTCGGGCGCCGTGCTGCTCGACGGCATCGACCTGCGCCAGCTCGACCCCGCCGACGTGCGCCGCAACCTCGGCTACGTCTCGCAGGACGTGACGCTGTTCTTCGGCACGCTGCGCGAGAACATCGCCTTCGGCCTGCCCTACGCCGACGACTCCGCGATCGTCGCCGCCGCCGAGGTCGCCGGCCTGGCCGAGTTCGTCAACCGTCATCCGCGCGGCTTCGACATGCCGGTCGGCGAGCGCGGCGAATCGCTGTCGGGCGGGCAGCGCCAGAGCGTCGGCATCGCGCGCGCCGTGCTGCACAACGCCCCGCTGCTGCTGCTGGACGAGCCGACCAGCGCGATGGACTTCTCGACCGAGGCCCACGTCACGGCCCGGCTCGGCGCCTTCGCCATCGACAAGACCATGGTGCTGGTGACGCACCGCACCTCGCTGCTGCCGCTGGCCACGCGGGTGATCGTGATCGACCAGGGCCGGGTCGTCGCCGACGGTCCGCGCGAACAGATCCTGCAGGCCCTGGCCGCCGGGCGCATCACGAGGGCTGCGTGATGAGCGACGCGACGCCGACGCCCTGGATCGCGCGCCTCGGCCGGCCGCTGCTGGCCGTGCTGGAGCGCCTGCGCATCCTGCTGACCCCGCTGACGAACCGCCTGTTCGGCCCGGTCTCGCCCGAGCTCGCGCCGGGTGCGGCGGCCGACGGCTTCGAGGCGCTGCTGGCCCGGCAGCGCACGCGCCGCGCCCAGACCATCGTGCGGACCGCCGTCGTCGTCGTGCTGCTGCTGATCCTCTGGGCCGCGCTCGCGCGCGTCGACGAGGTGACGCGCGGCGACGGCAAGGTCATCCCGTCGAAGCAGCTGCAGGTGATCCAGTCGCTCGATGGCGGCGTGGTGTCCGAGATCCTGGTGCAGGAGGGCCAGGTCGTCGAGGCCGGCCAGCTGCTGCTGCGCATCGACGAGACGCGGGCCACGTCCGGCGTGCGCGAAAGCGCCGCGCAGAGCTTCTCGCTGCTGGCCCGCCAGGCGCGCCTGCGCGCGCTCGCCGAAGGCAGCCCGTTCACGCCGCCGCCGTCGAGCGCCGACCCCGAGGAGCGCCGCATCCTCGAAGAGGAACGCCGGCTCTACGAGTCGCGCCAGACCGAGCTGGCGACGCTGGTGTCGATCAGCCGCCAGCAGCTGCTGCAGCGCGAGCAGGAGCTGAACGAGGCGCGCTCGCGCCGGGCCTCGGCCGAGCGCGGCATGGACCTGTCCCAGCAGGAACTGGCCAAGACCCGGCCGCTGCTCGCCACCGGGGCGGTGTCCGAGGTCGACATCCTGCGGCTCGAGCGCGACCTCGCCAAATACCGCGGCGAGGTCGACCAGGCCGGGGCACAGATCGCGCGCGTGGGCGCCGCGGTCGGCGAGGCCCAGCGCAAGATCCAGGAGACCGAACTCACTTTCCGCAACGAGGCGCGCCGCGATCTGGCCGAGGTGCTGGGCAAGCTCAACGCGCTGACCGAAGGCCGCGTTGCCCTGACCGACAAGGTCGACAAGGCGCAGGTCAAGTCGCCGGTGCGCGGCCGGGTGCAGCGCCTGCTCGCCAACACCGTCGGGGGCGTCGTGTCGCCGGGCAAGGACATCGTGGAGGTCGTGCCGCTGGACGATGCGCTGGTCCTCGAGGCCCGTGTGCTGCCCAAGGACATCGGCTTCATCCATCCGAACCAGACCGCGATGGTCAAGTTCACGGCCTACGACTTCTCGATCTTCGGCGGGCTCGAGGCCAAGGTCGAGAACATCAGCCCGGACACCGTGGTCGACGAGAAGGGCAACGCCTACTACGTGGTGCGGGTCCGCACGCTCAAGCCGCAGCTGAGTGAAAAGCTACCGATCATCCCGGGCATGACGGCCGAGGTCGACATCCTGACGGGCAAGAAGTCGGTACTGTCCTATCTGCTCAAGCCCGTTCTGCGCGGCAAGGCCTACGCGTTCTCCGAACGCTGACGGCCCCGTCGGACCCGGCTGCGGCCGTGTCCGACGCCAAAACCTTAAGTCCGCAAATCAGGCCCCTGGCGTGCGTCGCGTCACGTTCGCGGCGCGAAACGGGCCTTTAGAGCGCCCTGGGCCGCCGATATCCTCGTATCGGGGTCGCAGTCGTCATTCAGCCAGAGTATGAACATGCCCGTTATCGCATCGGTTTCCGTCGGCAAAGTCACCGCCATCTGGGGCAACGCCCTGGTTCGCTTGCCCGATGGCAGCACGCGTGTCCTGAAGCTCGGCGACATCGTTCGTAAGGGTGAAGTCATTTTGACGCGTCAGGACAGCATCGTCGAGATCCGCAACGACGACGGCCAGGTCTGGAACACCGCCGAAGGCCAACTGATCCCCGAGACCGACGCGCCCGTGCGCCAGGCCACCACGCCGGTGCCCGCCGAGATCGATCGGGTGATCCAGGCCTTGAACCAGGACGACCCGGAAGCGGCCACCGCCGCCGGCGCACCGCAGGGCGGCGGCGAGGCCGCGCCGGCGCTGCGCGTCGACCGCATCGCCGAGGCCAGCGGCAGCCCGCTGACCGGCATCGAGGTGCCGCGCATCGCGACCCCGACGAGCGACATCGTCGACCTGTCGGGCCCCGGCACGCTGCAGACCGGCAATCTCCCGCCTGTCGTCACGCCCCCGGGCGGCACGGTCGTCACGGCCGGCAGCAGCGCGATCCAGGCGCAGGAAGAAGGCGCCTCGATCGGCCTGGCATTGCCGGCACCCGCCAGCAGCGGCAGCGGCGCGATCACGGTCACCGTCACCGCCCTGCCGACGATCGGCGAGATCCGCACCGCGGCCGGCACGGTCGTCGCGGTCGGCGACGTGCTCAGCACCAGCCTGCTGCAGGGCCTGGTCTACGTGCCGCCGGCCGACTACGTGGCCGGCAGCCCGGTCGGCGACTTCGTGTACACCGCGACCGACGGCAGCAGCGTCGCCCAGGGACGCACGACCATCGGCATGACCGCCGTGAACGACCAGCCGGTCGCCATCGGCGAAGGCAGCATGGCCGCACCGGTGATGACCGTGGCCCAGGGCTCCGGCCCGTCGTCGCCGATCACCGTGCTGACCAACGACACCGATGCCGACGGCGATCCGCTGACGGTGGTCTCGGCCTCGTCGCCGAACGGCAGCGTCACGATCAACCCGGACGACACGCTCGTCTTCACCCCCACGCCCGGCTACAGCGGCCCGGCGACGATCACCTACACCATCAGCGACGGCCAGGGCGGCAGCTCGACGGCGTCGGTGCACCTCGCGGTCAGCGCGAACAACGCGCCGATCGCCGTGGACGACGGCAGCGCGGCGACTCCGCTGGTCAGCGTGGCCGAAGACTCCGGTGCCTCGGCCCCGATCACCGTGCTGGGCAATGACAGCGATCCGGACGGCCATCCGCTCGGCGTGATCGCCGCGACCTCGCCGAACGGCACGGTCACGATCAACGCGAACGGCACGCTGAGCTTCACGCCGGCGGCCAACTTCAACGGGCCGACCACGATCAGCTACACGATCAGCGACGGCCAGGGCGGCACCGCGACCGCCACGGTCCACGTGGCCGTGACGCCGGTCAACGACGCCCCGGTGGCGACCGACGACGGCACGGCCGCGAGCCCGCTGCTGACGGTGCCCGAGGACTCCGGCGCCTCGGCGCCGATCACCGTTCTGGCCAACGACACCGACGTCGACGGCGATCCGCTCGCGGTCGTTGCGGCCACCTCGCCGAACGGCACGGTCACGATCAATCCGGACGGCAGCCTCTCGTTCACGCCGGCCGCCAACTTCAGCGGCCCGACGACGATCAGCTACACGGTCAGCGACGGCCAGGGCGGCACGTCGACCGCCACGGTCCACGTGGCCGTGACGCCGGTCAACGATGCCCCGGTGGCCACCGACGACGGCAGCGTCGCGAGCCCGCTGCTGACGGTGGCCGAGGACTCCGGCGCCTCGGCGCCGATCACCGTGCTGGCCAACGACACCGATGTCGACGGCGATCCGCTGACCGTCGTTGCGGCGACCTCGCCGAACGGCGCCGTCACGATCAACGCCGACGGCACGCTGAGCTTCACGCCCGCGGCCAACTTCAGCGGCCCGACCACCATCAGCTACACGATCAGCGACGGCCAGGGCGGCACGTCGACCGCGACGGTCCACGTGGCTGTCACGCCGGACAACGACGGCCCGACCGCCGTCGACGACGGCACGCCGGCCGCGCCGGCGCTGACCGTGGCCGAGGACTCCGGCGCCTCCGCGCCGATCACGGTCCTGGCGAACGACACCGACGACGACGGCGATCCGCTGAGCATCATCGCCGCGACCTCGCCCAACGGCACGGTCACGATCAATCCGGACGGCACGCTGAGCTTCACGCCGGCGGCCAACTTCAACGGGCCGACGACGATCAGCTACACGATCAGCGACGGCGAAGGCGGCAGCAGCACGGCTGTCGTGCACGTGGCCGTCACGCCCGTCAACGACGCGCCGGTGGCCCAGCCCGCCGCCGCAGTGGTGGCCGAGGACGCGCCGGTGCTGACCGGCAACGTCGTCGCGACCGACGTCGACGCCGGCGCCGTGCTGAGCTTCGCACTCACCGGCGGCGCGCCGGCCGGCCTGGCCTTCAACCCGGACGGCAGCTTTGCCTTCGACCCGTCGAACGCAGCCTACCAGTCGCTGGGCGTGGGCCAGTCGGTCGTGCTGACCATGCCCTACACCGTCACCGACGACCAGGGCGCGACCTCGACCGCCAACCTCGTCATCACGGTCACCGGCACCAACGACGCGCCGGTCGCGCAGGCCGCGAGCTTCAGCGTGGCCGAGGACGGCGCGCCGATCAGCGGCACCGTCGTCGCGACCGATGTCGACGCCAACGCCGTGCTGGGCTTCGCGCTGACCGGCGCCGCGCCGGCCGGCCTGAGCTTCAATGCCGACGGCAGCTACAGCTTCGATCCGTCGAATGCCGCCTACCAGTCGCTGGGCGCCGGCCAGTCGGTGCTCATCACCGTGCCCTATCGCGTCACCGACGATCAGGGCGCGAGCTCGATCGCCAACCTGGTCATCACCGTCACCGGCAGCAACGACGCGCCGGTCGCGCAGGCGGCCAGCTTCAGCGTGGCCGAGGACGCACCGGTCGTGAACGGCTCGGTCGCCGCGACCGACAGCGACGGCAATGCGACGCTGAGCTATGCGCTGGTCGGCGCCGCGCCGGCCGGCCTGGTGTTCAACGCCGACGGCAGCTATGCCTTCGATGCGTCTGCCGCGCCCTACCAGTCGCTGGGCGTCGGGCAGTCGACCGTGCTGACCGTGAGCTACCGCGTTACCGACGACCAGGGCGCCACCTCGACCGCCAACCTCGTCATCACCGTCACCGGCACCAACGATGCGCCGGTCGCACAAGCCGCGAGCGTGCTGACCAGCGAAGGGGCCGCCGTGCTGACCGGTGCCGTGGTCGGCACCGACATCGACGCCAACGCCGCCCTGAGCTATGCGCTGGTCGGCAGCGCGCCGGCCGGTCTGGTGTTCGGCAGCGACGGCAGCTACAGCTTCGACCCGTCGAACGCCGCCTACCAGTCGCTGGGCACCGGCCAGTCGCAGGTCATCACCGTGCCCTACCGCGTCACCGACGACCAGGGTGCTACGTCGACCGCCAACCTCGTCATCACCATCACCGGCAGCAACGACGCGCCGGTCGCCCAGGCGGCCAGCTTCAGCGTGGCCGAGGATGCGGCCGTCGTCAGCGGCGCGGTCGTCGCGACCGATGCCGATGCCAATGCGGTGCTGGGCTTCGCGCTCAACGGCGCGGCGCCGGCCGGTCTGACGTTCAACGCCGACGGCAGCTACAGCTTCAATCCGGCCAACGCGGCCTACCAGTCGCTGGGCACGGGCCAGTCCCAGGTCATCACGGTCCCCTACACGGTGACCGACGATCAGGGCGCCACTTCGACCGCCAATCTCGTCATCACCGTCACCGGCACCAACGATGCGCCGGTCGCGCAGGCGGCCAGCTTCGCCGTGGCCGAGGATGCCCCGACGATCAGCGGCGCGGTCAGCGCCAGCGACATCGACGCCAATGCCACGCTGAGCTTCGGCCTGGTCGGCGCCGCGCCGGCGGGTCTGACGTTCAATGCCGATGGCAGCTACAGCTTCGATCCGTCCAACGCGGCCTACCAGTCGCTGGGAGCGGGCCAATCGACGGTGATCACCGTGCCCTATCGGGTCACCGACGACCAGGGTGCGAGCTCGATCGCCAACCTGGTCATCACCGTCACCGGCAGCAACGACGCGCCGGTCGCGCAGGCTGCCAGCTTCTCGGTGGCCGAGGATGCGGCCGTCGTGACGGGTGCGGTCGTCGCGACCGACACCGATGCCGGCGCGACGCTGAGCTACGCGCTGGTCGGCGCGGCACCCGCCGGCCTGGTGTTCGCCAGCAGCGGCAGCTACAGCTTCGATCCGTCCAACGCGGCCTACCAGTCGCTGGGCGTGGGCCAGTCGGTCGTGCTGACCGTGCCCTACACCGTCACCGACGACCAGGGCGCCACGTCCACCGCCAACCTCGTCATCACGATCACCGGCACCAACGATGCGCCGGTGGCGCAGGCGGCCAGCTTCTCGGTCGCGGAAGACGCGACCATCGTCTCCGGCACGGTCGTCGCGACCGGTGTCGACGCCAATGCCGTGCTGGGCTTCGCGCTCAACGGCGCCGCGCCGGCCGGCCTGACGTTCAACGGCGACGGCAGCTACAGCTTCGACGCGACGAATGCGACCTACCAGTCGCTGGGCGTGGGCCAGTCGGTCGTGCTGACCGTGCCCTACACCGTCACCGACGACCAGGGCGCCACGTCCACCGCCAACCTCGTCATCACGATCACCGGCAGCAACGACGCGCCGGTCGCCCAGGCGGCCGCGCGCACGGTGGCCGAGGACGCCGCGCCGATCGGCGGCTCGGTCGTCGCGACCGACACCGATGCCAACGCCGCGCTGAGCTATGCGCTGAACGGCGCCGCGCCGGCCGGGCTGGTGTTCGCCGCCAGCGGCAGCTACAGCTTCGACCCGTCCAACGCGGCCTACCAGTCGCTCGGCGTCGGCCAGTCGGTCGTTCTGACCGTGCCCTACACCGTCACCGACGACCAGGGTGCGACGTCCACCGCCAACCTCGTCATCACCGTCACCGGCACCAACGACGCGCCGGTGGCCGGTGCGGCCAGCGTGACGGTGGCCGAGGACGGCGCGCCGATCAGCGGCGCCGTCGCGGCCAGCGACGTCGATGCCAACGCCGTGCTGGGCTTCGCGCTCAATGGCGCGGCACCTGCCGGCCTGGTGTTCAACGCCGACGGCAGCTACAGCTTCAACCCGGCCAACGCCGCTTACCAGTCTCTCGGCGTGGGCCAGTCGGTCGTGCTGACCGTGCCCTACACCGTCACCGACGACCAGGGCGCCACCTCCACCGCCAACCTCGTCATCACCGTCACCGGCAGCAACGACGCGCCGGTCGCGCAGGCCGCGAGCTTCAGCGTGGCCGAAGACGCCACCGTGGTCAACGGCGCCGTCGTCGCGACCGACACCGATGCCAACGCCGCGCTGAGCTACGCGCTGAACGGCGCGGCGCCGGCTGGCCTGGTGTTCGCCAGCAGCGGCAGCTACAGCTTCGATCCGTCCAACGCGGCCTACCAGTCGCTGGGCGTGGGCCAGTCGGTCGTGCTGACCGTGCCCTACACCGTCACCGACGACCAGGGCGCCACCTCCACCGCCAACCTCGTCATCACCGTCACCGGCAGCAACGACGCACCGCTCGCCCAGGCGGCGGCGCGCACCGTGGCCGAGGACGCCGCGCCGATCAGCGGCTCGGTCGTCGCGACCGACGTGGACGCCAACGCCACGCTGGGCTACGCGCTCGTGGGCGCGGCGCCGGCCGGCCTGACGTTCAACGCCGACGGCAGCTACAGCTTCGATCCGTCCAACGCGGCCTACCAGTCGCTGGGTGTGGGTCAATCGCAGGTCATCACGGTGCCCTACCGCGTGACCGACGACCAGGGCGCCACGTCGACGGCGAACCTGGTCATCACCGTCACGGGCAGCAACGACGCGCCGCTCGCAAGCGCGGCAAGCTTCTCCGTCGCCGAGGACGCCGCGACGATCAGCGGTGCGGTCAGTGCCAGCGATGTCGATGCCAACGCGACGCTGAGCTTCGCGCTCAACGGCGCCGCCCCGGCCGGCCTGAGCTTCAACGCCGATGGCAGCTACAGCTTCAATCCGGCCAACGCGGCCTACCAGTCGCTGGGCGTGGGCCAGTCGGCCGTGCTGACCGTGCCCTACACGGTCACCGATGACCAGGGCGCCACCTCGACCGCCAACCTGGTCATCACGATCACCGGCACCAACGACGCGCCGGTCGCCGGCGCCGCGAGCTTCACGGTCGCCGAGGGTGCGCTGCCGGTGACGGGCTCCGTCACGGCCACCGACATCGACGCCAACACCGTGCTGAGCTACTCGCTCAACGGTGCCGCGCCGGCCGGCCTGGTGTTCAACAGCGACGGCAGCTACAGCTTCGACGCGTCGAACGCGGCCTACGAGCCGCTGGCCGTGGGCCAGTCGGTCGTGCTGACCGTGCCCTACACCGTCACCGACGACCAGGGTGCCACCTCCACCGCCAACCTCGTCATCACCGTCACCGGCACCAACGGCGGGCCGGTGGCCCAGCCGGAGTCCTTCTCGGTCGCCGAAGACGCCGCGATCGTGAACGGCAATGTCGTCGCGAGCGATCCCGACGGGACCGGCGGCCTGAGCTACGCGCTCGTCGGCGTCGCACCGGCCGGCCTGGTGTTCAACGCCGACGGCAGCTACAGCTTCAACCCGGCCAACGCCGCCTATCAATCGCTGGGTGTCGGCCAGTCGCAGGTCCTGAGCCTCAGCTACACCGTCACCGACGACCAGGGCGAGAGCTCGACCGCCAGCTTCGTCATCACCGTCACCGGCACCAACGATGGCCCGGTCGCCGCGGCGGCCAGCTTCTCGGTGGCCGAGGACGCCGCCATCGTCAGCGGCAACGTCGTCGCGACCGACATCGACGCCAATGCGGTGCTGGGCTATTCGCTCAACGGCGCGGCGCCGGCCGGCCTGAGCTTCAACGCCGACGGCAGCTACAGCTTCAACGCGGCCAATGCCGCCTACCAGTCGCTGGGAGCGGGCCAGTCGGTCGTGCTGACCGTGCCCTACACCGTCACCGATGACCAGGGCGCGACCTCGACCGCCAACCTGGTCATCACCGTGACCGGCGCCAACGACGCACCGGTCGCCGTGGCCAGCAGCTTCAGCGTCGCCGAGGATGCGGCCGTCGTCAGCGGCAGCGTCACGGCCACCGATGCCGACGGCAATGCCAGCCTGGGCTACGCGCTCAACGGCGCGGCGCCTGCCGGCCTGGTGTTCAACGCCGACGGCAGCTACAGCTTCGACCCGGCCAACGCCGCTTACCAGTCTCTCGGCGTGGGCCAGTCGGCCGTGCTGACCGTGCCCTACACCGTCACCGACGACCAGGGTGCGACCTCGACCGCGAATCTCGTCATCACCATCACCGGCACCAACGATGCACCGGTCGCGCAAGCGGCCGCGTTCTCGGTGGCCGAGGATGCGCCGGTGGTCACCGGCTCGGTCCTCGCGACCGATGTCGATGCCAACGCCACGCTGACCTTCGCGCTGGTCGGCGCCGCGCCGGCCGGCCTGGTGTTCAACGCCGACGGCAGCTACAGCTTCGACGCATCGAACCCGGCCTACCAGTCGCTGGCCGCCGGCCAGTCGCAGGTCGTGACCGTGCCTTATCGCGTCACCGACGACCAGGGCGCCACCTCGACCGCCAACCTGGTCATCACCGTCACCGGTACCAACGACGGCCCGGTGGCCCAGCCGGCGGCCTTCACCGTGGCCGAGGATGCCGCAGTGGTCAGCGGCAACGTCGTCGCCGTCGATCCCGACGCAGGCCCGGCGCCGAGCTACGGCCTGGTCGGCGGTGCGCCGGCCGGCCTGACGTTCAACGCCGACGGCAGCTACAGCTTCAACCCGGGGAACGCGGCCTACCAGTCGCTGGCCGCGGGCCAGTCGCAGGTCATCACGGTCCCCTACCGCGTGACCGACGACCAGGGCGCCACGTCCACCGCCAACCTCGTCATCACGATCACCGGCAGCAACGACGCCCCGGTCGCCGGCGCGGCGAGCTTCACGGTGGCCGAGGATGCCGCCACGATCTCCGGCGCGGTCAGCGCCACCGACGCCGATACGGGCGCGGTGCTGAGCTTCGCGCTCAACGGCGCTGCGCCGGCCGGCCTGGTGTTCAACGCCGACGGCAGCTACAGCTTCAACCCAGCCAACGCGGCCTACCAGTCGCTGGGCGTGGGCCAGTCGGCCGTGCTGACCGTGC
>NZ_CADEFR010000013.1 GCF_902826655.1 uncultured Methylibium sp. | reverse complement strand
CCTCCTACACCGTCAGCGACGGCACCGCCACCGCCACCGGTACCCTCACCCTCACCGTCAGCCCGGTCAACGACGCGCCGGTGGCCGTCGCCGACACGGCGACGACCAACGAGGACACGGCACTCACCATCGCCCCGGCCACGCTGCTGGCCAACGACACCGACGTCGACGGCAACCCGTTGACGATCCAGTCGGTCCAGGGCGCCGTCAACGGCACGGTCGCCCTCGTCGGCGGCAACGTGGTCTTCACGCCGGCGGCCAACTACAACGGCCCGGCGTCCTTCACCTACACCGTCAGCGACGGCCAGGGCGGCACCTCGACGGCGACCGTCAACGTCACCGTCGTCGCGGTCAACGACGCACCGGTCAACACCGTGCCGGCGGCGCAGACGACCGCCGAGGACTCGGCGCTGGTCTTCTCCAGCGCCAACGGCAACGCGCTGAGCGTGGCCGACGTCGACGGCGGGAGCCTGACCGTCACCGTCGCCGTCACCAACGGCAGCTTCACGCTCGGCTCGACCGCCGGCGTCACCGTGACCGGCAACGGCAGCGGCAGCGTGCAGCTGGTCGGCAGCGCCGCGGCGATCAATGCCGCGCTGGCCGGCAGCAGCTACGTCAACACGGCCGACTACAACGGCGGCGCCACACTGACGCTGACCACCAGCGACGGCTCGCTGAGCGACACCGACACGGTGGCGATCACGGTCAGCCCGGTCGTGGACATCGCGGCGGACAGCGTCACGACCAGCGAGGACACGCCGATCACGATCAGCGTGCTGGCCAACGACAGCTTCGAGAACGCTGGCCGCAGCATCAGCGCGGTCAACGGCACGGCGATCACGGCCGGCGGCGCGTCGGTCTCGGTCACCAACGGCAGCGTGGCCCTCAACGCCAGCGGCCAGCTGATCTTCACGCCGGCCGCCAACTACAACGGCGCGGCCAGCTTCACCTACACCGTCAGCTCGGGCGGGGTCACCGAGACCGCGACGGTCAACGTCACCGTGACGCCGGTCAACGACGCCCCGGTGGCCGTGGCCGACACGCGTGCGGTCGCCGAGGATGCGACCGTCACCGCGACGGCCGCCACCGGCGTGCTCGCCAACGACACCGACGTGGACGCTGGCGACACCCGCAGCGTCTCGGCGTTCAGCTTCGGCGCCACCCCCGGCACCGTCGGCTCGGCGCTCGTCGCCACCTACGGCACGCTCACCCTCAACGCCGACGGCAGCTATAGCTACGTCGCCACCCGCCCGGCCAGCCAGGCGCTGGCGGCCGGCCAGACCGCCACCGAGGTCTTCAGCTACACCGCCCGCGACGCCGCCGGCGCCACCAGCACCACCACGCTGACCTTCACCATCACCGGCACCAACGATGCGCCGGTGGCGGTGGCCGACGTCGGCACGACGCCCGAGGACACCCCGGTGTCCGGCAACGTGCTCGGCAACGACACCGATGTCGATGCCGGCGCCACGCTGGCCGTCACCCAGTTCACCGTGGCCGGCGTCGCCGGAACCTTCACCGCCGGCTCCACCGCCACCATCGCCGGCGTCGGCACGCTGACGATCGCCGCCAGCGGCGCCTACACCTTCACCCCGGCGGCCAACTACAACGGCAGCGTCCCCGTCGCCTCCTACACCGTCAGCGACGGCACCGCCACCGCCACCGGTACCCTCACCCTCACGGTCAGCCCGGTCAACGACGCGCCCGTCACCGTGGCGGATACCGCCACCGCCGTCGAAGCGGGCGGCGTGGGCAACGCCATCGCCGGCACCAACCCCGCCGGCAACGTGCTGACCAACGACACCGATGTCGATGCCGGCGACACGCGCTCGGTGTCGGCATTCAGCTTCGGTGCCACGAGCGGCACCGTCGGTACCGGCCTGGCCGGCGCCTACGGCACGCTGACGCTCAATGCCGACGGCAGCTACAGCTACGTCGTCAACAACGCCAACGCCGCGGTCCAGGCCCTGCGCACGGCCGCCAACACGCTGACCGAGGTCTTCACCTACACGGTCCGCGATGCCGCCGGAGCCACCAGCAGCACGACGCTGACGGTCACGATCCAGGGCAGCAACGACGCGCCGGTCGCCACCGCCGACACCGGCTCGCTGCTGGAGAACGCGACGCTGGCGACCACCGCCGCGACCGGCGTGCTGGCCAACGACACCGACGTGGACAGCAGCGATACCCGCAGCGTCTCGGCGGTGAGCTTCGGCGTCACGGGCGGCACGGTCGGCACGGCACTGAACGGCACCTACGGCACGCTCACGCTCAACGCCGACGGCAGCTACAGCTACTCGGCCAGCCGCCCGGCGGCCGAGGCGCTGGTGGCCGGTCAGGTCGTCACCGAACAGTTCAGCTACACCGTGCGCGACACGGCCGGAGCAACCTCGACCGCGACCCTCACGTTCACGGTCACGGGTGCCAACGATGCACCGACCATCACCGGCACCTCGACCGGCAGCGTGACCGAAGACACGACCCTCAGCTCGAGCGGCACGCTGACGGTCGTGGATCCGGATGCCGGCCAGTCGAGCTTCGTGGCGCAGACCGGCAGCACCGGCACCTACGGCAGCTTCTCGATCACGACCGGCGGCGCCTGGACCTACACGCTCAACAACGCGGCCGCCAACGTGCAGACGCTGGCCGGCGGCACCTCGGTCAGCGACAGCTTCACCGTGACGACCGCCGATGGCACGACGCGCACCGTCGTCGTCACCGTCAACGGCACGAATGACGCCCCGGTGGCGACGGCCGACTCCCTGACCGTCAACGAGGACAACGCCGCGACCGGCAATGTGCTGACGAACGACAGCGACGTCGACCTCGGCGCCACGCTGGCGGTCACGCAGTTCACCGTCGCCGGCGTCAGCGGTACTTTCGCTGCCGGCTCGACGGCAGTGATCGCCGGCGTCGGCACGCTGCTGATCGCCGCCAGCGGCGCCTACACCTTCACCCCCGTGGCCAACTACAACGGCAGCGTGCCGGTCGCGACCTATACGGTCAGCGACGGTGCGGCCACGGCCACCGCCACACTGAGCCTCACGGTCAGTCCGGTCAACGATGCGCCGGTCAACACGGTGCCCGCCGCGCAGTCGACGCTGGAGGATACCAACCGCGTCTTCTCGACCGCCAACGGCAATGCCATCACGGTGGCCGACGTGGACAGCGCCTCGGTGACGACCACGCTCACGGTCGCCAACGGCACGCTGACGCTCGGCTCGACCAGCGGTGTGACCGTCAGCGGCAACGGCAGCGGCACGGTCACGGTCACCGGCAGTCCGGCCGCGATCAATGCGGCGCTGAACGGCACTACCTTCCAGCCGACGGCGAACTACAGCGGCACGACCAGCCTGACCGTCACGACGAACGACGGCAGCCTTACCGACACGGACAGCGTGGCGATCACGGTCACCCCGGTGGCCGACGTGCCGACGCTCGTACTGTCCACGCGGAGTGCCACGACTTCGTTCGCGAGCAGCGGCGAGACTGCACCGAACACCAGCACCACCAGCGAGTCGATCCTGACCAACCCCTTCGAAGGCTGGACGCGCGTCGACGGCCCCGACGCCTATGCCGGCGGCACCAACGCGATCGAGGTGTGGACGACCGGCGACACGCAGCAGCGCCAGGACGGCAACAGCAACACCATCGTCGCGTCGGCCGGCAACGGCGACAACTTCATCGAACTGAACAACGCCGCGACGCTGGTGCAGACGCTCGGTCTGTCGCGGACGGTGTCGACGCAGGTCGGCATGGTCTACGACCTGTCGCTCGACTACGCCGGCCGGCCGGGCTTCGGGACGGACTTCACGCGCATCGGCGTCTACCTGGACGGCGTGCTGATTCAGCAGTACTCAGCGACCAGCCCGCAGACCTATATCGACTGGAAGAGCCTGTCGTTCGCCTTCGTCGGTGACGGCGCCGATCACGTCCTGACGATCCGGACGGACGCGAGCCAGTTCAACACCGCCGGCCGCGGCGCGTTCATCGACGACGTGCGGCTCGAGGGCACCCAGGGTGTCGTGGCCGGCAATGCAGGTTCAGGCACGCTGACCTCGGTCGCGCTGGCGACTTTCGTGACGGCACCGCTCGTGGACGGCGACGGCAGCGAGTCACTGTCCCTGATCTTCTCGGGTGTGCCCGCGGGAGCGGTGATCGTGACCAGCGCCAACCCCGGCGGCTATGCCGCAAGCGGCGGCTCGATCACGATCTCGGGCGCCGAACTCGCGTCGGCACAGCTGCAGTTCAGCTCGTCGATCACCGGGCACCTGAGCCTGGGCGTCACCGCGACGGCCACCGAAACCGCCAACGGCGCGACTGCGACGAACAGCGGTTCGCTCGAGCTCGACGTCCTGCCCGTCTTTACTGCCGCCGACATCGGCGGCGACGGCCTGAACAACATCATCGGCACGACAGGCACCGACACGCTGAATGGCACGGGCGGCGCCGATTACCTCATCGGCCGGGCGGGCAACGACACCCTCTCCGCCGCCGGTGGCGCCGACTACCTCGATGGCGGAGCCGGCAACGACTCCTTGAACGGCGGCGGGGGCAACGACGTGCTGTACGGTGGCGCCGGCAACGATGCGCTGACTGGTGGCACCGGGGCCGACGTGTTCGCCTGGACATTTGGCGACCAGGGCAGCGCCGGTACGCCGGCGACGGACACGATCGCAGACTTCAACAACGCCGCCGGCGGGGACGTGCTGGATCTGCGCGACCTGCTGGTCGGCGAGAACGCTGCCAACCTCAGCAACTACCTGCACTTCACGACCGACGGCACCAACACGACCATCACGGTCAGCAGCGCCGGCAATGGGAGCACGGACCAGATCATCCAGCTGAGCAACGTGAACCTGGTGGCCGGCTTCAGCAACGACACGCAGATCATCAACGACCTGCTGGCGCGCGGCAAGCTGATCACCGACGGGAGCTGATCCCCGGCTCTGGCCGCTGCGGCCGGAGCGATATCAGTCGAGCGGCGCCTTCGCAGGGCTGCCGCCGACCCAGGGACCGGTCACGCCGTCCACACCGCAGGCCCACAGGGCCTCGGCATCGGCGGCGCTGCGCACGCCCTCGGCATAGACCTGCATGCCCAGGCCGTGCAAGGTCCAGACCAGACCGCGGACGAACTCGCCGCGGTTGGCGTCGTCGCCCAGTCCTGTGGCCAGCGATGCATCGAGCTTGATGTAGTCGAGCCCGGCCTCGTAGAGGCGGTCGATGCGCGCGAGGCGCTCGCCGGCATGCTCGAGGCCCAGCTTCACGCCCTGCGGGCGCAGTTGCTGGGCCAGCGCCCGCAGCACGTCGAGCTGCTCGACGGCCGCACGCTCGCCCACCTCGAGCCACAGCCGGCGCGCTGCGTCGGCCTGCCCGCCCAGCAGCGTCAGCAAAGCGACGACGAAGGCGCTGTTGCCCAGCGAATGGACGGCGAGGTTGACGCCGCGCGGCCGGCCGTCGGCGTCGATCTGGTCCAGCGCCAGGCCGACGGCGACCAGATCGGCCTGGGCGCTGAGCTGACCGCGCAGCGCCCAGGGCAGCCAGCGGGCGGCCGGCTCCAGCGGGCCGCCGGAGTGCAGGCGCAGCCGCAGCGGGCACTCGAGGTGGATCAGGCGGCCGTCGCGATCGAGCACCGGAAAGGCTCCGAGCTCGGCCGCGCCGCTGTCCAGCGACGACTGCAGCACGCGTCGCCACGCGGCCTCGCCCATCGACGGCGCTGGTGCCGCTTCGGCCGGGCCGGCGGCGTCGACGGCCAGGCCGAAGCCGCCCTGCGCCTCGGCGCGGGCCAGCGCGGCGTCGGCGGCCTGCATCAAGGCGCCCGGCGGCGTGCCGGCCCGCCAGGGCACCGCGCCGATCGCGACGCTGGCCTCGGGCCAGGGTGCGAGCGCCTCGCGCAGCGCCGCCTGGACGTCGTGCGCACAGGACGGCCCATCGGCATCGGAGAGCAGCAGCGCGAAGTCGGCGCCGTTGAGCCGGCCGCCCAGGCCGATGCCGTGGCGCGCCGCCTGGGCACCGAGCGTATCGGCGAGGCGGCGCAGCATCGCGTCGGTCGCGGCGTGGCCCTGTCGAAGGTTCAGCGCCGCGAGCGGCTGGGCGCGCAGCAGCAGCAGGCTCGCAGCGGCCGGCGCGTCCTCGCGGTCCTGCAGCGAGCCCAGCTGGGCCATGAAGTGCGCCCGGTGGCTCATCCCGGTCAGCGGATCGGTCTGGGCCTGGCGGCGCAGCGACTCCAGCTGGGCGCCCTGCTCCGCGAACACCGCGCGCAGGCGCTGCACCATGGTGTTCATCGCGCGGCTGAGCTGGCGCAGCTCGGGCACGCGGGGCTCGTCGACGATGACGAAGCGGCGATCGACCAGCGCCTGGGCCTGCTCGACCGTGGCGTCGAGCGGCGTGCGGATGCGGCGCAGCACCAGGGTCGCGATCGCTGCGGCCACCGCACCCACCAGCGCCAGCCAGCCGGCCGAGCGCAGGCTGCCGCGCCACAGGTCGGCATAGGCGAAGCTCGAGGCGCTGACGACCTCGAGCGTGCCCAGCGTGCGCCAGCCGCTCGAGACCTGCGCCACGCCAGGCTGAGAGGCGATCGGCGTCAGGCGCACGAACCAGGCCGGCGCGCTGTGGGGCTGGGGCTCGGCCTGGCGCTCGACCAGTGCCTTGCCGTCCGGCGAGACCAGGCGGATGCGCTCGTAGTAGCCGGTGTCGAACTGGGCCGCGATGGCCAGTTCGGCCAGCGCGAGGTCGCCGCCCTGCTGCGAGATCGTCAACGCCAGCGCCTGGGCGTTGTCGCTGTTCTTCAGGCGCAGCTCGGTCTCGATGTAGCCGCGGGCGGCCCCCACCGTGACCAATGCGCTGCCCAGCACGCCGACGACCACGGTCGCCAGCAGCAGGAGCCAGAGTTGTCGGATCAGGGACATGGGCACTCCTTGCACCGTCCGTTCACAGGGTAACGGCTCATACGAATCCTTCGGCCCGCGCCTTGGCGAGCACGTCGCGCCAGCGGGACAGTCGCGCCACCGGATCGCCGGCGGCCTGGGCGCCGGTGCCCTGCCACAGGCCCTCGGCGTTGAAGCTGAAGACCGGGCTCAGGTCGCGGCGCGCCGAGGCCGGCTTGATCTCGGGATCGAGGTTGTCGAGGATCAGCGGCTCGGCGTCGGGCCGCGGGTAGTAGGCCAGCACCATGTGGGCCCGCACGCTGCCGCCGAGGTCGGCCTTGACGTAGACCATGCGCAGCCGGGCCGAGGGCACGCCGGCGGCGATCAACGAGAAGTACTTGGCGATGGCGTAGTCCTCGCAATCGCCGGCACCGCGCGCCAGCAGCTCGATCGGGCTGCTCCAGTGGTCGACCTGGCCGGCGGTGTCGATGTCCTCGGCGAATACGATGCGCTCGTTGAAGAGCCGGTTGATCGCCTGCAGGCGCGCGGCCTCGGGGCGGCCCTGCGCCGAGGCGATCGTCGCCTGCAGCGCCGCCACGCCGGCCGGTCCCTGCCCGCCCAGCCGCTGGCCGGCGGCCAGCATGCGGTCGCGGTCCCACGACCACGGCAAGGCCATCTGAAGCAGCAGCCACACGGCCAGGAACGGGGCCAGGCGCCGGGCCACGCCGCTGGCCGGCACGGCGGCCGGCCACGTCAGCGGCAAAGGGGGGGCGGTGGCCACGCTCGGTACCATCGGAGCCTTATCGGCACGATCGGCCCGGCGCTTCAACGCGACGCGAGCGTTGGCGCATCGCCACTGGCCTGCGTCGGCCGGTCGTTGCAGAAGTCACGCGAAAGGCCGGTACGTGGCCCCCAATGGCGATCGCCCCACCGTGGTCGAGGGGCAGGTATCGGTTTGTACGCAGCATGGCCGGTCGCTTGCCAACGACAATGCGCGCTGTCCCGTGTCCACTTCAAGCATCCTGAGATGAAGAAGATCCTCTCGCTGACGATGGTCGTGATCGCAGCCCTCGCCGCCGCCAGCGCCCAGGCCCAGCCCGCCGACCCGCTGAAGGCGGCCGTGCAGAAGGCGATCCAGACCAACCCCGAGGTGACCGCACGGTTCAACTCGTTCCGTGCCTCCGAGAACGAGATCGACGTGGCGCGCGGTGCGTACTACCCGCGCGTCGACCTGAATGCCGATGTGGGCCGCTCGCGCGACCGGTTCGACTCGCGCGTGCCGCCCGACCAGAGCCTGTCGCGGCACGGCGTCGGTGTCAGCGTGACCCAGCTGCTGTGGGACGGCTGGGCGACCCGCAACGACGTGAGCCGGCTCGACCACGCCCGCAGCAGCCGCTACTTCGAGTTCGTCGAGGCAACGGAGCAGACCGCCCTCGAGGCTGCGCGCGCCTACTACGACGTGCTGCGCTATCGCCGGCTGGTGCAGCTGGCCGAGGACAACTACGTTCAGCACAAGGCCTCGTTCGACCAGATCCAGAGCCGCTTCAAGGCCGGCGTCGGACGCGGCGTCGACACCGAGCAGGCCGGCGCGCGACTGGCCCTGGCCGAGTCCAACCTCGCCACCGAGATCGCCAACCTGCACGACGTCACTGCGCGCTACCAGCGGGTCATCGGCGAGGCTCCGCCGGTCCAGGCGCGGATCGACGCCGGCCTGAAGGACGGGCTGCCCCCCAGCGCCGCCGATGCCCAGCGTCAGGCGACGGTGCGCAACGCGGCCATCACCGCGGCGATCGAGAACCTGCGTGCGGTCCGCTCGCAGGCGGATGTGCAGCGCAGCGCCTTCCAGCCGCGCGTCGAGGCGCGCGCCCGGACCAGCGACGGCCGCAACCTCAACGGCCAGTTCGACCAGTCGCGTGACACGGCGGCCGAGATCGTGCTCAGCTGGAACCTCTTTCGCGGCGGCTCGGACCGGGCGCGGGTTCGCCAGTTCGCCGATCTCGTGACCCAGGCCGCCGACCAGCGGGACCGTGCCTGCCGCGATGCGCGCCAGACCGCGTCGATCGCCTACAACGACACCGGCAAGCTGGCCGACCAGCTCGGCTACCTGCAGCGCAACGTGGGCGCCATCGAGCGGGCACGCGACGCCTACCGCCAGCAGTTCGACATCGGCCAGCGCAGCCTGCTCGACCTGCTGAACGCCGAGAACGAGGTCTACACCTCACGCCGTGCCTATGCGAATGCCGAGCACGACCTGCGCATCGCCTACGTGCGCACCCATGCGGCCACCAGCCGGCTGACGGCGGCGCTGGGTCTGTCTCGCATCGAGACCGGTGCCGCGTCGATCGAGGCCGATTTCCAGGCCGGCGAGGACGCGGCGGCTCGCTGCCCGGTCGCCGACGTGGTGCCGACCTCCACGCCGATGAACGAGCTGGATGCACGCGCCAAGGCCTTGTCGGCCAGCCGCGCGCAGGCCGCGCCGACCCCGCCGGCGACGCCCTCGCGCTGAGGAGCGGGGCCGTCGCGAGAGGTCGCTGCGATATACTGCGCGGCTTGTCGGGGCGTAGCGCAGCCTGGTAGCGCACTTGCATGGGGTGCAAGGGGTCGCGAGTTCGAATCCCGCCGTCCCGACCATCGATGAACGAAGGCCCGACCGCTCACGCGGTCGGGCCTTCTGCTTTGAGCGTCGGCGACCTGCGGCGCGTCAGGGCGTGAGCAACTGGCGGATCGACACGAGCTCGTCGCGCATCGCCGCCAGGGTCGGCGGCACGCTGACCCTCACGAGCGCCACGGCCGCGGCATTCGGCACGGCGGCGGCGGCCTCCATCGCTTCCTCGGTGGCGTCGACCGGCAGGCCATCGTCTCCGACCTGCTGGGCCGCTTCGGCGGCCAGGGCTGCGCGCACACCCGCTTCGGACAAGCGGTTGCGCGCGCCGCTGATGGTGAAGCCCTGCTCGTAGAGCAGTTCGCGGATCCGCCGGATCAGCAGCACCTCGTGATGCTGGTAGTAGCGCCGGTTGCCTCGGCGCTTCATGGGCTTGAGCTGGGTGAACTCCTGCTCCCAATAGCGCAGCACGTAGGGCTTGACCCCACAGAGCTCACTGACCTCGCCGATCGTGAAGTAGCGCTTGGCTGGGATCGGCGGGAGCGCTTTTTCCATTGGAAATCAAGGCCCTATGACGTATTACCTCAGACTTTACTCGAAGTCCTCCCCAGCAGGTATGTCGCCTTGCACGATGCCCTTGAGTTTGTGGCTCGCATGAAACGTCACCACGTTGCGGGCCTTGATCGGGATCGCCTCGCCGGTCCGGGGGTTGCGCCCCGGGCGGGGCGCCTTTCGCCGGATCTGGAAATTGCCGAAGCCCGACAGCTTGACGTCGTGGCCCTCCACCAGCTGACCGTGAATCAGCTCGAAGAAGGCCTCGACCATGTCCTTGGACTCGCGCTTGTTCAGGCCCAGGCGCTCGAACAGCAGGTCGGCCAGCTCGGCCTTGGTCAGGGTCGGCGTTTCCAGGCTGGGAAGGATCGCGCGGTCCATGGCTATGTCCTCGATGGGAAGGGTCAGCCGCGCAGCCGGGCGCCGAGGCGGGTCGACAGCGTGTCGATGACGGCCCGCACGGCGCCGTCGATGCGTTCTTCGGTGAGCGGTGTGTCGTCGTCCAGAAGTTCCAGGCGCACGGCGAGGCTGCGCTCCTGGGGGCCAAGTTCAGGCGTGGCCGCCTTCGGCCGGTAGACGTCGAACAGCCGCGCGGCGCGGACGATGCCGCCGGCCGGAGCCTCGGCGATGGCGCGCATCAGCGCGTCATGGGTCACCGGCTCGCCGACGACGACCGCCAGATCGCGCACCACGGCCTGCTGCTTGGCGATCGGTGCGTAGATCGGCAGCGTGCCGTCGAACAAGGCTGCGGCATCGAGCTCGAAGACGACCGGCGCCTGCGGCAGCTCGTAGGCCTGGCGCCAGCGCGGGTGGAGCTCGCCGACCCAGCCGATGGATTGGCCATCGAGCTCGATCCGGGCGCTCCGGCCCGGGTGCAGAGCCGGATGTTCGGCGGGCACGAAACGCGCCTGCCGCGGCACGAGCAGGGTCTCGACGTCGCCCTTGATGTCGAAAAGGTCGACCGGGCGGTCGGTGGCGGCCCATTGCAGGTCGTCGGCGGCACCGTAGGCCAGGCCGGCCAGCCGCAGCGGTTGGCGCAGACCGGCGACGCTGCCGTCGCCATCGAGGGCGTCCGCCGTGCGCAGGAACACGCGGCCCAGCTCGAACACGCGCACGCGCGCCGCCTTGCGGGCCAGGTTGCGGCGCAGCACGTCGACCAGACTGCCGATCAGGCTGCTGCGCATCACCGCCAGCGGTGCGGCGATCGGGTTGAGCAGCCGGATCGGATTGGCGTTGCCGGCGAGATCGTGCTCCCAGCGCGCCTCGACGAAGCTGAAGTTGACGGTCTCCTGGTAGTCCAGGGCCGCGACCGCGCGGCGCAGCGCGTGGGGACCGCGGCGCGTCTCCGACCGGACTCGCGGCACCACCGGCGCCACCGGCGGATCGTCCGGCAACGCGCCGTAGCCGACCACGCGGATCACCTCCTCGATCAGGTCTTCCTCGATCGTCAGGTCGAAGCGCCAGCTCGGCGGCGTGACGGTGACCGTGCCTGGCCCTTCGACGAAGGGCAGATCTAGCCGCCGGAACACGTCGACGCACTGCGCCTGGGTGATCGGCAGGCCGATGATCTTGGCCGCGCGAGCGACGCGCAACGTGACCGGCGGCCGCTCGGGCAGTCGCGCGGTCTGGTCGTCCATCGGGCCTGCCTCGCCGCCGCAGATGTCCTGGATGAGGCGCGTGATGCGCTCGATGTGCGGCACGGTCCCGGCCGGGTCGACGCCCCGCTCGAAGCGATGGCCGGCATCGGTGCTGAAGTTGTAGCGGCGCGACCGGCCTGCCACGGCCTCGGGCCACCAGAACGCGGCCTCGACGTAGACGTTGCGCGTGTCGTCGGACACGGCGGTCGCCTGCCCCCCCATGATGCCGGCCAGCGATTCGACCTGCCGGTCGTCGGCAATCACGCCGACCGCCGCATCGACCGTGATGGTGTTGCCGTTCAGCAGCTCGAGCGATTCGCCCTGGCGTCCCCAGCGGACCACCAGGCCACCATGGATCTTGTCCAGATCGAAGATGTGCGAAGGCCGGCCGAACTCGAACATCACGTAGTTGGAGATGTCCACGAGCGGACTCACCGGGCGCTGGCCGCAGCGCGCCAGGCGCTCCACCATCCAGGACGGCGTTTGCGCCTTCGGATTCACGCCGCGGACGATGCGGCCGGAGAAGCGCCCGCACAGGTCCGGCGCCTCGATGCGGACCGGCAGACGCGCATCGTGCGTTGCGCCGACCGGCGGGAAGTCGGGGGTGCGCAGCGGTGCACCGGTCAGCGCGCTGACCTCGCGTGCGATGCCGTAGACGCTGAGCGCATGCGCCAGGTTGGGGGTGAGCTTCAGCGTGAACAGCGTGTCGTCGAGCTGCAGGTGCTCGCGCAGATCGAGCCCGACCGGTGCGGCGTCGTCGAGGACGAGCAGGCCACCGTGATCCTCGGACAGCTTGAGCTCGCGTGCCGAGCACAGCATGCCCTGGCTCTCGACGCCGCGCAGCTTGCCCAGCTTGATCGCAAACGGCGCGCCGCCCTCCTCGGCCGGCGGCAGTTCGGCCCCGACCAGGGCGCAAGGCACCTTGATCCCCGGCCGGACGTTCGGTGCCCCGCAGACGATCGCGAGCGCTTCGCCGGTGCCTGCGTCGACGCGGCAGACGTTGAGCCGGTCGGCATTGGGATGCCGGTCGACGGCCAGCACGTGGCCGACGACGACGTGCGTGAATGCAGGCGCGACCGGACGCAGGTCCTCGACCTCGAGGCCGGCCATCGTCAGCGTGTCCGCCAGTTCGGCGGTGGAGATCGGCGGGTTGCAGAACTCGCGCAACCAGGATTCAGGAAACTGCATCGTCGAGTCCGGGGCTTACTTGAACTGGGTCAGGAAACGCAGGTCGCCATCGAAGAACAGCCGCAGGTCGCCGACACCGTAGCGGAGCATCGCGAGGCGATCGATCCCCGAACCGAATGCAAATCCGATGTACCGCTCCGGGTCCAGGCCCATGTTGCGGATCACCTGCGGATGCACCTGGCCGGAGCCCGACACCTCGAGCCAACGCCCCTTCAGCGGACCGCTGCCGAACATCATGTCGATCTCGGCGCTGGGTTCGGTGAACGGGAAATAGCTCGGCCGGAAGCGGATCTGCAGGTCGTCGGTCTCGAAGAAGGCGCGGATGAAGCGCAGGTAGACCGCCTTCAGGTCCTTGAAGCTGATGCTCTCGCCGACCCAGAGGCCTTCGACCTGATGGAACATCGGCGAGTGCGTCGCATCGCTGTCGACGCGGTAGGTGCGGCCCGGCGCGATCACTCGAATCTCGGGCATCGTCGCCGCGCCGGCGTACCTGCGCGCATGCGCCTGCGCATAGCGGATCTGCATCGGCGACGTGTGCGGACGCAGGTTCAGCGGCCGGCCCTCTGCGTCGTTCAGGTCGACGTAGAACGTGTCCTGCATCGACCGGGCCGGGTGGTTCTCGGGGTTGTTCAGCGCCGTGAAGCTGTACCAGTCGGTCTCGATCTCGGGACCGTCGGCCACGTCGAAGCCCATCGAGCCGAAGATGGATTCGATGCGCTCCATCGCCCGCGTGATCGGGTGCAAGCCGCCGCTGCCGCGACGGCGGCCGGGCAGGCTGACGTCGAGCGACTCGGCCTGAAGCTGCCGGGTCAGTTCGGCGTCGGCCAGCGCCTGGCGGCGCGCGGCCAGCAGGCCCTCGACTTCCTGCTTGGCGGCGTTGATCTCCGCGCCCCGCGCCTTCTTCTCGTCGACGGACAGGCTGGACAGCTCCTTCATCCGGGCCGTCAGCTCGCCGGCCTTGCCCAGGAAGCGTGCCTTGGCATCCTCGAGTTCAGCGGGCGTGCGGGCCTGCCCGAAGGCCTGTTCGGCTCGCTGGACCAGCTGGCTGAATGCTTCCATCGGAACCGTCTCGTGCTGTGATCGGATACTGGAAAAAGCAAAGGGCCGACGCTCGCGCCTCGGCCCTTGCCACGTGCCGGGCCCAGTGGGCCCGAGACACGATCAAGCGAGCTGGGCCTTCGCCTTCTCGACGATGCTGCCGAAGGCAGCCGGATCGTTGACCGCCATGTCGGCCAGCACCTTGCGATCGATCTCGATCGAGGCCTTCTTCAGGCCGGCCATGAAGCGGCTGTACGTCACGCCGAAGCTGCGGGCCGCGGCATTGATGCGAGCGATCCACAGGCGACGGAACACGCGCTTGCGGTTGCGGCGGTCGCGGTAGGCGTACTGGCCGGCCTTCATCACCGCCTGCTTGGCGATGCGGTAGACGTTCTTGCGGCGGCCGCGGAAGCCCTTGGCGAGCTCCAGGACCTTCTTGTGACGAGCGCGGGCGGTGACACCACGTTTGACGCGAGGCATGTCTTACTCCTTCTTCAAGATGTTCGGAGACCTGACGGACGCAATGGCTCAGAGGCCCGCGAACGGCAGCATCTGGGCCATGTGGCCCATGTTGGTCTCGTGCACGTTGGTCGCACCACGCAGGTGGCGCTTGTTCTTCGTGCTCTTCTTGGTGAGGATGTGGCGCTTGAACGCCTGGCCCCGCTTGACGGTGCCACCCGGACGCACGCGGAACCGCTTGGCCGCGCTCTTCTTGGTCTTCATCTTGGGCATGACTGCTCCTTCTTCGTTGTTCCCGTGAGGCGCCGCGAACCGATCGCGGACTTGGCTCAGGCCTCCGGGCACTTGCCGGCGCTGCGGTGACCAGACCGCAACGCCGGAAACTCGAATCACTTCTTCCTCTTCGGCCCCAGGACCATGATCATCTGGCGGCCTTCGAGCTTCGGCATGTTCTCGACCACCGAGACGTCGGCCAACTCGTCACGGATCCGCTCCAGCAGCCGCATGCCGATGTCCTGGTGCGTGATCTCGCGGCCCCGGAACCGCAAGGTCACCTTGCCCTTGTCGCCTTCCTCGAGGAAGCGACGCAGGTTGCGCATCTTGATCACGTAGTCGCCTTCGTCCGTGCCGGGCCGGAACTTCACTTCCTTGATGTCGATGACATGCTGCTTGGCCTTGGCCTCGGCGGCCTTCTTCTGCTCCGAGTACTTGAACTTGCCGTAGTCCATCAGCCGGCAGACCGGGGGGTCGGCCGTCGCAGCGATCTCGACCAGATCGACGTCAAGCTCACCAGCCATGCGCAGGGCTTCCTGGATGCTCACGATGCCGAGGGGTTCGTTCTCGGGGCCGTTGAGGCGCACTTCCGGGGCCATGATCTCCCGGTTCAGCCGGTGCTTGCGTTCGTCGTTCCGGGTTCGACGATCAAAGAAATTAGCGATGGTTCGAATCCTTCCGGGTCTTGCGACCTCTCACGTTCAACACACACGCACCCGCGGACGATGGAGAGCGGCAAACATCAAGCCGCATCACACCTTCCGGGTGATGTCACTAGCGATCCTCTGGGAGAAGGCTTCTAGGGGCATCACGCCGAGGTCCTGATTGCCTCGGGCGCGCACCGCAACAGCTCCCGCTACCTTCTCCTTGTCGCCGACGACAAGGATGTAGGGGAGCTTTTGCATGGAATGCTCGCGGATTTTATACGTGATTTTCTCGTTGCGCAAATCAACGGCGACTCTAACTCCTTGTTTTTGCAGCGTTTTCGCAATCTCTGCGGCGTAGGAAGCCTGTCCGTCGGTGATGTTGAGCACCGCCAACTGCGTCGGAGCCAGCCAGGCCGGCAGCGCGCCTGCGTGCTGCTCGATGAGGATCCCGATGAAGCGCTCGAGGCTGCCGACGATCGCCCGATGCAGCATGACCGGCCGCTGGCGCGAGCCGTCCTCGGCCACGTACTCGGCATCCAGACGTTCCGGCAGCGAGAAGTCGACCTGCATCGTGCCGCACTGCCACTCGCGGCCCAGGGCATCCTTGAGCGTGTACTCGATCTTCGGCCCGTAGAAGGCTCCGTCTCCAGGAGAGATCGTGAACTGGCATCCTGACGCGCGCAGGCTCTCCATCAGGGCCGCCTCGGCCTTGTCCCAGCTCGCGTCCGACCCGATCCGGGCGGCAGGCCGCGTCGCGACCTTGTAGACGATGTCCTTGAAGCCGAAGTCGGCATAGACCTTCTGCAGCAGCGCCGTGTAGGCGACGCACTCCGGCAGGATGTGCTCTTCCGTGCAGAAGATGTGGCCGTCGTCCTGCGTGAACCCGCGCACCCGCATGATCCCGTGCAGGCCACCCGTCGGCTCGTTCCGGTGGCACTGACCGAACTCGCCGTAGCGCAGCGGCAAGTCGCGGTAGCTCTTGATGCCCTGCTTGTAGATGAGGATGTGCCCCGGGCAGTTCATCGGCTTGAGTGCGTAGTCGCGCTTCTCGGACTCCGTGACGAACATGTTCTCGCGGTACTTGTCCCAGTGGCCGGTCTTCTCCCACAGCCCCTTGTCCAGGATCTGCGGGCCCTTGACCTCCAGGTAGCCGTTGTCGCGGTACACCTGCCGCATGTACTGCTCGACCTGCTGCCAGACGGTCCAGCCCTTCGGATGCCAGAACACCAGGCCTGGCACGTGCTCGTCGAGGTGGAACAGGTCGAGTTCGCGCCCGAGCTTGCGGTGGTCGCGCTTCTCGGCCTCCTCGAGCCGTGTCAGGTAGGCCTGCAGGTCGTCCTTCGTCGCCCAGGCCGTGCCGTAGATGCGCTGCAGCATCTCGTTGCGATGGTCGCCGCGCCAGTAGGCTCCCGCCACCTTCATCAGCTTGAAGTGCTTGAGCTTGCCCGTGGAGGGCACGTGCGGGCCACGGCACAGGTCCTCGAACGCGCCCTCGCGGTACAGCGAAACCTGTTCGCCCGCCGGGATGCTGCCGATGATCTCGGCCTTGTAGTGTTCGCCCTGCGCCTTGAAATGCGCCACCGCCTCATCGCGCGGCAGCACACGGCGCTCGACCTTCTCGTCCTTCTTCGCGAGTTCGGCCATGCGTGCCTCGATCGACGCCAGATCCTCGGGCGTGAAAGGCCGCTTGTAGGAGAAGTCGTAGTAGAAGCCGTTCTCGATCACCGGGCCGATCGTGACCTGGGCTTCCGGGAACAGCTCCTTCACGGCGTACGCCAGCAGGTGCGCCGTCGAGTGGCGGATCAGATCGAGCCCGTCCGGGTCCTTCTCTGTCACGATCGAAAGCACCGCGTCGTGGTCGATGCGATGACTCGTGTCGACCAGCCGGGCATCGGCACCCTGCCCGATCCGGCCACCGAGCGCAGCCTTGGCGAGGCCGGCGCCGATGGATGCGGCGACTTCGGCGACCGTCACCGGCCCGGGGAACTCGCGTCGGGAGCCGTCTGGGAGTTGGATCGAAACCATCGTGAACCTCTGGGACAAACAAAAAAGCGCGGTGGAGACCGCGCTTCGAGACGAGAAAAACAGACGTGCTCAGGCCGCGGTCGGACAAACCCTGTCGAAGGTCGTCGTAGTTCGCGGTGTCATAACCCGTCGTGCCTTTCCCGTTCTTGCCGTTGAGGCTTGATTCTAGCCGCCGGCACCTGCTTCAGTGGTGCGTGCCGTCGAAGAACTGCTCGTCCTCGGTCGAGCCCTTCAGCGCGGCGGTCGAAGACAGCGCCTCGATCGTCGTCGTGACAGCATCGAAGTAGCCCGTGCCGACCTCGCGCTGGTGCTTCACCGCGGTGAAACCCCGCTCGGCGGCGGCGAACTCCTTCTCCTGCAGCTCGACGAAGGCGCTCATGTTGTTGCGCGCATAGCCGTAGGCCAGGTCGAACATCGAGTAGTTCAGGCTGTGGAAGCCGGCCAGCGTGATGAACTGGAACTTGTAGCCCATCGCGCCCAGCTCGCGCTGGAACTTGGCGATCGTCGCGTCGTCGAGGTTCTTCTTCCAGTTGAACGACGGCGAGCAGTTGTAGGCCAGCAGCTTGCCCGGGAACTTGGCGTGGATCGCGTCGGCGAAGGCCTTGGCGAAGGCCAGGTCGGGTTTGCCGGTCTCGCACCAGATCAGGTCGGCGTAGGGCGCGTAGGCCAGGCCACGGCTGATCGACTGCTCGAGGCCGTTCTTCGACTTGAAGAAGCCCTCGACGGTGCGCTCGCCGGTCAGGAAGGGCTTGTCGTTCTCGTCGACGTCGCTGGTCACCAGGTCAGCGGCTTCCGCGTCGGTGCGCGCCAGCAGGATGGTGGGCGTGCCCATCACGTCGGCGGCCAGGCGGGCCGCAACGAGCTTGGCGACAGCTTCGCGCGTCGGCACCAGCACCTTGCCACCCATGTGACCGCACTTCTTGACCGAGGCCAGCTGGTCCTCGAAGTGCACGCCGGCCGCGCCGGCATCGATCATCGACTTCATCAGCTCGAAGGCGTTGAGCACACCGCCGAAGCCGGCTTCTGCATCGGCCACGATGGGCGCGAAGAAATCGGTGTCGTTCTTGCCCTCGCTCCACTGGATCTGGTCGGCGCGCTGGAAGGTCGCGTTGATGCGCTTGACGACCTTGGGCACCGAGTCCACCGCGTACAGCGACTGGTCGGGATACATCTCGCCGTTGCTGTTGGCGTCGCCAGCGACCTGCCAACCCGACAGGTAGATCGCCTTCAGGCCGGCCTTGACCTGCTGCATCGCCTGGTTGCCGGTCAATGCGCCGAGCGAGTTGACGAAGGGCTCGGTGTTGATCAGGTTCCACAGCTTCTCGGCGCCGCGCTTGGCCAGCGTGTGCTCGATCGGCAGCGAGCCGCGGAGTCGGACCACATCGGCGGCGCTGTAGCCACGCTTGATGCCCTTCCAGCGCGGGTTCTCGGCCCAATCCTTCTCGAGGGCGGCGGCTTGCTGTTCACGGGTCGGTTGGCTCATGTCGGACTCCGGTTGGATGAAAAGTGATGAGGAAGCGGATGCTCTGTAGCCTAAGCGCACGTGTGCCGTACGGCAAGACTTATGTCTTATAGAAGAGTTGAAATTATCTTGTTGAAAAACAATGATTTAGGAACAGAATTTCCGTATGCGAAATCCCATCTACCGCAATGAAAAATTTTGCGGTGACGCAACAACATAAAATTTCTCGATACGAAAAGGCGATTCCGCAATGCGGAGAATGTGATGGCTGCGTCTTCGCTGCGATCGCGCGTTCGATCGGGCAGACGCTGTCCCGGCGCCATTGCATGATGTGGACATGAGCAGCTTCGCCTACCTCTCCAACACCACCTTCTTGAAGTCGCCGCCGAGCGATCCGAGCCGCCGCTACGCCGTCGCCGGCGTCGCCTGGGACGGATCGGTGACGAATCGCCCGGGGGCGCGCTTCGGGCCCCGATCGATCCGCGAGGCGAGCCACATGCTCTGCGACGGCACGCATCCCCACTTCGACGTCAGTCCCCAAGCCGTGCTCACGGACCTGGGCGACCTGCCCCTGCCGAACACCAGCCTCGAGCGCATGCGTGGTGCGATGCTGCCGGTGGTGGCCCCCCTGCTGCGCGAGCATCATCTCGCCTGGCTCGGCGGCGACCACTCGATCACCCTGCCGCTGCTGCGGGCCTATGTCGAATGGCTCGGCCGGCCGGTGGCCGTCATCCACTTCGATGCGCACTGCGACACCTGGGAGGATCACTTCGGCGAGCCGAGCGGCCACGGCACCTGGGTCTACGAGGCGATCAGCGAAGGCCTGGTGGTCGCGCCCTGCTTCACGCAGATCGGCATCCGCTCGCCCGGGGCACGCGAGGCACGCGAGTACGTCCGCGACCAGGGCGGGCAGATCTTCACGGCGCGCGACCTCCGCGGTCTCGAGAGTCCGGCCCAGCTCGCGCCGGCGCTGCAGGCGGTGCGCGAGCGCCTCGCCGCGCACGGCCATCCACCGGTCTACCTGAGCCTGGACATCGACTGCCTGGACCCGGCATTCGCCCCCGGGACCGGCACGCCCGAGCCGGGCGGGCTCAACACCAACCAGGTGCTCACACTGCTGGAGGAACTCGCCGACCTCGATTTCATCGGCATGGATTGCGTCGAGGTCGCCCCGCCCTACGACCACGCCGAGCTCACGAGCTACGCGGCAGCGAACTTCGTGTGGACCTACCTGAGCGGTCGTGCCGCTCGCGACCGCCAGCGCTCAGCGCGCTGATCCGGTCCCTCAGCGCCGGCCACGGCAGGTAGACCGCCAGCACGGCGGCCAGTGCGACGAGGGCGAGCATCCAGCCGACATCCATCCGGGAGACGATCGGATGGGCCAGGCGGCGGTCCGTGAGCGCGCGGTACAGCGCTTCGGGATCATTCAGCCGGTGATAGACGAGGCCCGTCTCCTCGGCCAGCAGGCGCAGATAGGGTTCCCTGAGCGAGGACAGATGCTCGGTGCCGGGCGTTGCGCCCACCAGGGCCGGCGCCCCCCCCGGCCCATCGTCCACCATCTGCTCGCCGGCGACGCTGCCGCCGCGCCCGAAGCTGCGCGGGTCGCGCTGCATGACCTCGTCGGCGGCCCAGTAGCCATAGGTGCGGCCTTCGGGGTCGAGCTTCGGGATCGGCGCGGGTCGGTCGCCACCGACGCCGACGACGAGACCCGGCACGACCCGCACCGCGCCCTCGTCGCTGGGCCGGTACTGCGGATGGACCGGCGGCGCCTCGTGGCCATCGGTGACGAACACCAGTGCCGGCTTCGACGACAGCGCCTTGGCGATCTTCAGCCCGCTGTACAGGCCCTTGGCGACCTCGCTGTTGCCGGTCCAGGCCATGCGGGCGTCGATGTGGCCCAGCATCGCCAGCAGTTCGCGCTGATGCTCGCAGACCTCGACCGGCTCGAGCAGCAGGAAGGACCGGTACTCGGTGAACAAGCCCCAGCCGACCCGGCTGCCGCAGGGCAGACGCCGCAGCGATTGCGCCAGTGCCCAGCGCGCCTGCTCGAGCCGCGTCACCGGTTCACCGTCGCGCAGCAGGTCGGCCACCTCCATGCTCTGCGTGACGTCGAGCACGATGAGCAGATCGTGTTGCTGCTGCGGCCAGTGGAGGGCCGGCCGCCCGAGGGCCGCCAGCAGCGCCAGCGCGGCGACGAGCAACAGCCCGCGCGCCCCGCTGCGCCGCAGGCTCGTGGCGGTCGCCCGCCAGCCGGGCAGCGGCGACTTCATGGCAGTCCGCGCGACACGCCGCGCATCGTCGTCGCGGCGCGCTCCGCGTTCTCGGGCGGTCCGCCCGCGTCGACCGGCGCGTCGTCGGGATCGGGCTGGAGACGCTGCGCGCGCTCGAGGTTGTAGCGGGCATCCCAGTGCTGCGGATCGACGCGCAGCACCTCCCGGTAGCCGGACTTCGCCAGCTCGATCAGGGGCAGCGCCTGGCCGGGCAGCGGCGACTCGCGCAGGACCAGCGCCTGCAGGAACAGCTGGTTGGCGGCGTTGTAGCGCGCGGCCTGTCCCAACTCGTCGTCGCCCTGCAGCAGGCGGTAGGCGTCGACGGCCGCCTCGTGCGACTTGCGCGTCGCCAGTTCGCTGGCGTGCGCGAAACGGACTTCCTCGCGCGCCGACAGCGGCGGGCGCGCCGGCACGCCCGCCGCGATGTGCGCGTTGTCGGCCGCCTTGTCGCGCCAGCGCCAGCCGTCCAGCGCCGCGGCCGCGGCCAGCAGGCCCAGCAGCAGCCAGGCCGAGGCGAGTCGTTGTCGCGGCGTCATCAGCGCCATGCCCGATGCTCCATCCAGCGGCTGGCCAGCAGCAGCAGCACCGCCGCCAGGGCGACCGCATAGGCCATCGACGAGAGGTCGCGCCGCGGCACCACGTCGCGATAGGTGATCGGCAGGTTCTCGAGCCGGCCCACGTCGGCGATGGCGCGCTGGAGGGCCTCGGGGTTCTCGGCCTCGTAGGCGCGGTAGGGCGTGCCGGCCGACGCGAAGAAGCGGTCGAGGAAGACCTCGGGCACGGTGTCGGCCTTGCCCGGTGTGTCCCCGGCCGCGGCCTTGAGGCCCGGGCTGCGGGCCGAGCGGATGTAGATCCAGTACAGCGACACGCGCTGCTCGCGCAGGCGGTCCGTGAGGGCCTGGCGCACGCCGGGGTCGATGTGGTCGCCGCCGTCGGAGACCAGCAGGACGATGCGCGAGCCGGTGTAGGGACGGTCGTCGAAGAAGCTCAGGCCGTGCAGCAGCGCGGTCGCGATGTCGGTCTCGCCCAGGCCGCGGCCGATCTCGCCGGCCGCGATCGCGGCCTGGACCATCTCGGGCTTCTGGGTGAAGTCGAGCACGCGCATCGGCAGCGTGCTGAAGATCGCCATGGCGAAACGGTCTTCCGTACGGCCCGCCGCGAACTCCGACAGCATGCGCCGGGCCGCCTGGCCCTTGGTGACCCGCTCGCTGTCGTCGGGCTGGTTGTAGGCATACCAGGCCGCCGTGCCGGGCGCGGGGGCGCGGCCCCGCGGCGCGCTGCTGACAAAGCGCTCGTCCATGCTGCGGCTGCGGTCGAGCAGCACCACGATCTCGGCGCCCTGACCGACGCGCTCGACCTCGTACTCCGCGCGGTAGACGCCGGCAAGGCCGATGACCAGGGCGGCCACGGCCAGCGCGCCCACGACGCGCAGCAGCCAGTGCAGCACGTCCGACGCCCGGTCGGCCGGCAGCAGTCCGAGCCAGGAATGGGCGCGCTCGGCGCGGCCGTCGCGCCACAGCGGCAGCAGCAGCAGGGGCAGCAGCAGCAGCCAGGCCGGATGCGCCCAGCCGATCGACAGCCACAGCCCGGCCACGCTCATGCTGCCCCCCGCTCGACATCGAAGCAACGCCGGCAGAAGTCCCGCAGCCACTGCCGGTCGGCATCGATCAGCGCGCTTTCGCGAAAGAACAAGGCCTGCGATCGATCGAAGAAGCGGCCGAGGTCGTCGCGCAGTGCGGCGAAGCGCGGCCGCTCGCCGACGAAGCGTTCGATCCCGTCGGCCTGCACGACGCGACCGGCACTGGCATCCAGCGCGGCGTGCAGCGCCCGCCAGGCGCCGAGCCAGCGCTCGGCCGGCGCGTCGAGCGGCAAGCTGGCCAGCTGCCGTTGAGCGACCGCGAAGGGCTGCTGCCGACGGCGCCACCACGGCCAGCCGACGTGGACATAGGCCAGGTAGGCGAGCGGGCCGAGGGCCAGCACCGCATACAGCAGCAGCCGCACGCGTTCCGGCCGCGTGTCGACGGGCCGCGGCAGGCGATCGGGCCGCAGCGCGCCGAAGCCGGCGCGCAGCACCGGCTCGGCCGGCGCGAGCGGCACCACGCCGACCGGTGCGTAGTCGACGCGCAGCTCCTCGCCGCGCGGCTGGCCCTCGAAGCGCAGCACGAAGCTCGGCAGGTCCAGCACGCGCGGCTCGCCGGGTGCGCGGAACACCTGGTAGTCGAGCTGCAGCAGGTGCCGCACGCCGCCGATCGTGGTGTCGCGCTCGTGCTGCACGCGCCGCAGTTCGAAGCTCTGGCCGACGCGGCCGGGCGCCGGCAGCGATCCCTCGACGAGCTTCAGCCGCGCCGGCACGTCCAGCACGATGCGGCGCGTCACGACATCGCCGACCATGTGCCCGAAGGCGCGCGGCTCCGTGATCTGCACGCCGATCGCATCGGGCTCGGCGGCGAGCGCGCCGACCACCGCGAGCCCGCAAGCCAGGCCGAGCAGCAGGCCACGCCAACGCGACGTCGTCATCTCAGGCCCGCACGAAATGCGCGCTCACCGCGTCGGCGCGGTAGCCGTCGTCCAGCACCAGCGGGTCGAGGCGATGGAGATGGAACAGCGCCTGCAGGGCCGCGCGACGCGCGGCCTGCGCGGCGACCCAGCGCTCGCGCAAGGCCGTACGCATCCAGACCAGCCGCTGCTGGCCGGTCTCGGGGTCGCTCAGCTGCAGGATGCCGTTGCGGGGCGGCTCGAACTCGTGCCGATCCCACAGCAGCACCGGCACGACCTCGTGATGCGCCAGGGCGGCCAGCACGCTGTCCAGCTCGGGCACCGGCAGGTGGAAGTCCGAGACCACGAATACCAGGCTGCGCCGCTGCGGCAGGGCGCGCGCGGCCAGTGCGAGACCGCGCGCCGAGCCGTGCGGCTGCAGGGCGCGCAGCCGCTGCGCGAGCAGCCCGCCCTGCCCGCGGCGCCGCGTCGGCGGCGTCAGCCAGTCGCGGCGCACCGCGTCGTCGCAGCCCACGAAGCCGAAGGGATCGCCATGGCGCCAGGCCGACTGCGCCGCCGCTTCGGTGAAGTCCGCCAGCACGTCCAGCTTGGCGCGTTCGCCGCGATAGGCCATCGAGGCCGACAGATCGGCGACGACGATCACCGGGACCGCCATCGGTTCGCTGAACACCTTGAGCTGCCACTGCCCGAAGGCGTCGCGCAGGCTGGCATGCACGTCGATGCGGCGCACGTCGGCGGCATCCAGCAGCGGCACATGGCCGCGGAACTCCAGGCCCGACTCGCCGCGGCGGCTGCGATGTGCCCCCGGCCCGTGGCCGCTCGCGCGGCCCCGCACGCGGTAGTGGAACTCGGAGACGGCCATCGGCTCAGGGCGCGGCGACGCGCGACACGATGCCGTCCATCAGCGCGTCGATGATCTCGGTGCGCCGCAGCTCGTACACCGGCTGCAGGCACAGCCGGTGCGCGATGGTCTCGTAGAAGACGGCACGCAGGTCCTCGGGCGTCGCGTAGCTGCGGCCGTCGAGCCAGGCCGCAGTGCGGGCGGCCCGCAGCATCAGGCTCATGCCACGCGGGCTGGCGCCGGCCAGCATCAGGTCGCGTGTGTCGGCCTGCTCCAGCGCCACGCCGTAGTCGGCCGGCGCGCCGGTGGCGCGCCACAGGTGGAGCGCGTAGTCGCGCAGCGCGTCGGACGCCTGGATGCCGTGCTGCACCGCCGCCGCCACCGTGCCCAGCTCGCGGTAGGGCAGCATGCCGAAGGGCAGCTCGCCGACCAGCGCATCGGTGTCGTGATAGCGCGGATCGAACATCAGCGCGCGGCGGTCGGCGTCGCTCGCCGGCGCGTCGATCGCGATCTCCATCATGAAGCGGTCGCGCGCCGCGGCCGAGATGTCGAACGTCTCCTCGCGCTCGACCCGGTTGCGGTCGGCGAACACCAGCAGGTGCGGAAAGCGGAACTCGCGGTTAAAGGCCGTCAGGCTGCGTTCGGCCATCACGCGCAGCAGCAGTGCGTGCACCTGCGGCCGGGCACGGTTGATCTCGTTGAAGAAGAAGATCGCCAGGTCGTCGCCGTGCTCGGTCAGCGGACCCGGATCCACCTGCGGCCGCCCGTCGGTGTTGATGTGCGTGTGATAGACCAGATCGGCCGGCATCAGGTCGACGGTGCCCTCGGTGCGGCCGAAGGCGCCGCCGATCAGGCGTGCCACGCTGCGCAGCAAGGTCGTCTTGCCGACGCCGACGTCGCCCTGCAGCAGCACATGCCCCCGCGCGAACACGGCGGTGGTGATCAGTCGCAGTGCGCGCGCCTGCCCGATCACGGCGCGACCCGCCAGCGCCTCGAGTTCCAGTGCCCGGCCGCGCCAGTCGGCCAGCAGGCCGTCATTCGAATCCATGCGTTTCCTTGCACGACCGTCGAAGCCGTGTCGGTCGAGCATCGCAAAGCCGGCGGCCCGACACAAGCTGCGGGCTTTCCCCGGGAGCGTCCCGGAACGGCACGCCTCAGACCAGCAGCGCCGTGGTCTTCTTGATGGTCCGCAGCACCAGCATCGAGTTCGAGCGCAGCACGCCCGGCAACCGCATCAGCACCTGGCTGTGAAAGCGCTCCAGGTCATCGGCGTCCCGGTAGGTGAAGCGGATCAGGTAGTCGTTGGTCCCGGCGACATAGAAGCAGTCCAGGATCTCGGGCACGCCCCGCACCGCGCCCTCGAAGGCCTCGATCGCGATGCTGGTCAGCCGCTCGAGGTTGACGATCGTGTAGCTCGTGCCCGGCTGGCCGACGGCGCGGGGGTTCACCAGGGCCACGTAGCTGGCGATGACGCCGCCCTCCTCCAGCTGCTTGACGCGCCGCAGGCAGGCCGAGGGCGACAGGTGCACGCGCTGCGCCAGCTCCAGGTTGGAGACGCGCCCGTCGACCTGCAATTCGCCCAGGATGGCTCGATCGATGGCGTCCAGGGACGCATCGGATTGCGCGCGAACTGTCTTGGGTGGCATATTGTTTCGAGCTGACGACTAGACAGCGCAATCTTATGCCGCCTTCGGGGGCTTCTACCCGGTCATTGCGCAATCACATTGCGTGCGGGCCCGACTAGACTGGATTGCATGCACTGTCACAGCCTGCAGCAGTGACGTGACCTGCTTCACGAGGAAGACCCGATGACGACCGATCTCGACGCCTACTGGATGCCCTTCACGGCGAACCGGCAATTCAAGAAGGCGCCGCGTCTGCTGTCGCGCGCGGAAGGCATGCACTTCTGGACGCCCGAAGGCCGCCAGGTGCTGGACGGCATCGCCGGCCTGTGGTGCGTCAATGCCGGCCATGCGCGCCCGAAGATCATCGAGGCGATCCGCAAGCAGGCCGGCGAGCTCGACTTCGCGCCGCCCTTCAACATGGCCCACCCCAAGGCCTTCGAGCTGGCCGAGCGTCTGGTGCAGATCGCGCCGGCCGGCATGAACAAGGTCTTCTATACCAACTCGGGCTCCGAGTCGGTCGACACCGCGCTGAAGATGGCGATCGCCTACCACCGCGCCCGCGGCGAGGGCCAGCGCACCCGGCTGATCGGCCGCGAGCGCGGCTACCACGGCGTCAACTTCGGCGGCATCTCGGTGGGGGGCATGGTCGCCAACCGCAAGATGTTCGGCACGATGCTGGGCGGCGTCGACCACATCCGCCATACGCACGATGCGCGCAACCTGTTCTCGGTCGGCCAGCCGGCGCACGGCGTCGAACTCGCCGACGACCTGGAGCGCCTGGTCGCACTGCACGACGCCAGCACCATCGCGGCCGTCATCGTCGAGCCGGTCGCCGGCTCCACCGGCGTGCTGCTGCCGCCGCAGGGCTACCTCGAGCGCCTGCGTGCGATCTGCGACAAGCACGGCATCCTGCTGATCTTCGACGAGGTCATCACCGGCTTCGGGCGCACCGGCGCGCCTTTCGCGGCGCAGCGCTTCGGCGTGACGCCGGACCTGATGACGGTCGCCAAGGGCCTGACGAACGGCTGCGTGCCGATGGGCGCCGTGTTTGCCAAGCAGGCCATCCACGACACCTTCATGAACGGCCCCGAGCACATCATCGAGTTCTTCCACGGCTACACCTACTCGGGCCACCCGCTGGCCTGCGCCGCGGCCATCGGCACGCTGGACACCTACGCCGACGAGGGCCTGCTGACGCGCGCCAGCGAGATGGAGGCCTACTTCGCCGAGTCGCTGCATGCGTTGAAGGGGCTGCCGCACGTGATCGACATCCGCAACATCGGCCTGGTGGGCGGCGTCGAACTGCAGCCGATCGAGGGCAGCCCCGGCAAGCGCGCCTTCGACATCTTCCTCGCCTGCTGGGAGAAGGGCGTGCTGATCCGTACCACCGGCGACACGGTCGCGATGTCGCCGCCGCTGATCATCAACCGCCAGCAGGTCGACCAGCTGATCGGCAGCCTGGCCGACGCGTTGAAGCGCGCGGCCTGAGCCCGCGTCCGCCGGCCGCCACGACGACACGCACACGAGGGCACTGCCTAGCGCATACCGTATGAGCCTCCTTCGCGCCGACCAGGACCTCACGCGAGACTCTTACTACGTGGCCACCGCGCCGCGCGAGACGGACTTTCCGGCGCTCGAAGGCGGCATCACCGCCGACGTGGCCATCGTCGGTGGCGGCCTGGCCGGCCTGTCGGCCGCCATCGAGCTGGCCGACCGCGGCTTCAGCGTCGCGCTGCTCGAGGCGCGGCAGATCGGCTGGGGCGCGTCGGGCCGCAACGGCGGGCAGGCCATCCACGGCCTGGCCTGCGACCAGGACGAGATCGAGTCGCAGCTGGGCCTCGACGAAGCCCGGCGCGTCTGGTCGATGTCGATCGAGGCGCTGGACCTGATCCGCGAGCGCTGCCGCCGCTTCGCGATCGACTGCGACTGGCAGGACGGCTACCTCGGTGTGGCGGTCGGCGCCCGCAAGGCCGCCGAGCTGCAGCGCTGGCATGCGCGCACCGTCTCGGTCTACGACTACCCGCTGCGCTGGATCGGCCCCGACGAACTGCCGCAGTGGATCGCGAGCCCGCGTTTCCACAGCGGCCTTCACGACCCGCGCTCCGGCCACCTGCATCCGCTGAAGTACAGCCTGGGGCTGGCGAATGCGGCGCGATCGCTGGGTGTGAGGATCTTCGAGCAGTCGGCCGTGACGGCGCTCGAGCCGGCGATCGCGCCCGGCACGTCCAACCTCGTGCGCACGGCGCAGGGCAGCGTGCGGGCGCGGCAGGTGCTGCTCGCCGGCAACGTCTACCTGCAGGAGCTGGCACCGCAGATCGCGCCGCAGCTCGGTGCGCGCATCATGCCGGTCGGCACCTACATCGTCTGCTCCGAACCGCTGGACCCGGCGCTGTGCGCGTCGCTGATCCCGTCGCGTTCGGCCGTCTGCGACACCAACTTCGTGCTCGACTACTTCCGCCCGACCGCCGACCACCGCCTGCTCTACGGCGGACGGGTCAGCTACAGCACCGTCACGCCCATGCACCTGGCCGACGGGATGCAGCAGCGCATGGCGACCACCTTCCCGCAGCTGCAGGGCACGCGCGTCGACTACGCCTGGGGCGGCTTCGTCGACATCTCGATGAACCGGGCGCCGGACTTCGGCCGGCTGCCGGGCCAGGCCGCCAACGTCTACTACCTGCAGGGCTTCTCGGGCCACGGCCTGGCCCTCACCGGCCTGGCTGGCAAGCTGGTGGCCGAGGCGATGGCCGGCGACGCCTCGCGCTTCGACACCTTCGCGCGCCTGAAGCACCGTCGCTTTCCCGGCGGGCGCCTGCTGCGCACGCCCGCGCTGGTGCTGGGCATGGCCTACTACCGGCTGAAGGACGCGCTGTGAACAAGCCCGAAGCCCTGCGTGGCATGCCGCTTGCACGAGGCCCGGCCATGGGCTCCTCCGCTCGCCCGGTCGTGCTGGTCCCGGCCTGCAACCGCCGGATCGGCCACCACCCCTTCCACATCGCCGGCCAGAAGTACGTCGACGCGGTGCGGCTGGCCGGCTGCCTGCCGCTGGTCGTGCCGTCGGCGCAGTTGCAGGAGATCGACGAACTGCTGGACCTGGCCGATGGCGTCTTCCTCACCGGCTCGCCGAGCAACGTGCATCCGCGTCACTTCGGCGAGGCTGTCCACGACCCCTCGCTGCCGCTGGACCCCGCGCGCGACGACTGGACCCTGCCGCTGATCCCGCGGACGCTGGAACGCGGCATCCCGCTGTTCGCCGTCTGCCGCGGCTTCCAGGAGACCAACGTGGCGCTCGGTGGCAGCCTGCACCAGGCGGTGCAGGAGCAGCCGGGGCTGATGGACCACCGCGATCGTCACGATGATCCGGTCGAGGTGCAGTACGGCCCGGCCCATCCCGTGCACGTGCAGCCGGGCGGCCTGCTGGCCACGCTGCTGGGCGAGACGGAGTTCAAGGTCAACAGCCTGCATGGCCAGGGCGTCAAGCGCCTGGCCGACGGCCTGCGCGTCGAGGCCCTGGCGCCGGACGGCGTGGTCGAGGCCTTCTCGCGCCCGTCGGCGCCGGGCTTCAACCTCGGGGTGCAATGGCATCCCGAATGGCAGGCGCGCGACAACCCCGTCTCGATGACGCTGCTGCGCGCCTTCGGGGATGCCTGCCGCAGTTTCCGGGAGCTGAACCGAGAGTCGGTGCGCGAGCGTCCCCGCGTGCCCTAGGTCCCTGGCGGCCCCGGCCCGGCCGGGGTGCGATGCGATGGCGCGCCGCCTCCCCTTCCCTGCACAGCGCGCAGCAACCGAACAGGTGACATATGGTGGTCCGAGACAATTTCACTTTCAGCGAACTCGAGCAGTGGCTCAATGAACGGCGCGTGACCGAGATCGAGTGCCTGGTGCCCGACCTCACCGGCGTGGCCCGCGGCAAGATCCTGCCGCGCCAGAAGTTCACCGAGGACCGCGGCATGCGGCTGCCCGAGGCGGTCGTCGCCATGGGCGTGACCGGCGAGTTCCCCGAGGAAGGGCCGTACTACGACGTCATCAGCCCGACCGATCAGGACATGCACCTGCGTCCCGATCCCAGCACGGTGCGCATCGTCCCCTGGGCGACCGACCCGACCGCGCAGGTGATCCACGACTGCTTCGACCGCGACGGCAAGCTGGTGCCGTTCGCGCCGCGCTCGGTGCTGCGCCGCGTCTGCGAGCTCTACGACGCCGAGGGCTGGGACCCGGTCGTCGCGCCCGAGCTGGAGTTCTACCTCGTGGCCCGCAACACCGACCCAGACGTGCCGCTGAAGGCACCGATCGGTCGCAGCGGCCGCGCCGAGACCTCGCGCCAGGCCTACTCGATCGATGCGGTCAACGAGTTCGACCCGCTGTTCGAGGACGTGTACGACTACTGCGAGAAGATGGAGCTCAACGTCGACACGCTGATCCACGAGATCGGTGCCGGCCAGATGGAGATCAACTTCTTCCACGCCCACCCGCTGGGCCTGGCCGACGAGGTGTTCTTCTTCAAGCGCACGCTGCGCGAGGCGGCGATGCGCCACGACATGTTCGCCACCTTCATGGCCAAGCCGATCGCCGGCGAGCCGGGCAGCGCGATGCACGTGCACCAGAGCATCGTCAGCAAGCAGACCGGCCGCAACCTGTTCAGCAACGAGGACGGCTCGCCGAGCCAGGAGTTCTACTGGTACATCGGCGGCCTGCAGAAGTACGTGCCGGCGGCGATGGCGCTGTTCGCGCCCTACGTCAACAGCTACCGACGGCTGGTGCGCAGCAACGCCGCGCCGATCAACATCCAGTGGGGCACCGACAACCGCACGGTGGGCATCCGCTCGCCGGTGGCCACCGCGATGGCGCGGCGCATCGAGAACCGCGTGATCGGCGCCGACGCCAACCCCTACGCCGCCCTGGCCGCCACGCTGGCCTGCGGCTACCTCGGCATCAAGCACCGCATCGAACCGACGCCCGAGTGCAAGGGCGACGCCTACCTCGGCGACTTCCAGCTGCCGCGCAGCCTGGGCGAGGCGCTGGAACTGCTGCGCGCCGAGAAGGACCTGGCCGAGGTGCTGGGCACTCCCTTCGTCACCGTCTACACCGAGGTCAAGGAGATCGAGTACGCCGAGTTCATGAAGGTGATCTCGCCCTGGGAGCGCGAGCACCTGCTGCTGCACGTCTGACCCGCCGACCGACGCACCCAAGGAATCCGCCATGAACGCCGTCCTCCACCCGCGCCAGGCGCGCGACACCCAGGCCTGGCAGGCCGCCGACGCCGCCCACTTCCTGCATCCCTTCACCGACTTCCATGCCCTGGCGAAGAAGGGCTCTCGCATCATCACGCAGGCCGACAACATCTACCTGCGCGACAGCGAAGGCCAGCGCATCCTCGACGCGATGAGCGGCCTGTGGTGCGTCAACGTCGGCTATGGCCGGGCCGAGCTGATCGACGCCGCCACCGCGCAACTGAAGCAGCTGCCCTTCTACAACGCCTTCTTCCAGACGGCGACGCCGCCGGCCATCGAGCTGGCCGAACTGCTGGCCGAGGTCACGCCGCCGCAGTTCCAGCACGTGTTCTTCTCGGGCTCGGGCTCGGAGGGCAACGACACCGTCGTGCGCATGGTGCGCCGCTACTGGGACGTGCTGGGCCAGCCCGAGCGCAAGGTCATCATCAGCCGCAACAACGCCTACCACGGCTCGACGATGGCCGGCGCCTCGCTGGGCGGCATGAGCGGCATGCACGCCCAGGGCGGCCTGCCGATCCCCGACATCACGCACATCGAGCAGCCGCACTGGTACGAACTCGGCCGCCCGCAGGGCCTGTCGCGCGCCGAGTTCGGCCGCCTGGCGGCGTCATGGCTCGAGAAGAAGATCCTCGAGGTCGGCCCCGAGCGCGTCGCGGCCTTCATCGGCGAGCCCATCCAGGGCGCCGGCGGCGTGATCATCCCGCCCGAGACCTACTGGCCCGCCGTGCAGGCGATCTGCGACAAGTACGGCATCCTGCTGGTGTCCGACGAGGTCATCTGCGGCTTCGGCCGCACCGGCAACTGGTGGGGCTGCGAGACCCTGGGCTCGAAGCCCGACCTGATGACCTTCGCCAAGGGCGTGACCTCGGGCTACATCCCGCTGGGTGGCGTGATGGTCGGCGAGCGGGTCGCCAAGGTGCTGATCGAGCAGGGCGGCGAGTTCAACCACGGCTACACCTACAGCGGCCACCCGGTGGCCTGCGCGGTGGCGCTGGCCAACATCCGCCTGATCCAGCGCGAGCGCCTGGTCGAAAAGGTCCGCACCGAGACCGGCCCCTACCTGGCGCAGCAGTTCGCCACGCTGGACGAGCACCCGCTGGTCGGCAACGCCGAGACCTGCGGCCTGATGGGCGCCATCACGCTGGTCAAGGAAAAGGACCGAGGCACGCCGTTTGCAAGCGAGCTCGAGGTCGGCATGGTCTGCCGCGGCCACTGCTTCGGCAACGGCCTGATCATGCGGGCCGTCGGCGACCGCATGATCATCGCCCCGCCGCTGGTGATCACGCGCGAGCAGATCGACGAGATGATGAGCCTGATCCGCCGCTGCCTGGACCTGACCTGGGCCGACGCGCAGGCCCGGGGCTGGGTCTGACCGCATGGCCAGCGGTCGGCGTCTCGGACAAGCTTTGCGTTAACGGATTTTCCTGACATCCCTGATCGGTTTCAACCTGGAGGACTGCCCATCATGAAGCTGTTGCCCGTCGGTGCCTTGAGTGTTCTTGCCTTCACCGTCCTTGCGCTCGCGTCGGCCGGCGCGCGGGCCCAGGAAGAGGAGAAGGTCCTCAACGTCTACAACTGGTCCGACTACATCGCCGAGGACACGCTCAAGAACTTCGAGAAGGAAACCGGCATCAAGGTCCGCTACGACAATTTCGACAACAACGAGATCGTCCACGCCAAGCTGGTGGCCGGCAAGACCGGCTACGACATCGTCGTGCCGTCCTCGTACTGGGCCAAGATCCAGGCCGACGGCGGCCTGCTCGCCAAGCTCGACAAGGGCAAGATCCCGAACTACAAGAACCTCGACCCCGCGCTGCAGGAGCAGCTGGCCAAGCTCGATCCGGGCAACCAGTACCAGGTCAACTGGCTGTGGGGCTTCACCACCATCGGCGTCAACGTCGACAAGGTCAAGGCCGCGCTCGGCAGCACGCCGATGCCGGACAACGTCTGGGACCTGGTGTTCAAGCCCGAGTACATCTCCAAGCTCAAGAGCTGCGGCGTCAGCTTCCTCGATTCGGCCACCGAGATCATCCCGGCCGCGCTGCACTACCTGGGCAAGCCGGCCTATTCCAAGAGCCAGGCCGACTACGCCGGCGTGGCGCCGCTGCTCAAGAGCGTGCGGCCGTACGTGACGCTGTTCAGCTCGTCGGGCTACATCAACGATATGGCCAACGGCTCGATCTGCCTGGCCCTCGGCTGGTCGGGCGACATCAACATCGCCAAGCAGCGCGCCATCGACGGCAAGACCGGCCAGAAGATCGAGGCCCTGGTGCCCAAGACCGGCGGCATCCTGTTCTTCGACGTGATGGTGATCCCGGTCGACGCGCCCCACCCCGGCAACGCCCACAAGTTCATCGACTACATGCTGCGCCCCGAGGTCAGCGCGAGCCTGACCAACAAGGTCTTCTACGCCAATCCCAACAAGGAATCGAAGAAGTTCATCAAGCCCGAGGTCGCCGGCAACCCGACGGTCTTCCTGCCGGACGCCGAGATGAAGAAGATGCAGGCACCGGACGCCCTGTCCAACGACATCCGGCGGACGATGACGCGGCTGTACACGAGCTTCAAGACCGGTCTTTGACCCTCGGCGCCGGGAGAGGGAGCATGAGCGCCATACCGCAGGCCTTCCTGCAGATCCAGGACGTGGTCAAGGACTTCGGCGGCGGTGCCGTCGCGGTCAACCACGTCAGCCTGGAGATCGCCAAGGGCGAGATCTTCGCGCTGCTCGGTTCGTCCGGCTGCGGCAAGACGACGCTGCTGCGCATGCTGGCCGGCTTCGAGACGCCGACCTCGGGGCGCATCCTCCTCAACGGGCAGGACCTCGCGAAGATGCCGCCCTACGAGTGCCCGATCAACATGATGTTCCAGAGCTACGCGCTCTTCCCGCACCTCACGGTGTGGGAGAACATCGCCTTCGGCCTGCGACGCGAGGGCATGGCCAAGGACAAGATGGTCGAGCGCGTCGAGACCATGCTCAAGCTGGTGCAGCTGGGCAAGTACGCGCAGCGCAAGCCGCACCAGCTGTCGGGCGGCCAGCAGCAGCGCGTGGCGCTGGCACGCAGCCTGGCCAAGCGGCCGCAGCTGCTGCTGCTCGACGAGCCGCTGGGCGCGCTCGACAAGAAGCTGCGCGAGGAAACGCAGATCGAACTGGTCAACATCATCGAGGAGGTCGGCGTCACCTGCGTGATGGTCACCCACGACCAGGAAGAGGCGATGACCATGGCCTCGCGCATCGCCGTGATGAGCGAGGGCCGCGTGCTGCAGGTCGGCGCGCCGAGCGAGATCTACGAGACGCCGGCCACGCGTTTCGTCGCCGACTTCATCGGCAACGTCAACCTGATGGACGGCCGGCTGACCGAGGACCACCCGGACCGCGTCGTCATCGACTGCGAGGACTGCAGCCACCTCGTCGGCCACGGCATCACCGGCACCGAAGGCATGGCGGTCAGCGTCGCGGTGCGGCCCGAGAAGATCCGGCTCGCGCGCGACGAACCCGCCGGCCCGCACAACCGCGTGCAGGGCACGGTCCAGGACCTGTCCTACTTCGGCAGCTTCACGGTCTACCACCTCAAGCTGCAGAGCGGCCGCACGCTCAAGATCAGCCAGAGCAACGTCGACCGCCACCGCGACAACGAGCTGACCTGGGGCGACGCCGCCTGGGCCTCGTGGACTCCGTCCGCGCAAGTGGTGCTGACGCAGTGAGGCCCGCATGCGCCGCCTGACCGCCCTGTGGACCTGGCTGAAGCGCGGCCGCACGGCCGTGATCGGGCTGCCCTACCTGTGGCTGCTCGCCTTCTTCCTGGCGCCCTTCCTGATCGTCCTGAAGATCAGCGTCTCCGAGATGGAGAACGTCCGCTTCAAGGATCTGCTGGTGCTGAAGGACGGCGTGCTGGCGCTGTCGCTGAAGTTGTCGAACTACGTCTTCATCACCGAGGACGACCTCTACTTCGCGACTTACGTGTCGAGCGTCAAGTACGCGGCCATCACCACCGTGCTGTGCCTGGCCATCGGCTACCCCTTCGCCTACTTCATGGCGCGAGCCAAGGCCACGCTGCAGCCGGCCCTCCTGATGCTGGTGATGCTGCCGTTCTGGACCTCCTTCCTGCTGCGCGTCTATGCCTGGAAGGGTCTGCTGGGCGAGAACGGCTGGGTCTCCGAGTTGCTGATCGCGCTGAGGCTGGACCACGTGCTGCTGGCCGCCGGCCTGATCGCCGCCGAGGGCAAGTTCATGAACACGCCCTTCTCGCTGGTCGTGGGCATGGTCTACACCTACCTGCCGTTCATGATCCTGCCGCTGTACGCCAACCTGTCCAAGATGGACCTGCGGCTGCTCGAGGCGGCGCAGGACCTGGGCGCGACGCCAGCGACCGCGTTCTGGAAGATCACGGTACCGCTCTCCAAGGCCGGGATCATCGCCGGCTCGATGCTGGTCTTCATCCCCTGCGTCGGCGAGTTCGTCATCCCCGAGCTGCTCGGCGGGCCGCAGACCCTGATGATCGGGCGCGTGCTGTGGGACGAGTTCTTCAGCAACAACGACTGGCCGATGGCATCGACGGTCGCCGTCGTGATGGTGCTGCTGATCATCGTGCCGCTGGCGCTGTTCAACCGCTACCAGGCGCAGGCCCAGGAGAAGCGGCCATGACGGCGCGCCGCACCTTCTTCGGCGCAACCTTCGCGCGCCGCTTCGGCTTCGGCTGGCTCGGCGCGGGCTATCTGTTCCTCTACCTGCCGATCCTCGCGCTCGTCATCTACTCGTTCAACGACTCGCCGATCCCCAGCGTCTGGACCGGCTTCACGCTGAAGTGGTACGCGGCCCTGCCGGCCGACCGCGAGATGATCGGCGGCCTGTGGCTCAGCCTGAAGATCGCCTTCTTCACCGCCTGCGGCTCGGTGGTGCTGGGCACGCTGGCGGCCTTCGCGCTGGTCAAGTACCGGCGCTTCACCGGGCGCACGCTGTTCTCGGGCATGGTCAACGCGCCGCTCGTGATGCCCGAGGTCATCGTCGGCCTGTCGCTGCTGCTGATGCTGGTGTCGGTGCAGCGCGCGCTGGGCTTCCCCGAGCGCGGGATGCTGACCATCTGGCTCGGCCACCTGCTGCTGGGCATGGCCTACGCGACCGTCGTGATCCAGGCCCGCCTGCAGGACCTGAACCCGCAGCTCGAGGAAGCCGCGATGGACCTCGGCGCCCGACCGCACCAGGTGTTCTACCTGGTCACGCTGCCGATGATCGCGCAGTCGCTGTTCTCGGCCTGGCTGCTGACCTTCACGATCTCGCTCGACGACGTCGTGCTGTCGGCCTTCCTGTCCGGGCCCGGCTCGACCACGATGCCGCTGGTGATCTTCTCGCGCGCCCGACTGGGCGTGAACCCGAGCGTCAACGCGATGGCGACCGTGATCATCGCCGTCGTCGCCATCGGCGTGCTGACCGCCAGCTACCTGATCGCCCGCGCCGAGCGCCAGCGCGCCCTGGCCATGGCCGCCGCGCAACGCGCCGGCGGCTGATACGCCTCACCGCATCCACGAACCCGAACGACCTTCAAGAGAGGAGCCCACGACATGAGAACCTGGAAACAAACCGCTCTCGCCCTCGCACTGGCCAGCGCCTTCCCGGCCGCGATGGCCCAGAGCAATGCCGAGGTGCTGAAGGAGTTGCAGGCGCTGAAGGACCGCGTGGCCGAGCTCGAAGCCAAGCTCAAGGCCGCCCAGGGCGCCAAGCCCGCGGTGCCGGCAGGTTCTGCGCAGTGGGGCATGACGCCCGAGCAGGCGGCCGAGTTCAACCGCATCGCGGTCAAGACCGAGGCGCTGGAGGACGCGCGCGACGCCTCGGGCCTGAAGGGCCTGAAGATCAGCGGCTACATGGACCCGACCTACATCTACAACAAGAACCAGGGCCGCAGCGGCTTCCAGTTCTTGAACTCGGCGATCGACGACCCCTACAGCTATGACAACTCCTACTTCGGCGCAGTCTCCGTCGACTTCCTGAAAGAGACCGACAGCGGTGCTCGCTGGCGTCTGACGTTGACCCCGCAGCGCGGTATCGGCGCGTTCATCGACGGCAAGAGCATCGTTCACGAAGCGTCCGTGTCGCTGCCACTGGGCGACTTGCAGACGCGCTTCATCGCAGGCCAAGTGCCTGATTGGTCGGGCTACGAGTATGTGCAGCCGACCTTGACCAAGCTCATCACGCACAACCTCTTGTTCGACACGACGCTGCCTTACGGATACACCGGCGCCGGCGTGGAGATCACTCGCGGCAAGTGGATCGTAAAGAGCATGCTCGCACAGGTCAACGCGACGAAGAATGAGGCCGGCGAAAAGGGGGCGGCACTTGTGTATCGAGTGGACTACTCGCGAGGCGAGTTCCAGGGTTTCGGCTTCGCCGGCGTCCATGGGAAGTCCGCCAATCTCAGGAGCGACGACGTGAACCCAATCAGCGGCTCGCCGTACGACGCCAGGAAGACATCACTCAACTTGTTCGAGTTCGACGCCTACTTCATCCGCGGCGACTGGACGGTGCAGGGCCAGGTCAGCTACGGCCAGCAGAAGAACGCCGCCGTCACCGCCGACCCGGTCACCGGCGAACTGCGCGACGCGCGCTGGTACGGCCTGTCGGGCCTGGCGGCCTACAAGTTCACGCCGCGCCTGGAAGGCATCGTCCGGGCCGACTACATCAAGAACGACAAGAACGGCGGCGGCCTGCTCGGCTACGGCTTCGCCGACTACCGCAACGGCATCGGCCCCGGCTACGTGTTCGACGAAGGCACCGGCTCCTGGATCCAGTCCGACACCGAGAAGGGCGCGACGCGCACGGCGGTCTCCTTCGGCCTGAGCTATCTGTTCAACCTCAACACGACCTTCAAGGCCGAGTACCGCCTCGACCGCGCCAACCAGGCGGTCTTCATCGACGTCAAGGACGGCAGCTACAAGAAGACCAACCACCTGTTCGGCGCGGCGGTGGTCGTGAGCTTCTGACCGGGGAGTGCCCCTGGTCCGTGCATGACGCTGCCCAGGCAGCGTCATGCGCTTTTGCGCTACAAGTCCGAATCGCTTTCCCGCGCTCTCCATCGAGTCCTGCCATGGCAAACCCCGTGATCGACTGGCGCGAACGCGCCGCCAAGACCGTCGTCGACGGCCGCAGCTTCATCGACGGCGACCTGCACGACGCCGTCGGTGGCGAACGCTTCGACTGCATCTCGCCGATCGACGGCCGCGTGCTGGGCCGCGTCGTGCGCGGCCAGGCGGCCGACATCGACCTCGCGGTCAAGGCGGCACGCGCCGCCTTCGAGGACGGCCGCTGGGCGCGCCGCTCGCCGGCGCAGCGCAAGCGCACGCTGCAGGTCTTCGCCGACAGGATCCTCGCCGCCAAGGAGGAACTCGCGCTGCTCGAGACGCTGGACATGGGCAAGCCCATCCAGTACTCGCTGTCGGTCGACGTGCCCTCCACGGCGCGCACGATCGCCTGGTACGCCGAGGCCGTCGACAAGATCTACGACGAGATCGCACCGACGGGTCACAACGCGCTGGCGCTGATCCAGCGCGAAGCCATGGGCGTGATCGGCGTGATCGTGCCCTGGAACTACCCGATGATCATGGCCGCCTGGAAGCTCGGTCCCGCGCTCGCGGCCGGCAATTCTGTGGTCCTGAAGCCCAGCGAGAAAAGCCCGCTGACCGCACTGAAGCTGGCCGAGCTGGCGCTGGCCGCCGGCCTGCCGCCGGGCGTCTTCAACGTCGTTCCCGGCTACGGCCACGAGGCCGGCGAGGCGCTGGCGCTGCACCCCGATGTCGACGCGATCGGCTTCACCGGCTCGACGCGCGTGGGCCGCAAGATGCTGGAGTACGCGGGCCGCAGCAACCTCAAGCGCGTCTACAACGAGCTGGGCGGCAAGAGCGCCTTCCTCGTCTTCCCCGACTTCGACGACCTGGACCGCTGCGCCAAGACGCTGGCCGGCAGCATCTTCTTCAACCAGGGCGAGAGCTGCAACGCGCCCTCGCGCTTGATGGTCCACGAGTCCATCGCCGACGACTTCGCGAAGCGCGTCGCCGCCGAGGCGCCGAAATACCGCCCCGCCGACCCGCTGGATCCCAAGACCGTGATGGGCGCGCTGGTCGACGACGGGCAGCTGCGCACCGTGATGAGCTACATCGACGCCGGTCAGACCGAGGGCGCGCGGCTGCTGGCCGGCGGCGCGCAGGCGCGCGCCGAGACCGGCGGCTACTACGTCGAGCCGACGGTCTTCGACGGCGTGCGCAACGACATGAGGATCGCGCGGGAGGAGATCTTCGGCCCGGTGCTTTCGATCATCCGCTTCAAGGACGAGGCCGAGGCCGTGCGCCTGGCCAACGACTCCGCCTACGGCCTGCAGGCCAGCGTCTGGAGCTCCAACGTCGACCGCGCCCACCGCGTGGCCCGCGCGCTGCGCGCCGGCACGGTGCACGTCAACCAGTACGACGACGACGACATCACCGTGCCCTTCGGCGGCTACAAGCAGAGCGGCAACGGCCGCGACAAGTCGCTGCACGCCTTCGACAAGTACACCGAATTGAAGACGACCTGGCTGCGCATCAACTCCTGAGTCGGCGCGTGAAGATCGAACCTGCCGCCTTCACCGCCCCGGCGCGCGAGTCGCTCGCTGCCCAGGGCGTGCACACGCTGCTGGTGCAGTTCACCGACGTGCACGGCGTGGCCAAGGGCAAGCTCGTGCCGCTGGACCAGCTGGACGCGGTGCTGCGCGACGGCGCAGGCTTCGCCGGCCCGTCGATCTGGGGCACGGCGCTGCCGCGGACCGGCCCGCGCGCCGAGTACTACGCGCGCGGCGACGCCGGCACCCTGCAGGCCCTGCCGTGGATGCCCGGCGTGGCACGCATCGTCGGCGACGGTTTCGTGGCGGGCCAGGCCTTCGACGCCTGCCCGCGGCAGGTCTTGAAGCGCCAGGTCGCGCGGCTGGCCGAGCGCGGCTGGACGCTGCAGACCGGCATCGAGCCCGAGTTCTTCCTGATGAAGCGCCAGCGAGACAGCGCGCGCTACCTGCCGGTCGACGATGCCGACCGCCTCGACAAGCCCAGCTACGACCTGAAGAGCCTGCCGCGCCAGGCCGGCTTCCTGCACGCGCTGCGCGAGGCGCTCGAGGCCGCCGGCCTGCAGGTGCTGCAGATCGACCACGAAGACGCGCACGGCCAGTACGAGCTGAACTTCCTGCACGACGAGGCCCTGCGCAGCGCCGACCACCTGATGCTCTTCAAGCTGGCGGCCCACCACCTGGCCGAGCAGGACGGTGCGGTGTTCTCGATGATGCCCAAGCCCTTTGCCAACCAGCCTGGCAGCGGGCTGCACTTCCATGTCTCGCTGTGGAACGGCGAGCGTTGCCTGTTCGACGACGAGCCGCAGATGCGCCACTTCATCGGCGGCGTGCTGGTCCACAGCGCCGCCCTGTGCGCGCTGGCCGCCCCCACGGTCAACAGCTACAAGCGCCTGGTGGTCGGCGAATCGCTGTCGGGCACCAGCTGGGCGCCGGCCTACGTGGCGCACGGTCCCAACAACCGGACCGCACTGGTGCGCACCCTGCCCGGCCGCTTCGAGTGGCGCGTGCCCGATGCCTCGGCCAATCCCTACCTGGCGACCGCGGGCCTGATCGCCGCCGGCCTGGACGGCATCGACCGCCAGCTCGACCCGGGCCCGGCCTGCACCGACGACCTGTTCGAGCTGGGCCTGGCCGAGATCCGCCGCCGCGGCATCGGCCTGCTGCCCCAGAGCCTGGGCGAGGCCGCCGACGCGCTGGAGGCCAGCGCGCTGATGCGCACGACCCTCGGCGAGACGCTGCACCTCGAGTTCGTGCGCCTCAAGCGCGCCGAGTGGATCGAGTACGCACGCCACGTCAGCGACTGGGAGCACGCGCGCTACGGCGCCGCGTTCTGAGCGCGCGCTCAGTACTCCCAGAAGATTCTCTGGAGTTCCTTCGGGTCGTTGGTCTTCGTCAGCGCGACAGCGGCCAGGATCTTCGCCTTCTGCGGATTGAGGTCATGCGCGACGACCCAGTCGTACTTGTCGTCCGGCTGCTCGGCGTTGCGGATCACGAAGCCGTCGGCCACGCGCGAGGAGCGGATCACCTGGGCCCCCTGCGTGCGCAGGCTGCGCAGCGCGTCGACCGCGTAGTTGGCCACCGAGCCGTTGCCGGTGCCGGCGTGCACCACCGCCTTGGCGCCCGAGCGCCTGGCCGCCTCGTAGGCCTCGAGGCTCATGTTGCCCGAGCCGTAGACGATGAAGACCTCGGGCAGCTTGTCGATCGCGTCGATGTCGAACTCGCTCTTCACCGTATGGCGCTTGGCGAGCGCGCGGAACCAGTAGGTCCTGCCCTCGACCGCCATGCCCAGCGGCCCCCACTGGCTGCCGAAGGCGCTGGTCTTGATGTTGATGCGCTTGGCGACGTCGCGGCCGGCGTGGATCTCGTCGCTCATCACGACCAGCGTGCCCTGCCCGCGCGACCTGGGATCGGCGGCGACGACCACCGCGTTGTAGAGGTTGAGCATGCCGTCGGCCGACATCGCGGTGCCCGGCCGCATCGAACCGACGACGACCACCGGCTTGTCGCTGCGGATTACCAGGTTCAGGAAGAAGGCGGTCTCTTCCAGCGTGTCGGTGCCGTGGGTCACGACGACGCCGGCGATGGCCGGGTCGCGCAGCAGCTGCGACACGCGCTTGCCCAGCTGCACCAGCTTGTCGTTGGTGAAGCTCTCGGAGGCGATCTGGAACACCTGCTCGCCGCGCACCTGGGCCACGTCGGCCAGTTCGGGGATGCCGGCGATGAGCTTGTCGACCGGCACCTTGGCGGCCTGGTAGGACGCGCTGTTGGTCGCCGACGCGCCGGCGCCGGCGATGGTGCCGCCGGTCGCGAGGATCACGACCTGGGGCTTGGGCGCGGTCGAGGCCGGGGACTGCGCCTGCGCGGGCTGCAGCGCAAGCGGCAGCAGCAAGCTCGCGGCGAGCGCGATCGTCAGATGGCGACGGATGGGGTTCATGCTTCCTCCTTGACGGTGATGTGATGTCGGACGCCGGGCACGACGGCTGCGACGCAAGCCGCATGCCCATGATGCGCCGGCACAATGCACCGTGGCCGCACACCCCTGATGCCGCCGTCGTCATCACCCCACATCGCCCGAGGACCCCGCTTGCGCACTCCGTGGACGGCCTACGCCAGCCTGGCCGCCAGCATGGCCCTGGTCGGCAGCTACGTCGGCCTGTCCAAGCTGCTGGTGCTGGTGTTCCCGATCTTCCTGCTGGCCTGGCTGCGCTTCGGCATCGCGGCGGTGGCGATGGCGCACTGGGTGCGGCGCGGCGGCGACGAGGCCCCGCTGAACGCGCACGACCGCCGGCTGCTGTTCTGGGAAAGCTTCCTGGGCAACTTCCTGTTCTCGATCTGCATGCTGTTCGGCATCGCCCGCAGCTCGGCGCTGGCAGCCGGCGTGATCATGGCCGCGCTGCCGGCCGTGGTGGCGCTGATGTCCTGGGCCTTCCTGCGCGAGCGCATCACCGCGCCGGTGCTCGCCGGCATCGCCTGCGCCGTGGCCGGCATCGCGCTGGTGTCGGCCAGCAAGCCGGCCGCCGGCGCTGCCGACAGCAGCCTGATCGGCAACCTGCTGCTGGTCGGTGCCGTCTGCTGCGAGGCGAGCTACGTCGTCATCGGCAAGCGCCTGACCGGCAAGGTGTCGGCCAAGCGCATAAGCGCGCTGGTCAATCTGTGGGGCCTCGCGCTGGTGACGCCCTTCGGCCTGTGGCAGGCCTTCGGCTTCGACTTCGGCGGCGTCGCCGCGGGCAGCTGGGCACTGCTGGTCTTCTATTCGCTTGCGGCCAGCATGGTCGCGGTGTGGCTGTGGATGACCGGCCTGAAGCACGTGCCTGCCGCGTCGGCCGGCGTCTTCACGGTGATGCTGCCGGTCAGCGCGGCGGCAGTCGGTGTGCTGCTGCTCGGCGAGCGCTTCAGCCTGGCGCAAGCGGCGGCCTTTGCGCTGGCGATGGCCGGGGTCGTGCTGGCGACTCGGCCGGCGCGCGCCTGAACCTCAGAGTCAGCCCGTCGAGGTCTCGGCCAGCACCTGCGCCAGCGCCTCGGCGGCGCTAGCCTGCACCGCGCGCGGCGATTCGCCGCGCAGGCGATGGTCGCTCCACACCTGGCGCCAGCGACGCGCGCCCGGCACGCCATTCCACAGGCCCATCGCGTGACGCATCGCGCTCATCCACGGCTGGCCGGCGGCGTGCAGCGTCTCGAGGTAGTCGACCCAGGCCGACTCGGCGGCGCTGCGCGAGGCCGCGGTCGATGGCGGTTCCTCGCCGAAGAAGCTGCGGTCCCAGGCCGCCATCGCCCAGGGCTCGTGGTAGGCATGCCGGCCGATCATCACGCCGTCGAGCTGCTGCAGCTGGTCGGTGATCACCGCATCGCTGTTCACGCCGCCGTTGAGCACGAGCGTGAGTCCCGGAAAGTCCCGCTTGAGCCGGTGCACCGTCTCGTAGCGCAGCGGCGGGACCTCGCGGTTCTCCTTCGGCGACAGGCCCTTCAACCAGGCATTGCGTGCGTGCACGATGAACACGCTGCAGCCCGCCTCGGCCACGGTGCCGACGAAGTCGCGCACGAAGTCGTAGTCCTCCCCCTTGTCGATGCCGATGCGGTGCTTGACAGTCACGGGAATGCTCACCGCGTCGAGCATGGCCTTCACGCCGTCGCGCACCAGCGCCGGCTCGGCCATCAGGCAGGCGCCGAAGGCCCCGCGCTGCACCCGCTCGCTCGGGCAGCCGCAGTTGAGGTTGATCTCGTCGTAGCCCCAGCGCTGCCCCAGCTTCGCGCAGGCGGCCAGGTCGTCGGGCTCGCTGCCGCCGATCTGCAGCGCGACCGGATGCTCGCGCGCATCGAAGTCCAGGTGCCGCGGCACGTCGCCGTGCAGCAGCGCCCCGGTCGTCACCATCTCGGTGTACAGGCGCGTGCGGCGCGTCAGCAGGCGATGGAAGACGCGGCAATGGCGGTCGGTCCAGTCCATCATCGGCGCGACGCTGAGTCGCCACGGCGAGGCGATTCGTGCGGGCTGGGCTTGCGGGTGGTGACTCATCGATCCGAGTGGTTCGCGACGATCCGACGCCGCAGCGGGCGTGAGCCTACTGCTTGACCGCCGACCAGTAGGACAGGAAGTCGCGACCGGTGGCGTTGGTCAGGCCTTCGAGCTTGCCGCCGGTGAGCACGGCCGAGTGGTTGTAGGGGCCCGACACGTCCGCGGTGACGAAGGCGATGCGCACGGCGCCCCAGTCGGTATTGATGCGCGCCTGACTGACCGGCGCCCCGTAGAACGTGCCTTCGAAGGACTTGCCGGACACCGACCGCACGACCAGCTCCTGGTAGTACGCCGGAGCGTCCGGCCTGGGCCGAAGGTCGACCCGCCAGGTACCGACCAGCACCGACGGCTCCGGGGCCGGCGGCGGGACCGCACAGGCGGACAGCGCGACGGTGGCAGCGACGGCGAGGTACAGCTTCATGGTGGCGACGCCCGCCGCGCCGCCTGCTCGATGCGGTCCGCGAACAGCGGCCACAGCGGCGCCGGCAGGTCGTGGCCCATGCCTTCGACGGCGTCGAACTGCGCACCCTTGATCGCCTGCGAGAGCTGCACGCCGCAGGCCAGCGGCACCAGCGGGTCGGCCTGGCCATGGATGATCTGCGTCGGCACGGCGATGCGGCCCAGCAGCGGCGTGCGGTCGCCGTCGGCAGCGATCGCGACGAGTTGCCGGGCGACGCCGGGGCCGCTCTTCAGGCCGCCGCGGTCCAGGCTGCGGCGCAGCGTGGCGCGCAGCTCTTCCTCGGGGGCCGGGTAGCCGGGGCTGCCGATCACGCGGAACAGGCGCACGTAGTGGTCCAGCACGGCGTCGGCCGTCGGCGATGCCGGGCGCGCCAGCAAGGCGGCACGCGCGGCGCGCGTCGGCTGCGGCAGGTGGCGCGCGCCCGATGTCGTCATCATCAGCGTCAGGCTCTTCACGCGCGACGGATGATCGGCCGCGACGCGTTGCGCGATCATGCCGCCCATCGACGCGCCGCAGACATGCGCCTTCGCGATGCCCAGCGCATCGAGCAGCGCAACGGTGTCGGCCGCCAGCTCGCGCAGCGTGTACGGCGCCTGCACCGGCAGCCGCGCCAGGAAGCGCAGCGTCTGCCACATGAGGTTGGGCGTGCCGAGGTGGTCGAAGCGCTGCGACAGGCCGACGTCGCGGTTGTCGAAGCGGATCACGCGGAAGCCCCGCGCCACCAATTGCTCGACCAGGCCTTCGCGCCAGGCGATCAGCTGCATGCCCAGGCCCATGATCAGCAGCAGCGGTTCGCCGCTGTCGGGACCGTGGACTTCGACTTCGAGTGTGGTGCTGCCGGCCTGGATCTTCATCTTGAGCTAGACGGTTGCCGCCCAACGCCCACCACTACCCATGCACCGGTGCCAACCCAGCAGCCGCCGTGGATCCGGCTCTGCCGGTCCGCTAGCGGCGCCCCCTGGAGGGGGAGCGGCGCAGCCGCAACGGGGGTGGTCGTCATCAGGCGGGACGTGCCGGGCCGTGCTTCACCAGCCAGGCCAGCGCGCCGGGCCGGTCGAACTTGCGCCAGCGCTTGGGGTCCTGCGTCAGGCGGTCGGCGACGGCCGTCAGCGCCAGCGGGTTGAGCCCGAGGCCCACATGGCTGGCGAAGACCTCGATGTTCTCGGTCAGCGGCCCGTCCTCGTTCAGGCTGCAGGGCCAGGCGACGACACCGTCGCTGCGCGAGTAGACCGACGTGGTCGGCACCGGCGGCGCGATGTGGATCTGGTCGCGCAGCTCGTGCGGGTCGTCGATCTTCTGGCCGCTGAGGAACTCGTAGACGCGCCATGCGTGGTTGGCCTTCGGCGGGCCGGCGAAGGGCGTGCCCAGCGTGACGACGCAGCGCGTCGCCTCGGGCGCCAGCTTCGCGACCTCGCGCGCGTAGACGCCACCCAGGCTCCAGCCGATCAGGCTGACGGGCTGGCCGTGCTTGTCGCAGAGCTCGCGCGTCAGCTCGGCGCAGCCGCGCAGCACGCCCGGCCGGGGCCCGAAGTTGAAGCCGAAGTTCCAGGGATAGGGCGTGTAGCCCAGCACCGTCAGCAGGTTGCGCAGCGGATAGGTCGACAGGTCGTTGGCGCCGAGGCCCGGGAACACCAGCACCGGATGCCCGTCGCCGCGCGGCAGCTCGCGCAGCCAGGGGCTGCTGAGCCACAGCGCCGCGTACTCCCAGGGCGCACGCGCCTCGAGCATCAGCAGGAAAGGCGATGGCGCCTTGACTTCGGTCGGGACGGAACGGGCGTCGGAGCCGGGAAAGAAGGACATGGAATCGTCGAAGGGAACGAACGCCCCGATCCTAACGGGCCGTTCTAGAGGCGGTTGCCGGGGCGCGCGGCTTGCGCAGCGGCGCCTTGGCAGCGACCTTCGCTGGCGTCTTCCTGACGGTCTTCGCGGCGGCCTTCTTCGCGACCTTGCCGGCCGGTGCCTTGGTGGCCTTGGTGGCCTTGGTGGCGGCCTGCTTCGCCGCCGATCGGGCCAGCGTCTTGTGCGCCAGCGCCAGCAGCTCGGCATGGCTCTCGTGCAGTGCCTGCGCGAACAGCGCGACGTCGGGCATGGCCTTGGCGCAGGCCATCGCGCCGAACTCGAGCGCGCCGTTGTAGCTCTGCACCGTGATGTTCAGCGCCACGCCGTGCACGACGATCGAGGTCGGGTGGTTGCTCAGCATCTTGGCGCCGGCCAGGTAGAGCGGCACGGCCGGCCCCGGCACGTTGGAGATCGTCACGTTGGCGATCGGGGGGATGCGGTCGGCCAGCCGCGTGCGGCCGTACAGCGAGACCATGCCGGTCAGCAGCCAGGGCACGCCCAGCGTCGGAAAGTCGGTCGGCATCACGCTCTTCAGGTCCACCAGGGCCGACTTCATCGCGGCGGTCGCGGCCTTGACGTGCGCCACGCGCCGGGCCGGCGCGGCCAGGTGCGTGCCCAGGCTCACGACCGACATCGAGGCCTGGTTGCTGGCGGACGTGTCGCCCGCCGCGCGCAGCGAGATCGGCACCGCGGCGATCAGCGACTCCTTAGGCAGCGCCTTGCGCGCCTGCAGGTAGCGCCGCAGGGCTCCGCTGCACACGGCCAGCACGACGTCGTTGAGCGTCGCCTCGAAAGCCGTACGCAGGACCTTCAGCTCGGCCATCGACAGGCTGACCGCGGCGAACGCGCGGCGCCGGCCGACGGTGACGTTGAAGACGGTGCGCGGCGCGATCTTCAGGTTGCGCATGCCGCCCTGCAGCTTGCGGCCCTTCGCGTCCTGCACCTCGACCCAGCGGCTGGCGGCCTTCCTGGCGGCGTCGAGCATCGCGTCCTTGGCGCCGCTCGCGGCCACCTGGCCCGCCGCCTTGCCGACGGCGGTGGCGGTCCCCGGCAGCGCCTTCGCCAGGTCGGCGATCTGCTTCATCTGGTGGGCCAGCGCGCCGCCCAGGCGTTCGGCCATGCCGAGGGCGACGCTGGCCGGCCGCTCGCTCGGCATGTTGATCGCGCGGCCGTCGGCACTGAGGTCGAGGATGGCCTGCCCCAGCGCCACCGCCGCCTGGCCGTCGACCGCGGCGTGATGCAGCTGCGTGTAGAGGCCGAACACCGGCGAGCCGTCGGGCAGCGGCTTGAAGCCGGTGAGCACGTGAAATCGCCACATCGGCCGGTCGCGGTCGAGCAGGTGGCTGTGCAGCCTGGACACCAGCGCCTGCGCTTCGGCCATGCCGGTGCTGCCGCGTGCCAGCCGCGGCAGCTTGAGGCCGATCACGTGCCAGTCGAAGTCGACGCTGGCGTCGGTCCACGCCGGCGTCGCCAGGTTCATCGGCAGCGGCAGCAGCTTGCGGCCCAGCGGCGGCGCGAGGTGTGCACGTTCGCGGAGGTGACGGCGCACGTCGGCGACGAAGTCCCCCGCATAGCCCGGCGGCAGGCTGAAGGTGTGCAGCGCGCCCACGTGCATGGGCATCTGTGGCGTCTCGAGATAGAGGAATGCCGCGTCGAGTCCGCTCAGTTGCTGCACCATGCTTCGCCTCCTGGCCCCTGGGTCCGGACCATGCTAGCCGCGGGTGCGCGGCGCGATGCAGCGGGTTTGCGCTAGCGCGCGGGAACCGTCAGCCCAGGTCGCGCAGCGGGTGAGCGTGGGCCGGCCAGGGACTCGCGAAGAAGGCCGCGACCTGATCGGCGCCGACGTCCTCGATGCGCGCCGGACTCCAGCGCGGCGCGTGGTCCTTGTCGACGGCCAGCGCACGGATGCCCTCGACTGTCTCGCTCGCGACACCGGGCCGCAGGTGAAAGCAGTGGCGCACCAGGTCGCGCTCCATGCGCAGGTCCTCGGGCAGGCTCATCGTGCGCGCACGGCGGACCTGCTCCAGCGTCACGGCCAGCATCAGCGGCGAACGCTGGCGCAGGGCGGCGAGCGTGTGGCGAGCCCAGTCGCTGTCTTCGGCCCCGAGCGATGCGGCGATCGCCGCCACATCACGCTGCGCGAAGTGCCGGTCGATGGCCGTGCGATGTGCGTCCAGCGCGGCCGGCGGCGCGGCCTGGGCTCGCGCGCGGACGGCGGCCAGCAAGGCCTCGTCGCTGCCGTGCGGCTGGTCGCACAGCGCCTCGACCAGCGCCGGCAGGCCGCCCGACGACAGCATCACGTCGGCCAGACCGAGCGCGATCGCGTCGCCGGCGCCGAGCACGTGACCGGTCAGTGCGAGGTACTCGCCCACATGGTCCGGGCAGCGGCCGAGGAACCAGCCGCCGCCGACGTCGGGGAAGAGGCCGATGTGGGTCTCGGGCATCGCGAGCTTGCTGTGCTCGGTCACGACGCGCAGCCGCGCGCCCTGCGAGATGCCCATGCCGCCACCCATCGTGATGCCGTCCATCAGCGCAAGGTAGGGCTTGGGGTAGCGGTGGATCAGGTGGTTGAGGGCGTACTCCTCGGTGAAGAAGTCCTCCAGCCGCGGATCCCCGGCCAGCGCCGCCTGATGGAAGAAGCGGATGTCGCCGCCGGCGCAGAAGGCCGGGGCCTTGCCCTCGCGGCCCGCGCCGCGCACCACGACGGCCTGCACCGCCGCGTCGCCGGCCCAGTGGCGCAGCAGCGCCGTCAGGTCGCGGATCATGCCCAGCGACAGCGCGTTCAGCGCACCCGCGCGGTTCAGGGTGACGAGGCCGATCGTGCCGCGCACCTCGGCCAGCACCTGGGAGTCGCCGACCAGCGGCGGCAGCGGACGGGGACTCATGGGCGCAGGTTCTCCTCGGGTCGGCGCTTCAGCGCCAGCAGTTCGTTGGCCACCAGCGCCCCCAGCACCAGCGCACCGCCGGTCAGCGCGCTGGCGCCCGGATGCTCGCCGGCGCCGAGCCAGGCCCAGGCGACACCGAACACCACTTCCAGCAGGCCCAGCAGTGCGATCTCGGGCGCCGGCAGCTCGCGCGTCAGGCGCACGACCAGCAGGCAGGGGATGGCGAGCTGGACGACGCCCAGCATCGCCAGCAGGCCCAGGTCGTGCGTCGAGGCCTGGAAGGGCCAGGCCAGCGGCAGGGTCGTCGCCGCCGAGATCACGGCACCGATCAGCACCGCGGGCAGCATGTCCTGCGGGGCGCCCTCGCCGTCCGGGTCGCCGGAGCCGTGGCCGATGTGCTGCAGCAGCGTCCAGTTGGTCGCTGCGGCCAGCGGCACCGCGAGCGCGACCAGCGTGCCGACGACCGACAGGCCTTCGCTGGCCTCGCGACCGAACATCCATGCGATGCCGGCGCCACCGACCGCGATGGCCACCCAGGTGCGCACCGGCAGGCGGTGGTGCAGGAAGAGGCGCGCGAACAGTGCGGTGATCAGCGGCCCGATCGCCATCGTGACCAGCACATTGGCCACCGTCGTCAGCGTGATGGCGACCATGAAGGCCGTGAACATCACCGACCAGCACAGGCCCGAGACCCACACCGGCCCCGGCGCCCGCAGCAGGCCGCGCCACAACGCCGGCCCGCGCATCGCGGTCAGCGCGACGGCCAGGGCCAGCGCATTGAAGAGACTGCGCCAGAACGTCACCTCGAAGCTGCGCGCGGCGTCCAGATGCCGCGTCACGACGCCGGCGATGCTCCAGAGGAGCGTCACCAGGATCATCGAGGCGACGGCTCGCCCGTGCGTCATGCAGCGGCCCGGCGCCGGCTCATGCCGCGTCGCGGCTCGCCCGCTTGCGGTCGTGTTCCTTCAGGTGGCGCTTGCGCAGGCGGATCGACTTCGGCGTGATCTCGACCAGCTCGTCGTCCTCGATGAACTCGACCGCGTACTCGAGCGACAGCTCGATCGGCGGCGTGATCTTGATGGCGTCTTCCTTGCCGCTGACGCGGAAGTTGGTCAGCTGCTTCTGGCGCACCGCGTTGACGACCAGGTCGTTGTCGCGGCTGTGGATGCCGACGATCATGCCCTCGTAGACCGGGTCCCCGGCCTTGACGAACATGCGGCCGCGGTCGTCGAGCTTGCCGAGCGCGTAGGTCACGATCTCGCCGTCGTCCATGCTGATCAGCACGCCGTTCTTGCGGCCGCCGATCTCGCCCTTGTAGGCCTCGTAGCCGTCGAAGATGTTGCTGATGAGCCCGGTGCCGCGCGTCAGGTTCATGAACTCGTTGCTGAAGCCGATCAGGCCGCGCGCCGGGATGCGGTACTCGAGGCGCACGCGGCCCATGCCGTCGGGCTCCATGTTCACCAGCTCGGCCTTGCGCAGGCCGAGCGCCTGCATCACGCCGCCCTGGTGGCCTTCCTCGACGTCGGCGGTGACCAGTTCCATCGGCTCCTGGCGCTCGCCGTCGGCCTCGTGGAACACCACGCGCGGCTTCGACACGGCCAGCTCGTAGCCCTCGCGGCGCATGTTCTCCAGGAGGATCGTCAGGTGCAGTTCGCCGCGGCCGGAGACCTCGAAGATGCCGTCCTCGTCGGTGTCCTTCACGCGCAGCGCGACGTTGCTCTGCAGTTCCTTCTGCAGGCGGTCCCAGAGCTGGCGGCTGGTGACGAACTTGCCCTCGCGCCCCGCCAGCGGCGAGGTGTTGACGCAGAAGTTCATCGTCAGCGTCGGCTCGTCGACCTCCAGCATCGGCAGCGGCACCGGATCGTCGATGTCGGTCAGCGTGACGCCGATGCCGATGTCCTCGATGCCGTTGATCAGCACGATGTCGCCCGGGCCGGCCTCGGTGGCCGGCACGCGCTCGAGGCCGTTGAACTTGAGCACCTGGTTGACGCGCGCCTTGAAGGGGATGCTGTCCTCGCCCGAGAAGACCGACACGTCCTGCATCGGCTTGAGTGTGCCCTGGTTGATGCGGCCGATGCCGATGCGCCCGACGAAGGTGGAGTAGTCGAGCGAGCAGATCTGCAGCTGCAACGGACCTTCGGGGTCGCCCTCGTGCGGCGGCACGTGCTTGAGCACGGCATCGAACAGCGGCGACATGTCGGTGCCGACCTCGCCCGGGGTCAGCGTCGCCCAGCCGTTCAGGCCCGAGGCGTAAATGACCGGGAAGTCGAGCTGCTGCTCGGTCGCGTGCAGCTTGTCGAACAGGTCGAAGGTGGCATTGATGACGTAGTCCGGCCGCGCGCCGGGCCGGTCGACCTTGTTGACGACGACGATGGGCTTGAGGCCCAGCGCCAGCGCCTTCTTGGTGACGAAGCGCGTCTGCGGCATCGGGCCCTCGACCGCGTCGACCAGCAGCAGCACCGAGTCGACCATCGACAGCACGCGCTCGACCTCGCCGCCGAAGTCGGCGTGGCCGGGGGTGTCGACGATGTTGACGTGGGTGCCCTTCCATTCGACGGCGCAGTTCTTCGAGAGGATCGTGATGCCGCGTTCCTTCTCGATGTCGTTGCTGTCCATCACGCGCTCGGCGACCTTCTCGTTCTCGCGGAAGGTGCCGCTCTGGCGCAGCAGCTGGTCGACGAGGGTGGTCTTGCCGTGGTCGACGTGGGCGATGATCGCCACGTTGCGGATCTGTCGGGCGGAGTCTGCGGTGGTCATGTCGTGCTCACGGGATGCGGGGATGCGGGATTCGGAGGCGGTGCAACGGCGACCAGCGCCTGCACCTCGGGTGGGCTCAACAGCCGGCCAGGGATCAGCTCGCCGCCCTTGACGTGGGCGCTGCCCAGGAAGGCGCGCGGCTCGGGGCCGTAGACGCGCACGGCCGCGCAGTCGCGGGCTTCGGTGCGGCGGCGCAGGCCCGTCAGGAAGCGCGCGGCCTCGTCGGTCGCCAGCTGGACCGCAGGCCAGCCGGACAGCAGCACGTCGGGCGGCAGCAGCCGCGATTCGCGTTCGGCGGGTTCGAGGGCCTGCAGGGCGTCGATCGTGATGGCGTCGTCCACGCGGACCGGCCCGCTGGCGGTGCGGCGCAAGGCAATCAGGTGCGCCCCGCAACCGAGCGCGGCGCCCAGGTCTTCGGCCAGGGTGCGCACGTAGGTGCCCTTGCTGACGCAGACCTCGATCTGCAGTTCATCATCCTGCCGGCCGACGATGTCGAGCCGATGAACCTGGACGCGGCGCGGCAGGCGCTCGACCTCGACGCCGGCGCGGGCGTACTCGTACAGCGCGCGGCCTTCGTGCTTGAGCGCCGACTGCATCGGCGGCAGCTGCTCGATGCTGCCGGTCAGCGCGGCGCAGGCAGCGGCCAGTGCGGCATCGTCGAAGGCGACCGGCCGGGTCTCGAGGACCTCGCCTTCCAGGTCGCCGCCGACCCGCGTGACGCCGAGCTTCAGCGTCGCACGGTAGGTCTTGTCGGCGTCCAGGCTGGCCTGCGAGAACTTGGTCGCCGCGCCGAAGCACAGCGGCAGCAGGCCGGTGGCCAGCGGGTCCAGCGTCCCGGTGTGGCCGCCCTTCTCGGCGCGCAGCATTCCCTTGACCTTCTGCAGCGCATCGTTGCTCGACCAGCCCAGCGGCTTGTCGAGCAGCAGCACGCCGTGCAGGGCACGGCGCGGCTGGCGCGGCGGACGGGAGCTCGCGGACATGACAGGCTCAGTCTTCCTTGGCGCGGGTCGCGTTGGCCTGATGGATGAGTGCATTCAGGTCGGCCGCCCGCTCGGTGGTGCGGTCGAACTGGAAATGCAGCGTCGGCACGGTGTGGATCTGCAGGCGCTTGAAGAGGCTGTTGCGCAGCCAGCCGGCGGCCTCGTTCAGCGCGGTCTCGCACTCGGCCGGGTCGCCCATCAGCACCGAGAAGAACACCTTCGCGTGCGCGTAGTCCGCCGACACCTCGACGGCCTGCACCGTCACCATGCCGACGCGCGGATCCTTCAGCTCGCGGATCAGCTCGGCGACGTCGCGCTGGATCTGGTCGGCGACGCGGAAGCTGCGGTTGGGAATGACTCGCTTGTGTTTCATCGTGGGGCGCCTCCAAAGACAAGCCCCGCCATCTTTCGGAGGGCGGGGCTTGTTCGAGGATGAGCAAGGACCGCCTTACAGCGTTCGGGCGACTTCCTTGATCTCGAAGAACTCGAGCTGGTCGCCTTCCTTGATCTCGTTGTAGTTCTTCAGCTTGATGCCGCACTCGAAGCCTTCCTTGACCTCGCGCACGTCGTCCTTGAGGCGCCGCACCGACTCGACCTCGCCGCTGTAGACGACGACGTTGTCGCGCAGCAGGCGGAAGCGCGCACCGCGACGCACCAGGCCCGAGGTGACCATCGAGCCGGCCACCGTGCCGATCTTGGAGGCCACGAAGACCAGCCGGATCTCGGCGGTGCCGAGCAGTTCTTCCTTCTGCTCCGGCGCCAGCATGCCGCTCATCGCCGCCTTGATCTCGTCGACCGCGTCGTAGATGATGTTGTAGTAGCGCAGGTCGACGCTGTTGCCTTCGGCCAGCTTGCGCGCGCCGGCGTCGGCACGCACGTTGAAGCCGATGATGACGGCCTTGGACGCGATCGCCAGGTTGACGTCGCTCTCGCTGATGCCGCCGACCGCCGCGTGCACCACCTGCACCTTGACCTCGGCCGTGCTGAGCTTGAGCAGCGACGCCGACAGCGCCTCCTGCGAGCCCTGCACGTCGGCCTTGATGATGAGCGGCAGCGTCTGCGCCTGGCCCTCGCCCATGTTCTCGAACATGTTCTCGAGCTTGGCGGCCTGCTGCCTGGACAGCTTCACGTCGCGGTACTTGCCCGAGCGGAAGGTCGCGATCTCACGCGCACGCCGCTCGTCGGCCAGCACCATGAACTCGTCGCCGGCCTGCGGCACCTCGGTCAGGCCCTGGATCTCGACCGGGATGGAAGGCCCGGCCTCGTTGGCGGGCTTGCCGTTCTCGTCGAGCATCGCGCGCACGCGACCGTAGGTCGAGCCGGCCAGCACCACGTCGCCGCGCTTGAGCGTGCCGCTCTGCACCAGCACCGTGGCCACCGGGCCGCGGCCCTTGTCCAGCTGCGCCTCGATGACCAGGCCCTTGGCCGGCGCGTCCTTCTGCGCCTTGAGCTCCAGCACCTCGGCCTGCAGCAGGACCTGCTCCAGCAGGTCGTCGATGCCCTGGCCGGTCTTGGCCGACACCTGCACGAACGGCGAGTCGCCGCCGAAGTCCTCGGGCACGACCTGCTCGGCGATCAGCTCGCTGCGCACGCGCTCGATGTTGTGGCCGGGCTTGTCGATCTTGTTGATGGCCACGACCAGCGGCACCTCGGCCGCCTTGGCGTGGTGGATCGCTTCCTTGGTCTGCGGCATGACGCCGTCGTCGGCGGCCACGACCAGGATCACCAGGTCGGTCGCCTTGGCGCCGCGGGCACGCATGGCCGTGAAGGCCTCGTGGCCCGGCGTGTCGAGGAAGGTGATCATGCCGCGCGGCGTTTCCACGTGGTAAGCCCCGATGTGCTGCGTGATTCCGCCGGCCTCGCCCGCCGCCACGCGCGTGGTGCGGATGTAGTCCAGCAGCGAGGTCTTGCCGTGGTCGACGTGGCCCATCACGGTGACCACCGGCGCGCGCGGCAGCATCTCGGCCTCGGATACCGCGGCTTCCTCCTCGAGGAAGGCATCCGGGTCGTCGAGCTTGGCCGCAAAGGCCTTGTGGCCCATCTCCTCGACCAGGATCATCGCGGTCTCCTGGTCGAGCTGCTGGTTGATCGTGACCATCTGGCCCAGCTTCATCAGCTGCTTGATGACCTCGGAGGCCTTGACGCTCATCTTGTGCGCGAGGTCGGCGACCGAGATGGTCTCGGGCACGTGCACCTCGTGGACCTGCGCCTCGACCTGGATCGGCGCGGACGACATGCCATCGCCGCGATCGCCGCGGCGACCGCCGCGCGGCGCCTTCCAGCCGCCACGGCCGCCGGTGTCGGGGCGGCCCTTGAGCGCCGCGCGCTTCTTGGCCGCGTCATCGGCCCAGCTGGACGACAGCTTCTCGGACTTGACCGACTTCTTGTCGCCCGGCTTGGCAGCACCCGGGGCCGTCGTGGCACCCGGCTTGGCGGTGGGCTTGTGGATCGTGCCCTTGATGCCTTCGGCCGGCTTCGGTTCCTCGGGCTTCTTCGCGACGAGCACCTTCTTCGGTGCGTTCATCATCGCGCGGATCGCCGAGGCCTCGTCTTCGGCCGCCTTGCGCCGCTTGGCGAGCTCGGCGGCCTTGAGCTTCTCTTCGGCCTCGATGTCAGCGGCCTTGACGACGCGCACCGCCGGCTTGACCGGCTCTGCCGGAGCGGCCGGAACCACCGCGGCTGCAGCCGGCGCGGCGGCCGCCTTGTCCTTCTTGCCGGTCGGCACTTCGGCGGCGGCGGCCAGCGCGGCCGCAGCCTGCTCGGCGGCGGCACGCTGGCGCTGCTCGGCGGCGTCGCGTTCGGCCTGCTCCTGGGCCTCGCGGGCACGGCGCTTCTCGGCCAGGTCTTCTTCCTGGCGACGCAGCAGCTCGGCCTGGCGGCTCGCTTCTTCCTCGCGCTTGCGGAGCTCGGCCTCGTCGATCACAGGCGCGGCCGGGGCGGCTTCCTCGGGTGCCGGCGTGTCGTCACGCTTGACGAAGACACGCTTCTTGCGCACCTCGACCTGGATCGTGCGCGCCTTGCCGGAGGCATCGGCCTGCTTGATCTCGGTGGTCGACTTCTTGGTGAGCGTGATCTTCTTGCGCTCGCCGCCGGCGCTGGTGCCGTGCGCGCTGCGCAGGTAGTCGAGCAGGCGCTCCTTGTCGCCTTCGGTCAGGGCGTCGTCGCTCGACGCCTTGGCGACGCCGGCGGAATGCAGCTGCTCGAGCAGCGTCGCGGCCGGCCGGTTGAGCTCGGCGGCCAATTGTGCGACGGTGGTCACGGCCATTGTGGGTGGTCCTTGGTGGGTCTCGGGGGCCTGGCAGGGGGCGGTCTGGGGTCTGAGGAACGGCGGCTCAGGCGGTGAACCAGTGCTCGCGGGCCTTCATGATCAGATCCTTGGCCTGCTCCTCGGCCATGCCGGTCAGCTCGGTCAGCTCGTCGACGGCCAGGTCGGCCAGGTCGTCGCGGGTCTGCACGCCGCCTTCGGCCAGCTTGGCGATCAGCTCGGGCGTCAGCCCTTCGAGGTCGCGCAGGTTCTGCGAGACGCCGTCGAGCGACTCTTCCTTGGCGATCTCCATCGTCAGCAGCGCGTCCTTGGCGCGGGTGCGCAGCTCGTTGACGGTGTCTTCGTCGAAGGACTCGATCTCCAGCATCTCGGTCAGCGGCACGTAGGCCACTTCCTCGAGGCTGGTGAAGCCTTCGGCGATCAGGATGTCGGCAACCTCGACGTCGACGTCGAGCTTCTCGACGAACACCTTGCGGATCGACTCGGTCTCGGTGGCCTGCTTGTCCTGCGACTCCTCGGCGCTCATGATGTTGATGCGCCAGCCGGTCAGCTCGGAGGCGAGGCGCACGTTCTGGCCGCCGCGGCCGATCGCGATCGCGAGGTTCTCCTCGTCGACCACGACGTCCATCGCGTGCTTCTCCTCGTCGACGACGATCGACTGCACGTTGGCCGGCGCGAGGGCGCCGATGACGAACTGCGCCGGGTCGGCCGACCAGAGCACGATGTCGACGCGCTCGCCGGCGAGCTCGTTGGTGACCGCGTTGACGCGCGACCCGCGCACACCGACGCAGGTGCCGATCGGGTCGACGCGCTTGTCGTGGGACAGCACGGCGATCTTGGCGCGCGAGCCGGCGTCGCGGGCACAGCTCTTGATCTCGAGCAGGCCTTGCTCGATCTCGGGCACCTCGTGGCGGAACAGCTCCATCATGAAGCCCGGCGCACTGCGCGACAGCATGATCTGCGGACCGCGCTGGGTCGTGTCGACCTCCAGGATGTAGGCGCGGACGCGGTCGCCGGTGCGCAAGTTCTCCTTGGCGATCATCTCGCTGCGGCGCAATCGGCCCTCGACGCGACCGCTCTCGACGATCAGGTCGCCCTTGTCGAGGCGCTTGACGGTACCGACGAAGATCTTGTCGCCGCGCGACAGGAAGTCGTTGAGCAGCTGCTCGCGCTCGGCGTCGCGGATCTTCTGCAGGATCACCTGCTTGGCAGCCTGGGCGCCGATGCGGCCGATAGACACCGACTCGACCTGCTCTTCGATGTAGTCGTCGACCTCGATGTCCGGGATCTCCTCCTGGGCCTCGAACAGCAGCTTCTCGGAATCGGGCAGTTGCAGGCCGGCCTCGTTGGGCACGACGTGCCAGCGGCGGAAGGTCTCGTAGTTGCCGGTCTCGCGATCGATCGAGACGCGCATCTCGACCTCGCCGCCGTGCAGCTTCTTGCTGGCCGACGCGAGCGCGGCCTCGACGGCCTCGAACACCACTTCGCGCTCGACGCTCTTCTCGCGTGCGATCGCATCCACCAGCATCAACAGTTCACGGTTCATTGTTCTTGACCTCCGATTGCCTGGGGCGCGGCCGGGGCGGGAGCCCTGCCCTTGCGACCCTTGAAGTCCAGCACGGGCACCAGCCGAGCCTCGCGGACCTCATCGAGCTTGAATCCCAGCACCTGATCCTGCTTGCCATCGTGGAAATGCAGTTCCCAGCCTTCGCCGGCACCGGCCAGCACGCCCTGGTACTTCTTGCGGCCCTGGAACGGCAGCTTCAGCACCAGGTCGATCCGCTCGCCCTGGAAGCGCCCGTAGTCGGCGTCCTTCTTCAGCGGCCGGTCCAGACCCGGCGACGACACCTCGAGGCGCGTGTAGTCGCAGCCCTCGACCTCGAGCACATACTGCAGTTGCCGTGTGACGAGCTCGCAATCCTCGACCGTCACGAAGTCCTCGCCGCCGGACGGGTAGGTCTTGCCTGGCAGCCGGTCGATGAAAACGCGCAGCAGCCCCTGCGAGCCGCGCTCGCACTCCACCAGTTCGTAGCCGAGACCGGTGACGGTCTTCTCGACGGCGGCCTGCCAATTCATCGATCGGTGTCCTGCTGCTCCGTGTGCGACCCGGACCCGGGTTGCAGAAAGGTTCAAGCAAAAAAAAAGGGCTGGATTCCCCTGCCCAATTTCTGGTCTAGCGAAGCGCGCATTGTAGCCGGACTGACCCTTACCGGCAAGCCTGCAGGGTGTCAAGCGCCCGGGGCGGCGGCCCCGCGTGCCAGAATTTCCAGCCCCAGAACCCACCCGCAGACGGAGACACCATGGGCTTTCTCGCCGGCAAGCGCCTTCTGATCACCGGGCTGCTGTCCAACCGCTCGATCGCCTATGGCATCGCCCGCGCCTGCCGGCGCGAAGGCGCCGAGCTGGCCTTCAGCTACGTCGGCGAGCGCTTCAAGGAGCGCATCACCGACTTCGCCCGGGAGTTCGACTCGACGCTGATCTTCGACTGCGACGTCGGCGACGACGCCCAGATCCAGGCCATGTTCGATGCGCTCGGGCAGACCTGGCCCCGTTTCGACGGCTTCGTGCACTCGATCGGCTTCGCCCCCCGCGAGGCGATCGCCGGCGACTTCCTGGACGGCCTGTCGCGCGAGGGCTTCCGGATCGCCCACGACATCTCGGCCTACAGCTTCCCGGCGATGGCCAAGGCGGCGCTGCCGCGCCTCAACGAGAAGGCGGCGCTGCTGACGCTGACCTACCTGGGTTCGGAGCGCGTGGTGCCCAACTACAACACCATGGGTCTGGCCAAGGCCTCGCTCGAGGCCGGCGTGCGCTACCTGGCCGGCAGCCTGGGCCCCAAGGGCATCCGGGTGAACGGCATCTCGGCCGGGCCGATCAAGACGCTGGCGGCCTCGGGTATCAAGGGCTTCGGCAAGATCCTCGACGTGGTCGAGAACAACGCCCCCTTGCGCCGCAACGTGACGGTCGACGATGTGGGCAACGTCGCGGCCTTCCTGCTGAGCGACCTGGCCGCCGGCGTGACGGCCGAGATCACCTACGTCGACGGCGGCTTCAGCCGCGTGGCCAGCGGCATGGCCGACGCCTGAGCGACGCCGGGCGGCTCAGGCCGCCACGCAGTCCACGTAGTAGCGGCGCTCGGCGCCCTCTTCGGCCTCTTCCTCGACCAGGCCGTGCACGTCGGTGTCGAAGCCGGGGAAGCGCTTGTTGAAGTCCCGCGTGAAGCGCAGGTAGTCGACGATCTTCTTGTTGAAGCGCTCGCCCGGGATCAGCAACGGGATGCCCGGCGGGTACGGGGTCAGCAGCGAGGTCGTGATGCGCCCTTCCAGCGCCTCGATCTCGACGCGCTCGGTCTTGCGGTGCGCGATGTAGGCGTAGGCCTCGCTCGGCTTCATGGCCGGCTGCAGGTCGGACAGGTACATCTCGGTGGTCAGCCGGGCGATGTCGCCCTTGACGTAGGCCTCGTGGATGCTCTGTGCCAGGTCGCGCAGGCCCATGCGTTCATAGCGCGGATGCTGGGCGCAGAACTCCGGCAGGATGCGCCACAGCGGTGCGTTCTTGTCGTAGTCGTCCTTGAACTGCTGCAGCGCGGTCAGCAGCGTGTTCCAGCGGCCCTTGGTGATGCCGATCGTGAACATGATGAAGAACGAGTAGAGCCCCGTCTTCTCGACGATCACGCCGTGCTCGGCCAGGAACTTGGTGACGATGGACGCGGGGATGCCGCTCCTGGCGAACTTGCCGGCCACGTCGAGCCCGGGGTTCACCACCGTGCACTTGATCGGGTCGAGCATGTTGAAGCCCGGGGCCAGGTCGCCGAAGCCGTGCCACTTGGCGTCGGCCTTGATCATCCAGTCGTCGGGCTTGCCGATGCCGTCTTCCGACAGCTTGTCCGGGCCCCAGACCTTGAACCACCAGTCCTTGTTGCCGAACTCCTTGTCGACCTTGCGCATCGCACGGCGGAAGTCCAGCGCCTCCTGGATGCTCTCTTCGACCAGCGCGGTACCGCCGGGCGGCTCCATCATCGCGGCGGCCACGTCGCAGCTCGCGATGATCGAGTACTGCGGCGAGGTCGACGTGTGCATCAGGTAGGCCTCGTTGAAGAGGTGCCGGTCGAGCTTGACCGTCTGCGAGTCCTGCACCAGCACCTGCGAGGCCTGACTGATGCCCGCCAGCAGCTTGTGCGTCGACTGCGTCGAATAGACCACCGCCGACTTCGGCCGCGGGCGGTACTTGCCCATCGCGTGATAACCGCCGTAGAACGGATGGAAGGCGGCGTGCGGCAACCAGGCCTCGTCGAAGTGCAGGTTGTCGATCCAGCCGTCGAGCATGCCCTTGATGGTCTCGGTGTTGTAGAGCACGCCGTCGTAGGTGCTCTGCGTCAGCGTCAGGATGCGCGGCTTGGCCTTGGCGGACTCCACACCCTGCAGCAGCGGGTGCGCGGCGATCTTGCGGCGGATCGCCTCGGGCTCGAACTCGCTCTGCGGGATCGGGCCGATGATGCCCAGGTGGTTGCGGGTCGGCGTCAGGAACACCGGCACCGCGCCGGTCATGATGATCGCGTGCAGGATGGACTTGTGGCAGTTGCGGTCGACCACGACGATGTCGTCGGGCGCGACGGTGTGGTGCCACACCATCTTGTTGCTGGTGCTGGTGCCGTTGGTGACGAAGTAGCAGTGGTCGGCGTTGAAGATGCGCGCCGCATTGCGCTCCGAGGCGGCCACCGGCCCGGTGTGGTCGAGCAGCTGGCCGAGTTCGTCGACCGAGTTGCAGACGTCGGCGCGCAGCATGTTCTCGCCGAAGAACTGGTGGAACATCTGCCCGACCGGGCTCTTCAGGAAGGCCACGCCGCCGGAGTGGCCCGGACAGTGCCAGGAGTACGAGCCGTCCTGCGCATAGCCCATCAGCGCCTTGAAGAACGGCGGCGCCAGGCCGTCGAGATAGCTCTTGGCTTCGCGGATGATGTGCCGGGCCACGAACTCCGGCGTGTCCTCGAACATGTGGATGAAGCCGTGCAGCTCGCGCAGCACGTCGTTGGGCAGGTGCTGCGAGGTGCGCGTCTCGCCGTAGAGGTAGATCGGGATCTCGGCGTTCTTGCGCCGGATCTCCTTGATGAAGAGCCGCAGGTTCACGACCGCAGGGTCGATCTCCGGGCCGCCGGTGAACTCGTTGTCGTCGATCGACAGGATGAAGGCACTGGCGCGGCTCTGCTGCTGGGCGAACTGGCTGAGGTCGCCGTAGCTGGTGACGCCCAGCACCTCGAAGCCTTCCTTCTGGATCGCGTCGGCCAGTGCGCGGATGCCGAGGCCCGAGGTGTTCTCGGAGCGGAAATCCTCGTCGATGATGACGATGGGGAAGCGGAAACGCAGCATCTCGGGGCCTTTCTGGACAGCGCGGCGAGCTGCCGCCGCGCCGGAAAGCGCGCAGTTTAGGGCTTCGTCCGCGCCGCTTCGACGACCGATCGCTGACAGGGGCGCGGCGTACACTGCCGCGCTACCGCGATGGCGCTTACCGGCGCCGAGGAGACCCGATGGACTGGACTGCCGCCACCTGGTGGTGGATCGTGACCGGCGCGCTGATCGCCGCCGAGATGACCACCGGCACCTTCTACCTGTTGATGCTGGCCCTCGGCGCTGCCGCTGCTGCGCTGTGCGCGCACGCCGGCCTGGGCTTCAGCAGCCAGATGATGGCCGCGGCCCTGGTGGGGGGCGGCGCCGTCGCTGCGTGGCACTTCCGCCGCCAGCGCCATCCGACGACGACCTCCGCGAGCAACGACCGCAACGTCAACCTCGACATCGGCGAACGCGTCCATGTCGAGTCGTGGCGTGCCGATGGCTCGGCCAGCATCCTCTACCGCGGCGCGCAGTGGACCGCGCGCTTCGCCGGCGACGGCGTGCCCGAGCCCGGCGAGTTCGTGATCCGCGGCCTCGACGGCAACCGGCTGCTGCTCGGCCGCTGAGCCTCGCCCCTCCTCCGTTCTCTTCTTCAACTGCCCGAGCCATGGAAATCGTCGCGATCCTCTTCCTCGTCATCGCCGTCATCTTCGTGGCCCGCGCCATCAAGGTCGTGCCCCAGCAGAGCGCCTGGGTGGTCGAGCGGCTCGGCAAGTACCACGCGACGCTGGTGCCGGGGCTCAACTTCCTGGTGCCCTTCGTCGACCGGCTGGCCTACCGGCACTCGCTGAAGGAGATCCCGCTCGACGTGCCCAGCCAGGTCTGCATCACCAAGGACAACACCCAGCTCACCGTCGACGGCATCCTGTACTTCCAGGTCACCGACCCGATGCGCGCGAGCTACGGCGCGTCGAACTACATCGTCGCGATCACGCAGCTGGCGCAGACCACGCTGCGCAGCGTGATCGGCAAGATGGAACTCGACAAGACCTTCGAGGAGCGCAACGCCATCAATGCGGCCGTCGTCAACGCGCTCGACGAGGCGGCGCTGAACTGGGGCGTCAAGGTGCTGCGCTACGAGATCAAGGACCTGACGCCGCCGGCCGCGATCCTGCACGCGATGCAGGCGCAGATCACCGCCGAGCGCGAGAAGCGCGCCCTGATCGCCGCCTCCGAGGGCCGCCGCCAGGAGCAGATCAACATCGCGACCGGCGAGCGCGAAGCCTTCATCGCGCGCTCCGAAGGCGAGAAGCAGGCCGAGATCAACAACGCCCAGGGCGAAGCGGCGGCGATCGTCGCCGTCGCCGAAGCGACGGCCGATGCGATCCGCAAGGTCGCCGCGGCGATCCGCGAGCCGGGCGGCGAGCAGGCCGTGCAGCTCAAGGTCGCCGAGCGCGCCGTCGACGCCTACGGCCAGCTGGCCCAGAAGAACAACACGATGATCGTGCCGGGCCACATGGGCGAGGTCGCGACGCTGATCGGTACCGCGATGACGCTGATCGGCAAGGGCAAGCCGGCCGCCTGAGGCAGCGTGCGTCGCTACAATGCGGCGCTCCGGAGAGATGGATGAGCGGTTTAAGTCGCACGCCTGGAAAGCGTGTGAGGGTTAACAGCCCTCCGCGGGTTCGAATCCCGCTCTCTCCGCCAGATCAAGACGCCACCTGAACGGTGGCGTCGCCGTTTCGGGGTCATGCTGCCGGCCATGAAAAAGGCGCCCCGCGGGGCGCCTTCTCCAGATCGGCAATGCCGACTCAGTTCAGCGGGACCTTCTTGCCGTCCTTGTAGACGTAGAGGGTCATCGCCGGGTTCTTCAGCTCGCCGTCGGCTTCGAAGCCGACCTTGGCGGTGACGCCGGTGTAGTTGGTCTCGACCAGCTTGGCCAGGTAGACCTTCGGGTCGACCGAGTTGGCGCGCTTCATCGCGTCGACCAGGACCATCGTCGCGTCATAGACGTACGGCGAGTAGACCTGGAACTGGCCCGGGTACTTGGCGTCGTACTTGGCCTTCCAGGCCTTGCCGGCGGGCATCTTGTCGAGCGAGGCACCGCCTTCGGCGCACACCACGTTGTTCAGCGTCTTGGCGCCGGCCGACAGCTCGGCCAGCTTGGCCGTGCAGATGCCGTCACCGCCGAAGAACTTGGCGTTGGCCAGGCCCAGCTGCTCCATCTGGCGCAGCATCGGGCCGGCTTGCGGGTCCATGCCACCGTAGAACACGCCGTCCGGGGCCTTCGACTTGATCGAGGTCAGGATGGCCATGAAGTCGGTGGCCTTGTCGGTCGTGTACTGCTCGTCGACGATCTGGATGCCACGCGCCATCGCGGTCTTCTTGAACACCTCGGCCACGCCCTGCCCGTAGGCGGTGCGGTCGTCGATGATCGCGACCTTCTTCAGCTTCAGGTTGTTGGCGGCGTGCAGCGCCAGGCCGGCGCCCAGCGCGTTGTCGTTGGCCAGCAGGCGGAAGGCCGTCTTGTAGCCCTGCTGCGAATACTTCGGGTTGGTCGCCGACGGGGTGATCTGCGGGATGCCGCAGTCGTTGTAGATCTTCGAGGCCGGAATGGTCGTGCCCGAGTTCAGGTGACCGACCACGCCGTTGACCTTGGCGTCGCACAGTTTCTGAGCGGCCGCGGCGCCCTGCTTCGGGTCGGCTGCGTCGTCTTCGGCCACCAGCTCGAACTTGATCTTCTTGCCGCCGATCGTGATGCCCTGCGAGTTCAGCTCCTCGATCGCCATCCGGGCGCCGTTCTCGTTGTCCTTGCCGTAGTGGGCCTGGGCGCCCGAGACGGGGCCGACGTGGCCGATCTTGACCACCTGCTCTTGAGCGCTGACCGCCGTCGCGGCTGCCAGCAGGGTCATCGCAGCGACGATCGCGTTGAGTCTGAGTTGCATGAAGAACCTCCGGGTTGGAAGAGAGAGTTGAGGAAAACGGGTTGTTCTCAACGGCCGAAACCATACTCCAAAACAAGGCTTCGGCCGGCCGGCCGCGCCTAGTGAAAACACCGTCAGCGCCCTCGCACGGAATCGACAACCGCCCGGCTTCCTCGCTAGCAAGGGGCAGACCACGCCCCGCGCCGGTCGACCGGCCGCACGCCCGGTCGGTCAGCCACGGACTTCGTGCGGCCGGATCGCGTAGCCCCGGCTCTCGAGATGGCGCCAGCGCTGCCGTCCCGCCAGGCGACCCGGCTCGTCGCTGCCGACGATCTCGAACAGGCGCTCGAAGCTCTCGAAACCCGGCGCGATCTCCGGCCCCAGGTTGACCAGCACCTCGTGGTGCGGTGCGTCGACGGCGCGCTCCAGCAGCCACACCGGCGTGGCGGCCAGGCGTGCGGCCGGCGCCTCGCCGGCACGCAGCCGGACGTGGGGCACGAAGGCCAGCGGCTCGAAGGTCCAGAGCGCCACGTCCAGCTCGGCCAGCACGCCGCTCGCTCCGGTGACCGCGGCGCGGGCCCCGCGCTGGTAGGCCTTCAGCAGCAGGCGGCAGGCGTAACCCAGCGGGTCCGCCGCCCCGTGATGGAAGTTGACCTCGGTCATCGCGCCCGGCGCGTCGCCCGACAGGGCGTCAGCGGACCTGCGACAGCAGGAAGTGCGTCAGCAGCGGCACCGGCCGGCCGGTCGATCCCTTGGCGGCACCCGACTTCCAGGCGGTGCCGGCGATGTCGAGATGGGCCCAGCGGTACTTGGCGGTGAACTTCTTCAGGAACATCGCGGCGGTGATGGCACCCCCCGCACGGCCGCCGACGTTGCCCATGTCGGCGAAGTTGCTCTTCAGCGCCTCTTCATACTCGTCGTCCAGCGGCATCCGCCAGGCCGGGTCCAGCCCGGCGTCGCCGGCGGCCAGCAGGCCCTGGGCCAGCGAATCGTCGGCACTGAACAGGCCGGTACGATGATGGCCCAGCGCGATCACGCAGGCGCCGGTCAGCGTGGCGATGTCCACCACGGCCGACGGCTTGAAGCGCTCGGCATAGGTCAGCGCGTCGCACAGGATCAGCCGGCCCTCGGCGTCGGTGTTGAGCACCTCGATGGTCTGGCCCGACATCGACGTCACCACGTCGCCCGGCTTGACCGCGCGGCCGCTGGGCATGTTCTCGCAGGTCGGGATCAGGCCGACGACGTTGAGCCTGGGCTGCAGCCGCGCCAGCGCCTGGAAGCTGCCCAGCACGCTGGCGGCACCGCCCATGTCGAACTTCATCTCGTCCATCTCGCCGGCCGGCTTGATGGAGATGCCGCCGGTGTCGAAGGTGATGCCCTTGCCGACCAGCACGACCGGCGCGCTGGCCTTGGCGTCGCCGTCGTAGCGCAGCACGATGAACTTGGGCGGTTCGTCCGAGCCCTGCGCCACGGCCAGGAAGGAGCCCATGCCGAGCTTGTCGCAGTCCTTGCGCTCCAGCACCTCGACCTTGATGCGCGGCAGCCTGGCGAGCTTCTTCGCCTCGGCGGCCAGGAAGCTCGGCGTGCAATGGTTGCCGGGCCGGTTGGCACACTCGCGCGCCAGCGTCACGCCGGCGGCGATCGCCTCACCCCGCGCCAGGCCCGCCTGGACCGACTTGCCCGCCGCCTTGCCGGCCAGCAGGGTGACGGTCTGCAGGGCCGGGGCCGTCGGCGCGCTGGGCTTGGTATGCCGGTAGACGTAGGTCGCGTCGGTCGCGGCGGCCACCAGCGCCTCGGCATGCGCTGCCTCGGCGGTGCCTGCTGCGATCACGGCCACGTGCTTGACGCCCTTGGGCTTGAGCTCGCCCAGCCCGGCGCCGACCGCCGACCGGAAGGCCTTGGCGCTCTCGTCCGCCGCGGCCGCGAAGACCACCCGGGCCGACTTGATGCCGGCCGGGCGGTGCAGGTACAGCGTGCGGCCCGGCTTGAGCGTCAGGTCGCCGGCGGCGATGGCATCCAGCAGGGCCGTCTTCAGTGGGGCGTCGAGGACCTGCTTCTTCGGATCGCCGGCCACCACCACCAGCAGCGCGTCGGCCGCGGTCTTCGAGAGCTTGTCGGTGGTCGTGATCAGAGAGCGAAAGTCCATAATGCGATCCGTTTTGAAGACCAATCGATGTTATTCGATTCCACTCTGCGTCGAGACCTCAGCCGGAGCTTCGGCGCCACCCTGATCGTCATCATGACGATCGTGATCACGATGTTCCTGATCCGCACGCTCGGCCAGGCGGCCGGCGGCTCGGTGGCGGCGCAGGACGTGGCCTTGCTGCTCGGCTACATCGCGCTGGAGAACCTGCCGACGATGCTGAGCCTGTCGCTCTTCATCGCGGTCGTGACGACGCTGACGCGCATGTACCGCGACAGCGAGATGGTCATCTGGTTCGCCAGCGGCGTGAGCCTGCTGCGCTTCGTGCTGCCGGTGCTGCGGCTGGCCTGGCCGCTGCTGCTGCTGGTGGCGATCCTGGCACTCTTCGTCTGGCCCTGGGGCAACCGCCAGGTCGCCGAGCTGAAGGACCGCTACGAACGCCGCTCCGACGTGTCGCGCGTCGCGCCGGGGCAGTTCCAGCGCTCGGCCGACGGCCAGCGCGTCTTCTTCATCGAGCGCGAGAGCGGCGATGCGGCCGGCGCCCGCAACGTGTTCGTGCTCGAGCGCAAGGCCGACTCCGAGAGCGTCACCTCGGCACGCAGCGGACGCATCGAGGTCGAGGGCGACCAGCGATTCATCGTGCTCGAACGCGGCCAGCGCAGCGACATCAACCTCGTCACCGGCGAGCGCAAGTTGGCGCAGTTCGACACCTACCGCGTGCTGGCCGGCGACGTCGCCGCCTCGGGTGACGACAGCCTCCCGCCCAAGGCCCGCAGCACCTGGGAGCTGCTGACCCAGCCCAGCAATCGACATCTCGGCGAGCTGATCTGGCGCATCGGCCTGGCGCTCGGTGGCGTGAACCTGGTGCTGCTGGCGATCGGCCTGTCGGCCGGCAACCCGCGCCGCGCCGGCAGCTGGAACCTGCTGTTCGCGCTGCTCGCCTTCGTCGTCTACTACAACCTGCTGAACCTGAGCCAGGCCTGGGTGGCTGGCGGCAAGCTCACGCCGGGCAACGCGCTGCTCCTGGTCCATGGCGGCATCTTCGTGCTGGCGCTGACGCTGCTGTGGTGGCGCGAGCGCGGCGCCTCGTTCAGCCTGCGCCGGCGGCGCGCGGTCGCCTGAGGCCCGCCATGCGCACCGTGCGCCGACTGTTGTATGCCGACGTGCTGGGCGCCGTCGCCTTCGTCGCGATCGCTTTCCTGGCGCTGTTCTTCTTCATCGACTTCGTCGATGAACTGGGCGACGTGACCCGCGGCGCCTACGGTGTGCAGCACGCCCTGCTCTTCTGTCTGCTGGAGGTGCCGGCGCACTTCTACGAACTGGTGCCGATCGCCGTGCTGATCGGCGGCATCTACGCGATGGCGCGGCTGGCGCAGTCCTCGGAGTTCACCATCCTGCGCACCGGCGGCCTGGGCCCGAGCCGGGCGCTGTCGTTGCTGGCGCAGCTGGGTGTCGCCTTCGCCCTCGTCACCTTCGTCGTCGGCGACTACGTGGCGCCCTACTTCGACGCCCAGGCGCAGGCGCTGCGGGCCGGTCTGCGCGGCGCGGCAGGCAGCGAGAGCGCGTGGTTGCGTGACCGCCGCATCGCCACCGCTGACGAGTCGCCGCCCGGCGAACGCATCGACTCCATCAATGTCGGTCGCGTCGGGTCGGGCGGCAAGCTGGACGATGTGCGCATCTACGAGTTCAGCGCCGACAACCAGCTGCTGGCGCGCGTCTCGGCGGCGCGCGCGCAGGTGGAGGACCGCGCCTGGCTGCTGCAGGACGTGCGCATCACGCGCTGGCAGGGCGACGGGAGCCGGCTGCCGGTCGAGGAGACGCATGCCGAGATGCGCTGGCCGACGCAGCTGTCGCCGTCGGTCGTCGGCGCCGCGGTGTCGCCGCTCAAGAGCATGTCGACGATCGACCTGTACCGCTACGTGAGCCACCTGTCGCAGAACGAGCAGGCGGCGCAGCGCCAGGAGATCCAGTTCTGGAAGAAGGCCTTCTACCCGCTGGCCTGCCTGGTGATGATGGGCCTGGCACTGCCCTTCGCCTATCTGCACGCGCGCGCCGGCGGTGTCAGCGTGCGCGTCTTCGGCGGCATCCTGCTGGGCATCAGCTTCGTGCTGCTGAACAACGTCTCGACGCACCTCGGCCTGCTGCGCGACTGGACGCCCTGGATCGCCGCCGCCGCGCCGGGGGTGTTCTACCTGCTGCTGTCGATGGCCGCCTTCAGCTGGCTGGTGCGCTTTCGATGACTCGGCCCGGCGGCATCCTGCTGTTCGCGCACGGCGCGCGCGACCCGCTGTGGGCCCGGCCCTTCGAGGCCGTCGCCGATCGGCTGCGGCAGAAGGCACCCGCCACGCCGGTGGCCCTGGCCTTCCTGGAGTTCATGGCGCCCGACCTGCCGCATGCCGGCCGCGAGCTGGCCGCTCAAGGCTGCGAGCGCGTGACCATCGTGCCGCTCTTCCTCGGGGCCGGCGGACACGTGCGCAAGGACCTCCCGCTGCTGGTCGATGCGCTGCGCGCCGCTCATCCGCAGGTCGAGTGGCGGCTCGCGGCGGCCGTCGGCGAGCATGCCGATGTCATCGGCGCGATGGCCGACGTCGCCTGGGCGCAAGCCGGCGCACCGACGCCACCCCGCCGATAATCGCGGCCCACCTGCTGCGCCACGCCGATGAACCTGCACCAGTTCCGCTTTGTCCAGGAAGCCGCGCGCCGCAATCTGAACCTGACCGAGACCGCGAAGGCGCTGCACACCTCGCAGCCCGGCATCTCCAAGGCCATCCTCGAGCTCGAGGGCGAGCTCGGCATCGACATCTTCGCGCGCCATGGCAAGCGCCTGAAGCGCATCACCGAGCCGGGCCGCCAGGTGCTGGCCGCGGTCGAGATCATCATGCGCGAGGTCGGCAACCTCAAGCGCATCGGCGAGGAGTTCAGCCAGCAGGACACCGGGACGCTGTCGATCGCCACGACGCACACGCAGGCGCGCTACGTGCTGCCGGGGCCGGTGGCCGCCTTGCGCAAGCGCCATCCCAAGGTCGCGATCAGCCTGCACCAGGGCACGCCCGAGCAGGTCGCGCAGATGCTGATCGACGAGACCGCCGACGTCGGCCTCGCCACCGAGTCGCTCAGCGACTTCGATGCCCTGGTGACCCTGCCGTGCTACGACTGGCATCACGTCGTCGTGCTGCCGCTGACCCATCCGCTGTCGGTCCAGGAGCGGCTGACGCTCGAGCAGCTGGCGCAGGAACCGTTGATCTCCTACCACCCCTCGTTCACCGGCCGCACGCGCATCGACCAGGCCTTCGCCGCACGCGGGCTCAAGCCCAACGTGGTGCTGGAGGCCATCGATTCCGACGTCATCAAGACCTACGTGCGGCTGGGCCTGGGCGTCGGCATCGTGGCCGAGATGGCGGTACGCGACGACCCTGCCTGCGCGCCGGGCGGCGACCTCGTCACGCGTCCGGCCGGCCAGCTGTTCGGCAAGAACGTCGCTCGCCTCGCCTTCAAGCGCGGCGCCTACCTGCGCAGCTTCGTCTACAGCTTTGCCGAGCTGCTGTCCGACCGCCTGACGCGGTCGCTGATCCAGCGTGTGATGCAGGGCGGCGGCGAGAACTACGAACTCTGAGTCCATGACCGTCGTCCACCGCACTCCCTTGCCCGCCAGCCGCTTGCCGCAGGTCGGCACGACCATCTTCAGCGTGATGTCGGCGCTGGCCCAGGAGCACGGCGCCGTCAACCTGGGCCAGGGCTTCCCGGACTTCGACTGCGATCCGCGGCTGGTCGATGCGGTGGCGCAGGCGATGCGGGCCGGACACAACCAGTACCCGCCGATGCCCGGCGTGGTCGCGCTGCGGGAGGCGGTGGCCGCCAAGATCGAGGCCTTGTACGGTCACCGCTACGACGCCGGCAGCGAGATCACCATCACCGCCGGCGCGACCCAGGCGATCCTGACCGCGATCCTGGCACTCGTCCATCCGGGCGACGAGGTGATCGTGCTGGAACCCTGCTACGACAGCTACGCGCCCAACATCGAGCTGGCCGGCGGGCGCGTGGTGCGCGTCCCGTTGACGCCCGGCAGCTTCCGCCCGGACTTCGACCGGCTGGCCGCGGCGCTGACGCCCCGCACGCGGGCGCTGATCGTCAACACGCCGCACAACCCCAGCGCGACCGTCTGGAGTGCGGCCGACATGCGTCGGCTCGCCGCGTTGCTGCAGCCGACCGACGTGCTGCTGATCGCCGACGAGGTCTACGAGCACATGGTGTTCGACGGCGCACCGCACCAGAGCGTGTCGCGCTTCCCGGACCTGGCGGCGCGCGCCGTCGTGGTCTCGAGCTTCGGCAAGACCTTCCACGTCACTGGCTGGAAGGTCGGCTACGCGGCCGCACCGGCCGCGCTGATGGCCGAGTTCCGCAAGGTGCACCAGTTCAACGTCTTCACCGTCAACACGCCGGTGCAGCATGCGCTGGCGGCTTACCTTGCCGATCCCCGGCCCTACCTGGACCTGCCCGCGTTCTATGCCGCCAAGCGCGACCGCTTCCGCGCCGGCCTGGCGGACAGCGGGCTGGCGCTGCTGGCCAGCGAAGGCAGCTACTTCCAGTGCGTCGACTACTCCGCACTGCCCGCGCACCGCGAGCGCAGCGAGCTCGACTTCTGCCGCTGGCTCACGATGCAGGCCGGCGTCGCGGCCATTCCGCTGTCGGCCTTCTATGACGGAGGTTTCGAGCAGCGCGTCGTGCGTTTCTGCTTCGCCAAGCAGGACGGCACGCTGGACGAGGCGCTGCGGCGCCTCGCGAGCCGGCTCTAGCCGGGACGACCCGCGGTCAGTGACGCTCGCCGCCGGACTCGGGCGGCTTGGGCTCCAGGTCCTCGAGCGTCAGGTCGATCTCGAGCGGCTTCTGCGCGTCGGGCTGGGCCGGCAGCGTGGTCGTCGCGAGCAGGCGCTCGAACACGCCGCTGTGGATCTCGCCAGGCTCGGCGTCGCCGATCGGCAACAGCAGGTCGACGGCGCCACCGTTCTCGACTTCCGACCGGTCGCGCGCCACCGAGTAGAGCAGCATCAGCTCGCGGTAGGCGGGCAGGTCGAAGCTGCCGGCGCTCGCACTCCCGGTGCTGGTCTCGCCGCCTTCGGCGCGCAGCAGCGAGGCTTGCAGCACGTCCATCGCGCGCTGGGGTTCGGACCACAGGTTCTGCAGCCGATCGATCACCGTCGGGTACTCGTCGAGCGAGCGCCCCCCCTGCAGGTCGGTCTCCCAGGCCGGGGCGTAGGCGTTGAAGCGGCTGTTGAAGCGCTCGCGCAGCTTCTCGTAGTCGTTGCGGTCGCCGCGGCGCTTGTAGATCTCGAGCAACTTCAGGTAGGGCAGCGGGCTGTTGCCGGCGGTGCTGCGCAGATGGCCCAGCAGCAAGTCCACCGCCGCGGTGTCCTGGCCCAGCACGACGAAGAATTCGGCCTGCTGCTCGAGGTCGATCAGTTCCTCGACCGAGACCTCGCGCTTCTGCGGCGTCGCCAGCGGCGCCAGCGCCGTCAGGGCGCCGGACATCGAGGCCGGGCCGGCCCGCGTCGCTGCCAGCGTGTCGTCGAAACCGTCGATCTCGTTCGGCTTGCTGACCCAGGCCTTGAGCGTCGGCACCGGCGCGAAGGCGATGGCCTCCGCCGTGGCGGCGTCGTCGGAGTCGACCCGTGTCGCCGGGCCGCGCGGCTTGGGCTCTGCTGCCGCCTGCACCAGCCAGGCGTGGGCCTCGGCTTCCTGCTGACGCTGCCGCCACAGCCACAGCACCAGGCCGAGCAGCAGGGCGATCAGCGCGACGAGCGCGTAGACCAGCGGGTTGTTGTAGCGATCACCCTCGGCGCGCTGCAGTCGCGACTGCAGCGTACCGAGCTGCTGATTGGTGCTGGCGGTCTCGGCCTGCAGTCGCTTCATCGAGGCTTCGAGTTCCTCGACACGCCGACGCGCGGCCGCTGCGGCGCTGGCCGCGCTGGCCGCTTCCTCGGCAGCGGCGGCCGATGCTGCCGTGGCGGCCGCTTCGGCAGCGCTGGCCGCCGCGCTGGTCGCAGCAGCCGCGATCACGGCGCTCGGCTCGATCGGCGTGAGCCGCAGGCGCGCCGTGTTGTCGGCCGGCCGGCGGGGCGCAGCGGCGCGTGGCTTCGCCGTGGCCGTCGCGCCCGAGGCCGTCGCCGCGCGCTGGCGCGCCGGCGGCGCCACCGCACGCAAACGGGCCGTCGGCTCGGCCGCAACGGCCTGGGCCATGGCGCCGGACGTCGGCGGCAAGGCCTGCGCGGCCGGGTTGACCGGCGCAGCGGCGGGAGAGGGTTCGACCGACGCACCGGTGCTGCCCGCGGCGACGACCGATGGCGCCTCGGTCGCCAGCACCAGGGGAGGATCGGCAAACAGGGTGAAGCGCCTCACCACGCGGGCGCCGCAGCCGATGCTGATCTCGACGTTGACGACCGGCTCGTCGACCCGCGTCGTGGTGGCCAGGCGCAGGTTGCGATCGGTGACACCGGGCGGCGCCGGATCCAGGCGCAGCGAGGTCGTTCCGGGTTGCTGCAGGTTGTCGGCGAAGGAGACCGAACCGGACAGGCATTCGGGCCGCAGTTCCTCGTCGGGCTCGAGCCGCAGCGGGATGCTGAGTTGCAGTGGTTGACCCAGCGTGGCCGTCGAGGGCAGGCGGCCGAAGCCAACCGCCAGCGCAGCCTGCGCGATCGCCCCAAGACCCAGACCTACCAGTAGTTGACGCCCGCCGAGCTGCATGTCTCTTGTTGTGACTGTCGCGACTGACTCTAGCATGCTGCCATGCGGCGACCGGCCTCCCACCGGGCCTCGCGGGCCCTCGATCGCGGGAGGCATGCGGCGCTCGCGCGACGCCCGGCGCGAACCTGCGTGACACAATTCTCGCCTCGACGAATCCGGGCCTGCCGCCGACGATGACCGCCGAACTGCGCACCGAGCGACGCGACGCCACGCTGCTGCTGACCATCAGCGATCCTTCCGCGCGCAATGCGCTGTCGCCGCAGGTCTATGCCGCCGGCGTCGAAGCGCTCAACGTCGCCGAAGCCGATGCGGCGGTTCGCGCGGTAGTGCTGCGCGGCGACGGCGCCCACTTCTGCGCCGGCGGACACCTCGGCCGCCTGTCCGCCAACCGGCAGCAAGGTCGCGAGGCCCAGCAGCGCGCGATCGGGATGTTCCACCAGTTCATCGGCGCGCTGCGCAGCTTCCCGAAGCCGGTCATCGCCGCGGTCGAAGGAGCAGCCGCCGGCGGCGGCTTTTCACTGGCCCTGGCCTGCGACCTGATCGTGGCGGCCGAGGACGCCCGCTTCTCGCTCGCCTACGGACGCGTCGGCCTGTCGCCCGATGGCGGCGGCAGCTGGCACCTGGCGCGCGCACTGCCGCGGGCGCTTGCCCTCGAGTTGCTGTGGCTCGGCGAAGCGCTGACGGCGCGCGAGCTGCAGTCGCGTGGCCTTGTCAATCGCGTGACAGACAGCGGCCAGGCGCTGACCGAAGCTCTGCGCGTCGCGCAACAGCTCGGCGCGTGCGCGCCCAATGCGGTGGCCAGCGCGAAGGAGCTGCTGAACGAGGCCGGCTCGAACTCGCTGGATCAGCAGCTGGATGCCGAACGCGATCACTTTCTGGACAACCTCTTCCATGACAACGGTGCCGAAGGCCTGCAGGCCTTCTTCGACAAGCGCTCGCCGCGCTTCCGGTAGCGGGGCGTGCCGATGAAGCCGGCAGCGCGCCGGCGCATCTACCTGATGCGCCACGGCTCGGTCGACTACTTCCTGCCGGACGGCAGCCCGGTACATCCCGAGCGCGTGCCGCTCAACGCCGAAGGCGAGCGCCAGGCCGATGCGGCCGGCCGGCTGTTCGCGCAGTGCGGCGTGCGCTTCGATCGTGTCGTGGTCAGCGGCCTGCCGCGCACCGTGCAGACCGCCCAGCGCGTGCTGGCAGCGGCCGAACAGGCCCTCGAACCGCTGGTCGAGCCGGCGCTGCAGGAGATCCGTGGCGGCCGGCTCGCCGACATCCCGCCCGACGAGATCGAACAGGCCTTCCTGGGCGCCTTCCGCGGCGGCTCCGGCATCGAGGCCCAGCGCTTTCTCGGCGGCGAGTCGATCGGCGAGCTGCTCGACCGCGCCCTGCCGGCCTTCGCCGCCTGGCGCGCGCGCGACGACTGGCAGTGCCTGCTGATGGTGCTGCACGGCGGCGTGAACCGCGCGCTGCTGTCCACCGCACTGACCGGCGAGCGCGCCTTCTTCGGTCGGCTCGAGCAGCAGCCGGCCTGCATCAACGTGCTCGACGTCGGCGCCGGCGACGAGGCCGTGGTGCGCGCCGTCAATCTCGCGCCCACGCAGTGGCTGCACGAGCGCGAGCGCTACACGACGATGGAGAAGCTGCTGGCGCAGTACCTGCGCCAGCCGGCCTGAGCGGGCCGCTTCAGCTGCGGTAGCTCGGGTCGATCCGGTCCAGGCGCCGCAGCAGGCCGGGCCAGGCCAGCGCCCCGGCCCCCTGCCCGCGCGTCACCTGCATCGCCTGGCGCGCCGAGGTCGAGACGATCTCCGGGGCGATCGTCGTCAGCGGTCCGCCACCGGACTGGGCCCGGACCTGGATCGTGCAGACCGCCTCGAAGAGGTACATCGCCACCACCGCGTCGGCGACCGTCGCGCCCAGGGTCAGCAGGCCGTGGTTGCGCAGCATCAGGTAGTTCCTGTCGCCGAGGTCGGCCACCAGGCGCGGCTTCTCGTCGTCGCGCAGGGCCACGCCTTCGTAGTCGTGATAGGCCAGGCTTCCCAGCACGAAGATCGACTGCTGCGAGATCGGCAGCACGCCGTCCTTCTGCGCCGACACCGCGACACCGTTGAGCGTGTGCGTGTGCAGCACGCAGGCGGCGTCGTGGCGGGCCGCATGGATCGCGCTGTGGATCGTGAACCCGGCCGGGTTGACCGGGTAGGGCGAGTCGTCCAGCTTGTTGCCGGCCAGGTCGATCTTGACCAGGCTGGACGCCGTGATCTCGTCGAACATGAAGCCGTAGGGGTTGATCAGGAACTGGTCCTCGGTCCCCGGCACGCGCACCGTGACGTGGGTGAAGACCAGGTCGTCCCAGCGGAAGTGCGCGACCAGCCGGTAGGCCGCCGCGAGGTCGACACGCGCCTGCCATTCGGCGGGCGTCACGTCGTGCTGGCGGCTCGGAATCTTCGGTTCGGGGGCGTTCATCGGCGGTCTCCTTGGCGTGGACAACAATAGGCGCCTGGACGGACGCCATGCTGTCACGTCAGGGACAAACGATGAATACCCCCGCTCTTACCATCGCCGAACAGAAGAACATCGACTCGGGCCCTTGGTTCAGCAAACTCTCGCCGACCCTGAGGGCAGCGATCCTCGAGCGCTCGCAGATCCGGCGGCTGCCCGACGGGGCGCTGTTGAGTTCGCGGGGCGCCCCTGCCGACGAATGGGTCGGCGTCGCCAAGGGTGCGGTGCGCGTGAGCTCGGTGTCGCTGTCGGGCAAGCAGATCACGCTGACCTATGTCGAACCCGGCACCTGGTTCGGCGACATCGCGCTGTTCGACGGCCTGCCGCGCACACACGACGCCAACGCCCACGGCGAGACCACGCTGCTGGCGGTGCGCAAGGGCGACTTCCGCGACCTGCTGGCGCAGTACGTCGAGCTGTACGACGCCCTGCTTCGCCTGCAATGCCGGCGGCTGCGCCTGATGTTCGACGTGTTCGAGGACCTCAACACCCGCCCGCTCGCGGCCCGGCTCGCCAAGCAGTTGCTGCTGCTGGCCCGCAGCTACGGCATCGCGCAGGGCGAGGAGATCCGCATCGGCCTGCAGCTCGCGCAGGAGGATCTGGCGCAACTGCTCGGCGCGTCGCGCCAGCGGGTCAACCAGGAGCTCAAGGGCTTCGAGCGCGACGGCGCGGTGCGGGTCGAGCCGACGCGGCTGGTGGTGCTGTCGCGCCAGAAGCTGCTCGCGATCGCGGAACGATAGAACGATAGGACGAGAGACCCGCCCCCGATGGACGCCTACACCGGAACCAAGCCCGTCGCCGCCCAGCATGCCTTCGACAAGGGCGCCCTCCAGGACTACCTGGGACGCCATCTCGACGGCTTCGCCGGCCCGCTGGAAGTCGAACAGTTCAAGGGCGGCCAGTCCAATCCGACCTTCAAGCTCGTGACCCCCGGCCGCAGCTACGTGATGCGGACCAAGCCCGGCCCGGTCGCCAGGCTGCTGCCGTCGGCCCATGCGATCGAGCGCGAGTTCGCCGTGATGCGCGCGCTGGCCGGCAGCGAGGTGCCGGTGGCGCAGATGCACGTGCTGTGCGAGGACGAGGCCATCATCGGCCGCGCCTTCTACGTGATGGAGTTCGTCCAGGGCCGCGTGCTGTGGAGCCAGGCCCTGCCCGACCTCACCCCGCCCGAACGCGGCGCGATCTACGACGAGATGAACCGCGTGATCGCCGCCCTGCACCAGGTCGACTTCAAGGCGTGCGGCCTCGAGGCCTATGGCAAGCCGGGCAACTACTTCGAGCGTCAGATCGGCCGCTGGACCCGGCAGTACCAGGCCTCGATCACCGATCCGATCCCCGCCATGGACCGGCTGATCGAGTGGCTGCCGGCGCACATCCCGGCCAGCGCGCTGGACGCGTCGCAGGTCGGCATCGTGCATGGCGACTACCGCCTCGACAACCTCATCTTCCACCCGAGCGAGCCGCGCATCCTCGCCGTGCTGGACTGGGAGCTGTCGACGCTGGGGCATCCGCTGGCCGACTTCAGCTACCACTGCATGAGCTGGCACATCCAGCCTGGCGCCTTCCGCGGGATCGGCGGCCTGGATCTCGCCGCGCTGGGCATCCCGAGCGAGGCCGACTACATCCAGCGCTATTGCGACCGGACCGGCCGTGCGGGCTCACGAGGAGGCGCTGACGCGCTGGTGACTGACTGGAACTTCTACCTCGCCTACAACCTGTTCCGCATGGCCGGCATCCTGCAGGGCATCGCGAAGCGGGTCGTCGACGGCACCGCCGCGAGCGAGCAGGCGCGACAGGCCGGCGCGGGCGCCAGGCCACTGGCGGAGATGGGCTGGGCGATCGCGCAGAAGATGCGCTGAGCGATCGCCGACACACACAGGAGAGACGGCATGGACTTCGACTACTCGCCGCGCACCAAGGACCTGCAGGCACGCGTGTCGGCGTTCATGGAACGCCATGTCTATCCGAACGAGGCCGCGTACTGGAAAGAGATCGACGACAACACGAAGGCCGGCAAGCGCTGGACGCACCTGCGACTGATCGACGAGCTGAAGGCCAAGGCGCGCGCCGAGGGCCTGTGGAACCTGTTCCTGCCGGCGAGCGCCGACGGAACCCACAACACGTCGGGCGACTACGGCGCCGGGCTGACGAACCAGGAGTACGCGCCGCTGGCCGAGATCATGGGAGCCGTGCCCTGGGCCAGCGAGGTCTTCAACTGCTCGGCGCCGGACACCGGCAACATGGAGACCATCGTCCGCTACGGCACGGCCGACCACAAGAAGCGCTGGCTCGAGCCGCTGCTGCGCGGCGAGATCCGCAGCGCCTTCGCGATGACCGAGCCAGCCGTGGCCTCGAGCGACGCGACCAACATCGCGTCGCGCATCGAGCGGCAAGGCGACGACTACGTGATCAACGGCCGCAAGTGGTGGATCTCGGGCGCCGGCGACCCGCGCTGCGCGGTCTACATCTTCATGGGCAAGACCGACCCGGACGCACCGCGCCACAGCCAGCAATCGATGATCCTGGTGCCGGCCGACGCCCAGGGCATCACCATTCACCGGCCGCTCCAGGTCTTCGGCTACGACGATGCGCCGCACGGCCACTGCGAGATCAGCTTCGACAACGTGCGCGTGCCGGCCAGCAACATCCTGCTCGGCGAGGGCCGCGGCTTCGAGATCGCCCAGGGCCGCCTGGGCCCGGGCCGCATCCATCACTGCATGCGCCTGATCGGCCTGGCCGAGCGTGCCTTGCAGCTGATGTGCAAGCGGGCGTCGTCGCGCGTCGCCTTCGGCCGCCCGGTGGCCGACCAGGGCGTGACGCGCGAGCGCATCGCCGAGGCGCGCTGCCGGATCGACATGGCGCGCCTGCTGACCCTGAAGGCCGCCTGGATGATGGACGTGGCCGGCAACAAGGCGGCCAAGCAGGAGATCGCGATGATCAAGGTCGTCGCCCCCAGCATGGCCTGCCAGGTCATCGACTGGGCCATGCAGGCGCACGGCGGCGGCGGCATGTGCGAAGACTTCCCGCTGGCCTACGCCTATGCCGGTGCGCGCACGCTGCGCTTTGCCGACGGACCGGACGAGGTGCACCGCAACGCGATCGCCAAGCAGGAACTCGGCAAGTACGCCCCGGCCTGACGCGACGAGCGCGGGCTCAGCGCTCGTCGCCGCGGACGCTGTCGTCGGGGTAGCTCGACGGCAGGTGGCTTTGCCAGGCTGTCGAGCCGGTCGTCGGCCAGTGCTGCTGGCCCGAGGCGCCGTCGGCCGACGCGAGTGCGCTGCGCGCAGCGGCCTCGAACAAGGCCAGCACGCCGTCGAGCATGGCCGAATCGGGGGACAGCGCCTCGAGCCGCAGGTAGATGCGGCCGCGCAGGGTCATCAGCACCATCGGCTCGTCCTGGGCCAGCCAGCTGCGGGTGGCTGCATCGAGCTGGGCGATCAGTTCGGCGCCGAGCCAGTTGGACAGGTTCTCGGCCGAGCTGGCCGTCGCCGAGAAGCGCGAGCGCAGCGGCTTGAGCGCCGACAGCTGCGTCTTCGGGAACATCGCGAGCCAGCGCATCTCTTCGGGCATGCCGGAGTCGATCTGCGTCTGCATGTCCTGCGTGAACAGCGCGTAGGCAGCCTGCTCGAGCTCTTCGGCCAGCCCGCGAGAGGTGATCAGCATCTGCAGGCTCTGGGGCAGTCCCAGGTCCATGCGCAGGCGCAACTCGCGGTCGAGCAGGTAGGCGCGCTGCGGCGTGCCCCACTCCATGCGCCACGCCGTGCCGTGCATGGTGCCTTCGATCACGACCCCTTCGTCGTCACGCACGCGCTTGGCCATCCAGCCGCGCTGCCGGGCCCAGGCGTGCAGGGCACGGCCGTCGGGCCCGCCCCGCTTGCCACCGATCCAGCGTTTGAATGACTCGAGCATGGGTCTGTGCGATGGAATAGAGTGGCTGCAGGCCGCTCGGCCGCTCGGCCGCTCGACGACCGACCCATCCACCGAGGCTCCGACGATGATCGAAGTGTATTCCTGGGCCACGCCCAACGGCCACAAGGTCCACATCATGCTCGAAGAGTGCGGTCTGCCTTACCGCGTCCACGCGGTCGACATCGGCGCCGGCGACCAGTTCAAGCCGGAGTTCCTGGCAATCAGCCCCAACAACAAGATCCCCGCCATCGTCGACCCCGACGGGCCGGACGGCGAGCCGATCTCGATGTTCGAGTCGGGCGCGATCCTGCTGTACCTCGCCGCCAAGACCGGACGCTTCCTGCCCACCGAGCTGCGCGACCGCTATCGCGTGCTCGAGTGGTTGATGTTCCAGATGGGCGGCGTCGGCCCGATGCTGGGGCAGACGCACCACTTCCGCATCTACGCGCCCGAGAAGATCGGCTACGCGATCGACCGCTACACCAACGAGGCGAAGCGCCTGTACGGCGTGATGAACAAGCAGCTCGCCCGCCACAAGTACATCGCCGGCGACGAGTACGGCATCGCGGACATCGCGATCTTTCCGTGGTTGCGCTCCTGGAAGAACCAGGGCATCGACTGGAACGACTACCCTCACCTCAAGGGCTGGTTCGACGAGATCGGCGGCCGTCCGGCCGTGCAGCGCGGCGTCGAGGTGCTGGCCAATCGCCGCAAGCCGCTGGTCGACGAGCAGGCGCGCAAGATGCTCTTCGGCAGCGAGCAGTACAAGCAGCGCTGACTTTCGCTGTCGCACCGGCAAAGAAAAAGGGCCCCGAACGGGGCCCTTCGCATCATCGTTTTGGGGTGGCTGATGGGACTCGAACCCACGACAACAGGAATCACAATCCTGGACTCTACCAACTGAGCTACAGCCACCACCGAAGGCGGCAAGTATAGCGGACCGACTCAGCGCGACGTGCCGCCACCGGACGTGTCGGACTCCTTCGCGACACCGGTGATCTGGACCTTGTAGCGCTCCTTCAGTGCGGCGTAGTAGGCCTCGGCCTCGGCGGCGCCCCAGACCTGCGCGTACTGGGATTGAAGGCGCGGCAGGTCACCGAGGGCCGGGTCGCGCGGCAGCAGCTTGTCGATCCGCACCACCGCAAAGCCCTGCACGCCGAAGTCCACGCCGGTCCAGCCCGGCAGCGGCGACGCCGGCGCCTTCATCACCGCGTCGATCAACTCCGGTGGGAGCGTCTGCGTCAGCCCGCGCGACACCGGCATGGCAGGCTCGAGGCCCTCGGGCGCGGCGCCGCCGCGCCAGGCAGCGAGCCTGGCTTCGCCTTCCTTGCGCGCGAGCGCCGCGGCCTGGTCGGCGATGACGCGTTGGCGCACCAGATCCTTCACCTCGGCCAGCGGCAGCTTGCGTGCCGGGGCGTACTCGACGATGCGGCCGGCCGCCAGCTGGTTGCCGCCGAGATCCACCGTCTCGGTGTTGCGCTTGTCGCGCAGCACTTCGGCCGCGAACAGCGCACTCAGGAACTTGACGTTGGCCAGCGGGCCGGCGGCATCCTGGGCCGGCGTGCGCGTGACGGCCTTCGCGCTGCGGATGCTCAGCTTCAGCTTGTCCGCTGCGGGCTTCAGGCTGTCGGACTGTTCGTAGACGAGGTTGCTGAAGCTTTCGGCCGCCTCGGCGAACTGGCGCTGCGCGAGTTGCTGCTTGATCTCGTTGGCGATCTCATCCTTGGCGGCCTCGAAGGGCTTCTTCTCGCCGCCTCGCACCGCCGTCAGCTGGATCACGTGGAAGCCCGACTCGCTCTGCGCGACACCGCCGACCTCGCCGACCTTCAGCGAGAAGGCCACGTCCTCGACCGCCTTGTCGATGGCGCCACGGGCGAAGAACACGCCGATGTCGCCGCCCTGAGCGGCACTCGGATCGTCCGAGTTCTTCTTCGCCAGATCGGCGAAGCGGCTCGGGTCCTTCCGGGCCTCGGCCAGCAGGCCTTCGGCCTTGGCCTTCGCCTTCTCGCGCTCGGCCGCCGGCGCACCCGGCGCCAGCTTCACGACGATGTGACTGGCGCGCCGCTCTTCCGGCGTGGTGTAGCGGCTGGCGTTCTCGGCGTAGTACTTGCGCAGATCCTCGTCGCTGACGCTGATGCCGGCCTTGATCGCTTCCATGTCGAGCACGAGGTACTCGATCGACGCACGCTCCGGCGTGTCGAACTCGCCGGCGCGCTTGGGGGCGTTGTAGTAGGCCTCGACGTCGGCGTCGGTCGGCTTGACCTTGTCGACGAAGTTCTTCGTCTCGAAGCGTGCCACTCGCACCTCGCGCCGCTGCAGCAGCGCGTCGAGCGCCGCTTCCGTCACCCCCACCGGCGCCACCGCGCTGCCACCGATGCCGGTCTCGACCTGCCGCCGCGCCAGCTCCAGGCGCAGGTCCTGGTCGAACTGCGCGCCGCTCATGCCGAGCGCCGCGAGGCGCTGGTCGATCAGGGCCCGATTGAGGCTGCCGTCCGGATTGCGCAGCGACTCGAACTGCGGTGCGTCGAGCAGCCAGCGCGCAGCGCGTTCGTCGCTCGCCGTGAGGTGCAGCTTGTCGGCCGCGACCAGCATCACGCGCTCCCGGACCAGGCTCTCCAGCGTCTGCTGCTTCATCGCCGGGGTGTCGACCAGCTTGAGATCGAGGTTGGGCGACTGCGCGCGCAACTGCTCGACCTGCTTGCGGTGGGCGGCATCCCACTCGGCCTGCGTGATCGAGCGGCCGGCAACCTTGGCCACCGACACGTTGGCGGCGTTGAACGTGCTGTAGCCCTCGATGCCGAAGAACACGAAGGCCGGGAAGATCAGCAGCACCAGGATGAACTGGAAGAGCCGGGTGTGGGAACGGACGAACTCGAACATCGGGAGACCTCGGTGGCGGAATGCACCGGCCAGATGCGACGAAGGCGAACCGAGGTTCGCCTTCTTGCGCGGAGCCGGCGCCCGTCATGCAGCCCTCTGCATGGAACGGCACGGCTGGATTCTAGCGAAGCGGCCGGGCTGCCCGATCGGGCCGGCGCGCGCTTGCTTGGTGGGTGCTGAGGGGTTCGAACCCCCGACCTACGCCTTGTAAGGGCGCCGCTC
>NZ_CADEFR010000012.1 GCF_902826655.1 uncultured Methylibium sp. | reverse complement strand
AGCTCTACGTGATCCGCAAGACCGCCAGCAGCGCCATCCAGGCGCTCAAGCTCACCCACAGCCACGAGTACTACGTGCCCAGCATGAGCTGCCGCACGGTGATCTACAAGGGCCTGCTGCTGGCCAACCAGGTCGGCACCTACTACAAGGACCTGTCCGACGAGCGTGTCGTCTCGTCGCTGGCGCTCGTGCACCAGCGCTTCTCGACCAACACCTTCCCCGAATGGCCGCTGGCCCACCCCTACCGGATGGTGGCGCACAACGGCGAGATCAACACCGTCAAGGGCAACTTCAACTGGATGCGCGCGCGGCAGGGCGTGATGAAGTCCCCCGTGCTCGGCGACGACCTGAACAAGCTCTACCCGATCAGCTTCGAAGGCCAGTCCGACACCGCAACCTTCGACAACGCGCTCGAGCTGCTGACGATGGCAGGCTATCCGCTGGCCCATGCGGCGATGATGATGATCCCCGAGGCCTGGGAGCAGCACACGACGATGGACGAGCGCCGTCGCGCGTTCTACGAGTACCACGCCGCGATGCTCGAGCCCTGGGACGGCCCGGCCGCGATGGTGTTCACCGACGGCCGGCAGATCGGCGCCACGCTCGACCGCAACGGCCTGCGCCCGGCGCGCTACATCGTCACCGACGACGACCTGGTGGTCATGGCCTCGGAGTCCGGCGTGCTGCCGATCCCCGAGAACAAGATCGTCAAGAAGTGGCGCCTCCAGCCCGGCAAGATGTTCCTGATCGACCTCGAGCAGGGCCGCATCGTCGACGACGAGGAGTTGAAGACGACCTATGCCTCGGCCAAGCCCTACCGGCAGTGGATCGAGAACGTGCGCATCAAGCTCGAGGACGTGCAGGCGCCGTCCGATGACGCGCCGGCCTTCGCCGAAACCTTGCTCGACCGCCAGCAGGCCTTCGGCTACACGCAGGAGGACCTGAAGTTCCTGATGAGCCCGATGGCCCAGGCCGGCGAGGAGGGCATCGGCTCGATGGGCAACGACTCGCCGCTGGCCGTGCTGTCCGACAAGAACAAGCCGCTGTACAACTACTTCAAGCAGATGTTCGCGCAGGTCACGAACCCGCCGATCGACCCGATCCGCGAAGCCATCGTGATGTCGCTGAACAGTTTCATCGGCCCCAAGCCCAACCTGCTGGACATCAACGCGGTGAACCCGCCGATGCGGCTGGAGGTCTCGCAGCCCATCCTCGACTTCGAGGACATGGCGCGCCTGCGCACGATCGAGAAGCCGACGCACGGCAAGTTCAAGTCCTACGAACTCGACATCATCTACCCGTTCGCCTGGGGCGACGAGGGCGTCGAGGCGAAGCTGGCCTCCCTGTGCGCCGAGGCGGTGGACGCGATCAAGAGCGGCCACAACATCCTCATCATCACGGACCGCCGGATGAGCCGCGACTTCGTCGCCATCCCGGCGCTGCTGGCGCTGTCGGCCATCCACCAGCACCTCGTCCGCGAGGGCTTGCGCACGACGGCCGGCCTCGTTGTCGAGACGGGCTCGGCACGCGAGGTCCATCACTTCGGCGTGCTGGCGGGCTATGGCGCCGAAGCCGTGCATCCCTACCTGGCGATGGAGACGCTGGTCGCCTTGCACAAGGAGTTGCCGGGCGACCTCAGCGCCGACAAGGCGATCTACAACTACGTCAAGGCGATCGGCAAGGGCCTGTCGAAGATCATGTCCAAGATGGGCGTGTCGACCTACATGTCCTATTGCGGCGCGCAGCTCTTCGAGGCGATCGGCCTGGAGAAGGGGCTGGTCGAGAAGTACTTCCGCGGCACGGCCTCGCAGGTCGGCGGCATCGGCGTCTTCGAGGTGGCCGAGGAAGGCATCCGCATGCACAAGGCGGCCTTCGGCGACGACCCGGTGCTGGAGGGCATGCTGGACGCCGGCGGCGAGTACGCCTGGCGCGCACGTGGCGAAGAGCACATGTGGACGCCCGACGCGATCGCCAAGCTGCAGCACAGCGCGCGTGCGAACAAGTTCGAGACCTACAAGGAATACGCGCAGCTGATCAACGACCAGTCGCGCCGGCACATGACACTGCGCGGGCTGTTCGAGTTCAAGGTCGATCCCGGCAAGGCGATTCCGCTCGACGAGGTCGAGCCGGCCGCCGAGATCGTGAAGCGTTTCGCCACCGGGGCGATGTCGCTCGGCTCGATCTCGACCGAGGCGCATTCCACGCTCGCGATCGCGATGAATCGCATCGGCGGCAAGTCCAACACCGGCGAGGGCGGCGAGGATCCGGCGCGGTACCGCAACGAACTCAAGGGCATCCCGATCACCGCCGGCACCAAGGTGTCCGACGTGATCGGCGCCAAGGTCATCGAGGCCGACTACGAGTTGAAGGACGGCGACAGCCTGCGCTCCAGGATCAAGCAGGTGGCCTCGGGCCGGTTCGGCGTGACGACCGAGTACCTGGTCTCGGCCGACCAGATCCAGATCAAGATGGCCCAGGGCGCCAAGCCGGGCGAAGGCGGCCAGCTGCCGGGCGGCAAGGTGTCGGACTACATCGGCATGCTGCGCTACAGCGTGCCGGGCGTGGGCCTCATCAGCCCGCCGCCACACCACGACATCTATTCGATCGAGGATCTGGCGCAACTCATCCACGACCTCAAGAACGCCAACCCGCGTGCGTCGATCAGCGTCAAGCTGGTGTCCGAAGTCGGTGTCGGCACGATCGCAGCCGGCGTCGCGAAGGCGAAGTCGGATCATGTGGTGATCGCCGGCCACGACGGCGGCACCGGCGCCTCGCCGTGGTCGAGCATCAAGCACGCCGGGACTCCCTGGGAGCTGGGCCTCGCCGAAACCCAGCAGACGCTGGTGCTCAACGGTCTGCGCGGTCGCATCCGTGTGCAGGCCGATGGCCAGATGAAGACCGGCCGCGATGTCGTCATCGGCGCACTGCTCGGCGCCGACGAGTTCGGCTTCGCGACCGCGCCGCTGGTCGTCGAGGGCTGCATCATGATGCGCAAGTGCCACCTCAACACCTGTCCGGTGGGAGTGGCCACGCAGGACCCGGTGCTGCGGCGCAAGTTCGCCGGCAAGCCCGAGCATGTCGTCAACTTCTTCTTCTTCGTCGCCGAGGAAGCGCGCCAGATCATGGCGCAGCTGGGCATCCGCAAGTTCGACGACCTGATCGGCCGCGCCGACCTGCTCGACACGAAGAAGGGCATCGCTCACTGGAAGGCCAAGGGCCTGGACTTCAGCCGCGTCTTCCATCTGCCCAAGGTCGCGGCCGACGTGCCGCGCCGGCAGGTCGACGAGCAGGACCATGGCCTGGCGCGCGCGCTCGACGTCAAGCTGATCGAGAAGTGCAAGCCGGCGATCGAGCGCGGCGAGAAGGTGCAGTTCATCGACGAGGCGCGCAACGTCAACCGCACGGTGGGCGCGATGCTGTCGGGCGAGCTGATCCGCCATCGCCCCGAGGGCCTGCCCGACCACACGATCTTCATGCAGCTCGAGGGCACGGGCGGCCAGAGCTTCGGCGCTTTCCTGGCGCAGGGCATCACGCTCTACCTGATCGGCGACGCCAACGACTACACCGGCAAGGGCCTGTCGGGCGGCCGTGTGGTGGTGCGGCCGAGCATCGAGTTCCGCGGTGACGCGACGCAGAACATCATCGTCGGCAACACCGTGCTCTACGGTGCGACCAGCGGCGAGGCCTTCTTCCGCGGCGTGGCGGGCGAGCGCTTCGCGGTGCGGCTGTCGGGCGCCACCGCGGTGGTCGAAGGCACCGGCGATCATGGCTGCGAGTACATGACCGGCGGCACCGTCGTCGTACTCGGCAAGACCGGTCGAAACTTCGCGGCCGGCATGTCGGGCGGCATGGCGTATGTCTACGACGAAGACGGCACGTTCGCGACCCGCTGCAACACGGCGATGGTCGCGCTCGACAAGGTCCTGCCGGCCGACGAGCAGCGCGCATCGCAGGATGCCGCGATCTTCCACAAGGGCGTGGCCGACGAACTGCTGCTGCGCAAGCTGATCGAGGACCACCACAAGTGGACCGGGTCACTGCGTGCACGCGAGATCCTCGACCACTGGGTCCAGGCGCGTGGCCGCTTCGTCAAGGTCTTCCCGAGCGAGTACAAGCGCGCGCTCGGCGAACTGGGTGCCAAGAGAGAGGCCACCGAGACGATCGCCAAGGCCAGAGGCAGCGAGAAGAAGGCCGCCGGCAAGGCCGTGCCGGCCAAGTAATCGATCACAGGAATCAGCAACATGGGCAAGGTCACCGGTTTCCTGGAATTCGAACGGCTCGAAGAGGGCTACGCGCCGGTCGCCGAGCGCGTCAAGCACTACAAGGAATTCGTCATCGGCCTCAAGGACGATGAGGCGCGGGTGCAGGGCGCACGCTGCATGGACTGCGGCACGCCGTTCTGCAACTCGGGCTGCCCGGTCAACAACATCATCCCGGACTTCAACGACCTGGTGTATCGCGGAGACTGGAAGAACGCGATCGCGGTTCTGCACTCGACCAACAACTTCCCCGAGTTCACCGGACGCATCTGCCCGGCACCCTGCGAAGCCGCCTGCACGCTCAACGTCAACGACGATCCGGTGGGCATCAAGTCGATCGAGCACGCGATCATCGATCGCGCCTGGGCCGAGGGCTGGGTGCAGCCGCAGCCGGCGAAGCACAAGACCGGCCGCAAGGTCGCGGTCGTCGGCTCCGGCCCTGCCGGCATGGCCGCGGCCCAGCAGCTGGCGCGTGCCGGCCACGACGTGACGCTGTTCGAGAAGAACGATCGCATCGGCGGCCTGCTGCGCTACGGCATCCCCGACTTCAAGATGGAGAAGTCGCACATCGACCGGCGCGTCGACCAGATGAAGGCCGAAGGCGTGAGTTTCCGCACCGGTGTGCTGGTCGGCCACCTGCCGGAAGGCAGCAAGGTCACCAACTGGGCCAAGGAGATCATCGCCCCCCAGCAGCTGCTCGCCGAGTTCGATGCGGTCCTGCTGACCGGCGGGGCGGAACAGTCGCGCGATCTGCCGGTACCGGGCCGCGATCTGGACGGCGTCCACTTCGCGATGGAGTTCCTGCCGCAGCAGAACAAGATCAATGCCGGGGACAAGCTGAAGTCGCAGTTGCGGGCCGACGGCAAGCACGTGATCGTGATCGGCGGCGGCGACACCGGCAGCGACTGCGTGGGCACCAGCAATCGCCATGGCGCGAAGAGCGTGACGCAGTTCGAGCTGCTGCCTCAGCCGCCCGAGGAAGAGGACAAGCCGCTGACCTGGCCGTACTGGCCCGTCAAGCTGCGCACCAGTTCCAGCCACGAGGAAGGCTGCGAGCGCGAGTTCGCGATCGCCACCAAGGAGTTCATCGGCGGCGACGGCAAGGACCAGGGCCGGGTCACGGCGCTGAAGACCGTCCGTGTGGAATGGCAGGGCGGCAAGATGGTCGAGGTGCCCGGCAGCGAGCAGGTCCTGAAGGCCGATCTGGTGCTGCTGGCCATGGGGTTCGTCAACCCGGTCGCGTCCATCCTCGAGGGCTTCGGCGTCGAGAAGGATGCGCGCGGCAACGCCAGGGCCGGCACGGACTTCATCGGCGGCTACAAGACCAACGTGGCCAAGGTCTTCGCGGCCGGCGACATGCGGCGCGGGCAGTCGCTGGTCGTCTGGGCGATCCGCGAGGGCCGCCAGGCCGCGCGGGCCGTCGACGAGTTCCTGATGGGCTGCAGCGACCTGCCCCGCTAGCCCGGGCCGGGTGGCACCGGGCCGACGCGGCTCGGTGTTATCCCCTATCATCCCGGCGGCCGCGTCCCCATGACGCCGGCCCCCTCCGGCCCATGACAAGTCCAACAGCGCCGTCGAGTCCCGACCGCTCCCCCGCTCTCGTCGAAATCAGGCAGGTCACCTGCGGCTATGGCGATCGCGTCATCCTGCGCGATGTCGACCTGGTCGTGCCGCGCGGCAGCGTGGTGGCGCTGATGGGAACCTCGGGCGGTGGCAAGACGACCGTGCTGCGGCTGATCGGCCGGCAGATCGACCCGATGAGCGGCCAGGTGCTGTTCGACGGGACCGACCTGGCGACTCTGGACCGCGACGGCCTCTACGCCGCGCGGCGCCGCATGGGCATGCTGTTCCAGTTCGGGGCGCTGTTCACCGATCTCTCGGTGTTCGACAACGTGGCGTTTCCGCTGCGCGAGCACAGTGGGCTGTCCGAATCGATGATCCGCGACCTGGTGCTGATGAAGCTCAACGCGGTGGGACTGCGCGGCGCGCGCGACCTGATGCCCAGCCAGGTCTCGGGCGGCATGGCGCGCCGTGTCGCGCTGGCGCGGGCCATCGCGCTCGACCCCGAACTGATGCTCTACGACGAGCCCTTCGCCGGCCTGGATCCGATCTCGATGGGCGTGGCGGCGCGGCTGATCAAGGAGCTGAACCAGTCGCTGGGGATCACGAGCATCGTCGTATCGCACGACGTCGACGAGACCTTCGGGATCGCCGACCACGTGGTCTTCATCGCCAACGGCGGTGTCGTCGCGCAAGGCACGCCGACCGAGATGCGAGAGAGCAGCGATCCGCTGGTGCGCCAGTTCGTCGATGCCGAGCCCGACGGTCCGGTGCGCTTCCACTACCCCGCGACGGCCGTCGGCGAGGATTTCGGCGTGGGGGCCCGATGAGCTGGTACCAACCCGCCGACGTCGGCCTGGCCGTGCGGAGCAAGCTCGCGGACATCGGCGCGGCGACGCGGCTCTTCGCGCGGCTGGCGGCCAGCGCCGCCAGCGCCTTCCAGCGCGTGCGGCTGATCGTCGACCAGGTCCACTTCCTCGGCAACCACTCGCTGGCCATCATCACCGTCTCGGGGCTGTTCGTCGGCTTCGTGCTCGGGCTGCAGGGCTACTACACGCTGCAACGCTACGGTTCGTCGGAAGCGCTCGGCCTGCTGGTGGCGCTGTCGCTGGTGCGCGAACTCGGGCCGGTCGTCACCGCGCTGCTGTTCGCCGGCCGCGCCGGCACCTCGTTGACTGCCGAGATCGGCCTGATGAAGGCCGGCGAGCAACTGACCGCGATGGAGATGATGGCCGTCGACCCCGTGCAGCGCGTGCTGGCTCCACGCTTCTGGGGTGGCGTGATCGTGATGCCCTTGCTGGCCGCGGTGTTCAGCGCGGTCGGCATCATCGGCGGCTATGTCGTCGGCGTCCTGCTGATCGGCATCGACGCCGGCGGCTTCTGGTCGCAGATGCAGGGCGGCGTGGACGTGTTCAAGGACGTCGGCAACGGCATCGTCAAGAGCGTGGTGTTCGGCATCACCGTCACCTTCGTCGCGCTGTGGCAGGGCTACACCTGCCAGCCGACGCCCGAAGGCGTGTCGCGAGCCACGACGCGCACCGTGGTGGTCGCCTCGCTGGCGGTGCTGGGCCTCGACTTCGTGCTGACCGCGATGATGTTCTCCATCTGAGGCATCGCGCACCAGGAGAGACAAGATGCAGAAATCCAAGAACGACCTCTGGGTCGGCCTGTTCGTGATGATCGGCGCGGCCGCGATCCTGTTCCTCGCGCTGAAGGCCGGCAACCTGCTGAGCCTGAGCTTCGAGGACACGTACACGGTCTCGGCGCGCTTCGACAACATCGGTGGCCTCAAGGTTCGGGCACCGGTCAAGAGCGCCGGCGTGGTCGTGGGCCGCGTGGCGGCGATCGGCTTCGACACGACCACCTACCAGGCCCGCGTCGACCTGGACTTCGAGAAGCGCTTCAGCTTTCCGAAGGACAGCTCGGCCAAGATCCTCACGTCCGGCCTGCTCGGCGAGCAGTACATCGGCATCGAACCCGGGGCCGAGGAGAAGCTGCTTGCCGGCGGCGACAAGATCTCGATGACGCAGTCCGCCGTGGTGCTGGAGAACCTGATCAGCCAGTTCCTCTACGACAAGGCCGCGGACACCGGCACGGCCGAGGGGGGCAAGAAGTGACGCGATCGTCCCCTCGACGCCTGGTCGCGCTCGCGGTGGGCGCCAGCCTGCTGCTGGCGGGCTGTGCGACCGCGCAGCGCCCCGACCCGCTCGAGAAGCTCAACCGGCAGGTCTTCGCCTTCAACGAGGGTGTCGACAAGTACGTGATCGTGCCGCCGGCCACGGTCTATCGCGACATCGTGCCTCAGACCATCCGGCTCGGCGTCAGCAACTTCTTCAACAACCTGCGTGACGCGTGGTCGGCGGTGAACCTGGTGTTGCAGGGCCGCTTCGGCGACGGCGCCAGCGACTTCATCCGCTTCGGCACCAACACCGTGCTGGGCGCCGGCGGATTCGTCGACTGGGCCAGCGAGCTGGGTCTCGATCCGCACTACGAGGACTTCGGTCAGACGCTGGGCCGCTGGGGCGTGCCGGCCGGCGCCTACCTGGTGCTGCCGATCCTCGGTCCGTCGACGATCCGCGATGTGGTCGGCCTGCCGGTGGACATCAAGGCGTCGCCGGACCAGATCGCCCACTCGATCGCGGTGCGCAACACGCTGACGGCCGTGCGGGTCGTCAACGCCCGGGCCAACCTGCTGGGTGCGACCGGCCTGCTCGACGACATCGCACTCGACAAGTACACCTTCATCCGGGACGCCTACCTGCAGCGTCGGCGCAGCCTGATCTACGACGGCGCTCCGCCCGACGGCGACAACGAGCGCTACGATCTGCCGCTGCCGGCGGCTCCGGGCGCGAGTGCCGCGCCGGCGCCTGCGGCCGCGAGCGCGCCGGATCGCTGAGCAGTCGTGCTGACCGGCGTCCACCGGGGTGCCGGCGCGTGCGTTGAGATGCAACGCCTTGTAGCGTGGTGAACCCGGTCCCCGGTCCGCGCCTCCAAGCAGATCATCATGTGAGCGATCACTGCAGAAAGGTTCTATGAAGAAACGTCAATTCCTCGCTCGCCTGGCCGCCACGGGCCTCGTGTCGCTGGGCTTGCTGCAGTCGCCGGTCCGCGCCGAAGTCCAGACTCCGGATGCGCTGGTCAAGCAGGTCTCGACCGAGGTCATCGACAGCGTGAAGGCCGACAAGGCCATCCAGGCCGGTGACCTGAAGAAGATCATGGCCCTGGTCGACGCCAAGGTGCTGCCGCACGTCAACTTCCAGCGCATGACGGCGTCGGCCGTCGGTCGCTACTGGCGTCAGGCCAGCCCCGAGCAGCAGCAGAAGCTGCAGGCCGAGTTCAAGACCCTGCTGGTGCGCACCTATTCGGGCGCACTGACCCAGGTCCGCGATCAGGTCGTGGAGTTGCGGCCGCTGCGCAGCAAGCCCGAGGACACCGAGGTCGTCGTGCGCACCGAGGTCAAGGGACGCGGTGATGCGATCCAGCTGGACTATCGCCTGGAGAAGACTTCCGACGGCTGGAAGATCTACGACGTCAACGTGCTCGGCGTGTGGCTGGTCGAGAACTACCGCAACAGCTTCGCGCAGGAGATCTCGGCCAACGGCATCGACGGCCTGATCGCCAAGCTGGCCGAGCGCAACAAGGCGGCGGCCGCCAAGAGCTGAGGCCGGCGAGCGATGACGACGCTGCTGCTGCCCGACACGCTGACCTTGCGCGAGGCGCGCGACACGCTGCGACTGCTCAAGGTCTCGCTCGAACGCGAGGCCGAGCCGCTGCTGGTCATCGACGGCTCGCAGCTGCAGCACTTCGACTCCAGCGCGCTGGCCGTGCTGATCGAGTGCCGGCGGCTGGCCCAGGCCTGGGGCAAGCGCTACGAACTGCGTTCCCTGCCGCAGCACCTGCGCGAGCTGGCCGAGCTGTACGGAATCGCCGAATTGCTCACGCAGGAAGACGCCAGCGTCGCCTGACCCTCGGTCGGGCGACGGCGGGCTGCGGTCTATCATCGTCGCGACGGCTCTTGCCGATGTCGCATGCCCAGCCAACTCGAGCAGCTCCAGCTTCTCTCGCCCGTGGTCGCCGACACCGCACGGTTCGGCCGGTTGAGCGCGTTCGCGCCGCACGCCGCGAGCCTTGGCATGGCGCGTGTCCTCGAGGCGCTGGACGACCCTGTCTGCGCGCCGCTGCTGGCGCAGACCGTCGCGACCCATCGCGGCCAGCCGCCTGATGCACTGCTCGACCGGCTGCTCGTGCGTTTCGGCTGCGAGCTGCTCGGCGTCGTGCCGGGCTGGGTCTCCACCGAGCTCGACGCGCGCTCGAGCTTCGACACCGCCGCGATCGTCGCGCGTGCCCAGCGCATCGCCAGCCTGTACGAATCCGAAGGCCTGCCGCCCGACCGGCTGCGGGTGCGCATCCCCGCGACCTGGGAGGGCCTCCAGGCCGCCAAGGCCCTGGGCCACCACGGCGTGCACACCCACCTGGCCTGCGTCTTCGCACCGTGCCAGGCGGTGGCGGCCGGCGAGGCCGGCGTGCCGCTGCTGTCGGCGGGTGCCGATGTGGCGGCCGGCGTCTGGCGCTACTTCCGCAAGTTCGGCGTCGATACCGAGGTCATGGCCGACGGCCTGAACGACGTCGCGCAGGCGCTGGCGCTGAGCGGTTGCGACCTGATCGCGCTCGACCTCGACCTGCTGGCGCAGTTGCAGGCCAGCCAGGCGCCGCTGGCCCGCGCCCTGGATCCCGATGCAGCGCTTCATTGCGATGCCAAGGCCTCGAGCTACAACGAGCCGAGCTTTCGCTACGCCTTGAACGACGATGCCGTGGCGAGCGAGCGGCTGGCATCCGGCGTGCGGGCCGCTGCGGCCGACGCGCAGCGGCTCGAGCAGCGGATCCGCGCGCTGTGAGTCGCGCCGTGGCCTGCGACCAGACGGCAGCCTGGAGCGCGCTGCAGGGGCATTTCCAGGCGCATGGCCGCGACTTCGACCTGCGCGAGGCCTTTGCCCGCGATCCGCACCGCCACACGTCCCTCAGCTTCGAAGCCCCGTCGGTCTTCGCCGACCTGTCGAAGAACCTGCTCGACACCGCCACGCTGCATTTCCTGCTGGACCTCGCCCGGGAGACGGGGCTCGAGGCGCGCCGCGATCGCATGCTGGCCGGCGAGCCGGTCAACGACAGCGAGTCGCGCGCGGTGCTGCACACGGCACTGCGTGCCCCGCGCGGCAGCGCGCCGTTCTCGGCGGAGGTGCATGCGACGCTGGATGCGATGCTGGCCTACGCCGACCGGGTCCGGCAGGTCGAGTCCAGCGGCATCCGCGACGTCGTGAACATCGGGATCGGCGGCTCCGACCTGGGTCCGCAGATGGCGGCAGCGGCACTGGCGGGCTATGCCCATCCACAACTGAACAGCCATTTCGTCGCCAACGTCGACGGCCACGACCTGGGTCCGCTGCTGCGGCGGCTCGATCCGCGGCACACGCTGTTCGTCGTCGCCTCCAAGACCTTCACGACGCAGGAGACGATGGCCAACGCGCAGGCCGCCAAGGCCTGGTTCCTGGCAGCTGGCGGCACCGACATCGCGAAGCACTTCGTCGCCACGACCACCAACGTCGAGGCCGCCGCGGCCTTCGGGATCACCACCAGCTTCGGCTTCTGGGACTGGGTCGGCGGTCGCTACTCGCTGTGGTCGGCGATCGGCCTGCCGCTGGCGATCGCGATCGGTGCCGACCACTTCCGCGCGATGCTGGCTGGCGCGCATGCGATGGACCGCCACTTCGCCGAGGCGCCGCTCGAGCGCAACCTGCCCGTGCTGCTGGGCCTGCTCGACGTCTGGTACCGCAACTTCCACGGCTTCGCGAGCCGCAGCGTTGCGCCATACCACCAGGGCCTGCGGCGTCTGCCGGCCTACCTGCAGCAGCTCGAGATGGAGAGCAACGGCAAGCGCGTCGACGCGCAGGGCGAGGCGCTGCGCGTCGCGACGGCGCCGGTCGTCTGGGGCGAGCCCGGGACCAACGGCCAGCACGCCTACTTCCAGATGCTGCACCAGGGCACGGACACGATCCCGGTCGAGTTCATCGCGGTGCGCGCGACCAGCCACGGCCCGCTCGGCTTCGCGCCAGCGGTACGGGCCGCGTTCGAGGACCAGCATCGCAAGCTGCTGGCCAACTGCCTGGCGCAATCGCAGGCGCTGATGCTGGGCAAGACGGCGCAGGAAGCCCTGCTCGAGTCGCCGTCGACCGCCTCGCCGCAGATGTCGCGGCAGGCCGTCGCGCGGCATCGCAGCTTCCCCGGCAATCGACCCAGCACGACGCTGCTGCTCGATCGTCTCGACCCGACGAGCCTCGGGGCGCTGGTCGCCCTCTACGAGCACCGTGTCTTCAGCAGCGGGGCGGTCTGGGGCATCAACAGCTTCGACCAGTGGGGCGTCGAACTGGGCAAGGTGCTGTGCAATCAGCTGCTGCCGCGCCTGGACAGCGGCGATGTGACGGGCCTCGACGCGTCGACGGCCGGCCTGCTGGCGCGCCTGCGCGACTAGCCGGGCGCCGCCGGGGCGAGCCAGCGCTCGGCCAGGCGCACCCACAGCGTCGCACCCAGCGGGATCAGGTCGTCGTTGAAGTCGTAACTGGGGTTGTGCAGCATGCAGGGACCCAGCCCGTGGCCGCCTTCGCGATGCGCGCCGTCGCCGTTGCCGATCACGAAGTAGCAGCCGGGCCGGTGCTGCAGGTAATAGCTGAAGTCCTCGGCGCCCATCGTCGGCTCGAACTCGAGCACGTTCTCGGGACCGACGACGTCGGCCATCACCGTGCGCGCGAACGCGGTCTCTGCCGCATGGTTGATCGTCGGCGGGTAGTTGCGCGAGAACTCGAACTCGCAGCCGGCCTCGAAGGCGGCGCAGGTCTGCTCGGCGACGATCCTCATGCGGCGCTCGATCAGGTCGAGGACCTCCGTGGTGAAGGTGCGCACCGTGCCCTCGAGCACGCAGTGGTCGGGCACCACGTTCGTGGCCTCGCCGGTGTGGATCATCGTCACCGAGATCACGCCGGTGTCCAGCGGCCGCTTGTTGCGCGTGATGATGGTCTGGAAGGCCTGCACCATCTGGCAGGCCACCGGCACCGGATCGATGCCCAGGTGCGGCATCGCGCCGTGCGAGCCCTTGCCGCGGATCGTGATCTTGAACTCGTTGCTGCTGGCGAAGACCGGCCCGGCCCGGAGCGCGAACTGGCCGGCCCCGAGCCCCGGCCAGTTGTGGGCACCGAACACCGCCTCCATGGGGAACCGGTCGAACAGGCCGTCCTTGATCATCTCGCGCGCGCCGCCGCCGCCTTCCTCGGCCGGCTGGAAGATCAGGTAGACGGTGCCGTCGAAGTGGCGGTGCCGGGCCAGGTGCTTGGCCGCCGCCAGCAGCATCGCCGTGTGGCCGTCGTGGCCGCAGGCGTGCATCTTGCCGGGGTGCTTGCTGGCGTGCGCGAAGCGGTTGTGCTCGGTGATGGGCAGCGCGTCGATGTCGGCGCGCAGGCCCACGGCGCGCGACGACGAGCCGTTCTTCACGATGCCCACGACGCCGGTCGTGCCCAGGCCGCGGTGCACCGGGATGCCCCAGTCGGCGAGCGCCTTCGCGATGACGTCGGAGGTGCGCTGCTCCTGGAAGCACAGCTCCGGATGGGCGTGCAGGTCGCGGCGGATGGCGGCGACGGCCGCGCTGTCGGCGAGGATGGATTCGATCAACTGCATCGTGCGCTCCTCAGGGCTGGCGCCCTCGAGCGGCGATGGTAGCGCCGGGGCGGCGCCCGGTTCAGCGCCTGACGCGTCCGTCCTGGGTCAGGATGGTCATCTCGGCAAAGGTCGATCCGGTGTGCTTGCGGGCGTTGAAGTCGACGAAGAAGCCGCCGAGGTCGTGCTCTCGCAGGTTCTCCAGCCCGCCGACCAGGTCCTCGCGCGAAGCGCCGGTGGTGCGCCGCAGGGCTTCGGCCAGCACCTTGGCGGCGACATAGCCTTCCATGCTGCTGTAGTTGACCTCGAAGTCCGCCGCGCCCTGCCCGGCGGCCAGGTACTCGCCGGCCAGCGGCGACACCGGGGCGAAGGGATAGGGCATCACCTGGCTGACGACGACGCCGCGCGCGTCGGCGCCCAGCTCGCGGCTGAGCGCCGCCGTGCCGACGAAGCTGACGTTGTAGAAGCCGCCGCCGTAGCCGGCCTTGCGCGCTGCGCGGATGAAGGCGGCGCAGCTCTTGTAGGCGCTGATCTGGACCACGGCCTCGGGTCCGGCCCCGGTGATGGCCTTGACGGCGTCGGCCACCTCGACCGAATTGCGCTCGACCGTGGCCGTGGCCACCGGCGTCAGCCCCAGCGTCTTCATCGCGCGGGTCACGCCGTCCAGGCCGGCCTGGCCGTAGCTGTCGTTCTGGTGGAAGACCGCGATCTTCTTCGTGCCCAGCGAGGCCAGCTGGTTGACGATGCGCGCGGTCTCGTCGAAGTAGGACGCGCGCACGTGGAAGGCGTAGCGGTTGAACGGATCGCGCAGGGCCTGCGCACCGGTGAAGGGGGCGACGAAGGGGACCTTGGCCGCGGTGGCCAGCGGCAGCGCCGCCAGGCTGGTGGGCGTGCCGATGTAGCCGAACAGTGCGAACACCTCTTCGCGGATCAGGCGTTCGGTGTTGGCCTTGCAACGCTCGGGCTCGTAGCCGTCGTCCAGGCTGCGCAGCTCGATCACGCGGCCGTTGATGCCGCCGCGCGCGTTGAGGCGCTCGAAGTAGAGCTTCGCGCCGCGCTGGAATTGCAGGCCCAGCTCGGCGGCCGGGCCGCTGAGCGCTGCCGACTGTCCCAGCACGATGCGGTTGCGCTCGGCCTGGGCCTGTGTCGGCAGGGCGAGCGTTGCGGCAGCAGCGCCGCCGAGTCGTTGGATGAACTGGCGGCGTTGCATGTTGCACTGCTCCTGCGTTTAGCGGCGGACCTTGCCGTCTTCGGTCAGCATCGACAGGTCGACGAAGCTCGAGGCCACGTGGTCGCGCGGCCCGAAGTTGACGTTGAATCCACCGAAGTTGGCGCTGTTGATCGATTCGAGGCCGTTGATGAGCGCTTCGCGCGACGGGTTGCGCCCGGCGCGCCTCAGGCCCTCGGCGAATACCTTCGCCGCCAGGTAGCCTTCCATGCTCGAGTAGTTTGCGGTGGCATCGGCGCCGGCCTTGCGGACGGCCTCCAGGTACTCGCGCGCGATCGGCGTCGTGGTGCTGAAGGGGAAGGGCATCACCTGGCTCACCATGACGCCGCGGCCTTCGCGGCCCAGCTCGTCGGCCAGGGCCTGCGTGCCCACGAAGCTCACGTTGTAGAAGGTGCCGCCGTAGCCGGCCTTGCGGGCCTCGCGGATGAAGGCCGCGCAGCTCTTGTAGGCGCTGATCTGCACCACGGCGTTGGGTTGCTTCGGCACGATCTCCGCCACCGCCTTGGCCACGTCGACGGTGTTGCGCTGCACCGTGCCCAGCGCGACCGGCGACAGGTTCAGCGCCTTCAGCGCGCGCGTCACGCCTTCCAGGCCGGCCTTGCCGTAGGCGTCGTCCTGGTAGAAGACCGCGATCTTGTTCAGGCCCAGCGAGGTCAGCTGCTTCACGATCAGCGCCGTCTCGTCGTAGTACGAGCCACGCAGGTGGAAGACATAGCGGCTGAACGGATCGCGCAGCGCCTCGGCACCGGTGAACGGCCCGAAGAACGGGATCTTGGCTTCGTTGATCAGGGGCAGCGCGGCCAGGCAGGTCGGCGTGCCGACGTAGCCGAAGAGCGCGAACACCTCGTCCTTGATGAACTTCTCGGTGTTGGCCTTGCAGCGATCGGGCTCGTAGCCGTCGTCGGCGGTGCGCAGGTCGATCGAATGGTTGTTGATGCCGCCGCTGGCGTTGACCTGGTCGAAGAAGATCCTCGCGCCCTTGTTCATCTGGATGCCCAGCTGCGCGGCCGGGCCGCTGAACGCGGCCGACTGTCCCAGCACGATGGTCCGACCCTCCTGGGCCAGGGCGGGCAGGGCCAGACTGGCCCCGGTGGCGGCGATCTGCCGGATCAGGTCGCGACGGTTCATGCGGGTTCCCAACAACAGCGTCTAAGTGCTTGCTTCGCCAAGACTTAATGGCTGGCTTGCGAATCGCTGAAGAGAATAGCCGCGGGGTCCCGGCATTGCTAGCGACATATGTCCGTTCGACCACAACTCGCCGAGTCCCCGGCCGCGCGTGTGACATGATTTCGTGATGAGTTCCACTGTTCGCGAAACGGAGCGCGTCGTCCGCGGCGCCTGCCCGCACGACTGCCCCGACACCTGCGCGCTGCGCATCACCGTCGAAGGCGATCGCGTCACCCGGGTGCAGGGCGATCCCGACCATCCGACGACGCACGGCGCGCTGTGCACCAAGGTCTCGCGCTACGCCGAGCGGACCTATCACGCCGAGCGGGTGCTGCACCCGCTCAAGCGCGTCGGGCCCAAGGGGCGCGGCGAGTTCGTGCGCGTCGGCTGGGACGAGGCGCTGGCCGATATCGCCGGCCGGCTGGCCGCCATCGCAGCGCGCGACCCCGAGGCCGTCGTCCCGTACAGCTATGCCGGGACCATGGGTCTGGTGCAGGGCGAGAGCATGGCCCAGCGCTTCTTCCACCGGCTCGGCGCGTCGCTGCTCGATCGCACGATCTGCGCCAGCGCCGGCGCCGAGGCCCTGACCCAGAGCTACGGCGGCAAGGTCGGCATGCATGTCGAGCATTTCGCCGAGGCCCGGCTGATCCTGATCTGGGGCAGCAACAGCATCGCGTCCAACCTGCACTTCTGGACCTACGCGCAGCAGGCCAAGCGCAACGGCGCGCGCTTGATCTGCATCGATCCGCGCCGTACCGAGACGGCGGACAAGTGCCACCAGCACATCGCGCTGCGCCCCGGGACCGACGGGGCGCTGGCGCTGGGCCTGGTCCATGAACTGATCCGCGACGACGCCCTGGACCACGACTACATCGAGCGGTACGTCGAGGGCTGGCCGGCGCTGCGCGACAAGGCCCTGGCCTGGACGCCCGAACGCGCCGCCGAGGTCTGCGGCCTGACGCCCGACGAGGTGCGCGGCTTGGCACGCGACTACGCCGCGGCGAAGCCGGCCGCGATCCGCCTCAACTACGGTATGCAGCGCGTGCGCGGTGGCGGCAACGCGGTGCGCCTGATCGCGACACTGCCCTGCCTGGTCGGCGCGTGGCGGCATCGGGCCGGCGGTCTGCTGCTGTCGAGCAGCGGCTGGTACCCGATAGCCCACGCGGCGCTGCAGCGGCCGGACCTGCTGGGCGCACGGCGGCCGCGCACCATCAACATGAGCACGATCGGCGACGAGCTGCTGCGCGAGGCCTCGCCCGCCTTCGGCCCGAGGATCGAGGCGCTGGTCGTCTACAACAGCAACCCGGTCGCGGTGGCGCCCGAGTCGCCGAAGGTGGTGCGGGGGTTCGCGCGCGAGGACCTGTTCACCGTGGTGCTCGAGCACTTCCTCACCGATACCGCCGATCACGCCGACTACGTGCTGCCGGCGACCACGCAGCTCGAGCACCTGGACGTGCACCGCAGCTACGGCCACACCTCGGTGCTGATCAACGAGGCGGCGGTCGCGCCGCTCGGCGAGGCGCTGCCCAACACCGAGATCTTCCGCCGCCTGGCCGCCCGCATGGGCTACGGCGACGCCTGCTTCGCCGACGACGACGAAGCGCTGGCTCGCCAGGCCTTCGGCGAGCGTGTGCGCTTCGAGGACCTGCGGGAGCGCGGCTGGGTGCAGCTGCCGCTGCCCGAGGCGCCGTTCGCGCAGGGCGGTTTCCCGACCCCCAGCGGCCGCTGCCGCGTCGAGGCGCCGGGCATCGCCTGCCCCGACTTCCTGCCCAACCACGAGTCCGCGCTCAGCACCCCCGAGCTGGCCGCGCGCTACCCGCTGGCGATGATCTCGCCGCCGGCGCGCAACTTCCTCAACTCCAGCTTCGTCAACGTCAAGAGCCTGCGCGACATCGAGGGCGAGCCGCTGCTCGAGATCCATGCCGACGATGCGGCCCCGCGCGGCATCGTCGACGGCGCGCTGGTGCGCGTGTTCAACGACCGCGGCGAGTACTTCTGCAAGGCCTCGCTCGGCGGGCGGGCGCGGCCCGGCGTCGTCAACGGCCTGGGCATCTGGTGGCGCAAGCTCGGCCTGCGCGGCAGCAACGTCAACGAGCTGACGCACCAGCGGCTGACCGACCTGGGACGTGCGCCGAGCTTCTACGACTGCCTGGTGGACGTCCACTCCGTTGCGGCTTCGCCGCGTCCGCTCGGTTGATCGAGTGCTGCGTCGAGCCTCGCTGGTCGCCCTGGTCGTTGCGACGCTGGCGCTCGTCGGGAGCGGCTGCGCGCAGATCGGCTACCTGTCGCAGTCGGTCGCAGGCCACCTGGGTGTGATGCGCGCGGCGCGGCCGGTCGAGACCTGGCTGGCCGACGCTGCCACGCCGGCCGAGCTGCGCGAGCGCCTGCTGCTGACGCAGCGGATGCGCGACTTCGCGGTGCGCGAACTCGCGCTGCCCGACAACGCCAGCTACCGCCGCTACGCCGACCTGAAACGCCCGGCCGTGGTCTGGAACGTCGTCGCCGCGCCCGAGCTGTCGCTGCAGCTGAAGACCTGGTGCTTTCCGGTCGTCGGCTGCGTGGGCTACCGCGGCTACTTCGACCGCACCGACGCCGACTCCCACGCGACCGAACTGAAGGCGCAGGGACTCGAGGTCAGCGTCTACGGCGTGCCGGCCTACTCCACCCTGGGCAAGCTGCCGTTCGACTTCTTCGCGGACCCGCTGCTCAGCACCTTCATCCGCTACCCCGAGGGCGAGCTCGCGCGCCTGATCTTCCACGAGCTGGCGCACCAGGTCGCGTACGCGAAGGACGACACCGAGTTCAACGAGAGCTTCGCCACCGCGGTCGAGCGCCTCGGTGGCACGCGCTGGCTGGAGCGCGAGGCCGCGCCCGCGGCCCGCGACGAGTACGCGCGCTTCGATGCGCGCCGCCGCGAGTTCCGCGCGCTGACGCTGGCGGCGCGCCAGAAGTTCGACGCGCTCTACCGCGGCCCCGGCACCGAGGCCGACAAGCGAGCCGGCAAGCAGCAACTGCTGGTCGAGTTGCGGGCCGAGCACCAGCGCCTGAAGGACGGCCCCTGGGCCGGTTACAGCGGCTACGACGCCTGGTTCGCCAACGCCAACAACGCCAGCCTCGGCGTGCAGGCCGCCTACAACGCCCTCGTGCCGGCCTTCGAGGCGCTGTTCGCCGCGCAGGGCCGCGACTTCCCGCGCTTCTATGCCGAAGTTGCGCGGCTCGCCGCCTTGCCCAAGGACGAGCGGCGCGCCACACTGGCGGCCACGCCGACAGCCTCGGCCGACTAGAACGAGGACGCAGAACATGCCCGACATCGCCCTGCAACGCCGCCACCAGCTGGGACTCAAGCGCGCGCGAGAGATCGCGTGGAAATGGGCCGAGGAAGTCGAAGCCAAGTTCGACATGGAGTGCACGGTCGAGGAGGGCGACGACGAGGATGTCGTGCACTTCACGCGCAGTGGCGTCAACGGCACGCTGCGCGTCACGGACGACGACTTCGATCTGAAGGCCCGGCTCGGCATCCTGCTGGGCGCGTTCTCCAAGACCATCCAGGGCGAGATCGAGAAGAACCTCGACGCCCTGCTGGCGGCCGAGGGCAAGAAGCCCAGGGCCGCGGCCGCCAAGAAAGGCGGCAAGAAGGGCTAGCGGCCTATTTGAGGCTTTCGATGAGGTCGATGTAGTCCTGCATCGCCGACTTGTCGTCCTTGCCCTTCACCTCGTTCCAGGCGTCCCACTTGGCGCGGCCGACCATGTCGGTGAAACCGGGCCGCTTGCCGTCGACATCGCCCGTGGTCGCCTGCTTGTACAGCGCGTAGATCTTCAGCAGGGTCATGTTGTCCGGCTTCTCGGGCAGGGACTTGGACTCGGCGACGGCTTTCTCGAAGGCGGCTTTCAGATCGGCCATGACGGACGCTCCCAGGCTGGGTGGTGGTGAAAATCGGATTGACGCTGTCGATGTTACCGAGCATCGTGCGGCCACACCACGAGCGACCCACAAGAGCAAACCCGAGGAGACCATCGATGGCCACCGCCCTTGTCCCCGCCACCCAGGGCGAGCGCATGTCGCGCGTCGACACCGCCTGGCTGCGCATGGACACGCCGTCCAACCTGATGATGATCATCGGCGTGTGGTTGCTCGAACCCGGGGTGTCGCACGAGGCGCTGTGTCAGCGCGTCGAAGAGCGGCTGCTCAAGTACAAGCGCTTTCGCCAGAAGGTGGTCGAGGACACCATGGGCGCGGCCTGGGTCACGGACCGCGGCTTCGACCTGCAGCGCCACGTGCTGCGAGAGACGCTGAAGCCGCGGCGCGGCCAGAGCCACCGCGAGGCGCTCGAGGCGCGCGCCGCCGAACTGGCGGCGACGCCGCTCGACCCGGCCTACCCGCTGTGGCAACTGCACCTGATCGAGGACTACCCCGACGTCGAAGGCCGCAAGGGCAGCGCGATGATCGCCCGCATCCACCACTGCATCGCCGACGGCATCGCGCTGATCTCGGTGATGCTGTCGATCACCGACGGCGGCAAGCCGCCGCCCGAGCGCGCGCAGCGGTCCGACGACGAGAAGGACTGGCTCAGCGATGCCGTCCTCAAGCCCATCACCGACGTCGCGATCAAGGCGATCGGTCTCTACGGCAGCGGCGTCACGAAGTCGATGGAGGCACTGTCCAAGCCGCAGGAGCTGTTCGGCTCGGTCGATCTCGCGCTGACCGGCGCGCAGGTGATCAAGGACGTCGCGGCGATGGCGCTGATGGACGACGACTCGCCGACGCGCCTGAAAGGCAAGCCCGGCACGGCCAAGCGCGTGGCCTGGTGCGAGCCGATCCCGCTGGACGACGTGCGCGCCGTGGGCAAAGCGCTGGGCGCGTCGATCAACGATGTGCTGCTGGCCTGCGCGGCCGGTGCGATCGGCGCCTACCTGCGCGGCAAGGGCGACGACACGGCAGGCCAGGAGATCCGCGCGATGGTGCCGGTGAACCTGCGGCCGATCGAGAAGGCCCATCAGCTCGGCAACCGCTTCGGCCTGGTGCCGCTGGTGCTGCCGATCGGCATCGCCAACCCGGTGCAGCGCGTCTACGCGGTGAAGCGCCGCATGAACGAGCTCAAGGGCAGCTACCAGCCGGTACTGGCCTTCGGCGTGCTGGCGGTGGCAGGTCTGCTGATCAAGCCGGTGCAGCACGCGCTGCTGAACCTGTTCGCGAAGAAGGCCACCGCGGTGATGACCAACGTGCCGGGCCCGAAGGAGCCGCTCAAGTTCTGCGGCTCGACCCTGCGCCAGACCATGTTCTGGGTGCCGCAGTCGGGCGACATCGGCATGGGCCTGTCGATCCTGTCCTACGGCGGCGGCGTGCAGTTCGGACTCATCACCGACTCGACCCTGTGCCCGGACCCCGAGAACATCATCGCGGGGTTCGCGCCCGAGTTCGAGCGGCTGCTGCTGACGACCTTGATGTTGCCGTGGGGTGAGGGTTGAGCATGGGGATGCAGCGCGCCGGGTCTCGCCCGGCGGGCGAGACCGGCGCAGCATCCCGCGGCCAGCGGAAGCAAGGCAAAGGCGCCAAACTAGCCCCATGGCGCTCCAGACACTCCAACCCCACACCAAGGACCTCGGCGGCGGCTTCCAGGTCCGCAGGCTCCTGCCCTCGGCAGCGCGGCAAGCCGTCGGCCCCTTCCTGTTCTTCGACCACTTCGGTCCCATCACCGCCGGGCCCGAAGACAACCACGACGTCCGTCCGCACCCGCACATCGGCCTGGCCACCGTGACCTACCTGTTCGAGGGCGCGATGCAGCATCGCGACTCGACCGGCATCTCGCAGCGCATCGAGCCGGGAGCGATCAACTGGATGACGGCCGGGCGCGGCATCGTCCACTCGGAGCGCACGCCCGACGACCTGCGCGGCGTCGAACGCCGCAGCCACGGCCTGCAGCTCTGGGCGGCGCTGCCGGCCGAGCACGAGGAGGCCGAGCCGCGCTTCGAGCACACGGCCGCGGCGCGCATTCCGCAGCGCGTCGAGGCCGGCGTCACGACGCGCGTGCTGATCGGCGCGGCGCATGGCCTGCGCTCGCCGGTGGGCACGCTGTCGCCCACGCTCTATGTCGACTACGCACTCGAAGCGGGTGCTGCCACGGCCTTGCCGACGACGGCCGACGCCCAGGAGCGCGCGCTGTACGGCATCGACGCGGCCTTCGAGGTCCGCATCGACGGCGTGAGCGAGCGCGTCGAGCCGCGCACGATGGCGGTGCTGCCCGAAGGCGCGGTCGCACGCCTCGTCGCCGCGGACGCTGCCGCCCGCGTGGTGCTGATCGGTGGCACGCCGCTCGGCCACCGCTTCCTGTGGTGGAACTTCGTGTCCTCGCGCAAGGACCGCCTGCTGCAGGCGGGCGACGACTGGGCCGCCGATCGCCTGGGGCAGGTGCCGGGCGAGACCGAGCGCATCCCGTTGCCGGAGCGCCGGCCCTGATCAGGGCCTCCGCGGGACCAGCATCCAGACGTTGCCCAGCACCGCGAACGCGACGCCGGCCAGCGTGAGCCAGCCGGGCCGATAGCCCTCGAGCGCCACCGACACGATGATCGCCAGCACCGGCGCCGCGACGCCGACCGCCGACGACGGGCCGGGCCCGACCCGGTCCTGCAGCGCCAGCCAGCAGGCGAAGGCCAGCACCGACCCCGCGAGCGACAGGTAGAGCAGCGCTGCCCACCAGCTCGCCGCGGTCGGCAGCGCGAGCGCCGTGCCGCCGGCAGCGACCGTCAGGCCCAGCACGAGCGCCGAGCTGACGCCGCTGTACAGCATGCCGAAGCCCAGCGCCGGCCACAGCGGCAGGCCCTGCGCGCGGTTGCGGCTGGCGGTCAGCCCGCCGATCGAGGACAGCAGGACCGAGCCGACGGTGAACAGCGCGCCGAGCGCCACCGCGTTGCCGACCGAGGCGCGGCCGAACTCGGGCGCGAAGATCAGCGCGACGCCGGCCACGCCGCACAGGCCACCGGCCACGAAACGTCGCGTCACCGGCACGCCCCACAGCGCCCGGGCGGCCAGGCCGTTGATCAGCGGGCTGGCGGAGTAGCCGACCGCCACCAGGCCCGAGGGCACGTGCTGCTCGGCGTGATAGACGCAGACATAGCTGAGCGAGTACAGGAACACGCCCTGCAGAGCGAACAGCGCGTGCTGCCGCAAGCCGAATTGCAGCGACGTGCCGCGCCACGCACACCACGCCAGCACCACCGCGCCGGCCAGGCCGAAACGCAGCGTCACGCCCAGCTCGGGCGGCGTGCCGTCCAGCTGGTAGGTGATCGCATGCCAGGTCGTGCCCCAGATGCCGACGCAGATGGCGAACAGCTGCCAGCTGCGCAGCCCGGGCAGATGACGGCCGGCGGTCGACGCGCCCGCAGCCATCAGAAGCGGATGCTGGCCTGGCCGGTCTGCCCGACGCGCAGCGCGCGCTCGATGCCTTCGACGATGACGGCGTTCATGCCGAAGCTGATCGCGCCGTCGACGCGCTCGTCGGCGCGGTAGCCCTGCAGCGTGTCGCCGGGCTCGGTGCCGGGCACGCCGGTGGCCGGATCGATGTTGGGGATGGGGCAGCGCGGGCAGGGCTTCACCAGCTTGAGGCGCACCGGGCCGTCGGCGGTGTCGAAGGCGAGTTCGTCGAGATGGTCCTCGCCGTGCGCGTCCAGCCCCGCGAGCACGAGGTTGGGGCGAAAGCGCTGCATCGTCGCCGGCGCCACGCCCTTGGCTGCGAGCCGCTCGTTCAGGCCGTCCAGCGAGGCCTGGGAGACCACCAGCAGCGGGTAGCCGTCGCTGAAGGCGTTCTCGGCCTCGATGGCGCCGGTCCAGGCGCGGTTCGACAGTCTCTTCTGCTCGGGATCGAAGCGCACCAGCCGCAGCTCCTGACGCAGGAAGTCGCTGAACCAGCGCGCCGCGAGGTCGCCCATGTCATAGGCCGCGACCGCGTCGTCCCAGACGCGCACGCGGGTCGGCTGCTCGACGGTGTCGAGCGCGAGGTGCAGCGCCAGCATGCCGGGTGCGCGCAGCACCAGCTCGCTGTGCCTGAGCGTGCAGCTGACCAGTGCCATGCGCGGCAGCTCGCGCTGGCTGACGAACTCGCCCTCGCTGTCGACCACCATCCAGGCGCGGTCGAACTCGAGGCCGGTCTCGATCAGCAGGCACTCGTCCAGCGCGACGCCCGCGCAGGACTTGATGGGGTAGACGTGCAGGGACGCCAGCGTGACGGTGAGATCGCTCATGCGGCGATTGTCGCTGGGGTACGCGCGATCGATGCGCCGGGCACCGGCGGTGACCGCGGGTCGCTTGCTGCGCAACGCGTACCGCGATCCGAGGCACGCGCTGGTGCCTAGCGTCCGAGCAATTTCTTCAGCTTCTCCTTGGCGGCTTCCTTCGCGGCGTCCTTGGCCTGCTCCTTCGGGGTGCCCGGTGCCGAGGCGCCGCTGGCGGCCGCGGACGGCGTGCCCAGCAGGCCGCCGAGCACGCCCTTCGTGCGCTCGTTCAGCGCTTCCTTGGCGCGGTTGCTCAGCAGCGCGGCGGCCACCGCCGTCCATTGCACCTCGTAGCCGACGGCCTCGAAGGGGCCGACCAGGCGCACCGGCACGGTCACGCCTTTCAGCGCCGCGAGGTCCGCGCCGCCCTGGCCCTCGGCGGTGCCGGTGACGGTGGCCTTGGCCAGGTAGTCGATGCGGCTCTTGCCGATGTCCACCAGGCCCTCGCCGCCGACGCGCAGGAAGGGGCTCTTGGCCGACAGGTCGCTGCTGCGCGCGACGCCGCCGGCGATGTCGAAGCTGGCCGAGATCTCGGAGAAGTCGGTCTTCTCCTCGGCGCTGGCGGCCTGCACGGCGTTCTGGTCCAGGCTCACGGCCGAGCGCCATTGCCGCAGCACCTTGGCGAGGTTGATGCCGCGCACGGCGCCGTCGCGCAGCTGGAAGGCGGCCTTGCCCGCGAGCTGCTGCTTGAACTGGCCGACGCTGGCGCCGCGTGTCGTGACGTCGGCCGTGACACGGCCGGTCCCCTCGAGCTTCCTGAACTGGGCCACGTTGTCCAGCAGCTGAGCGATGTCGACGTCGGCCGCATCGAGCTTGAAGCCCAGGCGCTGCGCGTTGGCATCGGCCGAGGCCTGGGCATTGAAGCGCCCGTTCCAGGCCTTGCCCGAGAGCTGGCTCACGCGCAGCACGCCGCCGGCCAGCGTGGCGTCGAGCGCGGCGTCGGCCACGCGATACGGCGGATAGACCAGGCTGCCGGCACGCAGGCTGAAGTTGCCGTCGACGGCCTTCAGCCCGGAGAGATCGATCACCGGGTCGGCGGCTGCAGGCTGGCCGGCGGCCGGCTTCGCCGCACCGGCCGGTGCGACGAAGCGCGTCAGGTCGAGCGCCGCGAAGCGCGCCTGGGCGTCGATGCGTGGCACGGCCTTGGCGAGGTCGGCGCGGCCGGTGACGTTGAACTTCTGCTCGTTGATCGCGCCGTCGATGGCCCAGCTCGCGTCCTGGGCGCCGGCCTTGGCCTGGCCCTGCAACACCAGGTTCATCGGCGGCAACGAGGGGTCGGTGAAGGCGAGCTTCAGCTGCAGCGCGTCCAGGGCCACGGCCAGCGGCTGCGGCGCGAGGCCGAGATCGGTGCTGGCCTGGCCGCGCACCGTGCGGCCGGCGCCGCTGCCGTCGACCGCGATCTTCACGCCCGGCACGCGGATGCGCTCGAAGCTGCCGCTGGGCGCCTGCGACTCGAAGTCGATCTTCACGGACTGCACGCCCTTGAGGCTGGCGCTGCCCTTGAGCGCGCTGCCCTCGAGCTTGTCGCCGGTCACCTCGAGCCGGGGCCAGGCCAGCGTCGCGGCGATCGCGCCGTCGCCGCTGCGGCCCGCCAGTTCGAGGGCCAGCGCCTCGAGCCGCAGCGCGCGGTCCTTCGGCTCGAAGCGCAGGCTGTCCAGCGCCAGCTGGCTGTCCTTCAGGCTCATGCCGAGGCGGTCGCCCGACAGCCGCAGCTTGAGCTTGCCGGCGCGCAGCGCGCCGCTCGCGCCGTCGTAGGCCAGCGCGCCGGTGAGCAGGGCGTCGAGCTGCTTGACCTTGAAGCCCTCGCCGCGCAGCGCCAGCTTCAGGTCGGACAGCGCCACGCTGGCCGGCGCACCGGCCGGCAGCGCGAGCTTGAGCTTGCCGTCGAGTTCGATCTGCGCGTTGAGCACCGGCTCGGCCAGCACCGCCTGGCCGACGAAGCGCACCGGCGACTCGGCGCCATCCGCGAGCCGGCCGGTCGACAGCTCCTGCACGATGAAGCGGCCGTCGAGGCCGGTCTTCGCGTCCTTGACCGTGGCCTGCAGGTCCTTCAGCTCGATGCGGCTGACGTCGAACTTCAGATCGGCGCCTGCCGCGGCGGCCGGTGCGTCCGCCTTCGCGTCGGCCGGGGCCGGGTTCAACAGGTCGTCGATGCTGCTGCGGCCGTCGGCGTCGCGCGCGTAGGCGACGCGCACGCCGTTGGCCGCGACGCGGCCCACCGCGAGCTGGCGGCTCGTCAGCAGCGGCATCAGCTGGATCGACAGGGTCGCTTCCTTCAACGAGGCGAACTCGGCGGGCCTCCTGTGCTCGCTCAGCTTCACGTCGCGCAGGCTCACCTCCAGGCGCGGAAAGACCGACAGCGCGATCGGCCCGTCGATCGCGAGCGTTCGCGACTTGTGCTCGCGCATCCAGTCGATCAGCACGCCCTTGTAGCGGTTGGGGTCGAAGCTCGCGACCAGCCACGCCGCCGCGGCGACGACGATGCCCAGCAGCACGGCCAGGGCGATCAGCGAACGGAGGAGCCAGCGGGGCATGGCGCTTCTCGTGAGTGACGTCCGTTTCATTGTGACGCCGCCCGCAAGGCCCCGAGGGCGCTGCCTACAATGATCCGCAATGAATCGTTTCGCAAGCGATCGTTTCGACGTGTGTGTGCATGGGCGCGGCGCGGTGGGCCAGGCGCTGGCCCTGTCGCTGTCGCGCCTGGGCCTGCGTGTCGCGCTGGCTGGCGGCGAGTCGCCCGCGGCGACTGCCGCCCCCGACGTGCGGACCTACGCGCTGAGCGCGCGCTCGGTGGCGCTGCTGCAGCAGCTCAAGGTCTGGGACGCGCTGCGTGCCGCGCGCCCGCCGGTCGCGACCGCAGTGCTCGACATGCAGGTGGCGGGCGACGCCGGCGGCGCGCTCGAGTTCAGCGCCTGGCAGCAGGGGGTGCGCGAGCTCGCGTGGATCGTCGATGCGGCCGCGCTCGAACGCGAGATGGAGACCGCGCTGCGCTTCGCGCCGCATGTCAGCCGGGTCGATGCGGCGGTGCCGGCCGACCTGGTGGCGCTGTGCGACGGCCGCGATTCGCCGCAGCGCGAGGCGCTGGGTGTGGAGGTGGAGCGCGTCGACTACGGCCAGCGCGCCGTGGCGGCACGTCTGCACTGCGACCGGCCGCACCTGGGTCGGGCCTGGCAGTGGTTCCGTTCGCCCGATGTGCTGGCGCTGCTGCCCTTCGACATCGACGACAGCCGGGGCTACGGCCTCGTGTGGTCGCTGCCGCAGCAGCGCGCCGACGAGCTGATGGCCGCCGATGCGGCGGGCTTCGAGGCGGCGCTGAACGCGGCCAGCCAGGGTGCCGCCGGCACGCTGCGCCTGGCCGGCGAGCGCGCGTCCTGGCCGCTGCGGCTGGCGCGCGCGTCGCGCTGGCACGGCCCGGGCTGGGTCCTGCTGGGCGATGCGGCGCATGTGGTGCATCCGCTGGCCGGCCAGGGGCTCAACCTCGGCCTTGCCGATGTCGACACGTTGACGGCGGTGCTGGCCGAGCGCGCCGCGCGCGAGGCCTGGCGACCGCTGGGCGACGAACGTCTGCTGGCGCGCTACACCCGCGCCCGCGCCGCGCCGACCTGGGCGATGGGGCAGGTCACCGACGGGCTGCTGCAGCTTTTCGCACGCGAGGGCGCGCCCTGGCGGGAACTTCGCAACCGCGGACTCGGTCTGGTCGACCATGTCCCGGCGCTGAAACGCTGGCTCGCGCATCATGCGCTGCAAGGCTGAAGCGTCCCGATCGACTCACTGCTGCCGTTGCAAGGACATCCGATGAAGTTCAAGTTCTCCGCCCTCGCGGCGATCGCTGCCGCACTGGCCGTCACCGCAACGGCCCAGGTGCCGCAGGAAGCCGCCATCCGCAAGGGCCTGGCCGAACGGGGCTTCCCGCAGATCGACTCGGTCGCACGATCGCCGATCGCGGGCCTGTTCGAGGTGAAGCTCGACCAGGACCTCTACTACACGGACGCCGAGGGCCAGTACATCGTCCAGGGCGAGATCATCGACCTCAAGACGCGGCGCAACCTGACGCAGGATCGGCTCAACAAGCTCTACGGCATCGACTTCGACAAGCTGCCGCTGAAGGACGCCGTGGTCTGGAAGACCGGCACCGGCGCGCGCCGCATCGCCGTCTTCTCCGACCCCAACTGCGGTTACTGCAAGCGTTTCGAGCGCGAGCTCGCCGGCGTCAAGGACCTGACGGTCTACACCTTCCTGGTCCCGGTGCTCGGTGGCGATTCGCCGGAGAAGGTCAACGCCATCTGGTGCGCCAAGGATCCGACCCAGGCCTACCGCAACTGGATGGTCGATGGGGTCGAGCCGCCCAAGCTGCTCGGGGCCTGCAAGTCGTCGCCGATCGAGCGCAATGTCGCGCTGGGGCGCAAGCACCGGGTGCAGGGCACGCCGGCGATCTTCTTCGAGGACGGCACGCGGGTGCCCGGCATGCTCAACGCCGCCCAGCTCGAGAAGCAGCTGGCGGCCAGCAGCAAGTCCTGATCAGCAGAGCGGCCGGCCATGGAAAAAGGGCCCCGAGGGGCCCTTTTCCCTGAAAGCGCCGCGGCGGGCGCGTCCCGCTCCGCTCACTTGCTGCTGCGGGCAGCCAGGCGCAGGTCGCTGGCGGTCACGCTGCCGCGCTGGGGCAGGCTGCCGTTGACTTCCGCGTAGGCGAAGTCCAGTTCGCCGGCAGCGCGGGCACGCGCCAGTTCGGCTTGCACTTCGCTGCGGGTCACGCCGGCGTACGACGTGGTGGCCTTGGGGGCCTTGAGCGTCACGACCGGGAGGTCGATGCCGCCGAAGACTTCGTTCGAGGCATTGCTCTGGGCCTGGGCCGAGAAGCCGACCAGCGAAGCGGTCAGGGCGACGGCGGAGATCTTGAGGATGGCGTTCATGGTGGGGTCCTTTCAGGGTTGTCCGTTGCGGTGAGTGAAATTTAGGCTCATCTGATCCAGAGATAAATCACCAAGATGCGAATGCACTGTTCTGAATTTCAGAACAACTGGTCCAAAACCATCGGTGTGAACCCATGTACGGGGCGAGATGCTCGACAGACGCAATCCAGGTCGAGATCTGCCTGGACGGGTCGGCGAGGGAGGGGCGGCCGTGGCCTCCCGGCCCGACCCGGGCGGCGCAGCGCGGCCCCTGCAGTCACAATCGCCGGCGCCTCCGCGAACCCCTGAACGCCGCGAATGATTCGCTACCGCCTCGACGTGGCCGATGCCCCGGCCCATCAGTTCCGCGTCACCCTCACCATCGCCGAACCGGCCGCCGAGCAGGTGCTGAGCCTGCCGGTCTGGATCCCCGGCAGCTACCTGGTGCGCGAGTTCGCCCGTCACCTGTCGGGTCTCGAGGCGCGCCAGGGCAGCCGGGCCGTTCCGCTGGTGCAACGCGACAAGGCCAGCTGGGTCGCCGGCTGCCGCGGCCGCGGCGCGCTGGTCGTCAGCTACCTCGTGCACGCCTTCGACACGTCGGTGCGCGCCGCCTACCTGGACACGCAGCGCGGGTTCTTCAATGGCACCAGCGTCTTCCTGCGCGTGCATGGGCGCGAGCAGGACCCGCAGCAGCTGAGCTTCGGCAAGCTGCCGCGCGGCTGGCAGATCGCGACCGCGCTGCCGACGGCCGGCAAGGCCTGGCAGGCGGCGGACTACGACGAGCTGGTCGACCACCCGGTCGAACTGGGACGCTTCTGGCGCGGCAGCTTCAAGGCGGCGGGCGTGCCGCACGACTTCGTCGTCGCCGGGGCCTTGCCCGGCTTCGACGGCGAGCGCCTGCTGGCCGACTGCAAGCGCATCTGCGAAACGCAGATCGCCTTCTGGCACGGTCGCAAGAAGCCGCCGTTCGGGCGCTACGTCTTCCTGCTCAACGCCACCGAGGACGGCTACGGCGGCCTCGAGCACCGGGCCAGCACCGCGCTGATCGCCAGCCGCCGCGACCTGCCGCACGCCGGCATGAAGCCCGGCGCCGACGGCTACGTGACCCTGCTCGGCCTGATCAGCCACGAGTACTTCCACACCTGGAACGTCAAGCGGCTGAAGCCCCGCGAGTTCGCGCGCTACGACTACACGCAGGAGAACTACTCCTCGCTGCTGTGGTTCTTCGAGGGCTTCACGTCCTACTACGACGACCTGCTGCTGCGCCGTGCCGGGCTGATCGACGAGGCGCGCTACCTCATGCTGCTGGCCAAGACCATCAACAACGTGCTCGGCACGCCGGGTCGCGCGGTGCAGAGCGTGGCGCAGGCCAGCTTCGATGCCTGGGTCAAGTACTACCGGCCCGACGAGAACACGGTCAACGCCACGGTCAGCTACTACACCAAGGGCTCGCTGGTCGCGCTGGCCCTGGACCTGACGCTGCGCGCCGAGGGCCGGGGATCGCTCGACGACGTGATGCGCGCGCTGTGGCAGCGCAGCGGCGGCGGCCCGATCGCCGAGGCCGACATCGCCGCGGCCCTCGAGGAGGTCGGCGGGCGCCCGTACCGCAAGGAGATCGCGGCCTGGGTGCACGGCACCGGCGAGCTGCCGCTCAAGGCCGCGCTGGCCGCGCTCGGCGTGGCCTGGAGCGAGGACGCGCCGACGCTGGCGCAGCGCCTGGGTGCGCGCCTAGGCGATGCCGGCGGCCAGCTCAAGTTGCAGGCGGTGCTGCGCGGCGGTGCGGCCGAGCGGGCCGGGCTCGCGCCCGGCGACGAGCTGATCGCGCTGGATGGCTGGCGGCTGCGGCGCATCGACGACCTGGCCGCGCTGCGCGCCTTCGAGCGTCCGCTGCCGCTGCTGGCGGCGCGCGACCAGCGCCTGCTCGAGCTGACGCTGCCGGCGGCCAAGGCCCCTGGCGCGGTCGCGCTCGGCCTGGACGCCCGGGCCGACGACGCGAGCCGGGCACGGCGCCAGCGCTGGCTCGCCGACGACTGAGCCGTGATGAAGGGCGCGGGTCCCGCCAGCGCCCGGCGCCGCGGCGCCTTCGCGCTGCTCGTGCTGGCCTCGCTGCTGCTGCACGGACTGCTGGCCGAACGCTTCTCGGCCTGGCGCGAAGGCGCGGTCCAGGCGGCCACCGCACCGCCGCGGCTGCAGGCGGTGTTCGTGCGCGAGTTGCTGCCTGCCGCACCTCCCGACACGCCGGCGGCCCCGGCGCGGTCGCCGCGTCGTGCCGCGGCGCGCCCGCCGGCCGAGGCGGCCTCGGCGCCCGAGCTCCCGCCGCCGGTCGAGGCCGTGGCGAGCGACGCTCCGTCGCCGACACCCGTCGAGCCGGCGCTGCCGACGGTGGCCGAGCTGCCGCCGGCCGCCGCGGCGTCGTCCCCCGAACTCGCCGCCGCCAGTGCCGCCGACACGACGCCCGCCGCGACGGCGCCCGCGGCCAGTGCGCCGGCCTTCGAGTGGCCGGCCTCGACGCGCCTGAGCTACTCGCTCGGCGGCTACGTGCGCGGCGAAGTCCACGGCAGCGCCCGCGTCGAGTGGCTGCGCGAGGGGTCGCGCTACCAGGTGCACCTCGACGTGGTCGTCGGCCCCTCGGCGGCGCCGCTGATGCAGCGTCGCATGAGCAGCGACGGCGAGCTGACGCCGCAGGGCCTGGTGCCGCGCCGCTACGACGAGGAGACGCAGCTGGCTTTCGGTCGCCCGCGCCGCGTCACGCTGGGTTTCGATGACGACGGCGTGACGCTGGCCAGCGGCCAGCGCGTGCCGACGCTTCCAGCGGTGCAGGACACCGCCAGCCAGTTCGTGCAGCTGAGCTATCTGTTCGGCATCGGTGCGCACCAGCTGCAGCCCGGCGCGCGCATCGAGCTGCCGCTGGCGCTGGCGCGGCGCGTCGACGTCTGGGTCTACGACGTGGTCGGCGAGGAGGAGCTCGCGACGCCCTTCGGCGCCCTGCCGACCTGGCACCTGCGCCCGCAGCGCCTGGGCGACGCGAGCGCGCTCAGCATCGAGACCTGGTTCGCGCCCAGCCTGCAGTACCTGCCGGTGCGCATCGTGATCCGGCAGGGGCCGGAGCAGTACATCGACCTGATGATCGAGCGGCTGCCGCAGCAGGCCGGGCCGGCGCGCTGAGGCTCAGCCGCCCGAGGTGCTGCCCGGCGGCAGGCCGAGGTGCTGCTCGAACTCGGCGACCTTGCCCGAGCCCAGTTGCTGCGCGACGAAGTTCGCCGCCAGCGCCAGCGCCTTGCGCATGTCCTCGTCGGTCTTGACCTTCTCGATGCGGATGTTCAGCGGGTCGGCGTAGGGGCCGAGCGCGCCGCTCAGCCAGCGCACGGCGCGCCGGCGCATCTCGTCGAGCGTCAGTACCACGGCGGCGACCACCGGCGCGGCGGGCGTCTCCGGCAGCGGCACGTGAACGGCCGTGACGGCGCTCATCTCGATGAAGCCCTGCTCGAGCAGCGCCTGCAAGGCCTCGTCGGCCGGCGCAGGGATCAGCTTGCGCAGTTCGTCGTCGTTGCGCTTGCCGTCCACCAGGATCAGCGCCTGGCGAAGCCGCGGCACCAGCTTCATGGCGCGCGTGGCGATCTCGGCCTGGCCCAGTTCCGTCTTGCGGTAGGTCGTGCTCATGTCCCAACGTCTTCTTCTATGTCGTAAGACTAACGCAAGCTATGTGAGACGGCGTACATGGCGACGGCGCGAGGGCCGTCTCGAACGCAAAAAAGCACGCTTCGTCACGGACCGTTGTTGCTGCCGCGCACTCACGCACTCAGTGCATCGGCCGCAGGCCGACCTCGCGCTGGAACTGGTGGGCGCGTTGCGTGCCCTGGATGCGACGCAGGAAGCGCTCGGTCAGCGCCAGCGCGTGGTGCAGCTCGGCCAGCGTCTCGGCGCGCGTCAGGCGGCGCGTCAGCGGCGCGCCCTTGTGGCCGAACTCCTCGGCGATCCACACCAGCCCGCGCGCCCGGGCCAGCTCCAGCGGGACGAACAGCACCGGCTCGACGTCGCCCTGCACGGTGGTCGGCGAGTCGGTGGCCGGCACCGGCTCGATCAGGCCCAGCTCGACCAGCTCGCGCAGGGTGTCGGGTCCCGAGTGCCCGATCAGCGACGACAGCTCGGATTCGGTGCGCCGGCCATTGACCATGATCAGCGCGAAGCGCATCCAGTGACCGAGGCGGTGAGCGCGGCTGGCGATCTCTCGAAGACCGCTGTCGGTCTTGCGATAGGCGCGCGCGATCTGTTCGGCGCGGGAGTTGCGGGAGCCGGGCTTGCTCATCGACGTCCGGGGAAAGCCTCCAGGATTGCCGCGTCGAAATGTAACTGAATTCCTGCGACTTTTCGCACACGTCGAGGGGTCTGTATCGCGCCGGGTACAGTCTTTTGGAAGCCACGAGGACCGCGATGAACGCCACCTACGAGAACCTGCTGACCGAGCTGCGCGGCGACGCCCCGCTGAAGACCGCGTGGATCACGCTGAACCGCCCGAAGGCGCTGAACGCGCTGAACGATCACCTGATGGACGAGCTGGGCCATGCGCTGAAGGCCTTCGACGCCGACGAGAGCGTCGGCTGCATGGTCATCACCGGCAACGAGAAGGCCTTCGCGGCCGGCGCCGACATCGGCGCGATGGCCGGCTACAGCTACATGGACGTCTACAAGAGCGACTACATCACCCGCAACTGGCAGCAGATCCGTATGGTGCGCAAGCCGGTCATCGCCGCGGTGGCCGGCTTCGCGCTGGGCGGCGGTTGCGAGCTGGTGATGATGTGCGACCTGGTCATCGCCGCCGAGACCGCCAAGTTCGGACAGCCCGAGATCAAGCTCGGCGTGATCCCCGGCGCCGGCGGCACGCAACGCCTGCCGCGTGCCGTGGGCAAGGCCAAGGCGATGGACCTGGTGCTGACGGCCCGCATGATGGACGCCGCCGAGGCCGAGCGCAGCGGCCTGGTGTCGCGCGTCGTGCCGGCCGAGCGACTGCTGGCCGAGGCGCAGGCCGCAGCCGACGCCATCTGCAGCCTGTCGCTGCCCAGCCTGCTGGCGGCCAAGGAGTGCGTCAACCGCGCCTACGAGTCACCGCTCGCCGAGGGCGTGTGGTTCGAGCGGCGGCTCTTCCACTCCCTGTTCGCGACCGAGGATCAGAAGGAAGGCATGGATGCCTTCGTGAACAAGCGCAAGCCGCAGTTCAAGCATCGCTGAGCGCGACAGCTGATGTCCGCTGGCCGCGGGAGGGCGCGCCGGTCTCGCCCGGCGGGCGACCTACTTTCTTTGCTGGCTCAAAGAAAGTAGGCAAAGAAAGAGCCTCGAACGCCAGACATCTGGACTGAGGTCTCGATCGCTGCGCTCCGTTCGGTGGCACGCCACGGCTCGCCCGCGAGGGGCTCGAACACCGCGGCCTTGCACAGACGGCGCTGGTCCGAAGCACCGATCGTCCAACCAGGCAGCGGCCTTGGACGAGTGAGCGCCGAGAGTGCCCTCGTCCTTCAACAACAGAAATGTTCGAGCCCCTCGCGGGCGAGCCGCGGTGCGCAGAAGTCCGGAGCGCAGCGATCGATCCGCTCAACCCAAATGGCTGGCGTTCAGGCCCTTTGCTTTGGTTACTTTCATTTGGGCCAGCAAATGAAAGTGACTCGCCCGCGGGGCGAGACCCGCGCGTCGCAGCCCGGGCAGCAGGCCCTAGCGTCAGCCTTCCCGCCGCAAGGCCGGAAACAGGATCACATCCCGGATGTTGGGCGCATCCGTCAACAGCATGATCAACCGATCGATCCCGATCCCGCAGCCGCCGGTCGGCGGCAGCCCGTGCTCCAGGGCCCGGATGTAGGGAGCGTCGTAGTGCATCGCTTCCTCGTCGCCCGCGTCCTTGTTGTCGGCCTGGGCCTTGAAGCGCGCGGCCTGGTCCTCGGGGTCGTTCAACTCGGAGAAGCCGTTGCCGAACTCGCGGCCGGTGATGAAGAGCTCGAAGCGCTCGGTGATCGCCGGATTGGCGTCGGACGCGCGGGCCAGCGGCGAGACCTCGACGGGGTAGTCGATGATGAAGGTCGGCTGCCAGAGCTTCTCCTCGACCTCGGCCTCGAACAGCGCGAACTGCAGCTCGGCCAGGCCGAAGCGTGCGGGCGGCTCCTCGCCGTGGCTCCTGAGCCTGGCGCGCAGCACCGCCGCGTCGCCGGCCTCGGCCTCGCTCAGGCCGGCGTGCCGGACCAATGAGTCGCGCACCGACAGCCGCGCGAACGGCGCCTCCAGGTCGACCGGCTGGCCGCCGTAGCTGAGCTGTGCCGTGCCGACGGCCTTGCGCGCGGCGTGGCGCAGGATGGCTTCGGTGTAGTCCATCAGGTCGTGGTAGTTCCACCAGGCGGCGTAGAACTCCATCATCGTGAACTCGGGGTTGTGCCGGACCGACACGCCCTCGTTGCGGAAGTTGCGGTTGATCTCGAACACCCGCTCGAAGCCGCCGACCACCAGGCGCTTGAGGTAGAGCTCCGGCGCGATGCGCAGGAACATCTGCTGGTCCAGCGCGTTGTGGTGGGTCGTGAAGGGTCGCGCGTTCGCACCGCCGGGAATGGGATGGAGCATCGGCGTCTCGACTTCCAGGAAGCCGTGCTCGACCATGAACTGGCGGATCGAGCTGACGGCCTTGCTGCGCGCGCGGAAGCGCTCGCGCGAGGCCTCGTCCATGATCAGGTCGACCTCGCGCTGGCGGTACTTCAGCTCCTGGTCGGCCATGCCGTGGAACTTGTCCGGCAGCGGCCGCAGGCTCTTGGTCAGCAGGCGCACCGACGAGACCTTGATCGACAGCTCGCCGGTGCGCGTCTTGAAGAGCGTGCCCTCGGCACCGAGGATGTCGCCCAGGTCCCAGTGCTTGAACTCGGCCAGTTGCTCGGGCCCGACAGCGTCCGATGTGATGTAGAGCTGAATGCGGCCCGAGCCGTCCTGCAGCGTCGCGAAGCAGGCCTTGCCCATCACGCGCTTCAACATCATGCGGCCGCCGACGCTGGCAGGCAGCGGATGCGCCTCCAGTTCCTCGGGCGTCTTGCCCTCGTGCAGGCGGTGCAGGTCGGCGGCGTGGTCGCGCGGCTTGAAGTCGTTGGGGAAGGCCACGCCCTGGGCACGGAGCGCGGCCAGCTTCTCGCGGCGCTCGGCGATCAGCTGGTTGTCGTCGGCGGGCGGCGGCGGAGGGGGCGTGGGGCTCATCGGGTTTCCTGCGGGGCCGGGCACGTGCTGCCGCGGCGGACCCGCGATTCTAGGGACCGGGCTCGCGCGGGCCGCCACCGGCGCCGGCTCGCCGACAATCGACGACCCGCTTCCCGCCGCCGACCGCATGCTGCCCCAGCCCCTCGCCCGTGGTGCCGCCCTCAACCTGGCGGCACGCGTGGCCACGGTGCTGCTGGGCCTGGCGATCCTGGTCACGGTGGCGCGCTTCGGGCCCGAGGTGCAGGGGGCCTTCGCGCTGTTCGTCGCCTTCGAGTCGCTGCTGCTGACGCTGTTCTCGGGCCTGGGCCTGCTGCTGGCCCGCGAGATCTCGCACCGCCAGGCCGAGCCGGCGCCGCTGCTGGGCGCGCTGCTGCGCGCGGCCTTCGTGCTGGGGCTGGCGGCAGGTGCAGTGCTGCTGGCGGTGTCGACGGTGGCCGAGACCGAGCCCTACCGCCACCTCTGGCTGCTGGCGCTCGCCGCGCCGCTGCTCTTGTGGGTGCCCACCGCCAGCGGCCTGTGGCTGGGGCAGGGCCGCATGGGCCCGCTCAACCTCCCGCAGGTGGCGGCGCCGCTGCTGGTGCTGGCGGCGCTGACGGTGCTGCAGCAGTTCGGGCCGGCGCCGGTGCTGGCCGTGCTGGCGGCCTGGGTGGTCGGCAAGACCCTGGTCGGCCTGGGCACCGGGGCCGCGGCGTCGCGCGAGGCCGGCTGGGCGCCCGCCGACGGCAGCGCCCTGAGGAAGCAGTGGCGCTTCGTCGTCGTGATCGGCGCGACCAACGTCGTCAGCCTGCTGAACTACCGCGCCACGCTGTTCATGCTGGAGCGCCACAGCGGGCTGGCCGAAGCCGGCGTCTACTCGGTGGCGGTGCAGGTGGCCGAGCTGCTGTGGCTGCTGTCCTCGTCGGTCACGATCTCGGCCTACCACCGCATCGGCGCACCCGACGCCGACCAGGCCGCGCTGACCACGCTGCGCGCGGTGCGCGTCAACCTGCTGGCCACGCTGGTGGCGGCGCCGCTGCTCTACGCCGGCGCGCACGCCGCCCTGCCCGCGGTGCTGGGGCCGGCCTACCAGGGCGCCCTGCTGCCGCTCGCGCTGCTGCTGCCGGGCGTGGCGGGCTACGCGGCGGCGTCCAGCCTGTCGGCCTACTACACCAACCACCGCGGGCTGCCGCAGTGGTCGGCCGCGGTGGCCGGCCTGTCGCTGGGCCTGACGATCGCGATCGCCGCCTGGGGCATCCCGCGCTATGGCGCCGCCGGCGCGGCGCTGGCCACCTCGGTCGCGTACACGCTGGCCATCGCGCTGGCGCTCGCGCTGTTCCTGCGTGACGCCGGCCTGGGCTGGCGCGGGCTGCTGTGGCCGGGCGCCACGCGACAATCGCGGCCGGCATGAAGGGCTTGAAGCGACTCCTCGCGGACGGGTGGCAGCGCCTCGTGGCGCCGCGCATGGTCTATGGCCAGCGCAGCGCCGACGGCAGCCTGCGCGTGCACAGCCGCATCGGCACGCACACGCACGTCGAGGCGCGCGGCGCGCTCGAGCTGGGCGACCACGTCTTCATCGGCCAGTTCAACTTCATCGACGCCTCCGGCGGCCTGCGCATCGACGAGGGCTGCCAAGTCACCAACCACGTGTCGGTGCTGACCCACTCCAGCCACCGCGCGCTGCGCCTCGAGCGCGAACGCTACTGGGGCCACGACGCACCGGCCGGCCTGCAGCGCGAGCCGGTGGTGCTGGGGGCCTGGAGCTTCATCGGCCCGCACAGCACGATCGCGCCCGGCACGCGGCTGGGCCGCGGCGTGCTGGTCAAGGCCTACAGCTACGTCGCGGGCGAGGTGCCGGACTTCGCCGTGGTCGAGGGCCAGCCGGCCCGCGTGGTCGGCGACACCCGCGAGCTCGACCGCGCCTGGATCGAGCGCCACGCCGGCGACTACGACCCCGAGGCGCGAGCCGCCTACGAGGCCTGGGTGCGCGGGGCGTGAACAAGCTCATCCTGTTCTTCGCCGACGCGAGCAGCGTCCACACCCAGCGCTGGGTGCGCGAGATCGCCGGCCGCGGCTACGACTGCGTCGTGGCGACACGCCGGCCGGCCCCGGTGCCCGGCGCGCGCGAGGTGATCGCCGTGCGGCCCGGCGCCGACGCCGCCGGCTGGCTGCTGGCCTTGCCCGAGGTGCACCGCCTCACCCGGCGCCTCGCGCCCCAGTGGGTGCACGGCCACTACGTCACCTCCTACGGACTGTGGGCGGCCAGCTGTTCGCCGGGACCCGAGACGCCGGTGGTGCTGACGGCCTGGGGCTCGGACATCCTGGTCACGCCGCGCGAGCCCGGCCTGCGCGGCGGCGCGATGGCGGCGCTGGTCGGCTGGTCGCTCAAGCGCGCCCGCCTGGTCACCGCCGACTCGCAGGACGTCATCGCGGCGATCCGCGCCTACGGCACGACGGCGCGCTGCGAGGAGATCCTGTGGGGCGCCGACACCGAGCGCTTCCGTCCCGCGAAGCCGGCGCCCGGCTTCGAGATCGCCAGCCTGCGCGCCTGGGAGCCCAACTACAACATCGCGACCGTGCTGCGCGCCTTCGCGCGCCTGCGCGCCGAGCGTCCGCAGGCGAACGCCGTGCTGCACCTGATGGGCGGCGGGCCCGACGAGGCCGCGCTGAAGGCCCTGGCGGCCGAGCTGCAGCTCGGCGACAGCGTGCGCTTCCTCGGCCGCGTCGGCGATGCATCGATGATCGCCATGCTGCAGCGCTCGCGCGTGTCGGTCAGCGTGCCCAGCAGCGACGCGACCTCGGTGTCGCTGCTGGAGTCGATGGCCTGCGGCCTGCCCGTCATCGCCAGCGAGCTGCCGGCCAACCGCCAGTGGCTGGACGCCGACGCCGGCCTGCTGGTGCCGCCGCGCGACGTCGACGCGCTGGCCGCCGCGCTGCTGCGCCTGCACGACGACCCGGCCCTGGCCAAGTCCCAGGGCGAGCGCAACCGCCGCTGGGCCGAGCACCGCGCGTCGCGGCGCGTGCAGATGGACCGCATGGCGGTGCTGTACGACTCGCTCAGGCTCAAGGCACCGGCGCCCGTCGCATGATGACGATCGTCAGCGTCATCGCCCCCTGCCGCAACGAGCGCGGCCACGTGCTGGCCTTCTGCGACGCCGTCGCCGCGCAGCGCCTGCCGCCCGGCGTGCAGATGGAGGTGCTGGTCGCCGACGGCCAGAGCGACGACGGCACGCGCGAGGCCCTGGCCCAGCGCTGCCGCGCCGATGCGCGCTTCCGGCTGGTCGACAACCCCGGGCGCATCGTCTCCAGCGGGCTCAACCGCTGCCTCGAACAGTCGCGCGGCGCGGTCATCGTGCGCATGGACCTGCACACGACCTACGCCGACGACTACATCGCCGAATGCCTGGCGGCGCTCGCGCGCAGCGGCGCCGCCAACGTCGGCGGCCCGTGGCGGGCCGCAGGCGAGGGCGGCATGCAGCGGGCCATCGCCGCGGCCTTCCAGAGTCGCTGGATCGCCGGCGGTGCGCGCTCGCGCGACCTGGCCTACGAAGGGCCGGTCGACACGGTCTACCTCGGCTGCTGGCCGCGCGCCAGCTTCGACCGCCACGGCCCCTTCGACGAGAGCCTGGTCCGCAACCAGGACGACGAGCACAACCTGCGCCTGGCCCGTGCCGGTGCGCTGGTGTGGCAGAGCGCGCGCATCCGCTCGAGCTACCGCCCGCGCGACAGCCTCGCGGCGCTGTTCCGCCAGCAGCTGCAGTACGGCTACTGGAAGCCCTTCGTGATGCGCAAGCATGGCCGCGCGGCGTCGCTGCGGCAGCTGGTGCCGGGGCTGCTGGTCGGGGCCTGCGGCCTGCTGGCGCTGCTGGGCCTGGCCTGGCCGCTGGCCTGGCTGGCGCTGGCCGAGCTGCTGGCGCTCTATGCGCTGTTCGTCGCGGCCTGCTCGTGGGCCGTCGCGCGCGAGGCCGGCATGGACCTGCTGCCGCGCCTGCCGGCGGTGATCGCGGCCTACCACGGCGGCTACGGCCTGGGCACGCTGCGCGGCTGGTTCGACGTGCTGGTGCGCGCGCGCCCGTCACCGGCCTTCGGAGCGCTGACGCGATGAGCGACCCGGCCGAGCGCGAGGCCCAGGCGGTCGCGGAGCGCTACGCGCGTCGCGACGCCGACGCGGATGCGCGTCGCTACAGCCTCTTCGATGCCGCCGCGCTGCAGGCCCACCAGGAGCGCCAGCGCGCGATGCTGGCGCTGTGGCGCGCCCACGGCTGGGCCGGCCTCGCCGGGCGCGACCTGCTCGAGGTCGGCTGCGGCGGCGGCGGCAACCTGCTCGACCTGCTGCGGCTGGGCGCCGAGCCGGGCCGCGTGACCGGCCTGGAGCTGCTGCCCGAGCGCGTGATCGCGGCGCGCGCCGTGCTGCCGCCGGCCGCCCGCCTGATCGAGGGCGACGCGATCGCGGCGCCGCTGCCTGACGCCAGCCAGGACGCCGTGCTGGCCTTCACGGTCTTCTCGTCCCTGCTGGACGATGCGGTCCAGCACCAGCTCGCGACAGCGATGTGGCGCTGGGTGCGCCCAGGCGGGGGGGTGCTGGCCTACGACTTCGCGGTGGACAATCCGGGCAATGCCGATGTCCGCGCCGTGAGCGCGTCGCGCTGGCGAGCGCTGTTTCCGCAGGCGCGCTGCACCGTGCGGCGCCTCACCCTGGCGCCGCCGCTGGCGCGGGCCGCCGGCCGGCTCCACCCCGGCCTGCCGGGACTGCTGAACCTGCTGCCGCTGCTGCGCACCCACCGGCTGTGCTGGCTCCAGAAAACCTAACCGTCATCGAGGGATCCCCGTCATGAAGATCACCGTCATCGGCACCGGCTACGTCGGCCTGGTCACCGGCGCCTGCCTGGCCGAGATGGGCAACCACGTGGTCTGCCTCGACGTCGACGCGCGCAAGATCGCGCTGCTGAACGGCGGCGGCATCCCCATCCACGAGCCCGGCCTCGAGGAAGTGGTGCGCCGCAACGCGGGCGCCAAGCGCCTGGAGTTCACCACCGACGTCGATCGCGCCGTGGCGCACGGCACGCTGCAGTTCATCGCGGTCGGCACGCCGCCCGGCGAGGATGGATCGGCCGACCTGCAGTACGTGCTGGCCGCGGCGCGGACGATCGGCGAGCGCATGACCGACTACAAGGTCGTGATCGACAAGAGCACCGTGCCGGTCGGCACCGGCGAGAAGGTGCGCGCGACCATCGCCGCGGCGCTGGCGGCCCGCGGGCTCGAGCTCGACTTCGCGATCGTCAGCAACCCCGAGTTCCTGAAGGAGGGCGCCGCCGTGCCCGACTTCATGCGCCCGGACCGCGTGGTGATCGGCGCCGACGACGAGCGCGCCATCCTGCTGATGCGTGCGCTCTACGCACCCTACGTGCGCAACCGCGACCGCGTGATGGTGATGGACATCAAGAGCGCCGAGTTCACCAAGTACGCCGCCAACGCCATGCTGGCCACGCGCATCAGCTTCATGAACGACCTGTCGCGCGTCGCCGAGGCGGTGGGCGCCGACATCGAGCTGGTGCGCCAGGGCATCGGCAGCGACCCGCGCATCGGCACGCACTTCCTCTACGCCGGGGCCGGCTACGGCGGCTCCTGCTTCCCCAAGGACGTCAAGGCGCTGATCCGGTCGGCCGGCGAGGCCGGCCACGAGCTGCAACTGCTGGGTGCGGTCGAGGCCGTCAACGAGCGCCAGAAGCAGGTGCTGGCCGACAAGGTGATCGCGCGCCTCGGCAGCCAGCTGGCCGGCAAGCGCCTGGCCCTGTGGGGCCTGGCCTTCAAGCCCGGCACCGACGACATGCGCGAGGCGCCCAGCCGCGTGCTGATCGACCGCCTGACCGCGCTGGGCGCCGAGATCGTCGCCTACGACCCGGTGGCGATGGACGAGGCGCGCAAGGCGATGCCGGGCCAGGCCGGCCTGCGCTATGCCGACTCGGCCGTCGCGGCGATGGAGGGCGCCGACGCGCTGGTCATCGTCACCGAGTGGAAGGAATTCCGCACGCCGGACTTCGAGACCATCCGCGGCACGCTGCGCCAGCCGCTGGTGTTCGACGGGCGCAACCTGTTCGAGCCGGCGCTGATGGCGCAGTTCGGCATCGAGTACCACTGCATCGGCCGCCCGTCCGTGCCGAGCCCGGCGTGAGCGATCGTCCCTTCCTGCCCTTCGCCCTGCCCGAGATCGGCGAAGCCGAGATCGCCGAGGTCGTCGACACGCTGCGCTCCGGCTGGGTCACGACCGGGCCCAAGGCGCGGCGCTTCGAGCAGGACTTCGCGGCCTTCCTCGGCGATGCCTCGCTCGAGGCGGTGGCCGTCAACTCGGCGACCGCCGGCCTGCACCTGGCGCTGGAAGGCCTGGGCATCGGCCCCGGCGACGAGGTCATCACCACCACGCACACCTTCACCGCCACCGCCGAGGTGGTGCGCTACCTCGGCGCCGACGTGGTGCTGGTCGACATCGACCCGGCGACGCTCAACATCGACCCGGCGCGGGTCGAGGCGGCCATCACGCCCGCTACCCGCGCCATCGTGCCGGTCCACTACGCCGGCCTGGCCGCGCCGATGGACGAGATCCTCGCCATCGCGCGGCGCCACGGCCTCAAGGTCGTCGAGGACGCGGCCCACGCGCTGCCCGCCACGCACGGCGGCGCGCTGGTCGGCACCCTGGGCAGCGACGCGACGGTCTTCAGCTTCTACGCCAACAAGACCATCACCACCGGCGAGGGCGGCATGGTGGTGTCGCGCAATGCCGACCTGGTGAAGCGCATGAAGGTCATGCGCCTGCACGGCATCAGCCGCGACGCCTTCGATCGCTTCACGTCCACCGCGCCGGCCTGGGCCTACGAGATCGTCGCGCCGGGCTTCAAGTACAACCTGACCGACATCGCCGCGGCGCTGGGCATCCACCAGCTGAAGCGGGCGCGCGAGTTCCGCGAGACCCGCGAGGCCGTCGCCCGGCGCTACCGCGAGGCGATGGCGGGCCTGCCCGTGCTGGCCCCGCCCGACGCGCCCGACGGCGAGACCCACGCCTGGCACCTCTACGTGCTGCGCCTGGCCGACGACGCCGGCGTGGCGCGCGACCGCTACATCGAGCGCCTGTTCGCGCTGGGCATCGGCGTCAGCGTGCACTACATCCCGCTGCACCTGCATCCCTACTGGCGCGAGCGCTACGGCCTGCGTGCCGAGCAGTTCCCGCACAGCCAGCACGCCTACGAGCGCATGCTGAGCCTGCCGATCTATCCGAAGATGGGCGAGGCCGACGTCGACCGCGTGGTGCATGCCGTGCGCCACGCGCTCGTCGCTCGCGACTGAGCGCGCGATGGCCCGAAGCGCGATGGCCAAGCGAGCCTTCGACCTGCTGGGTGCCGCGCTCGGCCTCTTGCTGCTGGCGCCCTGGCTCGCCGTACTGGCACTGCTGATCAAGCGCGACTCGCCGGGGCCGGTGTTCTTTCGCCAGCGGCGCGTGGGGCGCGGCGGGCAGGCGTTTCGCATCCACAAGCTGCGCACCATGGTGGCCGATGCTGGCGGCCCGCCGCTGACCGTCGGTGCCGACCCGCGCATCACGCGCAGCGGCGTCTGGCTGCGCCGCACGCGGCTGGACGAGCTGCCGCAGCTGATCGACGTGCTGCGCGGCGACATGAGCCTGGTCGGACCGAGGCCCGAAGTGCCGGAGTTCGTGGCGCTGTATCCGGCGGCCCTGCGCGAGCGCGTGCTGTCGGTGCGGCCGGGCATCGTCGACCCGGCCTCGCTGGCGTTTCGCGACGAGGCCGCGCTGCTGGCGGCCGCGCCCGACCCGCAGCGCGCCTACGCCGAGCAGGTGCTGCCCGAGAAGCTGCGCCTGTCGGCCGACTACATCGACCGCGCGACGCTGTGGAGCGACCTGCGGCTGATCGTGCGCACCATCGCCATGCTGATGGCCGCGCAGCCCGCCGGCACGCCGCCGTCCAAGGCGCCGCAGGCCCGTCGATGAACGGCATGCAGTCCTGGCAGCGGCTCGACGCCTTCCTGACGCGGCTGCGTCCGCAGCGCCAGCCGCTGTCGCTGGCCATCGACGCGCTCGTCGTCGCGGCCTGCTGGCAGTTCACCTACCTGTTCCGCCTGGGCTTCGAGCGCTGGATCAGCGCGCGGCCGGCCTACGACGGCTGGGTGCTGCTGGGCATCGTCGCGCTCTACCTGGCGGTGTTCGCGCTGCTCGGCGTGCCGCGCGGCATGTGGCGCTTCTCGGGGTTCGGCGAGGTCAAGCGGCTGACGATCGCCTGCACGCTGGCCGGCGCGCTGGCCGCGGCGGTGGTGATGCTGGCCGGCCTGCGCGAGGTGCCGCGCGCGGTGCTGGCGCTGCACCCGGTGATCACGCTGATGGGCCTGGCCAGCGTGCGCATCGGCTACCGCATGCTCTACGAGCACATGCGCGCGCAGATCTCCGGCAGCGCCAGCGAGACGCGCCGCGCGATCGTGCTGGGCGCCGGCGACGCCGCGCGGCTGCTGCTGGCCGGCATCCAGCACCAGGGCTGGGTCGTGGCGGGTCTGCTCGACGACGACCCGGCCAAGCAGCGCGGCCGCATCGGCGGCGTGCCGGTGCTGGGCACCCTGGACCGGCTGGCCGAGCTGGCACTGCTGCAGGGCATCACGCACGTGATCGTCGCGATGCCCTCGGTGCGCGGCGCGGCGCGGCGTCGCGTCTTCGATCTGGCGGCCAGCGTCGGGCGGCCGGTGCTCACGGTGCCGTCGGCGCAGGAGCTGCTGGACGGCGCCACGGTGAGCCGCGTGCGCGACATCGAGCCCGACGACCTGCTGGGCCGCGAGCCGGTGCTGCTGGACGAGGCGGGCATCGCCGACTGCCTGCGCGGCCGCACGGTGCTGATCACCGGCGCCGGCGGCAGCATCGGCAGCGAGCTGTGCCGCCAGGTCGCGCGCTACCGGCCCGAGCGGCTGGTGCTGCTGGAACAGAGCGAGTTCAACCTCTACACCGTCGAGCAGGAGCTCGGCGAACGCTTCCCGGGGCTGGAGCTCGTGCGCCTGATCGGCGACGTGAAGAACCTCGAGCACCTGCGCCAGGTGATGCAGCGCTGGCGGCCGCAGGTCGTCTTCCACGCTGCGGCCTACAAGCACGTGCCGCTGATGGAGGAGCACAACGCCTGGGCCGCGCTGCAGAACAACACGCTGGGGACCTGGCACGCCGCGCTGGCCAGCGCCGAGGCGGGCGTCGGGCGCTTCGTGCTGATCAGCACCGACAAGGCCGTGAACCCGACCAACGTGATGGGCGCCACCAAGCGCGCCGCCGAGATGGTGATCAGCCAGCTGGCGAAGGAACACACGGGCACGCGCTTCATGGCCGTGCGCTTCGGCAACGTGCTGGGCTCCAGCGGCAGCGTGATCCCCAAGTTCAAGGAGCAGATCGCCAGGGGCGGACCGGTCACCGTGACCCACCCCGAGATCACCCGCTACTTCATGACCATCCCCGAGGCCGCGCGCCTGGTGGTGCAGGCCGCCGCGATCGGCGAGACCGGTCAGGTGCTCGTGCTGGACATGGGCGAGCCGGTGAAGATCGTCGACCTGGCGCGCGACCTGATCCGGATGGCGGGGCACGGCCCGCAGGACATCGAGATCGTGTTCAGCGGCCTGCGGCCCGGCGAGAAGCTCTACGAGGAGCTGCTCGCGGACGCCGACACGACCTTGCCCACGGCGTTTGCGCAGCTGCGGATTGCGCGCCTCGATGTACCGTCCGGCAGCCCGGCCGATCTGGTGGACTGGCTGCATGCGACCCCGGTCCCCGACGACGCGGGCGTGCGGGCGCACCTGATGGCTGTGGTCGGCGAGTACCGCGAGACGTCGGTCGAAGGGACGATCGCAATGCGAGAATCCGTGACGCCACGATGACGGGAACACGACCGCCCCGCTCCTGGCAAACGCGCCTGCTTCGATGCCCACCGTGAACCTTCGTCTCTGCCTGCTGCTTCTGGCCGTGCTCTGCCAGCCCGCGACGGCCCACGCCTACGTCGACCCCGGCACGGGCATGCTGCTGTGGCAGGGCCTCATCGCCGCCGTCGGCGCGGTGCTGGTCTTCATGCGCAACCCCTGGCAGGCCATCAAGCGCCTGTTCGAGCGCCTCTTCCGGCGATGAGGGATCCGGACGCGGCGATCGAGTTCGCGCCCGCCCATGTCCTGAGGCACACGCGCGAGCCGCTGCCGGCAGACCACTTCCTGCGCTCCGCGCTGGCGGCGCGCTGGGTCGGCGACGGTCGGCTGGTTCCCTTCGAGCTGCGCGACGACCGGACGGTGGTGGCCGAGCGCCTGCCCTTCGTCACCCATCCCTACGAGTGGAGCGATGCGCAGCTCTTCGAGGCCGCGCGCCTGACCCTGCAGCTGCAGCAGGAGGCGGTGGCCGGCGGCTACGACCTGAAGGACGCGTCGGCGTGGAACATCGTCTTCGCCGGCACGCGCCCGGTGTTCTGCGACCTGATGTCCTTCGAGCCGCTGGCCGACCGCCGCTGGTGGGCCGCCGGCCAGTTCGCGCGGCACTTCCTGTTGCCGCTGGTGCTGGCGCATCGCCGCGGCCTGCCGTCGGGGGCCACGTTCAAGGCCTGGCGCGACGGCGTGCCGCCCGAGGTCGCCCGCGACCTGCTAGGACCGACGCGCTTCCTGACCCGCTACTGGCCGCTGATGGCCGAGGGCCGCTCCGAGCCCGCGGTCGCGCTCGATGCGGTGGCCCGCGATGGCCAGCGCCCGGCCGAGCGCATCGCGGCGTTCCGCAACCGACTGCACGCCACGCTCGAGTGGATGCTGCAGGGCGCGCGCCCGCGGCCCCCGGCGGGCGCAGGCTGGCAGAACTACGAGGCCGACCGCACGCACTACGGCGACGCGAGCCTGGACGCCAAGCGGCAACTCGTGGCGCAGTGGCTGCGGCAGACCGCGCCGTCCTGGGTCGCCGACCTGGGTTGCAACACCGGCGAGTTCTCGCGCCTGGCGCTGGCGGCGGGCGCGCAGGTCGTGGCCATCGACGCCGACCACGACAGCATCCAGCGACTGTTCCTGGCGACGCCGGACGATGCGCGCCTGCACCCGCTGGTGGCGCCGCTCGACGACCTGACCGGCGGGCGCGGCTGGGCGGGCGAGGAGCATCCGGGCCTGGCCCAGCGTGCCGAAGGCCGCTTCGACGTGGTGCTGATGCTGGCCCTGATCCACCACCTGGCGATCGCCGCCGCCGTGCCGCTGCCGCAGGTCGCCGCGCTGGCCGCACGCTGGTCGCGGCGCTGGCTGATCGTCGAGTTCATCGGTGAGGAGGATCCGCAGTTGCGGCTGCTGTGCGGGCAGCGGCGGCGGGAGCCGGCGGACTTCGGCATCGAAGCGCAGCGCCAGGCGTTCGTGCAAGCGGGCTTTGTGGTCGAGCATGAGCAAGCCCTGCCGGCCTGCGAGCGGACGCTGGTCCTGTTGAGCTTGGCATGAGCATGGCTCGCTTGCATCGGCTCGCAGACTTGCCGCCGGTGTTCGCGCTGCTGCTGGCGACGCTGTCCTCGTCGATCTGGGCGCGGCTGTACTACCAGAACAACTCCGCCGGCTTTCTTGCCATCGTCCTGTCGGCCTCGATGCTGCTACCTGCGGTGCTGCTGTTGTCCGTGAGCGATCGCTCTGCGAGCCGCTGCGGACGAGGACTGGTTGTCGCGGCCGTTACATTCTTCACCGGTGTCGTCGCAACTGGCGGGACGCTCGCGCGCAGCCCTATTGCAGGACTGCTGATCGCCGCTATGGTTACCGGCGCTCTGGCAGCCGGTCTCTCTGCAGCGTGGATCCAGCGCGCCTGGCCGAGGCTCCGGATCGCGCTGACGGCTGGCGGCCTGCTGTTCTTTCTGGCGGCGCCAGCCGGTGGATGGCTGGGCGCCGAGAAGCGCGCTTTCCTGCCGCCGGTCGCCGCGGACGCTCGCGTGCCCACCGTGTGGTTGCTGCTCGACGAAACGTCGTTCGGGGCAGCCGAGGGCCTGGTGCAACCGCTGCGGGAAGCCGGCTTGTGGACAGCAGTCCATGCGCTCGAGCCAGCGGGCGACAACACGCTCGACGTGCTGCCGAGCATCATCGTTCGAGCTCGCATGGGGCCCGCGACCGCGCCATGCAGTCTGACTGCCGTGTGCGCTCGCTCGCGCAGCGTCGACTTCGCACGGGTCGGCGTCGGTCGCCCGGATGTCGACCTGATCGGCATCCATCATCCCTACTGCGCGATGCAAGGATGGCGGACCTGTCTCGACACGCGCGCCGCGCCCACTTGGAGCGACCAGTTCGAAGCTCTTCGATGCGCAGCTCGGCGTCGCTTGCCGGGACGCGCCGACTGCGTCATCGATGACCGTGCGCGAGAGCTTGCCCTGCGTGCTCGATTGATCTCCGCGTTCGACCAGGCCCCTTTCTGGTCGGAAGGCGGCGATCTCTACGCGCATCTCCCGCTGCCTCATCTGCCGGCCAGCGAGCAGGCACTGCCTTCGCTGGCCGAGGCCTACGAACTCAACCTCGCGCTCGCAGCGAAGCTTGTCGAGAGCGCGGCGCGCCGACTGCAGGAGCGCTTTCCGGGGCGTTTCCGGCTCGTTATCTTCGCCGACCATCCTTTGCGGGCGATGCCGAACTGCGGGGAGGGGTATGGTCATCGATGCGAGCGCCCGGCCCGCTACGCCCAGCCATACCGAGTGCCGCTGATCGTGGCGGCACCTGCGGAGTTGCCGCTCGTGCTGCCGACATCGAATGCTGGCGTGCTGGATGTCCTCGGCATCGACGCGGACTCTGCGGGCCGTCGCTGAGCGATCTCAGCTCCGCTGCACGAACTGCGGCAGCTTGCGCAGGTTCTTGCTGGCCAGCGTGAACCAGCCGCCGAGGCCGTGACGACGCATCACCAGCAAGTCCTCACGGCTCTTGCGCAGCATGCCGCGCGCGCTTGCATTGCTGGCGCCGCCCAGTCGCATGCGCACCAGCACCTCGGGTACGTAGGAGATCGCGATGCCGGGCTGCAGCAGGCAGCGCGTCATGAAGTCGTAGTCCGCGGCGATGCTCAGCGTTGTGTCGAAACCCTGGGCGACCGCTGGCAGGTCGCGCTTGACGTAAAAGGTGGGGTGAGGCGGCATCCAACCGTAGCGCAGGCGGTCGCGGCGATAGTGACCGGAGCGCCAGTGCCGTACCACGCGGCCGGTCGTCACCCCCAGGTACTCGAGGTCGCCGTAGACGATGTGCGAGCCGGCTGCGGCTTGCGCGATCCGTGCGAGCGCCTCGGGCGAGGCCAGCATGTCGTCGGCGTTGAGGAAGCCCACACAGTCGCCGGTGGCCAGGCGCAGCCCCTTGTTCATCGCATCGTAGATGCCGCGGTCTGGCTCTGACACCAGCACGGTGTAGCGCGTGCCGAGCGACCTCACCAGATCCTGCGTGCCGTCGGTTGAGGCCCCATCGATCACAAGATGTTCGAGCTCCGCGTGGGTCTGGGCGGCCAGTGAGCGCAGCGTGTCGCCGATGGTGGCGGCGCTGTTGCGGCAGACAGTGATGACGCTGACCTTCATGCGGCAAGGCGGCGACGAGCGGTGGCTTCGACCAGTTCGGCGAACGCTGCTGCGAAGTCGCGCACACGAGCCGTCGCCGCATCCCGCGCTCCAGCGGCTGCCCGCTCCGCCGCCCGTGCATCGAGCACGGGAAAGCCGACCAGCGCATCGGCCAGCGATGCCGCTGAGTGACGGTCAAAGTAGTGCGCCGCCGAGCCGGCTTGCTCGCGGTGGACCGCCAGGTCGGACAGCAGCATTGGCACGCCCAGCGCGCGCGCCTCTTCGACCGTTGTGCTCCATCCCTCGAAGAGCGAGGGATTGAGTAGCGCCGCTGCGCCTTGCATCAACGCCGGCACCTGATCGTGCGGCAGTAGCCCCAGCAGGCGGAACTGGTCACGGACGCCGAGCGCCGCGATGCGCGCCTGCAGCGCAGGCACATGCGAGGGTCTGCGCGGGTCGGCCTGGCGGCCCGACGCCGCCACGACGATGTCGCTGCGTCCGCGCTCGCGCAGCAGGGCCAGCGCCTCGACGACCAGGGCATGGTTCTTGTGCTGCCAGAACTGGTTGGGCATGAAGAAGTAGTGCGCCGGCAGGCCGTGCCGGTGCGCCACGTCGAGCACGACCTGGCGGGCCATCGGCGCCGGCGGCGGCACGGCGAACCGCACGACGCAAGTGCGCCCGCGGGTGCGCGGGTAGAAGCGCTCGCAGTCGGCGCGGGCATCTTCGCTGCTCAACATGATCGTCCGACCGGCGGCGACCTGGGCCCGGAAGCCCAGCTCGCGTTTCCACAGGCCGCTGCGGCTGAAGAGCTGCGGCAGGTGGTGGTGCTGGAAGTCGGGGATCCAGGCGATCGCCGGCTGGTGTGTGCGCCGGCCGAAGAACTGCGCGGCCTCGAACAGGACGTCGATGCTCTGGGCATCGAACAGGCGTTGCTGCTCCGCATCACCGCCCAGGCTCAGCGCGCGAAGCAGGGCGAGCTGGCGACGACGCCCATCAAAGAGCGGCGAGCGGACGAACTCGACGCCCGGGATGGTCGCGAACGGCGCGAGGTCGTCGGCAGGCACGCTGTCGCCGGCCATCAGGACAGGCGTCAGGCGCCCCGGCTCGTGCTCCGCGAGGGCACGCAGCAGGTTCATCAGATAGTTGTAGCCTCCGGTCCAGTTCTTGCCGCCGATCAGCGTGAAGGCGACTCGCATCAGTCCGCCGCCGCGTTGCGGAACCAGGCCACGTACTCGGCCACGCCGTCGGCGACGGGCGATGAGCATGCGAGACCGGCGCGCTGCAGGCGGCCGACATCGGCCACCAGATGACGAGGATCGCCCGGCCTTCCCTGGCCGCTGAACTGCAGCGCCGCAGGTGCCGTCCCGCCCCCCCAGCAGGCGAGCACGAGTTCGGCAATGCGCCGCACCGACGTTCCGCTGCCGCTACCGACATTCAGCGTCGGTACCTCGCGGTCGGCCAACGCGGCGAGCCGCGGCAGGACCGCCACGACGTCACGCACGTGGGTCCAGTCGCGCTGCTCGTCGCCGTGCCCGCCCAGGACAATCGTCGCTGGCCCGCTGCGCAGCTTGCTGCACAGATCCCACAGCAGCTGCTTGCTGAGGCCTGGCCCATAGACCGAGAACAGCCGCGCCACCACGCTGCGCAAGCCGTAGGCCGCGCCGTAGGAGCGACACAACTGCTCCATCATCAGCTTGTGGTGGCCGTAGGGCGAGTAGGGCCGCAGCACGGCCGACTCGGTGATGCAGTCGTCATGACCGGCGCCGTAGACGGCCGCACTCGACACGACGACCAGCGCCGAGGCCGGCGACTCGAGCCGCATCCACTCCAGTAACTCCACGGTCCCGGCGACGGTGCGGACGAAGTCCTCGCGCGGATGAGCCACAGCAGCGCCGACCGACGAGCCACCGGCCAAGTGCACGATGCAATCCGGCAGGCCGGCGATCGCCTGCAGCGCATGGAGATTGCTGGAGGACACGTCGCCGTTGATCCAGTGCGACAGTCCCCACGCCGCCGCCTGGTCCGCCGGCCAGCCGCCATGGCCGAGGCCCAGCACGCGGTAGCCGAGCGCCTGCAACTGGCGCGCCGCGTGGCGGCCGATGAAGCCGTGGGCGCCCGTGACCCATGCGATCGGACTGCTCATGGGCGCTCCGCGACAAAGGAGTACAGCCGCCCGGGCCGATGGTCGAAGCGCCGCAACATGCGCCGCAGCAGCGCCCAGCTGCCCGGCAGGTCGAGGGCCAGACACAGCGGACCGCGCAGACCGGGGACACGCCGAGTTGCGCGCGCGGCCAGCTCGGCCTTGAACGTCTCCGCCGTGTGCGGGGCGAGGTTGACGGCGCTATCGAGCGGCGCGACCACCCGCCGCAGCGAGAAGCCGGCGCTCGCGATGGCCTGGGTGTAGCGCTCCAGGCGGAAGGCGTTCTCGCCGCCGTACAGGTGGTGCAGCGGGTGCACATCGAAGAACGCCGGCAAGTCGGTGTCGTGCGAGATCACGTGCTCGCGCACCGCGACCAGCCGGCCGCCGGGCCGCAGCACGCGCAGGAACTCGCGGCAAGCGGCATCGAGGTCGCGGGTGTGGTGCAGCACGGCGCGCGCAAACACCAGGTCGAAGCTCGCGTCGTCGAAGGGCAGGCGTTCGGAGGCTTCCTGCACAACCGTGATTGGCAGGCCGGCTTCGGCGGCTAGCGCGCTGATGGCGCCTGCCCCGACGACATCGCTGGCGTTGGGCTCCAGCGCCGTGACCTGAAAGCCGTCGCGCGCGAGCGCGAAGCTCGCGATGCCACGGCCTGCTCCCACGTCCAGCGCGCGTGCGCCGACTGCAGCCGGCAGCCAGGCGCGCAGGGCCTGCCACTCGCTGCTGCGCCAGTAGCGGGTGGCCGCGTCGATTAGCGGATCATCGTAGTAGGCGTCGCGGACCAGACTTTGCCGATCGGATTGCGCGCGCAGCCAAAGAACGGCGCGCTCCCACGCATCGGGTGAGTGAACCGTCACGGCAGGCCTCCGCCGTGGTTCTCAAGATGACGGATCGGTCGCGCAGGATTTCCGGCGACGACGGTATATGGCTGGACATCGCGTGTCACAACAGCGTGAGCACCGACCACAGCGCCTTCACCAATGCAAACGCCCTTGAGAACTACCGCACCAAAGCCAATCCATACCTTGTCTTGGATGCTTACGGGTGCGACGGCGACGTCTGTCCAGTTCTTGCGTCCTTGCATCCAATCAGTCACGTCGTACCGTCGCTTCTGCCAGTTCAACGAGTGCGAATTGTGATCGACGACAGTGACACCCCACGAGATGATCACGTCGTTACCAATCTCCACCCGTGAATGACACACGATGTGGCTGGCACCGATGTAGCTCCGGTCGCCGACGACCACCTCGCCGTCAGGGCTGTCGAAGTCGATGCGGCACTGGACGATCGCTTGCTCACCGATCGTCAGTCGGCCTCGTACTTTGCCCAGCCGCCACCAGTTGATGCGACTAGTCGAACCCACCGTAACGCGGGAATCTCGGTTGCGTAGCAACGACAGTAGCGAGTTCGCAGTACGGGCTAGGGTCTTCATGAGATCGAGCCCACGATCGATACGAACGCCATCCACTGCGAAGACTTGCTGTAAACATCGCGCACTAGCACGGAACCGCGCCGCGAGATCGAGCTGCGTCGTGGCATGTCGTCTAGCAAGGACCGGACCGACGCCACAACCTCGTCGGCAGACTCGTAGCAGAGCATCGTCTCGCCGTCGACCATGCCTGGCGGGTAGTTGCCGGTGTCGGACACCATGGCAGCACCGCAGCCCATCGCCTCGAAGCAACGCATGTTGCCTCGGTCGGCCCCGGCCATGTCGACGGCGCCGTTGAGCACGATCTTGGCCTGTCCCAGTGCGGCATACAGGTCCCGGCCGAACACCGGTTCGGCTGTGACTTCCTGGATCTCGCGCGGCCGCCGGTGACGGGCCAGCGGCAAGCAGCGGCCGGGCAGCGACTCGGCCCAGCGCGTCATGCGCGAGCGATCCAGGTGGAACACGACGCGATGCGTCGAAGCGAGGCGACTCACGGCCTCCAGCACTTCGGCACGCCGGCGGTGGTGGCGCGTGTAGCCTCCGACGAAGAGCACATCGACCGGTCGATCCGCATTCGCGGCGTAGAGATCCATCTCGGGGTCGTGCGCGGGTGCGAAGTAGCTGGCGCGCCAGCCGCGATCCTCGTAGCTGCGCAGGATGCTCGGGAAGTTGCAGATGACGCGGTGGTAGGCGCCGAAGTCCGCGCCGGGTGACGGCGCGGCACGCCAGGCAATCGCGCAGCGGACCGAGGCGGGCAGGCGGCGCACGAAGCTGCTGCCAAATCGCATCGGGTCGAGGTTGTAGAAAACCTCGGTCCGATGATGCTCGATCTGCGCCAGCAGAATGTCTTCGGTCGATGTGTCGGCCGGAAGGCCGTGCTCGCGGGCCCAGGTCTGCTGCAGGACATCGTCGTCGGCATTGGTGAAGAAGGCCGAAGACTCCTCTGCCAGTACCGGTTGCAGGAAGTGTGCGGCACCGAAACGGTCGGACAGGAAGACGCGACGTTGGTCGGCGAAGCTGCGTGCGCCGCCTGAGGCGACCAAGGCCCGTAGGCGCGGAACGTAGCTGGGGTAGAGCCCGGAGTTCTGAAACAGTCTCATGGTCGTGATGTCATTCAGCGCCCTGGGACCAACGCGCTGGGCGCGTCGAGGCTGGTGCGAGCGCTGATCCGAGGGCGTCGAGTGGTTGCCATCATCAGTAGCGGCAGTATCGCCAGCCCCCCCGTCAGGAAGGCGGTCGGAAGGGCTGTAGAGAGCGCCGTGAACACGCCGAAGGAACATCCCGCAATCAGGCAGGCCGAGGCATCGGTGTCGCCATCTCGAAAGGCGAGCACGTCGATGGCGCGGACGGTCGCACCAGCCACGAAAGCGAAGCTCAGCAGCCCCAACCAACCGAACTCCGCCCATGCGTCGGCGATGAACACGGCGTTCGACGTCGAAGCCAGGCTGCCGCGGTGCAGCTCGGCGACGCGCGAGTACATTGGCAGGAACTCGCCGTCGGGGCGCAGGAACGAAAAGATGCCGGCCCCGCCGCCGTGCGGTATGGACGCCGGAATCGCGGCAAAGTACTCCAGCAAGCTCTCGTTCGGTATGTCGAAGACGCGGTAGTACAAGAATGCTGCGAGTCCGCGAAGATCGAGGTCCGGGATAGTGAGGCTCACGATCACCGCGAACAGACCTGTGCTCGCGATCAGCAGCAGCATCGCGGACCGCAGCTGCAGCGGCGTCCGCCGGAGCATGACGCGCAGCAGCACCAGCTGCAGCAGAAAGATGACCGGCGGCGCTTTGCTCAGGGTGCCGAACTTGCCGAGCATCACTGCAACGAACAGCGCCCCGGCCAGGACGGGCAGGCGTTGACGGTCGTGGTCAGCGCACCAAGCGAGCATGACGAGGTAGGGCGCCACGGAGTAGAGGATCAGGTTGTACGCGTAGTAGGGCGTGCCGCCGCCCTCGGTTCGAAGCAGGATGCGGGCGAGTTCGGATTCGCTGAACGCAAAGTACTCCACGACCTTGCCGAGCTGCCCTTCGGCGAGCGAGACGACCAGCATCCCTGCGGCGAGCATCCACAAGATCGCTCGCGCGCCGACCCCGAGTCGCACGCGATGCGCGACGATGTCGCTGCCTTGCCGAAGCAGGGCACGCTTACCCCGAACTGCCATCTTGCTCAGGGCAAGGCGTGCGACTTCACTGCCTGCCATCATCAAGGTCAAGGCCGCCGCGACCGCGTACAGGATCAAGGACCGCAGTTCATCGCGGGGAAGGCCGCCGATGGCTTCTTCGAAGATCAAAGTGTCCGGGCCGGTTCGGTGCAGGTATACCTGCAGCGGCAGGCCGTGGATCAACCACATCGCACCGAAGAGCAAGAGCGATGTACTGATGCGGCCGCCCAGCCGCGCGGCGATCCACCAGGCCACGACGACCAGCACAGCTGCGTGCACGACCGAGGCGACGATCATGCGGAGAGCCGCGACGAGCGCGAGTACCACGCCAGATTGATGTACGGCCAAAGCCGGCCGGCCGACTCCCATGTCCACGACCGGCTGCTGCTCAATTCGTGGACCTTCGCGATCAATCGCTTGGTGTCGATCAGTGCTTCGACCTGAGATGGGCACTGCCGCAGCTGCTGCTCGGCCCAGGGGCCCAGCTCGCCGTTCAACCAGTCCGGCATCGGCGAGTTGAAGCCGACCTTGCGCGTGTTGGAGCGGATGGACTCGGGCATGCGGTCGCTCATGGCCCGGCGAGCGACGAGCTTCGAGACACCGTCGCCGAACTTCGCTTCGTCTGGCAAGGACATCACGTAGGTCACCAGGCGCCAGTCCATGAACGGCATGCGCACCTCGACACCATGGGCCATCGAGAGCCGATCGAAGTTGCGCAGGATGGTCGGCAGCACCGTCGCATGGAACATCCTGTAGAGGCGCCGATTCAGCGGCCCCCAGTGCGACGGAAGGTCGTCGGCGTCGGCCGGCAGTTCGAGGCTGGCCGGCGCGCGGAGCCTGTGACGGCGCAGATGCGCGAGGCCCCGCAGGGACAGCCATGCCATCTTGGCGTTGTCGAGTGCTGCGCGTGTCGCCCGAGATGCGTGCGTGGCCTTGGCCAAGGCGTTGCGAAGGACGAAGCCAGCCGACTGCCCCTGCTGCAGGTAGCCGCCCATCAGTTCATCGGCACCGTGCCCGTCGAGCGAGACCAGCGTGCCATGCTTGCGCAGCGCTCTGTAGATCTTCCACGGCGCTTCAGGGGCGCCGATGTAGACGTCATCGAGGTCGGCAAGGACATGCTCCAGCGCATCGTGATCAACGCGCTGGAGGTCGAGCAAGTGAGCTTCGACATGGGCCCAGCGGGCCGCTTCCAGTGCCAGCGGCGTTTCGTCGTTCGACCGACCCGGAAACGACGCCACGAAGGCGTGGCGCCAGTCTTGGGCCTCACGCAGGCGTGGCTGCGACGCGCGCGCAATGTCCGACATCGTGCAGACGATGGCCGTCGAGTCGAAGCCTCCGCTCAGGCAGGTCCCGATGGTCACGTCGCTGCGCATGCGAAGCTGCACGGCATCGGTGAGCAGGGCCCGGAAACGGTCGGCTTGTTCGGCCGGACTGGCCGGCACGTCGACCAGATGATCGACGGTGCGCCACCATCGGCGAACCGACAGCCGACCGTTACGCCAGCGGGCGCAGTGGCCCGCCGGCAATCGAGCTACATCGCGAAAAAGCGTGCGCGATCCGCCCTCGACGCTGAAAGGGTCAAACAGCAGGCGCTCGGCCACGTCGTTGTCCATCTCGCTCGACAACGCGTGCAGGCTTCGCAGCGCTCGCATCTCGGAGGCGAACGCCAGCCGCCCGGCATGAGCGGCATACAAGAAGGGCTTGATGCCGAACCGATCACGCGCCAGGAAGGCCTCGCCGCTTCGGTTGTCGCGCAGGACCAGTGCCCACATGCCGTTGAACCGATCGAGCATCCCCTCGCCCCACTGGCGCCACGCGGCCAGGATGACTTCGGTGTCGCTCTCGCTCGTGAATCGATGGCCCAGCGAGGCGAGTTCGCCTCTCAGTTCGAGAAAGTTGTAGATCTCGCCGTTGAAGACGATGGATTCTCGGCCGTCCGCGCTGTGCATCGGCTGGTGGCCGGCGTCGCTGGTGTCGAGGATCGCCAAGCGACGATGAACCAGGCCGGCCCGTCCGTCAGGGCTGATCCACAGCCCCTCGCCGTCGGGGCCGCGGTGCGCCAACGCATCGGCGAGCCGGCGCAGGTCGTCCGGGCTCACCGGGCCACTGTGATCGTCCAGGATCCCTGCTATGCCGCACATGGTCAGTTGCGCACGTAGTGAGTGATGAACTTGCGACCGTCGGTGAAGAGCGCGCTGACCAGCACGGCGCAAGACATGCTCGCGATGGCCGATCCGACGTAGGCCAGCATCAGCGTCGGCCAGCTGGAGATGCTCCAGTCGAACTGACCGAGCGCCCAGGCGCCGAGCAACCCGCCCAACAGTGGCGGCCAGGTCGAGCACATCAGCGCGCGAGCTTGCAAGGCGTCGGCGAAGTGCTGGAGCGTGATCCAGCCGGCTCCGACCAGGCGCATCAGATTGCCGACGATATACGCGACGCCCGCCGCGATCGGCCCGAAGGCGAAGATCAGCGGGACCGTCAAGGCGATGAGGACGAGCGAGTGCGCCAGGTTGAGGTAGGCCAGACGCTGAGCCTGATCGGTCGCGATCGCAAAGTAGGTGAACACGTTGACCCCGCTACCGATGACGCCGGCTGTCGCTAGCGTCTGCAGCATCGTCGCGCCCAGTTCCGCTGCGGTCTGGTCGACCCACAACGTGATCAGCGGTGCGGAAATCGGAATCAGCGGAGCCAGTGCAGCGACGCTGATGACATTGACGAGCCAGCACGTTCGCACGTAGAAATCAGCACGTTGCTGGGGCTGCTCGGCGGCCGTGATGCTGAAGTGCGGGAGCAGCACCTCTACCAGCTTCAGCAAGCCCATGTGAACCACTTCCTGCAGCCGCATCGCGACGTTGTACTGACCAACCACCGACAGCGGAGCGACCATGCCCAGCACGTAACGGTCCGCCTGGTTGGCTGCGGCGCCGGTGAAGTGTGCGGCGCCTTGCCATCGGGCGAACTTCAGCATCGAAGCCGCCTCCGTCCGCTGCCAGCGCGAAGGGCGGAGCAACCAGGGCGCATCGATCAGCACGGCGACCAGCAGACACATGAAGAGCAGCACGAAGCCGATTGCAGTCCCGACCAGGAAGCCGATGTCACTAGCCTCAAGACGGGATGCGGTGACCAGGCCGACGGCGGTCAGCACGGCGCCCACGGCGTTAGCCAGGGCCAGTCGGGCATAAGACTGCAGTGCCGCGAGCGCGCTTTGCAGCAGGAGACAGCTCTGCTGCATGAACCACCCGACGAAGCCGACCCAAAGCGCCAGGCTCCAGTCGCCGGCGCCGCTGGGATCGCCTGACGACAGCTGCGTCAGGAGGGTCTTGCCTGCCGTAGCGGCCAGTGCCGCCACTGCTAGGCTTCCTGCAAAGGCCCAGAACGCCGCCGACCAGAGAACACGGCGAGCGATCGCCCGGTCTCCTCGCACAGCGGCTCCAGCCATGTCGCGGACCACCGCCTGACCCAAGACTGTGCCGATCAAGGAGAAGGGCGCATACATCGCCAGGACCAGGCCGGCAGAGCCAAAGGCCGGGAGGCCGATGGCTGCGATCACCAGGGGAACGGTCAGGAAGTTGACCAGCAGCGCCACCGCAAAGGCCGAGGCGTTCCAACGCGAGTTGGAGAGCAGGCGCTTGCCGGCACTGCGGTCGGTCATTGCCCGCTGACGTCGTCGCAGAACTTGCGGATGGCACCCTCGACCGCCCGCAGCTGCGCCGGAGAGATCTCCGGATAGAGCGGCAGCGACAGGATGCGCGACTGGTGGGCGTGCGAGTTCGGAAAGTCGGCAGGCTGGTGGCCCAGACGCGCGTAGGCCGGCAGGAAGGGCAGCGCGACCGGGTAGTTGACAACGGTCTGGATGCCGCGCTCGGCGAGGTGGCGCGCCAGCGCGTCGCGCCGCTCGTGCCGCACCACGTAGAGGTGATAGACGTGCTCTCGGCCCTCGGCCACCTGCGGCAGTGCCAGCCCGGGAATGCCGGCGAGCAGGCGGCCGTACTCGGCGGCGACCTCCTGGCGTCGCGCGGTCCACGACGACAGATGGGGCAGCTTGACCGATAGCACAGCGGCCTGCATGCCATCGAGACGGCTGTTCACGCCTTCGATCTGGTGATCTCCCTTGGTCAGGCCGCCGTGGCGGGCCAGCATGGCCATGCGCTCGGCGAGCGCGGCGTCATCGGTCGTCAGCGCGCCGGCGTCGCCCATTGCACCCAGGTTCTTGCCGGGATAGAACGAGTAGGAGGCCACGGTGCCGAAGCGACCGACCTGGCGCCCCTTGTAGCGCGCGAGGTGGGCTTGAGCGCAGTCCTCGATCACCCACAAGCCATGCTTGCGTGCGATCGCCATGATCGAGTCCATGTCGGCAGGCTGGCCGTACAGGTGCACGGGAACGATGCCGACAGTGCGCGGAGTGATCAGGGCCTCGATGCGCGCGGGATCGATCGTGTAGTGCTCCGCCTCGGTGTCGCAGAAGACCACGGTACCGCCCGCCTGGGTGATGGTCTCGGTCGTGGAAATCCACGAATGCGCGGGTGCGATCACCTCATCGCCCGGCTGCACACCCAGCGCTCGCATCGCGATGTACAGCGAGTCCGTGCCGTTGGCGCACGAAACGCAATGGGCCGCGCCGGTCGCGGCTGCGAACTCCTGCTCGAAGCGCTGCACGTGAGGTCCGCGGATGAAGGCCGAAGTGCGGATCACCTCCGCGATCGCGGCGTCGATGCCGTCCTTGATGCTGAGGTACTGCGCGTGCAGGTCGACGAAGGGGATGGCGCTCATTCGGATTCGGGGGCAGACGACGGAAGGGGATCGAGGGCACGCAGCAGCCGCGCAGGATTGCCGGCGTAGATGCCGGGTCGCGTGATATCGCGCGCGACGACGGCGCCCGCACCGATCACCACGTCGCTGCAGACGGTGACCGGCAGCAGCGTTGCGTTCGAGCCGATCGAGACGCGATCGCCGATGTGCGTACGGCGCCACAGAGCTCTGCGGCCGCGGGCCGGTCCACCGACGGAGAACGGGTCGTTGGTGAACATGACGCCGTGACCGACAAAGCAGTCCTCGCCGATCTCGACCAACTCGCAGATGAATGCATGCGACTGCACTTTCGTGCGGGCACCGATGAGGACGCCTTTCTGGATCTCGACGAAGGGGCCCACGAAGCAGTCGTCGCCGAGCGTGCACCCATAGACGTTGGCTGGCTCGACGATGCGCACGCGCGCGCCGCATTGCACGTCGCGGATCGAGACCGACAGCTGGGTCGGGCCGGTGCTCATGCGTCAGCCGCGGCCCAGGCGCGAATGCTCGACGCGCAGTGGAAGCTTCACCTCGCGCCCGCTGGCCATCGATTCATACAGTGCCGCCACCAGCTCGAGGCTGCGGCGCCCCTCGTGCCCGTCCACCAGCGCCTGGCGGCCGCTGCGCAGGCAATCGACCACATGCTCGTAGTAGGCCTGGTGACCGAAGCCATAGACGTTCGGGGGGTTGACCGAATAGCGCTCAACGACGGCCTGGTCGTGCTCCTGCGCTTCGGTGAACTGCCAGGTGCGGATCTTGTTGACCGCGAAACCCGCAATCTCCACCGTGCCACCGGCACCCAGCACCGACAGCGAGCCTTCCAGATCTTTCGGACGCGTCGCGGCCGTGGCCTCGACCACACCGAGTGCGCCGTTGCGGAACTTGAGCGTCGCGACGCAGGTGTCTTCGGTCTCGATGTCGACCAGCGCCGTGCTGCCGCGCGCGTGCACGCTCTCGACCTCTCCCATGAACCACGTCAACATGTCCACGTGATGGCTGGCCTGGTTGGCGATGACGCCGCCATCCTGCGCCCAGGTACCGCGCCAATCGTCCTGGGCATAGTAGGCTTGGTCGCGGCACCAACGCACGCGCACCGTGCCCAGCACCAGCTGCCCGAAGCGGCCTGTGTCCAGCGCTTCGCGCGCCTTGACGACCGGCACATTGAAGCGGTTCTGCTTGACGACGAAGAGGCGCACGTCTGCAGCGTCGGCAGCCTCGATCATCGCGTCGCCATCGGCCAGCGTCAGAGCCATCGGCTTCTCGACGACGATGTGGCGCCTGGAGCGCGCGACCGCGATCACATGGGCAGCGTGCATGCCGCTCGGAGTCAGCACCGACACGACGTCGATGCCCGGACGCGCCAGTAATTCGTCGAGGGACGTGGTCCATGGGACGTCGTAGCGCTGGCCGAACGCTTCGGCCCTCTCGGGACGCACGTCGCAGACAGCTGACAGGCGAGCTCCGGCGATCTGTCCGGTGCCCAGCAACTCGGCGTGGCGCTTGGCAATGCGGCCGCAGCCGACAATGGCGAATTCAATCATGCGTCATGCGGGCCGGTGGCCCAGGCAGGGTCGTGGAAAGCGCCGTCGCTCGGCGAGAAATCACTCGTGATAGTCATACGCCTGGAACCCCGCCAGCTTCACCAGGCTGTCCCGCTTGGCCGACGCGTAGTCCGCCTCGACCATCTCCTTCACCAGCTCCGGCAGCGTGATCTTCGGCGTCCAGCCCAGCTTGGCCTTGGCCTTGCTGGGGTCGCCGAGCAGCGTTTCCACTTCGGTCGGGCGGTAGTAGCGGGGGTCGACCCGCACGATCACGTCGCCGACCTTGCAGCGCGCCTTGCTGCCGTTCACCGCCGCCACGATGCCGATCTCCGCGTCGCCCTGGCCCTCGAAGCGCAGCTCCACGCCCAGCTCCCTGGCCGAGAACTCCACGAACTGCCGCACGCTGTACTGCACGCCGGTGGCGATGACGAAGTCCTCGGCCTGCTGCTGCTGGAGCATCAGCCACTGCATCTCGACGTAGTCCTTGGCGTGGCCCCAGTCGCGCAGCGCCGACAGGTTGCCGAGGTACAGGCAGTCCTGCAGGCCCAGCGCGATGCGCGCCATCGCGCGGGTGATCTTGCGCGTGACGAAGGTCTCGCCGCGCAGCGGGCTCTCGTGGTTGAAGAGGATGCCGTTGCAGGCGTACAGGCCGTAGGCCTCGCGGTAGTTGACGGTGATCCAGTAGCCGTAGAGCTTGGCCACCGCATAGGGGCTGCGGGGGTAGAAGGGCGTGGTCTCCTTCTGCGGGATCTCCTGCACCAGGCCGTAGAGCTCGCTGGTGCTGGCCTGGTAGAAGCGGGTCTTCTTCTCCAGGCCCAGGATGCGGATGGCCTCCAGGATGCGCAGCGTGCCGATGCCGTCGGCGTTGGCGGTGTACTCCGGCGTCTCGAAACTCACCGCCACGTGGCTCATGGCCGCCAGGTTGTAGATCTCGTCCGGCTGCACCTGCTGGATGATGCGGATCAGGTTGGTGCTGTCGGTCAGGTCGCCGTAGTGCAGCGTGAAGCGCTGGTGGTCGACGTGCGGGTCCTGGTACAGGTGGTCGATGCGGTCGGTGTTGAAGAGGCTGGCGCGGCGCTTGATGCCATGCACCTGGTAGCCCTTGTTCAACAGCAGCTCGGAGAGGTAGGCGCCGTCCTGGCCGGTCACGCCGGTGATGAGGGCAACTTTCGGTGTCGTCATGGTCGGAAGGGGCGAAGGGTGGGGTGGCCGGCTCAGCCGTGGAAGGGGGCGTGGTCGTACGCGAGGCGGATGCCGTCGCGCAGGCCGGTGCGCGCGCGCCAGCCCAGGCCCGCGAGGCGCGACACGTCCAGCAGCTTGCGCGGCGTGCCGTCGGGCTTGCCGCTGTCGAAGCTGATGCGGCCCTTGAAGCCGACGACGTCCATCACGGTCTGGGCCAGCTCGCGGATGGTCACGTCCTCGCCGGTGCCGATGTTGACCAGCGGACCGTCGTAGCCCTGCTCGGCCAGGTGCACGCAGGCATCGGCCAGGTCGTCCACGTACAGGAACTCGCGCCGCGGCGTGCCGCTGCCCCAGACCACGTACTCGGCGTCGCCGCGCAGCCTGGCCTCGTGGGCCTTGCGGATCAGCGCCGGCAGCACGTGGCTGCTGGCGAGGTCGTAGTTGTCGTTGGGGCCGTACAGGTTGGTCGGCATCACGCTCACGTACTGGCGGCCGTGCTGGCGGTTGTAGCTCTCGCACAGCTTGATGCCGGCGATCTTGGCGATCGCATAGGGCTCGTTGGTGGGTTCGAGCGGGCCGGTGAGCAGGTAGTCCTCGCGGATCGGCTGCGGGCAGTCGCGCGGGTAGATGCAGCTGGAGCCCAGGAACATCAGCCGCTGCACGCCGGCCAGGTGGGCGCCGTGGATCAGGTTGGCCTCGATGAGCAGGTTCTGGTGCAGGAAGTCGGCGCGGAACTGGTCGTTGGCCTGGATGCCGCCGACCTTGGCGGCCGCGATGAAGATGTAGTCGGGCCGCTCGGCGTCCAGGAAGGCCTGCACCGCGCGCGGGTCCAGCAGGTCCAGCTGGTCGCGGCCGCGGCACAGCACCTGGCGGTAGCCGCCGGCCTGGAGCCGCCGCACCAGCGCGCTGCCGACCATGCCGCGATGGCCGGCGACGTAGACCTTGGCGTCCGGGGTGATGCCTGCACTCATCGTCAGCTGCGTCCGTAGGTGTCTTCGTAGCGCACGATGTCGTCCTCGCCCAGGTAGCTGCCGGACTGGACCTCGATGATCTCGAGCGCGGTCTTGCCGGGGTTGGCGAGGCGGTGCACTTCGCCGAGCGGGATGTAGGTGCTCTGGTTCTCGGTCAGCAGCAGCTTCTTCTCGCCGCAGGTCACCTCGGCGGTGCCGGTGACGACGATCCAGTGCTCGGCGCGGTGGTGGTGCTTCTGCAAACTGAGCGACGCGCCGGGCTTGACCATGATGCGCTTGACCTGGAAGCGCGGGCCGTGGTCGATGCTGTCGTACCAGCCCCAGGGCCGGTAGACCTTGCGGTGCAGGGCGAGCTCGCCGCGCTGCTCGCGCCCGAGGCGGCCGACCACCTGCTTCACGTCCTGGCTGTGCGCCCGGTCGGTGACCAGCACGGCGTCGGGCGTCTCGACGATGACGATGTTGTCGACACCGACGGCGCTGACGAGCCGGCTGGTCGCATGGACCAGCGTGTTGCGGCTGTCGTGCAGCAGCGCGTCGCCGACCACTGCGTTGCCGTGCGCGTCCTTGTCGGTCACTTGCCAGACGGCATCCCAGGCGCCCAGGTCGCTCCAGCCGGCATCGAGCGGCAGCATGCGGATGTCGTAGGCGCTGCCGGGGCAGCGCTCCATCACCGCGTAGTCCACCGACTCGGACGGGATGGCCGCGAACTCGGCCTTGCCCGGCCGCACGAAGCTGCCGTCGGTGCCGCGGGCCTGCCAGGCGGCGCGCGACGCGGCCAGGATGTCGGGGCGGAAGCTCTCCAGCGCCTTCAGCCACGCCGAGGCGCGCAGCACGAACAGGCCGCTGTTCCAGAAATAGCAGCCCTCGGCCAGGTAGCGCACCGCGGTGTCGGCGTCCGGCTTCTCGACGAACTGCGCGACGCAGGCGGCCTGGCCATCGGCGGCGTCGGCGCTGCGGATGTAGCCGAAGCCGGTCTCGGGGTGGTCCGGCACGACGCCGAGGATCACGATGGCGCCGCCGGCCGCCGCGCGCGCGGCCTGGCGCAGCGATTCGCAGAAGGTGCCCGGGTCGGTCACCGTCTGGTCGGCCGGCGACACCACCAGCACCGGGTCCTGGCCGCCTTCCAGGGCCTGCAGCGCGGCGAGCGTCAGCGCCGGAGCGGTGTTGCGCCCGACCGGCTCGAGCAGCAGGCGCGCCGCGCCGTCGAGCTTGAGCTCGCGCAGCTGGTCCAGCACCATGAAGCGATGTTCCTCGTTGCCCACGATGAGCGGCGCCGCGACCGTGATGCCGTCGTCGACGAGGTCCACCGTGCGCTGCACGGCCTGCTGGAACAGCGTGCGTTCTCCGTTCAGCACGAGGAACTGCTTCGGGTAGCCGGCGCGCGACAGCGGCCACAGGCGCGTACCGCTGCCGCCGGCCATGACGACCGGCTGGATCTGCAGGGAGGAGGGCTGAGTCGTCATGTCGTCGTGACCTTCATCGTCCGGCACGGGTTTCGCGCTCGACTTCAGCGCGCAGGGTCGCCAGCGTAGCCTGCAGTCGCTCGAACTCGGCCTCCTTGCGTAACAGGAAGCTGCGGGTGAGGCGCAGTTTTTCTCGCACGCCGGCCGGCGTCAGCAGGTAGGCATAGGCCAGCTTGCGGTCGCTGCGGCGGAAGTTGCTCATCTTGAGCTGGCCGCGCTCGAGCAGCGCGCGCAGCACGTAGTTGGTCTTGCCCAGGCTCAAGCCCAGCGCGCGGGACAGTTCGCGTTGCGACAACTCGGGCTGCTCGGCCAGCAGCCGCAGGACCTCGAGGCGCGTGGCCTCGGGGTCGGCAGTGGCATGCAGGGTGAGCGGCGACACGGTGGGCGGAGTGCGTTCAGCGGGTGAACAGTAGTGTAGCCACGATGCCGCGAGCCGGAACCCCGGGCCACTCGAACGCGGGTCCGCCGGGGCGCTGGCTACACTGCCGCATGCTGTTGTTTCTTCTTGCGCTCGCGGTGTCGGCCGCGGCCACGCTGCTGCTCGTTCGCTCGGCCCGATCGCACGGCCACCTCTCCGCCGATGCCGACATGTCGGGCCCCCAGAAGTTCCACGTTCGGGCCGTTCCGCGGGTCGGCGGCATCGGCATCGCCTGCGGCCTGGCGGCAGCGATCTTCGTCTACGCCTCGCGCGTCGGCGATGCCGGGTCGGCGCTGGCGATCGGTCTGCTGGCCTGCGGCCTGCCGGCCTTCGCCGCCGGTCTGACCGAGGACCTGACGAAGCGCGTGGCGCCACGCTACCGCCTGGCCGCCACCGCGCTGTCGGCGCTGCTGGCGGTGCACGTGCTCGGCGCGACGATCGCGCGCACCGACCTGTGGGGCCTGGACTGGGTGGCGTCCTATCCGGCCGGCGCCGCCTTCCTGGCCGTCTTCGTCGTCGCCGGCATCGCCAACGCGGTGAACATCATCGACGGCTTCAACGGCCTGGCGTCGATGTGCGTGGTGATGATGCTGCTGGCCATCACCTACGTGGCCTACCAGGTCGGCGACTCGACGATCGCGAGCCTGGCCCTCATCGGCGCCGGCGCGGTGCTCGGTTTCTTCGTGTGGAACTACCCGGCCGGGCTGATCTTCCTGGGCGACGGCGGGGCCTACTTCCTGGGCTTCTACGTGGCCGAGCTCAGCATCCTGCTGCTGCATCGCAACCCCGATGTCTCGCCGCTGTTCCCGCTGCTGATGGCGATCTACCCGGTGTTCGAGACGCTGTTCTCGATGTACCGCCGCAAGTTCGTGCGCGGCCAGGCGATGGGCATGCCCGACGGCGTGCACCTGCACAGCCTGATCTACCGCCGCGTGCTGCGCTGGGCCATCGGCAGCCGCGACGCCAAGCAGCTGACCCGGCGCAACTCGATGACGGCGCCCTACCTGTGGCTGCTGTGCCTGCTGGCGATCGTGCCCAGCCTGCTGTGGTGGGACGACTCCCGCGTGCTGGGCGGCTTCATCGTGCTGTTCGGCGTCGGCTACGTGCTGCTGTACGCCTCCATCGTGCGCTTCCGGGCGCCGCGCTGGATGGTGCTGAGACGCTAGCCGCCGAACAGGTCGGCGGCGGCGAAGGCCGGCGCGGCGGCGTCCTTCGGTGCCAGCAGCGGCGAGCTTCCAAGCGAGGGCCAGGCGATGCCGAGTTCGGTGTCGTCCCAGCGGATGCTGCGCTCGCAGTCGCGCGCGTACACATCGGTCGTCTTGTAGAGGAAGTGGGTGTCGTCCTCGAGCGCGACGAAGCCGTGCGCGAAGCCCTCGGGGATCCACAACATGCGCTTGTTGGCCTCGGTGAGCTCGGCACCGACCCAGCGCCCGAAGGTCGGCGAGCCGCGGCGGATGTCGACCGCCACGTCCCACGCCGATCCCCGCACCACGCGCACCAGCTTGCCTTGCGCATGCGGCGGCAGCTGGTAGTGCAGGCCGCGCAGCACGCCGCGCTTCGAGCACGAGTGGTTGTCCTGCACGAAGGCCCGCGGGGCAGGCAGCCCCAGCGTCGCCAGCTCGGCGTGGAAGCGCGCCTCGTTGAAGCTCTCGTAGAACCAGCCGCGGTCGTCGCCGAAGACGGCGGGCTCGACGAGGACGACGTCGCGGATTTCGGTGGGCAGCAGCTTCATGGGGCTCAGAACACGCGGTCGCTCAGCAGCTTGATCAGGTACTGGCCGTAGCCGTTCTTCAGCATCGGCTGCGCCAGGCGCTGCAGCTGCTCGGCGTCGATCCAGCCGGCCCGGTAGGCGATCTCCTCGGGGCAGGCGACCTTGAGGCCCTGGCGCTTCTCGAGCGTGGCGATGAACTGGCCGGCCTCGAGCAGGCTGTCGTGCGTGCCGGTGTCGAGCCAGGCGTAGCCGCGGCCCATGATCTCGACGCCCAGCTGGCCGCGAGCCAGGTAGCGGGCATTGACCTCGGTGATCTCCAGCTCGCCGCGCGCCGAGGGCTTGATGTCGGCGGCGATGTCGCAGACCTGGGCGTCGTAGAAGTACAGGCCTGTCACCGCGTAGCTGCTCTTGGGCCGGACCGGCTTTTCTTCGATGCTGACGGCGGCCTGGTTCGCGTCGAACTCGACGACGCCGTAGCGCTCGGGGTCCTGCACGTGATAGGCGAACACCGTGGCACCGTCGGTGCGCGTCGCGGCGCGGCCCAGCAGCGTGTGGAAGTCGTGGCCGTAGAAGATGTTGTCGCCGAGCACCAGCGCACTGGGTCGACCATCGACGAAGCGGCGGCCCAGGATGAAGGCCTGCGCCAGGCCGTCGGGCGAGGGCTGGACGCAATAGCTCAGGTTGAGGCCCCACTGGTGGCCGTCGCCCAGCAGTGCCTCGAAGCGCGGCGTGTCTTGCGGCGTGCTGATGACAAGGATGTCGCGGATGCCCGCCAGCATCAGCGCCGCCAGCGGGTAATAGACCATCGGCTTGTCGTAGACCGGCAGGAGCTGCTTGCTCACGGCCAGGGTCGCCGGGTGCAGCCGGGTGCCGGAACCGCCGGCGAGGATGATGCCTTTGCGTTGCATGCCTGGGTCTCGCGTGAAGGAAGGGTCAGCCCAGCACTTCGCTGAGCATGCGCTCGACCCCGACCTGCCAGTGCGGCAGGTGCAGGCCGAAGGCGGCGCGCAACTTGCCGGTGTCGAGCCGCGAATTGAGCGGGCGCTTCGCGGGCGTGGGGAAGGCCGTGGTCGGCACGGCCGCGATCGCGTCGGCCGGTACCTTGATGGCGTGGCCGCGTTGGCGTGCCCACTCGATGACGAAGCGCGCGTAGCCGTGCCAGCTGGTCTCGCCGGCCGCGACCGCGTGGTAGGTGCCCGCCAGCTCGGGACGCTGCATCGCCGAGCGCAGCATCAGCGACGTCAGGTCGGCCAGCAGGTCGGCACCGGTCGGCGCGCCGATCTGGTCGTCGATGACGGTGAGCTTGTCGCGCTCGGCGGCCAGCCGCAGCATCGTGCGAGCGAAGTTGCCGCCGCGTGCCGCGTAGACCCAGCTGGTGCGCAGGATCAGGTGGCGGCAGCCGCTGGCGCGGATCGCGTCTTCGCCGGCCAGCTTGCTGCGGCCGTAGACGCTGAGCGGGCCGGTCGGCGCGTCTTCGGTGCGCGCGGCGTCACCGCTGCCGTCGAAGACGTAGTCGGTCGAGTAGTGGGCCAGCCAGGCACCCAGCTCCGCGGCTTCCTGCGCCAGCACCGCCGGAGCCTCGGCGTTCAGGGCCAGCGCCAGGGCGGGCTCGTTCTCGGCCTTGTCGACGGCGGTGTGCGCGGCGGCATTGACGATCACGTCGGGCCGCACCGTGCGCACCGTCGCGGCCAGCGACAGGGGCTTGGCGAAGTTGCCGCTCAAGGGGCCGGGGCTGTCGAAGTCGAGCGCGACGACCTCGCCCAGCGGCGCCAGCGCCCGCTGCAGCTCCCAGCCGACCTGGCCGTTCTTGCCGAACAGCAGGATCTTCATCAGGCGCGCGCCGCGTAGTTGGTGGCGATCCAGTCGCGGTAGGCCCCGCTGCGGACGGCGGTGGTCCAGGCGCCGTTGTCGAGGTACCAGCGCACGGTCTTGGCGACGCCGGTCTCGAAGCTCTCTGCGGGCCTCCAGCCGATCTCGCGCTCGATCTTGCGCGGGTCGATGGCGTAGCGCCGGTCGTGGCCGGGGCGGTCCTTGACGAAGGTGATCAGGTCCTCGTAGCGGCCGGACGCACGCGGGCGCAAGGCGTCGAGCTCGCGGCAGATCGTCGTCACGACGTCGAGGTTGCGAACCTCGTTCTTGCCGCCGACGTTGTAGGTCTCGCCGACGCGGCCCTTGACGAGCACCTGGCAGATCGCCTCGCAATGGTCGCGCACGTAGAGCCAGTCGCGGATGTTCTGACCGTCGCCGTAGATCGGCAGCGGCTTGCCGTCGAGCGCGTTCAGGATCACCAGCGGGATCAGCTTCTCGGGGAAGTGGTAGGGGCCGTAGTTGTTGCTGCAGTTGGTGGTCAGCGTCGGCAGGCCGTAGGTGTGGTGGTAGGCGCGCACCAGGTGGTCGCTGCCCGCCTTGCTGGCCGAGTACGGGCTGTTCGGGGCGTAGGACGTGGTCTCGTTGAAGGCCGGGTCGGTGTCGGACAGCGAGCCGTAGACCTCGTCGGTCGAAACGTGCAGGAAGCGAAACGCATCCTTCTCCGACGCCGGCAACGTCTGCCAGTGGGCCCGGGCCTCCTCGAGCAGGGAGAAGGTGCCCACCATGTTGGTCTGGATGAACTCGCCGGGCCCGTGGATGGACCGGTCGACGTGGCTCTCGGCCGCGAAGTGCAGCACGGCGCGCGGCCGGTGCTCGGCGAGCAGCCGGCGCACGGTGTCGCGGTCGCAGATGTCGGCCTGAACCAGACTGGCCCGCCCGGCGGCCAGGTGCTCGGCGATGGTCTGCGGGTTGCCGGCGTAGGTGAGCTTGTCCAGCACCAGGATGGGCTCGGTCTCGCCGCGCCCGAACCAGTGATGCACGAAGTTGCCACCGATGAAGCCGGCACCACCTGTCAGAAGGATCATGGCGCCGGATTCTAGGTGTCGGAAACCTTGCGCCGGCCCACCGAGACGGGGTGGCCGATAATCCTGCCCAGATGGAATTCACACCCGAATCGGCGCCCGAGTCCGCGCCCCCCGCCCGTTTCGACACCCTCGCACTCGATCCCAAGCTGTTGCGAGCGGTGGCCGAGTCCGGTTACCTGACGATGACCCCGATCCAGGCCAAGGCGATTCCCTTGGTGCTGCAGGGGCGCGACGTGATGGGCGCGGCGCAGACCGGCACGGGCAAGACCGCCGCCTTCTCGCTGCCGCTGTTGCAGAAGATGCTGCGGCACGAGAGCAGCAGCACGTCGCCGGCGCGCCATCCGGTGCGGGCGCTGGTGCTGGCGCCGACGCGCGAGCTGGCCGACCAGGTGGCCAACAACGTCAAGACCTACTCCAAGCACACGGCGCTGCGTGCCACCGTGGTGTTCGGCGGCATCGACATGAAGCCCCAGACCGCCGAGCTCAAGCGCGGCGTCGAGGTGCTGATCGCGACGCCGGGTCGCCTGCTCGACCACATCGAGGCGAAGAACTGCTCGCTGTCGCAGGTCGAGTACGTGGTGCTCGACGAGGCCGATCGCATGCTGGACATCGGCTTCCTGCCGGACCTGCAGCGCATCCTGAGCTACCTGCCGAAGCAGCGCCAGACGCTGCTGTTCTCGGCCACGTTCTCGCCCGAGATCAAGAAGCTGGCGCAGAGCTACCTGCAGGACCCGATCCTGGTCGAGACGGCCCGGCCCAATGCCACGGCCTCGACGGTGGAGCAGCGCTTCTACCGCGTCGAGGAAGACGACAAGCGCCGCGCGGTGCGCCAGCTGCTGAAGGATCGCGAGATCTCGCAGAGCATCGTCTTCGTCAACTCCAAGCTCGGCGCCGCGCGGCTGGCGCGAGCCTTCGAACGCGACGGTCTCAACACCCAGGCCCTGCATGGCGACAAGTCGCAGGACGAGCGTCTGAAGGCGCTGGCCGCCTTCAAGGCCGGCACGGTGGATCTGCTGGTGGCGACCGACGTGGCGGCGCGCGGACTCGACATCGCCGACCTGCCGGCGGTCTTCAACTTCGACGTGCCCTTCAATGCCGAGGACTACGTGCACCGCATCGGCCGCACCGGCCGCGCCGGTCAGTCGGGCCTGGCGATCACGCTGGTCGACCGCGACGACAGCCGCCTGGTGTCCGACATCGAGAAGCTGATCAAGAAGAAGCTCGACATCGAGCCGCTCGAGCTGGACGACGACCGGCCGCGTCGCCCGCCGCGGCGCGACGAGGGGCCGCGCGAGGACGTGCGGGCCGAGACGCGCCCCGAGCGGGCCTTCGCGCCGGCCCCGCGGCGCCCCGGGCCGCCCCCGTCCGATCCGTTCTTCAACCAGCCCTACGAAGCCCAGGCCGATGCCGAACCGGCCTGGGAGAAGCCGGCGCAGGCTCCCGCGCCGGCGACCGGGCTGTCGAAGTACATCAAGTCCAGGAAGAAGGTCGCTTCGCTGCTGGGCGGCAAGTAGCCGCTCGCCGCGGACCGTCTCACGCGGCCTGCAGCGCGAACACGGCCGGCACGTCGGCCGGCAGTTCCACAGCCTGCTGGCGCCACTGCGCGACGTTCGCGGTGCGGCTCCAGCCGCCGGCGAGCGTCAGGCCGCAGCTGATCGACAGCCGGGTCGTCGGCGCCAGGACGTCGAGCAAGGCCCGCAGCAGCGCTGTGTTGCGGTACGGTGTCTCGATCATCAGCTGCGTCTGCGCGAGCTGCCTCGACAGCGTCTCCAGCTCCCTCAGACGGCGCGCCTGCGCGGTGGCTTCCTGCGGTACGTAGCCGACGAACGCGAAGCTCTGGCCGTTGAGCCCGCTCGCGGCCAGCGCCAGCAGCAGCGAACTCGGGCCGGCGAGCGGCAGCACCGTCAGCCCCAGCGCGTGCGCGGCGGCGACCAGCTGTGCGCCGGGGTCCGCCACGCCCGGCAGTCCGGCGTCGCTGATCAGCCCGATGTCGGCGCCGGCCGTGGCCGGCGCCAGCAGCGGGCGCAGGTCGGGCGCCGGGTCGGTCGCTCGACCCTTGGGCGGACGCGGCAGCTCGCGGATGTCGAGCGCCTGCAGCGGCGCCAACAGCGGCACGAGCGCGTCGACGCGCTTGAGGAAGGCGCGGGTGACCTTGGCGTCCTCGCACACCCAGTGGCGCAGCCGGGCGGCTGTCTCGATCACGCCCTGCGGCAGCACTCCGCGCAAGTCCGGCAGCGCCGAACCCGCCCGCAGCGTGCCCAGGTCGAGCGTGTTGGGTACGAGGATGAGTCGACCGCTCATCGATCGGCGGCGCCCAGGGGGTCGAGGCCGGCCTCACGCAGCAGCCGGGCGGTAGCGATCAGCGGCAAGCCGATCAGCGCCGTGGGATCGCCGGACTCGATGGCGTCGAGCAGCACGATGCCCAGCCCCTCGGACCTGGCGCTGCCGGCGCAGTCATAGGGCTGCTCGGCGCGCAGGTAGGTCTCGATCTCGGCATTGTCGAGCGGACGGAAGCGAACGGTGACCGGCACCCGCAGCACGCGCTCGAAGCCGGCTTCGGGGCGCAACACGGCCAGCGCGGTGTGGAAGATGACCGTGCGGCCGCTCATCTGGCCCAGCTGCGCGACGGCCGCCGCATGGCCGCCCGGCTTGCCGATCGGCTGGCCGTCGAGGTCGGCAACCTGGTCGGACCCCAGCGTGATCGCTTGCGGGTGTCGCGCCGCCACGGCGCGTGCCTTGGCCAGCGCCAGGCGCTCGGCCAGCGCGGCCGGCAGCTCGCCGGCCAGCGGCGTCTCGTCGACGTCCGGGGCGTGGACATCGAACGGCAGCCTCAGCCGCTCCAGCAGCTCGCGGCGGTAGCGGGAGGTCGAGGCCAGGATCAGCCGGGGGCGGGGCGGGGTGGGACTCATGCACCGATTGTCGACGCGCCTAAACTCGCGGCCCGACCCCCGATCGATGATGTCCAAGGAGTACGACCCGCTGCGACTCGACGTGGCGGCCTTCGCGGCCGCCGGCGCGAGCCTGTCCGGCCACTGGCCGGTGACCAGCCTGCCGCGGATCGCCGGCAGCGCGAGCACCGAAGCGGCGCCGGCGGCCGGGGACCAGGTCGAGTGGTCGGCCGAAGGCGAGCAGCGCCGACGCGAGGGGAGCCCGGCGGAGGTCTGGCTTCGGTTGCGGGCCAGGGTGCGACTTGGCCTTCAGTGCCAGCGTTGCCTGTCGCCCGTCGTGGAGACCATCGAGTGCGATCGCCGGCTCCGCTTCGTCGCCGGTGCGCGGCAAGCCGAGTCGCTGGACGCCGAGAGCGAAGACGATGTGCTCGAACTGACGCGCCAGCTCGACCTGCGGGAGCTTGTCGAGGACGAGTTGCTGCTGTCCATGCCCATCGTGCCGAGGCACGCCGTCTGCCCCGAGCCGCTCGAGCTGCCGGCCGAGTCGCCGCAGCCCGCAGACCCGGCGGCGCCGCACCCCTTCGCCGCGCTGCAGGCCCTGAAAGGGCCGGGTCGCAAGCACTGAGAGTGCCCGCTACCGGTGCTACAATCTGCGGCTTTTCTGGGCTCAGGGCCGCCTTTCGGGCACCTGTGGGGCCTGGAGCAGCCGGTAGCGTCGCTGCCGGATTCGAAGCTTCGCCGCAGGGCCCCAGGGCACTCGGCAGTCTCGCCGGCCCCGTCCGGGCGAGCGCAAGACCCCAGGAGCCCATCATGGCCGTTCAGCAGAACAAGAAGTCCCCGTCGAAGCGCGGCATGCACCGCTCGCACAACGCCCTGACCACGCCGGGCACCGCCGTCGAGCCCACCACCGGAGAGACGCACCTGCGTCATCACATCAGCGCGACCGGCTTCTACCGGGGCCGCAAGGTCCTCAAGACCAAGGCGGATGCCTGAATCCTGCCGGCCCGCGCCCTGGGGCGCAGGCCGTTGCCGACGAGAGGCCCGACGCCCGACCGCCCCGCAGGCCGTCGGGCGTTGTCATTGCAGCGCCGCTTGCCAGCGCGCGTTGCAGCGCTTAGCGTCGCGACCGTGACAGGACTCCTCGCCGGACCCCGTCCGAACCGATGAACGAATCTTCTGCCGTGTCGCCCGTTGCCGGGGTGCGTCTCGCCGTCGACTGCATGGGCGGCGACCACGGGCCGTCCGTCACCCTGCCGGCCTGTCGCGCATTCCTGGCGGCGCACCCTGGGGCCGAACTGTTGCTCGTCGGCCGGCCGGAGGCCTTGGCCGAGGCGGCGTCCTGGCCGCGTTGCACCATCGTGCCGGCGAGCGAGGTGGTGACGATGGACGATCCCGTCGAGGTGGCGCTGCGCCGCAAGCGCGACTCCTCGCTGCGCGTGGCGATCAACCAGGTCAAGCCGATCGACGGCGCCCTCGCGGCGGCCCAGGCCTGCGTGTCCGCAGGCAACACCGGCGCGCTGATGGCCGTCGCGCGCTACGTGCTCAAGACGCTGGACGGCATCGACCGTCCGGCGATCGCGACCGTGATGCCGAACCAGAACGACGGCCACACCACGGTGCTGGACCTCGGCGCCAATGTCGACTGCACGGCCGAGCACCTGCTGCAGTTCGCGGTGATGGGCAGTGCCCTGGTGGCAGCGGTCGAAGGCAAGGACGATCCCAGCGTCGGCCTGCTCAACATCGGCGAGGAAGCCATCAAGGGCAGCGACACGATCAAGCGCGCCGGGGAGCTGCTGCGCGCCGCCGCTGCCGGTGGGCACCTCAACTTCGTCGGCAATGTCGAGGGCAACGACATCTTCACCGGCCGCACCGACATCGTCGTGTGCGACGGCTTCGTCGGCAATGTCGCGCTCAAGACGGCGGAAGGCCTGGCTTCGATGCTCTCGAGCTTCATCCGTCAGGAGTTCACGCGAACCTGGTACGCCAAGCTGGCGGCCGTCGTGGCGCTGCCGGTGCTGAAGCACTTCAAGAATCGCGTCGACCACCGTCGCTACAACGGCGCGGCCCTGCTCGGGCTGCGCGGACTGGTCTTCAAGAGCCACGGCTCGGCCGACGCCTTCGCCTTCGAGCAGGCGCTGAACCGCGCTTATGATGCGGCGCGAAATCGACTGCTCGACCGGGTCCACGACCGCATCCTCGAGACGCTGCAGGCCCTGCCGGCCGAAGCGGGCTCTTCCGGCGGGCCGGTCCCTCAAGCCGCATGACCCAGACCGCCTTCCCGCGCTTCACGCGCATCGCCGGCACCGGCAGCTACCTGCCCCCGCGGCGGCTGACCAACGCGCAGCTCGCTGCCCAGTTGGCCGAGCAGGGGGTCGAGACCTCGGACCAGTGGATCGTCGAGCGCACGGGCATCCGGGCGCGGCACTTCGCCGACGACGGCGTCGTGTGCAGCGATCTGGCCCTGCACGCCGCGCGCCATGCACTCGAGGCCGCTGGCCGGCAGGCCGGCGAGATCGACCTGATCATCGTGGCGACCTCGACGCCGGACATGGTGTTCCCGTCGACGGCCTGCCTGCTGCAACAGAAGCTCGGCATCGCCGGCTGCCCGGCCTTCGACGTGCAGGCCGTGTGCTCGGGTTTCGTCTATGCGCTGACGGTCGCCGACTCGATGATCCGCACCGGGGCGGCGAGCCGGGCGCTGGTGATCGGTTCGGAAGTGTTCTCGCGCATCCTCGACTTCACGGACCGCACGACCTGCGTCCTGTTCGGCGACGGCGCGGGCGCCGTCGTGCTGGAGGCGAGCGACGCGCCCGGCATCCTGGCCACCGACCTGCATGCCGATGGTCGCCACGTCGGCATCCTGTGCACGCCCGGTACCGTGGCGGGTGGCAAGGTGCTGGGCGATCCGCTGCTCAAGATGGACGGCCAGGCCGTGTTCAAGCTGGCGGTCCGGGTGCTGGAGGAGTCGGCGCGTGCCGTGCTCGACAAGGCGGGGCGCCAGGACAGCGACATCGACTGGCTGATCCCTCATCAGGCCAACATCCGCATCATGCAAGGCACGGCCAAGAAGCTGAAGCTCCCGCTCGAGAAACTCGTCGTCACCGTCGACGAGCACGGCAACACTTCGGCCGCCTCCATCCCGCTGGCGCTCGACCATGCGGTGCGCAGCGGCCAGGTCAAGCGTGGCGACACCGTCATGCTCGAAGGCGTCGGCGGTGGATTCACCTGGGGCGCGGTGCTGCTCGACCTCTGAGCGCGCCGCGCGGCTCGCCACCCATCCGGGAACCACAGGAACATCAGGAGACTCGCCGGAATGTCCGCCTTCGCATTCGTCTTTCCTGGCCAGGGCTCGCAGAGCGTCGGCATGCTCGACGCCTGGGGCGATCATGCGGTCGTGCGCGACACGCTGGCCGAGGCGTCCGCCGCGCTGGGCGAGGACCTCGCAGCGCTGATCCGCATCGGGCCGAAGGAGGCCCTGGACCTGACCGCCAATACGCAACCCGTGATGCTGGCAGCCAGCATCGCCTGCTACCGCGCATGGCTGGCGGAGACCGGCCGCCGGCCGGCCATCGTCGCCGGCCACTCGCTCGGCGAGTACAGCGCCCTGGTCGCGTCCGGGGTGCTGACCCTGGCCGAGGCGGTGCCGCTGGTGCGGCTGCGTGCCCAGGCAATGCAGGACGCGGTGCCCGTCGGCACCGGGGCGATGGCCGCGATCCTGGGCCTCGAGGCCGATGCCGTCCGCGCTGGCTGTGCCGACGCTGCCGCGGCCACTGGCGAGGCGGTCGAGGCGGCGAACTACAACGATCCCAGGCAGACGGTCATCTCCGGCAGCAAGGCGGCGGTCGACAAGGCCTGCGAGCTCCTGAAGGCGGCCGGCGCGAAGCGCGCCCTGCCTCTGGCCGTGTCCGCGCCTTTTCACTCCAGCCTGATGAAGCCGGCCGCCGAGCGGCTGCGCGAGCGCCTCGTCGACGTGCCCCTGGCGGCGCCGCAGATCCCGGTGCTGAACAACGTCGACGTCGCGGTCGAGACCGAGCCGGCGCGGATCCGCGACGCGCTCTACCGCCAGGCCTTTGGCGCCGTGCGCTGGGTCGAGACGGTGCAGGCGCTCAAGGCCCGAGGCATCAGCCAGGTGGCCGAGTGCGGTCCGGGCAAGGTGCTGGCCGGCCTGGTGAAGCGGATCGATGCCGACCTGGTGGCGGTCAACATCTTCGACGCGGCCAGCCTGGCCGATGCCAAGGGGGTGTTGGCATGAGTACGGCCGACATGACGGGGCAGGTGGCACTGGTCACCGGCGCGAGCCGCGGCATCGGGCAGGCCATCGCCGCCACGTTGGCAGTGCGAGGCTTCAAGGTCGTCGGCACGGCGACCACCGAGGCCGGGGCCTCGGCGATCGGTGAGGCGCTGGCGCCCCACGGCGGGCGCGGCATGGCGCTGAACGTGACCGACGCGGCGGCCCTCGACGCCGCCTTCGACGCGATCGTCAAGCAGGATGGCGGCTTGCACGTGCTGGTCAACAACGCCGGCATCACGCGCGACCAGCTGTCGATGCGCATGAAGGACGAGGACTGGGACGCCGTGCTCGACACCAATCTGAAGGCGGTTTTCCGCGCCTGCCGTGCGGCGATCCGCCCGATGATGAAGCAGCGCTATGGGCGCATCGTCAACATCACCTCGGTGGTCGGAGCCAGCGGCAATCCAGGCCAGTCCAATTACGCGGCGGCCAAGGCGGGGGTGGCCGGCATGACGCGCTCGCTGGCCCGCGAACTGGGCAGCCGCGCCATCACGGTCAACTGCGTGGCGCCGGGCTTCATCCAGACCGACATGACCGACGGGCTGCCCGAGGCCCAGAAGGCCGCGCTGCTGGCTCAGATCCCGCTGGGCCGCCTGGGCTCGCCGCAGGAGATCGCCGATGCGGTGGCCTTCCTGGCGTCGCCCCGGGCCGGCTACATCACCGGGACCGAGCTGCACGTCAACGGCGGGATGTTCATGGACTGAGGCCGCTGCGGCGGTGCGGATCGCGGCCCCCGGGCGTCCCGGGGCTGTCACCCCGGTGCCATTAGAATCACCGGCTGTTTTTGCTAACTCTCCTTGGAGGAGTCATGAGCGACATCGAAGCACGCGTCAAGAAGATCATCGCCGAGCAACTCGGCGTGGCCGAAGGCGAAGTGAGCAACGAGAAGGCCTTCGTCGCGGATCTGGGCGCGGACTCGCTGGACACGGTCGAACTGGTGATGGCCCTCGAAGACGAGTTCGGCATCGAGATCCCGGACGAAGAGGCCGAGAAGATCACGACCGTCCAGCTCGCGATCGACTACGCCAAGTCCCACGCCAAGGCCTGAGGCCGAGGCGTCAACCTCCTCGTTTTTCCCGCGCATGAGCCGCCGTCGCGTCGTCGTGACCGGGCTCGGGCTCGTGACCCCCGTGGGCAACACGGTGGCGGAGTCCTGGGCCAACCTGGTGGCCGGCAAGTCCGGCATCGCCACCGTCAGCAAGTTCGATGCGTCGAACCTGGCGTGCCGCATCGCCGGCGAGGTCAAGGGCTTCCGGATCGAGGATTACCTCCCGGCCAAGGAAGCGCGTCACATGGACACCTTCATCCACTACGGCCTGGCAGCGTCGCTGCAGGCGGTGAAGGATGCGGGGCTGCCCACCGGCGTGGCGTTGAACGAAGAGCAGGCCGAGCGCATCGGCTGCATGGTCGGGTCGGGCATCGGCGGGCTGCCGATGATCGAGGAGACGCACTCCGAGTACGTCGCGCGCGGCGCGCGACGCATCTCGCCGTTCTTCGTGCCGGCGTCGATCATCAACATGATCTCCGGGCACCTGTCGATCCTGTGCGGCTACACCGGCCCCAACCTGGCGATCGTCACGGCCTGCACCACCGGCCTGCATTGCATCGGCCAGTCGGCCCGCATGATCGAGGCGGGCGACGCCGACGTGATGATCGCAGGCGGTGCCGAGAGTACCGTTTCGCCGCTGGGCATCGGGGGCTTCGCGGCGGCACGGGCGCTGTCCACGCGCAACGACGATCCGACCACGGCGTCGCGTCCCTGGGACAAGGACCGCGATGGTTTCGTGCTCGGCGAAGGCGCCGGCGTGATGGTGCTCGAGTCCTACGACCACGCCAAGGCGCGTGGAGCGCGGATCTACGCCGAGCTCGCCGGCTTCGGCATGGGGGCCGACGCCTTCCACATGACAGCGCCCAACGTCGATGGCCCGAAGCGCAGCATGCGCGCTGCGCTGCGCAATGCCGGCATCGATGCGGACCAGGTGCAGTACCTCAATGCGCACGGCACCTCGACGCCGCTCGGCGACGTCAACGAGACCAACGCCATCAAGCTGGCCTTCGGCGACCACGCCAGGAAGCTGGTCGTGAACTCGACCAAGTCGATGACCGGTCACCTGCTGGGTGGTGCCGGCGGGATCGAGTCGGTGTTCAGCGTGCTGGCCTTGCACCACCAGGTGTCTCCGCCCACGATCAACATCTTCAACCAGGATCCCGAGTGCGACCTGGATTACTGCGCCAACACGGCGCGCGAGATGAAGATCGAGCACGCGGTGAAAAACAACTTCGGCTTCGGCGGGACCAACGGCACGCTCGTGTTCCGGCGCGCCTGAGACCTGCCGAGCCGCCCCTGCCTCGATCCCCGACCGAGCAATGCAAGCGGCGCCCGCCGTGGCGGTGGAAGTGAAGCCCGACAGGGTGAGTCATCTCGCACTGTGCGGGCTGGCCGGCGTGAGCCTGACAGTGGCCGTGGTCTGGGCGATGCAGCGGGGCGACAAGCTTGGCTGGGGAGTTCTGGTGCTGGTCGTGATCGGCCTGCTGGTGGCGCTGCCGGGTCTCCTGCGAATGGCGATCCGGCGACTGCGTTGGGATGGGCAGGTCTGGCATCTGAGCACACAGGACCGCCTGGCGGAGCCTGCGGCGGTCGGGCAGGTCGCGGTGGCGCTCGATCTCGGTGACTGGATGCTCCTGCGCTTCGAGCCGGCCTCACGGTCGACGGCGGCGGCGCAGCGCTGGCTGCCGGTGTCGCGCGAGACGATCGGACCGTCGTGGCATGCGTTGCGTTGTGCCGTCCACGCCCGTCGATCCGCGGCGGTGCCCGCTGCGCCCGCCGGACCCGCCTTCTGACGCATGAGCACCGAAGTCGATGCCCTGCTGGTGGACCGCGTCAAGCAGGGCGATGTCCGTGCCTTCGAGATGCTGGTCGTCAAGTACCAGCGTCGCATCGAGCGGCTGATCGGCCGCATGGTGCGCGATGTCGACCTGGTGCCGGACATCGCCCAGGAGACCTTCATCCGCGCCTACCGGGCGCTGCCGCAGTTCCGTGGCGAGAGCGCCTTCTACACCTGGCTGTACCGGATCGCCGTCAACACAGCCAAGAAGACCCTGGGCGACCTGAAGCGCGACCCGCTCGTGACCGAATCCGCACGCATGGGCCGCGACGAGGACGGGGAGGAAACTTCCCGGGTGGAGAACGAACTAACCGATGGCGAGACGCCGGAAGCCCTTCTGGCCTCGAAGCAGATTGCCGCCGCGGTGAACTCCGCGATCGAGGATCTGTCCGAGGATCTGCGGCAGGCGATCACGCTGCGCGAGATCGAGGGCCTGAGCTACGAAGAGATCGCGGAAGTGATGAACTGTCCCATCGGCACGGTGCGCTCGCGGATCTTCCGGGCGCGCGAGGCGATCGCCGAGCGTCTGCGTCCGATGCTGGAGCAGCGCTCCGGCGAGCGCTGGTAAGCGGGCGACCGCAGTTTTTTGGAGTGAAGCGATGAGCGTTTCAGATCCTCTGACGCCGGAGGCCCTGTCGGCCCTGGTGGATGGCGAAGCCGATGCCGGCATGGCGGCGGCAGCCAGCGCGCTCTGGCGCGACGACGCGGCGACGCGGGCACGCTGGCACAGCTACCAGCTGATCGGCGACGTCCTGCGCTCCGACGAGCTGGGCGGGTGCGGTCGCGATGCCGAGTTCCTGCGGACGCTGCGCAAGCGGCTGGAGCAGGAACCGACCGTCATCGCGCCGGCCGCCAGCTTGCGACCGATCCGCAGCCGTCGTGCCGTTGCGCTGCGTCGCTGGGCGCCGCCGGCAGCCATTGCCGCGGGTTTCCTGGCGGTCGCGGGGGCCTTGACCGTGACGCGTGTGTCGTCTCCGCCGCCGGCGTCGCCGCAACTCGTGCAGGCGCCTCCGGTGGTCGTGGCTCAGCCCGTGCCCGTCGTGGCTGCGGCTTCGGCGATGGCCCCGGAGACGCTGACCAGCGCGGTGCCCGAACGGGCCGAGCCGGCCACCGGCGTGCTGATCCGCGACGCTCGCATCGACCAGTACCTCGCGGCGCACAAGCAGTTCGGGGGCAGTTCGGCGCTGGGCGTGCCGTCCGGCTTCCTGCGCAGCGCCACCTACGAAGTGCCAGGCGCCGTGGCGGCGGGTTCGCGCTGAGCATGCTGCCGACCCTCGCGGCCAGCGGCCGGCGATCGCTACTGCCCGCCCTGCTGGCGGTGGCGCTGTGGCCGTCGGTCGGCCGAGCCCAGGGCGGCGATCCGCTGGTCGAGGCGCGCGAGGCGCGCCATTGGCTCGCGCGCATCCATGCGGCCGCCGAGCAATACAACTTCCAGGGCATCTTCGTCGTGTCGGCGGGAGGGACCGTCGCGAGCTCCCGCATCGCCCACTACTGCGAGGGTCGTAACCAGTTCGAGCGCATCGAGTCGCTCGATGGCCTGAAGCGTCAGGTCTATCGCCACAACGAGGTGGTGCACAGCTTCTGGCCGCACCGCCGGCTCGCCGTGATCGAGACGCGGCAAGCCATGAGCCAGTTTCCGGCGCTGCTGCCCGATGGGGCCGAACGCATCGTCCAGCACTACGACGTGAAGTCGCTCGGTGCCGGTCGCGTCGCCGGGCACGATGCCAACGTACTGCTGCTGCAGCCGAAGGACGGGTACCGTTTCGGCTATCGGCTTTGGGCCGAGAAGGCCAGCGGGCTGCTGTTGCGTGCCGAAGTCTTCGACGAGCGGGAAGTCGTGCTCGAGGCGTCGGCCTTCTCGGAGCTGATGCTCAACGTCAAGCCGCGGGCCGATCTCGTGCTCCAGGCGATGAAGCGGCTCGATGGCTACCGCGTTCAGCGCCTCGCTTTGCAAGAGACCGAACTGGCGCGCGAGGGCTGGGTGCTGAAGCAGCCGCCGCCGGGCTTCCGGCCGGTCAGCAGTGTCCGCCGGCTGATGGCGGCTTTCGATGCCGACCCGCCGCCGACAACGGGTCCTGCGTCGGGCGCCGATGCCGCTGGCGCGGCAGTGCAGGCGATCTTCTCCGACGGCCTGACGCATGTCTCCATCTTCATCGAGCCCTTCGACGCCGCCGTTCACCGGCGAGAGGTGCTGATGGCGGTGGGCGCCACGCAGACGCTGGTCAAGCGCAAGGGCGACTGGTGGGTCACCGTGATCGGCGACGTGCCGGTCATCACGCTGCGGGCTTTCGCGGCGTCGCTGGAACCCCGCCGCTGATTCCGTGATCTATCGCGTGCCGGGTGGTCCGGCGCGACCTTGATCGTCGATCGTATGCATGAGGTGATGATGAGAACCGGAACCGATGTCGTGCAGGCGTCCTGGAGCCTGCGTTCGTGGATGGCAGTCATGGCGGCCGTCGCGGCGGCGCTCGTCGTCCTCGGCGGGCTTGCATTGCCGCGCCCGGGGCATGCGCAGGGCAACCCGGCCACGGTGCGGGGCCTGCCCGACTTCACCGACCTCGTCGAGCAGGTCGGGCCCGCGGTCGTGAACATCCGCACCACCGAGCGCGTGCGGGGCGGGCAGCGCGGCAGCGCTCCCGAGATGGACGAGGAGATGCAGGAGTTCTTCCGCCGCTTCTTCGGCACGCCGCCCGGCCAGCTGCCAGGTCGACCCGATCCGCGGCGCGGCGACCCGCGCCAGCAGGCGCCCGAGCAGGAGCAGCAGCGTGGTGTCGGCTCCGGCTTCATCTTCACGCCCGACGGCTACGTGATGACCAATGCGCACGTCGTCGATGGCGCCGACGAGGTCTACGTCACGCTGACCGACAAGCGCGAGTTCAAGGCCAAGATCATCGGCGCGGACCGGCGCACCGATGTGGCAGTCGTGAAGATCGAGGCGAGCGGCCTGCCGTCGGTGAAGATCGGTGACGTCGGCAAGCTCAAGGTCGGCGAGTGGGTGATGGCGATCGGCTCGCCCTTCGGTCTGGACAACACCGTCACGGCCGGCATCGTCAGCGCCAAGGCTCGCGAGACCGGCGAGTTCGTCGCCTTCATTCAGACCGACGTGGCGATCAACCCCGGCAACTCCGGCGGGCCGCTGATCAACATGCGCGGCGAGGTGGTCGGCATCAACTCGCAGATCCTCAGCCGCTCCGGCGGCTTCATGGGCGTGTCCTTCGCCATCCCGGTCGACGAGGCGACGCGTGTCGCCGACCAGCTGCGCGCCACGGGGCGCGTCGTGCGGGGGCGGATCGGCGTGCAGATCGGCGAAGTGACCAAGGATGTGGCCGAGTCGCTGGGGCTCGGCAAGGCGGCTGGTGCGCTGGTGCGCTCGGTGGAATCCGGCGGGCCGGCCGACAAGGCCGGCGTCGAACCGGGCGACATCATCACGCGCTTCGAAGGCAAGCCGGTCGAGCGCTCGTCCGACCTGCCGCGCCTGGTCGGTGGCACGAAGCCCGGCAGCAAGTCGTCGCTGCAGGTGTTCCGCCGCGGCAGTGCCAAGGACCTGAGCGTGACCGTCGCGGAACTGGAGCCGGAACGCGCCCGCCGCGCGGCCGCGCCGGAAGGCAAGCCAGCGCCCGCGCCAAGCGTGGCGGTCGGCGCGCTGGGGCTGACGCTGGCCAATCTGAGCGACGATCAGAAGCGCGAGCTCAAGCTGAAGGGCGGCGTGCGCATCGAGGCCGTCGAGGCGGCGGCGGCGCGCGCGGGGCTGCGTGAAGGCGATGTCATCCTGTCGGTGGCGAACGTCGAGATCACCGACGTGAAGCAGTTCGAGTCGGTGCTGGCGAAGCTCGACAAGAGCAAGCCTGTGAACGTGTTGTTCCGCCGTGGCGAGTGGGCCCAGTACGCGCTGATCCGACCTGTCAAGTGAGCCCGGCCCTGCAGCGGCAGGGCGACAACACCCGGCAACCCTAGCTCGTTGCCGGGTTTTTCATCTTCTGGAAGCCGCGCGACGATCGCCGGAAAAAGTCGAGAAAGGCACTATGTGTGCTTGTGCACACATTCAAGCTGGATAGTCTATTGATGACTATTTGATACTTAATGATTGATTTATATAAAAAAATTAGATCATTGATGGAGCCAATAAAGGCGCCAAAAATCATCCACAGGAGGCCCACAAGGCTTTGTTTATAAGTTGTGTATAATTTTCCATGTTGGTGCACTGCAACGTCGCGAAAGCCAGTGCTGGCGCGGCTTTCCGCGGGGTCGATCTGGCTACAATGAAAGTCCAACGAAGCAGTTGCCATACGTTTTTTGTTGGAAGGCGCGTCACCGGTTTGACGTGCCTTTTTTTTATGTCCGGCACGGCCCTCCGGGCCTTCACATCGCTTCGCGATATGAGCCTTCCGTGCAACGGCTACGCCGTTGTAGCTCTCGCGTCGGCGTAGTCAGCAGGTAGCACGAAGGTCAGATGGACCACATCCGCAATTTCTCGATCATTGCCCACATCGACCACGGCAAGAGCACGCTGGCCGATCGGCTCATCCAGCGTTGCGGCGGCCTGAGCGATCGGGAAATGGAGGCGCAGGTGCTCGACTCGATGGACATCGAGCGCGAGCGCGGCATCACGATCAAGGCGCAGACCGCGGCGCTGACCTACCGGGCCCGCGACGGGCAGGACTATCAGCTCAACCTGATCGACACCCCCGGCCACGTCGACTTCAGTTACGAGGTCAGCCGCTCGTTGTCGGCCTGCGAGGGCGCGCTGCTGGTGGTCGACGCGAGCCAGGGCGTCGAAGCCCAGACCGTGGCCAATTGCTACACGGCGCTGGATCTCGGCGTCGAGGTCGTGCCGGTCCTGAACAAGATGGACCTGCCGCAGGCCGATCCGGACAACGCCAAGGCCGAGATCGAGGACGTGATCGGCATCGACGCCGAGCATGCGATTCCCTGTTCGGCCAAGACCGGCGAAGGCATCGACGAGATCCTGGAAGCCGTGATCGCCCGCATGCCGCCGCCCCGCGGCCGGCCCGACGGCCCGCCGCGCGCGATGATCATCGACTCCTGGTTCGACAACTACGTCGGCGTCGTGATGCTGGTGCGCGTGGTCGATGGCGTCCTGAAGAAGGGCGACCGGATCCGCATGATGGCGACGAACACCGTCTACGGACTGGAGCAGCTGGGTGTGTTCACGCCCAAGTCGGTGCAGCGGGACGAGTTGCGTGCCGGCGAGGTCGGCTTCCTGATCGCCGGCATCAAGGAGCTGCAGGCCGCCAAGGTCGGCGACACCATCACGCTCGAGAAGAAGCTGCCCAACAACGCCGGCCCGGCGTCCGAGGCGCTGTCTGGCTTCAAGGAGATCCAGCCGCAGGTCTTCGCCGGGCTCTACCCGACCGAGGCCAGCGAGTACGACTCGCTGCGCGACGCGCTCGAGAAGCTCAAGCTCAACGACAGCAGCCTGCGCTACGAGCCGGAAGTCAGCCAGGCGCTGGGCTTCGGCT
>NZ_CADEFR010000011.1 GCF_902826655.1 uncultured Methylibium sp. | reverse complement strand
CGCCGAAGCGGGTGAACAGGTGGCCGTTGCGCGCATTGCGCGTCGGCATCACGCAGTCGAACATGTCGACGCCGTTCGCGACGCCATCGACCAGGTCCTCGGGCGTGCCCACGCCCATCAGGTAGCGCGGCTTGTGGGCCGGCAGGCGCTGCGGCGTGTGCGCGACGATGCGCCGCATCTCGTCCTTGGGCTCGCCGACGCTGACACCGCCGATCGCGTAGCCCGGCAGGTCCATCGCCGCCAGCGCCGCGAGCGACTCCGCGCGCAGCGACTCGAACATGCCGCCCTGCACGATGCCGAACAGCGCGTTCGGGTTCTCGAGCCGCGCGAACTCGTCGCGGCAGCGCGCGGCCCAGCGCAGGCTCAGTTCCATCGACGCGCGGGCCTCGCGCTCGGTGGTCAGCTGGCCGGCGGTCTCGTAGGGCGTGCACTCGTCGAACTGCATGACGATGTCGCTGTTCAGCACCGTCTGGATCTGCATCGAGACCTCGGGCGTCAGCAGCAGCTTGTCGCCGTTGACGGGTGACGCGAACTTCACGCCCTCCTCGCTGATGCGGCGACCCTTGCCGTCGCTGCCGCCGAGCGACCAGACCTGGAACCCGCCGCTGTCGGTGAGGATGGGCCGCGGCCAGTTCTCGAAGCGGTGCAGGCCGCCGAACGTCTTCAGCACGTCCAGCCCGGGTCGCAACCAGAGGTGGAAGGTGTTGCCCAGAACGATCTGCGCGCCCATCGCCTCGAGGTCGCGCGGCATCACGCCCTTGACCGTGCCATAGGTGCCGACCGGCATGAAGACGGGCGTCTCGACGACGCCGTGGTTCAGCGTCAGGCGGCCGCGGCGCGCCAAGCCTTCGGTGGCCAGCAGATCGAAGCGAAGCATCGGCGGATTGTCTCAGCGGGTCCGGAGCAGCCCGCCCGACACGACTTCGCCAGGGAAACACCAATGCGAATCATTCTTATTATTAAGTTACACTGCCGCTCCTCCCTGCGTGCCTCGCCTGACGTCGTCTGCCCTGTCCATGTCCGCCGCCTCGCCCAAGCTTCCCCGGTCTGCCCTCGTCGCCGCGCCGCCGCCTCTGCCGGTCGGCCGGTCCGACGGGCTGAGCCCGGCCGCGCGGCGCGGTGCCGTCGCCGGCGTGGTCGCCGCCCATCTGGTCGGCGCCTGGGGCCTGCTGCAGATCGAAGCCGTCCGCCAGGCGGTCGGCGAGGTGGCGCCGCTGATGGTCGACCTGATCGCGCCGCCGGCCCCGCCCGTCCCCCCGGTGCCGCCCCCGCCGCCGCCGGCCCCGCCGCAACTCAAAAAGCCGCCGCCGGTGGCGCTGGTGACGGCCGCACCGTCGCCGGCTCCGGTGATCTTCGAGGCCCCTCCGCCGCCGGTGGAACCGCCGGCGCCGATCGTCGCGATCGAGCCGCCGCCCGCTCCGCCGGCACCGCCGGCCCCCGCCCCGCAGCCCAAGACCGTCGCGATCACCCAGGTCACCTACCTGACGCCGCCGGTGCTGACCTACCCCGCCACGTCCAAGCGCTTCGGCGAGTCGGGCGATGCCCAGGTGCGCATCCTGGTCGACGCCGAAGGCATGCCGCGCCAGATGCAGATGATCAAGTCGACCGGCTTCCAGCGCCTGGACGACGCTGCCCTCGCCACGGTGCGCGCCACCCGCTTCAAGCCCTACACCGAGAACGGCGTGCCGCAGCCGTTCTGGGTGGTGATGCCCCTGGTCTTCGAACTCCAAAGGTAGGTCATGTCCGACGTTCAATCCTCGCTGGGCTTCGCCCACTTCATCGCCCAGGCCGACGTGGTCGGCAAGTCGCTGCTGGCGATCCTGCTGCTGATGTCGCTGATCTCCTGGGTGCTGATCGCCGTCAAGGGCCTGACGCAGGTGGTGCGCAAGCAGCGCAGCGAGAAGTTCCTCGGCTTCTTCTGGAACGCGCGCTCGCTGGACGAGGTCAGCGCCGAGATCACCACCCACGGCGTGCACGAGCCCTTCGCGCACCTGACCGCGCACGCGATCAACGCGCAGGTGCACCACGCGAAGTACGGCGCCGCCAAGCTGGCCGAGGCCGGCAGCGCGCAGGACTTCGTCACGCGCACCATCAAGAAGGTGCTCGACGAAGAGACCACGCGGCTGGAGAACGGCCTGACCTGGCTGGCCACCATCGGCGCGACCGCCCCCTTCGTCGGCCTGTTCGGCACGGTCTGGGGCGTCTACCACGCGCTGGTCGCCATCGGCATGAGCGGCAGCGGCACGCTCGACAAGGTCGCCGGGCCGGTCGGCGAGGCGCTGATCATGACCGGCATCGGCCTCGCGGTCGCGATCCCGGCGGTGATGGCCTACAACGCCTTCACCCGCAGCAACCGCGTGCTGAATGCCAAGCTCGACGCCTTTGCCTTCGAGCTGCTGACCTTCCTGGCCATGGGTACGCCGCTGGCCGAGGCCGCCAAGGCCGACAACGTGCGTCCGCTGCCTTCGGCCAAGCCGGTCGTCGCCTGAGCGGAGCCGCACCATGGCCTTCGCCAGCTTCGACCGCAAGACCTCGTCCGGCCCGATGGCCGACATCAACATGGTGCCGCTGATCGACGTGATGCTGGTGCTGCTGGTGATCTTCATCGTCACCGCGCCGCTGCTGACGCACGCCGTCAAGCTCGACCTGCCCAAGGCCAGCAGCCAGGTCAACGAGCTCAAGCCCGACAAGATCGAGTTCGCGATCGACGCCGCCGGCCTGCGCTACTGGAACGGCGAGGCGATCGCGCGCGAGGACGCGGCGCGCCGCTTCGCCGACGAAGGCAAGCGCCAGCCGCAGCCCGAGATCCACCTGCGCGCCGACCAGTCGGTGGCCTACCGCTTCGTGGCCGAGACGCTGTCGGACGCGTCGAAGGCCGGCCTCCACAAGATCGGCTTCGTCAGCGAACCCACGCCCTGAGGCCCGCCACACCCACTTTCCGCTTTCCCCGACCCGCCGGAAGTCCCCCGCCAGCGCTGCGCCCCGCGCGCAGCGGCCGCCGCGACACGATCGCGACGGCTTTCCCGATGCCAGCCACGGACCGGCCCGCACATCCAACGACAACCTCCTGGAGCTGGCATGAACTCGTACAACCCTGCGCCGCCGCGGCGCTTCACCCTCGCCCCGCTGGGCGCACTGGCGGCCGGCTTCGGCCTGGCGCAGGCCGCACTGGCCCAAGGCAGCGCGCCGGCGGCGCCGACCCCCGCCGCCTCGGCGCCGGCCGCGGCCGCGCCCGCCTCGCCGATGCTGCCGACGGTCAAGGCCACCGCCGAGATCGAGCGCCAGGGCAAGGACGACTACCAGGTCAAGCGCACCCGCATCGGCAAGGGCGACCAGGAACTGCGCGACGTGCCGCAGTCGGTCACCGTCGTCACCGAGCGCCTGATGGACGACCGTCGTCTCGACACCGTCAAGGAGGCGCTGCGCAGCACCGCGGGCATCAGCTTCCTCGCGGCCGAAGGCGGCGAAGAGGACATCCGCCTGCGCGGCTTCTCGCTGCAGGCCGCCGGCGACGTCTTCATCGACGGCATGCGCGACCCGGCCTTCTACGACCGCGACACCTTCTTCCTCGACCGGCTGGAGCTGCTGCGCGGCTCGGCCAGCCTGCTGTTCGGCCGCGGCTCGACCGGCGGCGCGGTGAACCAGGTCACCAAGTCGCCCTATCTGCTGACGCAGAACCAGGTCGACGTGACCGTCGGCAGCCACGGCTACGCCCGCGCCGTGGGCGACTTCAACGTCCGTCTCGGCGAGTCGAGCGCGGTGCGCTTCGGCACCATGATCAACGCGGCCGACAACAACGGCGCCGGCAGCTCGATCGACAAGCGCGGCGTCGCCGCCGCCTGGCGCACCGGCATCGGCGAGCGCCACGAGTTCGCCGCGACGCTGTACTACCTCGACAACGACAACGGCATGAACTACGGCATGCCGTGGATCCGGCCGACGCCGACCTCGCCGGTGAGCACGAGCACGCTGCTGCCGATCTCGCCCACGGCCTACTACGGCATGGCCAGCGACCGCAACGCGGGCACAGCCGGCATCCTGACGCTGTCGCACACCTGGCGCCTGGCCGGCGGCGGCGAGCTCGTCACCAAGCTGCGCAAGGGGGACTACACGCGCGACCAGCGCGCCGGCACCGTGCGTTTCGCCGCGGCGGCCCAGCAACCCGGCGGCGTGCCGGTGAGCCTCGAGACCTTCGGGCCGAACACCGTGCTCACGCGCGGCACGCAGCTCAAGATCCAGGACATGGACACGGTGCACGCGCAGAGCGACTACACCGGCTACTTCAAGTGGTTCGGCATGCAGCATCAGCTGCAGGCCGGTGTCGACGTGGCCCAGGAGAAGAAGCAGGTCTACGGTGCACGCAACGCGGCCCAGGGCGGCGTGGTACCGGCCAAGCCCACCACCACCGTCGGCACGCCGGACGACGGCGCCACGATCGACGAATCCCTGCGCGTGCTGCGCCTGACCAGCGAGTACACGAGCCGCGCCGGCGGCGTGTACGTGCAGGACATGATCGAGTTCCTGCCGAACTGGAAGCTGCTGGCCGGCCTGCGCTACGACTACCTGACCGGCGACTACGACACCATCGCGATCCCGAACGCCGCGCCCGGCCCCGAGACGCGCACCAGCTACCGCATGACGGTCAGCGAGGTGAGCCGGCGCGCGGCGATCCTGTTCCAGCCCAACGATCGCCTGTCCTTCCACCTGTCGGGGGCGACGTCGTTCAACACCTCGGGCGATGCCTACTCGCTGTCGAACGCCAACGTCAACATCCCGCCCGAGCAGTCGATCAACGCCGAACTGGGCGCGCGCGTCGAGTCGGCCGACCGAAACTTCACCGCGCGCGCGGCGATCTTCCGCACCACCAAGCTGCACGAGCGCAACACCGATCCGCTGCTCACCAACGTCGTGACGCTGTCGGGCAAGCGGCATGCCTCCGGGCTCGAGCTCGACCTGACCGGCCGCCTGACGCCGAACTGGGAGGTGTACGGCTCCTACATGTGGATCCCGTCGGCGAGCATCGACGTGGCCGCGAGCCCGGTCGACTCCGAGCGCCAGGGCAGCCGGCCGTCGCTGACGCCGCGCCACTCCGGCACGATCTGGAGCACCTACCAGGTGACGCAGGCCTGGCGCGTCGGCGGTGGCCTGAACGCCCGCTCCGGCATGCAGCCCAACCGCAACCCGGGCTTCGAGGCGCCGCACTATGTGACCGGCGACCTGATGGCCGAGTTCAAGGCCAACGACCAGCTCGCCTTCAAGTTCAACCTCAACAACGTGACCGACAAGCTCTATGCCGAGTCGCTGTACACGTCGGGCCACTACATCCCCGGCCCGGGGCGGGTGTTCCTGATGACGGGCATCTTCAAGTTCTGACGCCGGCCGTAGACTCGTTCGCCATGCTGCTGCACATCCCCCAGGTGCTCGACGCCGAAGCGCTCGCGAAGACGCGGTCGCTGCTCGCGTCGGCACCCTGGGGCGATGGTCGCGTCACCGCGGGCACGCAGTCGGCGCAGGTGAAGAACAACGAGCAGCTGCCCGAGGACCATCCGCTCACGCTGCAGCTGCAGCAGATCGTGATGGACGCGCTGGCGGCCAACCTGCTGTTCTTCACCGCCGCGCTGCCGAAGAAGATCTTCCCGCCGCTGTTCAACCGCTACGCGGGCGCGACCAACGCCTTCGGCAACCACGTCGACAACGCCGTGCGCCTGGCGCGCTTCGGCGAGATGCGCGGCAAGCGGGTGCGCACCGACATCTCCTGCACGCTGTTCCTGACCGAGCCGGACAGCTACGACGGCGGCGAGCTGGTGATCGAGTCGCCCGAGCCAGCCCTCGATCGCCCGCGCGTCAAGCTGCCGGCCGGCGACCTGGTGCTGTACCCGTCGAGCAGCGTGCATCGCGTCGAGCCGGTCACCCGCGGCGCGCGGCTCGCCAGCTTCTTCTGGCTCGAGAGCATGGTGCGGCGCGACGACCAGCGCCGGCTGCTCTACGAGCTGGACATGCAGATCCTCGCGCTGCGCGAAACGCACGGCGACACCGAGACCATCGTCGCCCTGACCGGGACGTATCACAACCTGCTGAGGATGTGGACGGACACCTGAGACGCTGCGAATGAAGCCTGCGGCCCGTATCCTCGGGTCCTCATGCCGCTGCAACGCCTCTGGGCCCGCCTGACCCGCCAGGCCGTCACCGACCGCAGTCTCACCGCGCTGACCCTGCTGCTGCTGGCCGAGGTCGTGCTGGTGCCGGCGCTGGTCGAGCTGGGGATCTTCAACCGCCACGTGGCCGACGCCGTGTTCGTCGGTGGCCTGGCGCTCGGCGTGTGGATCCTGGCCGACCACACGCTGCCGGGCCGGCTGTTCATCGTCACCGCCTTCGTCACCGCGGCACTGCGCATCGCCAACGTCTGGCTGCCCGACGCGCTGCTGCGCACCGCCGACGCCGGCTTCGCCGCCGCCAACCTGGGCGTGCTGTGCTGGCTGACGCTGGCCTACACGCTGGCGGCCGGGCGCATCAACGTGCACCGCGTGCTCGGCGCGGTCGCGGCCTTCCTGCTGATCGGCCTGACCTTCGCGCAGCTGCACCGGCTGGTCGCGATGCACTTCGACGGCGCCTACCTGATCCTCGGCCAACCGGCCGCCTACAGCGACATCGTCACCCAGCTCGGCTACTACTCCTTCGTCACCCTCACCTCGCTGGGCTACGGCGACATCACGCCGGCGCACGCCGCCGCACGCTCGCTGGCGATGCTGGAGGCGCTGATCGGCGTGCTCTACCCGGTGGCGCTGCTGGGCTGGCTGGTGTCGGTGATGACGCTGCAGCCGCCGTCGAAGTCGTGAGCGCGCTCAGGCACCGGCCGCGCGCGCCAGCAGCATGGCGTCGCCGTAGCTGAAGAAGCGGTAGCGCTCGCGCACCGCGTGCGTGTACAGCGCACGCATGCGTTCGTGCCCGGTGAAGGCGCTGACCAGCATCAGCAGCGTGCTCTTCGGCAGGTGGAAGTTGGTCAGCAGCACGTCGACCACGCGGAAGTCGAAGCCGGGCGTGATGAAGATGTCGGTCTCGCGCGCGCCGGCCTCGAGCGTCCCGCCCCGTGCCGCCGACTCCAGCGCCCGCAGCGTCGTCGTGCCGACCGCGACGACGCGGCCGCCGGCCTCGCGGGTGCGCCCGATGGCCGCGACCGTCGCCGCCGGCACCTCGAACCATTCGCTGTGCATGCGGTGGTCGGCCAGGTTCTCCACACGCACCGGCTGGAAAGTGCCTGCGCCGACGTGCAGCGTGATGCTCGCGCTGCCGACGCCGCGCGCCGACAGCGCCGACAGCACGGCCTGGTCGAAGTGCAGCGCCGCGGTCGGGGCGGCGACCGCACCGGGCGCGCGCGCGAACACCGTCTGGTAGCGGCGCTCGTCGTCGGCGCCATCGGCATGCCGGATGTAGGGCGGCAGCGGCACATGGCCATGGCGCGCCAGCAGCGCGAACGGGTCCTCGGGCAGCCGCAGGTGGTACAGCACGCCCTCCGGGCCGCAGCGGCCCAGCACCTCGGCATTGAAGGACTCGGCCGGCGTGCCGAAGCGGATCGTGCTGCCGACCCTGGGCGACTTGCTGGCGCGCAGGTGGGCCCAGACCTCGTGGCCGCCGGGCAGCACGCGCTCGACCAGGGCCTCGACCGCGCCGCCGCTCGCCTTGACGCCGAACAGACGCGCCTTGATGACGCGGGTGTCGTTGAAGACCAGCAGATCGCCCGGCGCCAGCAGCGACGGCAGCTCGCGGAAGCCGCGGTCGACCGCCAGCTCGCCGCGGCCGTCGAGCAACCGCGAGCCGCTGCGCTCGGCGGCCGGTTGCTGGGCGATCAGTTCGGGCGGGAGGGCGAAGTCGAAATCGGCGAGGGTGTGGCGGGGAGCGATCATGGCGAGCCTGTCGGTGGTCTTCAGCGCGCTGCGGCCTGGCGGAAATCCGGGTCGGCCAGCAGTCGCCCGACGAGCTCGCGATGCAGCAGCGCGTAGCCGTTGAACGCCGCCGGGAGCGCCTCGACGCCGACGAAGGACGAGGGCCAGCGCCCCTCGGCCTGCAGTTCGCGGTCGTAGCGCGTGCGCCCGTCGCGGGTGTGCACGAAGCGCGCCGCGAGCATGCCGCGGCCTTCGCCGACCGCCGCGTCGACCCGGCTCGCCAGGAGCGTGGCGCTGACGACGGTCGTCGAGGCGGGGTCCAGCAGACCGGCCGCGGCCAGTTCGGTCTCCAGCGTCTGGCGCAGATAGGCCGCGAACGACCCCTGCGGCGGCACGATGCTCGACCCGCGCAGCGAGTGGTCGACGAGCGCGCGCTCCTGGTCGGCGGCCGGGCCGAAGCTGCCCAGCGCCAGCGGCTGCAGCGCGACGACCCGGGCGCGCTGGATGTTCTCGAGGCTGGCCACCGGGGCGCCGAGCGGCATCTGTGCACAACCGCCCGCGAGCAGCGTCAGCCCCAGCAGGGCCGCGGCCGCGACGCCGCGGCCCGCCGGGCGCGTGTCAGCGGAAGCGCTCATCGCGCGACAGCTCGTCCAGGGTGGTGCTGACCACCTGCCGCGTCATCGTCCGCACGGCCGCTTCGATGCTGTCCGCCTTGACGCCGTTGGCCGGTGCGCTGCTCGCTCCGACGGTCGTGTGGATCGCGTGCCGTGCCGTCTTGACGAGCGCTTCGGGCTGGCCGGGGCCGGCGTACTTGACCGTGCAGACATACCCGTCCGAGACCTGCGAGCCGGCCAGGCCGAAGGTCAGCCCGGTGACGAAACCCTTGGTGAACGCATCGTCGGTCAGCGGCACGTTGTTCAGCGTCACGCTCAGCAGCGCCCCACCGGCGACGGGCTTCTCGTCGACCTGCGAGAACAGGCCGCTGGTCTTGATCTGTTCCGTCACCTGGGCCTTCAGGAAGTCGGTCGCGCGCGTGTTCAAGGCCCCCTTGGTCTGGAACTCGAACAGCAGTTGCGCCGCCTGCGGCTGGGCCGGCTTGCGGAACTGCGCGGCATCGACTTCCCTGGTCGCGGTGTCGACGTAGCCGCTGGCACAGCCGCTGGCCAGGGCCGTCAGCGTGGCCAGCACGACGACGGTGAAGAGGCGCTGCAGGCGCGACGTGGGGTGGGGTCCGCAACGGACATGGAAAAGTCTCCCTCTGGTTGATTGAGTCTGCGCGACGCCAGCGCCGCCGCGCGATCCTAGCGGCCCGCGGACGGCAGAATGAGTGGATGGCGCCCGTGTCCAAGGCCAGCGAGCAATCCGCCACGGCACCGCAGCGGCCCGGTGACGGCCGCCCCGCCCGGTCCGCCCCGCAGCGCGCCCTCGAGAAGCTCGGCCTGCTGCGCGACATCGACCTCGCCCTGCACCTGCCGCTGCGCTACGAGGACGAGACGCGCCTCACCCGCATCGCCGACGCGCGCGAAGGCGACGCGGTGCAGGTCGAGGGCGTGGTGAGCGACAGCCGCGTCGACTTCCGGCCGCGCCGCCAGCTGGTCGTGCGCGTCGACGACGGCAGCGACGAGCTGGTGCTGCGCTTCCTGCACTTCTACCCGTCGCAGCAGAAGGCGCTGGCGGTCGGCACGCGCGTGCGCGTGCGCGGCGAGCTGCGCGGCGGCTTCCTCGGGCGCGAGATGGTGCATCCGGCCGTCAAGGCGGTCAGCGCCGACACGCCGCTCGCCGAGGCGCTGACGCCGGTCTATCCGTCCAGCGCCCAGCTGCCGCAGGCCTACCTGCGCAAGGCCGTGGCCTCGGCGCTGCTGCGCGCACCGCTGGCCGAACTGCTGCCGCCCGGCATCGTGCCGCCGGGCCTGCCGACCTTGAAGGACGCGCTGACCTTCCTGCACCACCCGGCACCGCGCGTGCCGATGGCGACGCTGGAAGACCGCAGCCACCCCGCCTGGCAGCGCCTGAAGTTCGAGGAGCTGCTGGCGCAGCAACTGTCGCAGGCCCAGGCCCAGCGCGAACGCGCGGCGCTGCGCGCCCCGGCGCTGCAGGCCCTGCCCGGCGGGCGGCACGAGCGCCTGCTGGCGGCGCTGCCGTTCCAGCTGACGGCGGCGCAGCAGCGCGTCGCCGAGGAGATCGCGCGCGACCTGGCGAGGCCGCAACCCATGCACCGCCTGCTGCAGGGCGACGTCGGCTCGGGCAAGACCGTGGTGGCGGCGCTCGCTGCCGCGGTGGCCATCGACGCCGGCTGGCAGTGCGCACTGATGGCGCCGACCGAGATCCTGGCCGAGCAGCACTTCCGCAAGCTGGTGCAGTGGCTGGAGCCGCTGGGCATCACGGTGGCCTGGCTGACCGGCAGCCGCAGGGGCAAGGGCCGCGCGCAGATGCTGGCGCGCGTGGCCTCGGGCGAGGCCGGGCTGGTGGTCGGCACGCACGCGGTGATCCAGGACGACGTGGCGTTCGCGAAGCTCGGCCTCGCGATCGTCGACGAGCAGCACCGCTTCGGCGTCGCGCAGCGGCTGCAGCTCAAGCGCAAGCTCGACTCGGCCGGTGTCGAGCCCCACCTGCTGATGATGTCGGCCACGCCGATCCCGCGCACGCTGGCGATGAGCTACTACGCCGACCTCGACGTCAGCACCATCGACGAGCTGCCGCCGGGGCGCACGCCGGTCGTCACCAAGGTCTTCGCCGACGGCAAGCGCGATTCGGTCATTGCCCGCATCCAGGCCGAGGTCGCGCAGGGTCGCCAGATCTACTGGGTCTGCCCGCTGATCGAGGAGTCCGAAACGCTGGACCTGCAGAACGCGACCGCGACCCACGCCCAGCTGAGCGAGACCCTGCCCGGCACGCTGGTCGGCCTGCTGCACGGCCGCATGCCGGCGGCCGAGAAGGCCGCGGTGATGTCGCTGTTCACCGGCGGGCCCGAGGACGCGACGGGCCGCTCCCGAGCGTCCTCGTCCTCCGCGGGGGGCGGTGCGCCGCAGGGCGGCGCACCGGGGGGCCCAAGGATGGCGGTGCTGGTCAGCACCACGGTGATCGAGGTCGGCGTCGACGTGCCCAATGCCAGCCTGATGGTGATCGAGCATGCCGAGCGCTTCGGCCTGAGCCAGCTGCACCAGCTGCGCGGCCGCGTCGGCCGCGGCGCGGTGGCGAGCGTCTGCGTGCTGCTCTACTCGCCGCCGCTGTCCGACACCGGCAAGGCCCGGCTCAAGGCCATGGCCGAGACCAACGACGGCTTCGAGATCGCCCGGCGCGATCTCGAGATCCGCGGCCCGGGCGAGTTCATGGGCGCGCGCCAGAGCGGCGCGGCGCTGCTGCGCTTTGCCGACCTGACCGAGGATGCCGCCCTGCTGGACCAGGCGCGGCAGCTGGCGCCGCGACTGCTGGCCTCGCACCCGCAGGCCGCGTCGGCGCAGATCGAGCGCTGGCTCGGCAGCCGCGCCGAGTACCTGAAGGCCTGAGACCGGGCCTGCAGCCGCCATCGGCCGAACTCGGGTGTCCAGATCGGGTAAGTCGCAAGCCAGTTCTGGCCGCGATAGCGATAACGTCGGGTGACTGCACGCCGGTTGGGCGGCGTGGCTGGAACAAGCCTCAAGAGATGGCAGTGGGTTCCTTGTCCGACTGGGCCGCGCTGCAGCGGTCGGTGCGGCGCCGTTCGTGGGCGCTGCTGGCCGGCGTCGGCCTGGGCGCCCTGGTCGCGCCGGCATCGGCTCTGACGCTGGCGATCGCCGCCGGGCCGGGCTTCACGCCGGTGCAGCTGGCAAAGGTGCAAGGCTACTTCGCCGCCGAAGGCCTGACGCTGGACGTCATCCGCTGCGTCAACGGCAGGCGCTGCCTGCAGCACCTGCTGGAAGGCGAAGCCGAGCTCGCCACCGTGGCCGACGCGCCGATCGTGCTGGCGAGCTTTGCGCGCAGCGACTTCGCGATCGTCGCGGCCGTTGCCACCTCGGCCAGCGAGAACAAGGTCGTCGCGCGGGCCGACCGCGGCATCCGCACGCCGGCCGACCTGAAGGGCAAGCGCATCGGCGTCGTCAAAGGCACCTCGGGCCACTACTTCACCGACAGCTACCTGCTGTATCACGGCATCGAGCCCTCGCAGGTGACGCTGGTGCCGCTGGACCCGGCCAACCAGGTCGTCCTGCTGGCCCGCGGCGAGGTCGACGCGGTCGGTTCCTACGAGCCCATGGGCTATCAGGCGCGCCGGCGGCTGGGCGACCAGGCCGTGTTCCTGCCCACCCCCAAGCTCTTCAACATCCACTTCAACCTGGTCGCCAAGAAGGGCGCGGTCAGCGACGCCGACCTGAAGAAGCTGCTGCGCGCGATGCAGCGTGCCGCGCGGATGATGCGCGAGGAGCCGGCCCGCGCCCGTGCGCTGGCCGCGGACTGGCTCGGCACCGACACGGCGATGCTCGACGCGATCTGGGTCGACTACCGCTTCGAGCTGACGCTCGACCAGTCGCTGCTGAGCGCCCTCGAGGCGCAGGCGCGCTGGGCCCGCCGCCAAGGCCTCGTCGACGGCGCGCGCGCCCCCGACTACCTCGACTACGTGCACCCGGGGCCCTTACGGTCGCTCGATCCCCGCGCGGTCACACTGGTGAAGTAGGCGCGGCCGTGCGCATCCGCCTGCTGCTCATCGCGACCGCGGCGTCGGCGCTGGTCCTGTGCGCGGGCGCCTTCGTCGTGGGCGTGCGGACCGCGCAGGAGGCCGACCGGCTGGATGCGGCGCAGACCGAGGCCCAAACCGCAGCGCGCGAGGCCTCGGCGCTGCTGGCGCTCAGCCAGGACTACCTGCTGCACGAGAGCCCCCGCGCAGCGCGCCAATGGCACACCCGCCATGCCTCGCTGGCGCAGGCGCTGCAGGACGGCGACGGCCTGCCCGCGTCGGCCCTGCAGACGCTGCAGGCGCTGCGCGCGACCCACGCCGGCCTGCGCGATCTCTTCGCCAAGCTCGAGGCCACGGCCGCGGCCGGCCCCACGCCGCTGGCACTGGCGCAGCGCGAGATGCTGGCCGACCACCTGCTGGTCGGCACCCAGAGCATCGCCGACGGCGTGCACCAGGTGGCCGAGGAACTGGCGGCGCAACGCCGCAACAGCGAGCAGCAGCGGCGCTCGCTGGTGCGCGCGTCGGCGATCGCGGTGATGCTGGTGCTGGCAGGGCTGGCGTTCCTGATCGAGCGCCGTGTGCTGCGTCCCTTGCGCCTGCTGCAGGCCGGCACGCAACTCGTGCATGCGGGTGACCTGTCGGCGCGCTGCGATGACCAGGCCCAGGACGAGTTCGGGGACCTGGCACGCGACTTCAACGCCATGACGCAAGCATTGGCCAGCCGCAACGACGAGCTGCAGGAGAAAGAGCGCAAGCTGCGCGCGCTGACCGAGCGGCTGCCGGCCATGGTGGCCTTCGTCGACCGCGATCAGCGCTACCGCTTCTGCAGCGCACAGTACGAGCGCAGCTTCGGCATCCCGGTGCAGGAGATCGTCGGCCGCTCGATCGGCGACCTGCTTGGGCCCGCGGTGCAGGCGGCACTGCAACCGCGCGTCCGCGCCGCGCTGGCCGGCACGCCGCAGCGCTTCGAGAGCCCGCTCGAGGTGCGGGGCCGCAGCATCACCGTCCTCTGCGAGTTCACTCCCGAGCACGATGCCGCCGGCGCCGTCACCGGCTTCTACGTGATGGCCCTCGACATCAGCGAGCGCCGCGCCGCCGAACTCCAGCTGGTCGAGGCCCTGGCGTGGAAGCGCGCGATGCTCGACAGCGCCGGCTTCGGCGTCATCGCGGTGGACACCACCGGCGTGATCCGCTCGGTGAACCCGGCCGCGCTCGACATGCTGGGCTACCGCGCCGACGAGCTGATCGGTACCGCCACGCCCGAGCGCCTTCACGACCCGGCCGAACTGGCCGCCCGCGCGGCCGAGCTCTCGGCCGAGTTCGGCCGGCCGATCACGCCGCTGCAGGCACTCGGTGCCAAGGCGCGGCTCGGCCCCCCGGACGAACGCGAGTGGACCTACCTGCGCAAGGACGGCTCGCGCTTCCCGGTCGGCCTGACGGTGTCGGCGATCCGCGCCGACGCCGGCCGCATCACCGGCTACCTGGCGCTGGCGATCGACATCACCGAGCGCAAGCGCGCCGAGGAAACCATCCGCCACCTCGCCCATCACGACCCACTGACCGGGCTGCCCAACCGCTCGCTGCTGGCGGACCGGCTCGACGTGGCCTTGCGCCGCGCACAGCGCAACGGCGAGCGGGTGGCGGTCATGGCACTGGACCTGGACCACTTCAAGCGCATCAACGACACGCTCGGCCACGCCGCCGGCGACCGGCTGCTGCAGGCGGTCGCCGAGCGGCTGCTCGCCTCGGTGCGCCCCTCGGACACGGTGGCCCGCATGGGCGGCGACGAGTTCGTGGTCCTGCTCGACGGCATCCGGGGCAGCGCCGACATCGAGCCCATCGCCAGCGCGATCCTGCAGCGCATGGCGCAGCCGGTGGTCGATGGCCCGAACGAGCTGCTGGTGACCACCAGCCTCGGCGTCGCGGTCTATCCCGACAGCGCCGCCACCGCGGCCGTGCTGCTGGAGCAGGCCGACGCGGCGATGTACGAGGCCAAGTCGGCGGGCCGCAACACCTTCCGGCTGTTCCGCACGCTGCTGCCGGCCTGAGGCCCGTTCAGCCCACGTGGCGCAGCGCCGGATGCTGCAGCAGCTGGCGCACGAAGAGCGCGACGTCGCCGGTCTTCTTGAGCACGGCCTGCACGCCGGCCTCGCGCAGCGCGCGGACCTGCAGGTCCTCGAGTTCGGCCGACATGACGACGACCACCGGCGGCGCGCCGCCGCCGCGCGGCGCACCGGCGGCGGCGATCACCGCGTGCGCGTCGCCGTCGCCGAGGTTCAGGTCGGTCAGCACGACGTCGTAACGCTCGCGGGCCAGCAGCTCGCTGGCCCGCGCCAGCGAGCCCGCCACCGTGACCGGCAGCCCCTGGGCGCTGAGCGCGCGCTCCAGCAGCATCGCGTAGACCTCGGCATCCTCGACCAGCAGGAAGCTGCGCGGCAGCGCGCCGGCGCGGCCGGGCGCGGCATCCTCGACCTCGGCCTGCCAGGTCAGCACGGCGGTGGTGCCGTGGCCGGGCTCGCTCTGGATCGTCAGCTCGCCGCCCATCAGGCGGGCGAGGTCGCGGCACAGCGCCAGGCCCAGCCCGCTGCTGCCGAGGGTGGTGCCGCCGCCGACCATGAAGTAGGGCTCGAAGAGTCGCGCCAGGTCGTCCTTCGCGATGCCGGGGCCCTGGTCGCGCACGCGCACCTCGATCGCGCAGCGCGCGGGCTCGCCGGGCAGGGGCTCGCAGTGCGCCTCGATGGCGATCTCGCCCGCGTCGCTGTACTTGATGGCGTTGGCCACCAGGTTGCGCAGGATCTGCTGCACGCGCAGCGCATCGATGCGCAGCAGCGGATCGTAGGCCGGTGCCGCGTGCTGCAGCGCCAGCTGCTTGGCCAGGGCCGCCGGGAGCATCTCGACCGCGACGCTGCGCAACAGCGGCTCGAGCCGGGCCGGCTCGAGGTGCAGGCTCAGGCGGCCGGCCTCGAGCCGGTCGCGGTCGAGCAGGTTGTTCAACAGGCTCAGCGTCGATCGCGCCGACTCGCCGAGCGAGCCGGCCACCGTCGGCGGCACCTGGCGCGCGCTGCGCAGCAGCTCGGCGCCGGCGATCACCGAGTGCAGCGAGTTGCGCACCTCGTGCGCGAGGAAGGTCACGAAGCGCTCGCTCGCCGCGCGCGCCTGTTCGGCCCGCGCCTGCGCGGTCCGCGTGCGCCGCACTTCGCGACGCAGCGCGCTGCTGTGCCACCACCAGGCGGCGAACAGCAGCGCCAGCGTCGCGGCGATCCACGGCAGGCTGCGCCACAGCAGCTGCTCGGCGATGCGCTGCGGGCTGGGCCGTGCGAGCCAGCGGCGCTTGACCTCGAGCAGGTCGTCGGCGATGGTGACGTCCAGCGAGCGCTGCATCAGCGGCAGCAGCGCCGCACGGCGCGTCGAGACGGCGATGCTCTGCTCCTGCCGCAGCCCGCTGACGGCACCGGTGATCTGCACGTCGCTGCGCGGCGCCTCGGCCAGCAGCAGCGCAGCGGTGACGACGTCGGCCAGCACCGCCTCGGCCTCGCCGCGCGACACCTTGTCGACGCAGGCCGGCAGCGGGTCGCAGGCCACCAGCTCGATGCCCGGGTAGCGCGCACCGATCAGCGGCCGCGCGAAGTGCACGGCCGGCAGCGCCAGCTTGCGGCCGATCAGCTGGTCCAGCCCCCAGGCGCTGCCTTCGGGCCGGCCCAGCAGTACCAGAGGATGCTCGATGTAGGGCCCGACGAACTGCAGCGCGTCGCTGAGCGCCGTGGCCTGCTGGAGCCCGAGCGCCAGGTCGGCCTCGCCGCGCTGCATCAGGCCCAGGGCCTCGGACGCGGTGGCGGACCGGAACTGGCCGATGCGCACGCCCAGGCGGCCCAGCATCGAGCGCAGCACGTCCACCGACAGGCCCTGCGGCTGGCCGTCGGCGTCGAAGGCCGCGAAGGGCAGGCGCGCGCCGACCAGCGCGACGTTCAGCGGCGGCAGCGCGGCGAGCTGGTTGCGTTCGGCCTCGCTCAGGCTGAGCGTGCCGCCGCGGCGCACGAACTGCGGCTCGACGCTCCAGCTGCGCACGATGTGCTCGCGCGTCGCGTCGTCCATGCCGGCCAGCGCCGCCGACAGCGACTCCAGCTGCGCGGCCTGGGCCCGGGGCGCGGCGAAGTGCAGCGAGCCGCTCGGCAGGGCCAGCGAGCGCGCGATGCGCAGGCCGGCGAGCCGCTGGCGCTCGATCAGGTCGACGATCACCGGCTGGGCCTCGATCAGCACGTCGGCCCGGTCCTCCTGCACCGCGCGCAGGCCGTCCTCGATGCTGCGCACCGGCACCAGCTGCGCCAGCGGGAAGAGCTCGCGCGAACGCGTCTCCGAGGGGTAGCCCACGACCACCGCGAGGCGCCGGCCGGCCAGGTCGGCCCCGAGCGAGCCCGAGACCTCGCTGGCGCGCGTGATCACGGCCTGGTCGATCAGCGCGTAGATCAGCGACCAGGCGTAGACCGCCTCGCGTTCCGGCGTGCGGGCCATCGACGAGGCGAGATCGATGCGGCCGTCGCGCAGGTCGCGCTCGAGGGCCTGGATGTCGGTGTAGCGGATCGGGCGGATGCGCTTGCCCAGCGCCGGGGCGATGCGACGCAGCATCTCGAGGTCGGCCCCGCCGGGGTCGGCGCCTTCGGGCCAGACCTGGAAGGGCGGGAAGTCGGCCAGCAGGCCGTAGCGCAGTTCGCCCGGCTCGGCCGCCCCGGCGCTGCCGAAGGCCAGCGCCATGGCCACGGTCGCGCCGACCCGCCGACCCCAATGCCGCAGTGCATGCCACACCGTCAAAGGCCGCCCTCCCTGGCGTATCCGTGCTTCACAGTAGCACGCGGCAAGCCCCGGTGTACATGGCAGCCGGCCCAAATGCCGCCAGAATCCTCATCGGACGTGGAACTGGAACGATGACCCTGACTGAACTGCGCTACATCGTGGCGGTCGCCCGCGAGCGGCACTTCGGCCGTGCGGCCGAGGCCTGCTTCGTCTCGCAGCCGACGCTGTCCGTCGCGATCAAGAAACTGGAGGACGAGCTGGACTGCAAGATCTTCGAACGCGGCAGCTCGGAGGTCTCGGTCACGCCGCTGGGCGAGGACATCGTGCGCCAGGCGCAGGCGGTGATCGAGCAGGCCCAGTCGATCAAGGAGATCGCCAAGCGCGGCAAGGACCCGCTGGCCGGGCCGCTGCGGCTGGGCATCATCTACACGATCGGCCCCTACCTGCTGCCCGACCTGGTGAAGCACACGATCGAGATGTTTCCGCAGATGCCGCTGATGCTGCAGGAGCACTTCACCGTCAAGCTGCTCGAGATGCTGCGCACCGGCGAGCTCGACGCGGCCATCATGGCCGAGCCCTTCCCCGACACCGGGCTGGCGATCGCGCCGCTGTACGACGAGCCCTTCGTCGTCGCCTGCCCGGCGACCCACGCGCTCGCCAGGCGCAAGAGCGTGTCCTCCGAGGAGCTGAAGAAGGAGACCATGCTGCTGCTGGGCACGGGGCACTGCTTCCGCGACCACGTGCTCGAGGTCTGCCCGGAGTTCGCGCGCTTCTCCAGCGACGCCGAGGGCATCCGCAAGAGTTTCGAGGGCAGCTCGCTCGAGACCATCAAGCACATGGTCGCGTCCGGCATGGGACTCACCGTCGTGCCGCAGCTCAGCGTGCCGAAGGAGCCCCAGACGCACGTGAGGTACGTGAAGTTCAGCGAGCCGGTGCCGACGCGCCGCGTGGTGCTGGCCTGGCGCCGCACCTTCACCCGCTACGAGGCGATTGCCGCACTGCGCAACGCGATCTACGCCTGCGAGCTGCCGGGCGTCACCCGCCTGTCATGACCCGCGCGGCCGCCTTCGGCCGCGGCTATCGACGTGCTTAATCCTTTCCTATGGACGGGCGCCGGCCGACTCTCTAACCTCCGGCTTTCCCCTCGAACGCCATCAGGAGACCCGCCATGTCGACCGAAGCCAAATGCCCGTTCCACCACACCGCCGCCGGCGGCACCACGAACAAGGACTGGTGGCCGAGCCAGTTGCGCCTGGAGCTCCTGAATCAGCATTCGAGCAAGTCCAATCCGCTGGGTGAGGCCTTCGACTACGGCGCCGAGTTCGGCAAGCTCGACTACGCCGCGCTGAAGAAGGATCTCGTGGCGCTGATGACCGACTCTCAGGAGTGGTGGCCCGCGGACTTCGGCCACTACGGGCCGCAGATGGTCCGCATGGCCTGGCATGCCGCAGGCACCTACCGCACCGCCGACGGTCGTGGCGGCGGCGGGCGCGGGCAGCAGCGCTTCGCGCCGCTGAACAGCTGGCCCGACAACGTCAACATCGACAAGTCGCGCCGCCTGCTGTGGCCGATCAAGCAGAAGTACGGCCAGAAGATCAGCTGGGCCGACCTGATGATCCTGACCGGCAACGTCGCGCTCGAGTCCATGGGCTTCAAGACCCTGGGCTTCGGCGGCGGTCGCGCCGATGTCTGGGAGCCCGACAACGACGTCAACTGGGGCGCCGAAGCCGAGTGGCTGGCCGTCGACAAGCGTTTTGCCGGCGATCGCGAGCTCGACCGGCAGCTGGCCGCCACCCACATGGGCCTGATCTACGTCAACCCGCAGGGCCCGGACGCCAACGGCGACCCGGTGGCTGCGGCCAAGGACATCCGCGTCACCTTCAGCCGCATGGCGATGAACGACGAAGAGACGGTCGCGCTGATCGCCGGCGGCCACACCTTCGGCAAGTGCCACGGCGCCGCCGAGGAGTCGCACAAGGGTGCCGAGCCCGAGGGTGCAGCGATCGAGGAACTGGGATTCGGCTGGACCAGCAAGCACGGCAAGGGCCACGGCGCCGACACGATCTCGAGCGGCCTCGAGGTCACGTGGACGCGCACGCCGGCGAAGTGGAGCACCGACTACTTCGACAACCTGTTCAAGTACGAGTGGGAGATGATCCAGTCGCCCGCCGGCGCCAAGCAGTGGGTCGCGAAGAACGCGCCGGACGAGATCCCCGATGCGCACGACAAGAGCAAGAAGCACAAGCCGATGATGCTGACGACCGACCTGACGCTGCGCTTCGACCCCGGCTTCGAGAAGATCTCGCGCAAGTTCCAGAAGGATCCGCAGGCCTTCGCCGACGCGTTCGCGCGCGCCTGGTTCAAGCTGACGCACCGCGACATGGGCCCGAAGGTCCGCTACCTCGGCCCGGAAGTGCCGAAGGAAGATCTGATCTGGCAGGACCCGCTGCCCGCGGCCACGCTGCCCAAGGCCAGCGCCGCCGACATCGCCGACCTGAAGGCGAAGCTCGCTGCCTCCGGCCTCTCCGTGGCCGAGCTGGTGTCGACCGCCTGGGCGTCGGCGGCGACCTTCCGCGGCGGCGACAAGCGCGGCGGCGCCAACGGCGCCCGCGTGCGCCTCGCGCCGCAGAAGGAGTGGGAGGTCAACCAGCCGGCGCAGCTGTCCAAGGTGCTCGCCAAGCTCGGCGAGATCCAGAAGGCGTCGGGCAAGGTCTCGCTCGCCGACCTGATCGTGCTGGCCGGCGGTGTGGGCGTCGAGCAGGCCGCCAAGGCCGCGGGGGTCACGGTGACCGTGCCGTTCGCGCCGGGACGCGTCGACGCCTCGCAGGACCAGACCGACGTCGAGTCCTTCGACGTGATGGAACCGCTGGCCGACGGCTTCCGCAACTACGTGAGCCGCAAGGTCACGACGGCCGCCGAGCACCTGCTCGTCGACAAGGCCCAGCTGCTGACGCTGACCGCGCCCGAGATGACGGCGCTGGTCGGTGGCCTGCGCGTGCTGGGCGCCAATAGCGGCGGCAGCAGGCACGGCGTGTTCACCGACAAGACCGGCGCACTGACGAACGACTTTTTCGTCAACCTGCTCGACATGGGCACGGTATGGAAGGAGTCGGGCGCCGGCGTGTACGAGGGCAAGGACCGCAAGACCGGCAAGGCGAAGTGGACCGCCACGCGCGCCGACCTGGTGTTCGGCTCCAACTCGGTGCTGCGCGCGCTGGCCGAGGTGTACGCGAGCGCCGACGCGAAGGAGAAGTTCGTCAAGGACTTCGTCGCGGCCTGGACGAAGGTGATGAACCTGGACCGCTTCGACCTCGCCTGATCGGCCCGACCGGACCCGGGGCGGCCGTCAGGCCGCCCCTTTTTCTTTCGTGCACCTTCGCTAAAGTCGTCGCTTCCGATCCACGAAGGAGCCCGCCATGGCCAAGAACAGCAAGAGCGCCACGCCTGCCATCAACATCGGCATCACCGAGAAGGACCGCGCGGCGATCGCCAAGGGCCTGAACACCCTGCTCGCCGACACCTACACGCTGTACCTGACGACCCACAACTTCCACTGGAACGTCACCGGGCCGATGTTCAACACGCTGCACGCGATGTTCATGGCCCAGTACACCGAGCTGTGGAACGCGGTCGATCCGGTGGCCGAGCGCATCCGCGCGCTGGGCTTCCCCGCCGCCGGCAGCTACGCGCAGTTCGGCAAGCTGAGCTCGATCAAGGACGCGCCGGTCACGCCGCCGAAGGCGATGGAGATGGTGCGCATCCTCGTCGAAGGCCACGAGGCCGTCGCGCGCACCGCGCGCGGCATCTTCCCGCTGGCCGACAAGGCCAGCGACGAGCCGACCGCCGACCTGCTGACGCAGCGCCTCACGGTGCACGAGCAGACGGCCTGGATGCTGCGCAGCCTGCTGGAAGACTGAACGCGCGCGGATCCGCTGCAGGTGCGGCCGGGTCGGGCGCCGGGCAGCGCCGGCGACGTGGCAGCATAGTTGCCGCGCCATGACCGCCTCGACCTCCCCTCCCGCGTCGCGCCTGGCCCTGTACCTGGACCTGATCCGCTGGAGCCGCCCGGCCGGCTGGCTGCTGTTGCTGTGGCCGACGCTGTCGGCGCTGTGGCTGGCGGCCGCGGGTTTCCCGGGCTGGCACCTGCTGGCGGTGTTCACGCTCGGCACGGTGCTGATGCGCAGCGCCGGCTGCTGCGTCAACGACGTCGCCGACCGCGACTTCGACCGCCATGTGCAGCGCACCGCGCAGCGGCCGGTGACCGCCGGCCGGGTGTCGGTGCGCGAGGCACTGGCGCTCGGCGCGGGGCTGGCGCTCGCGGCCTTCGCGCTGGTGCTGACCACCAATGGACCGACCATCGCCTGGTCCTTCGCTGCGCTGGCGATCGCGATCGCCTATCCGTACGCGAAACGCTACGTGTCGATGCCGCAGGCGGTGCTGGGCGTGGCCTTCAGCTTCGGCATCCCGATGGCCTGGGCCGCGGTGCAGGGCGCCGTGCCCTGGCTGGCCTGGGCGCTGCTGCTCGGCAACCTGTTCTGGGTGCTGGCCTACGACACCGAGTACGCGATGGTCGACCGCGACGACGACCTCAAGATCGGCATCCAGACCTCGGCCATCACGCTGGGCCGGCACGACGTGAGCGGCGTGATGGGCTTCTACGCGCTCTACCTGCTGAGCTGGGGCGCGCTGGGCTTGCACGCCGGCCTGGGCGCACCGTTCGCGATCGGCCTGGCCGCGGCCGCGGTGCAGGTGGCCTGGCACTGGACGCTGATCCGCGGGCGCTCGCGTGAGGGCTGCTTCAAGGCCTTCCGGCTCAACCACTGGGTCGGCTTCGCGGTGTTCGCCGGCATCGCCATCGACCTGGCGCGGCGCGCCTGAGACTCAGCCGGCGGGCGCGAACGGCGGCGCGGGCCAGGGCCGCTGCGCCGGGCGCAGTTGCTCCCAGGCGCGCGCGAGCTGCAGCACGCCGCAGTCGTCGAAGCGCCGGCCGACGATCTGCAGGCCGATCGGCACGCCGTTGTCGGCGTAGCCGGCGTTCACCGACACGGCCGGCTGCTCGCCGACGTTGGCCGGCAGCGTGAAGGCGATGTGCTCGAGCGAACGCGCCGGGTCGTTGGTGGGCCCGGCCCATTCGGCGGGAAAGTGCGCCACCGGGCAGACCGGCGACAGCACGTAGTCGAAGCGCGCGCAGGCTGCCACCGCCGCTTCGCGCAGCGCCTGCCACTGGCTCCAGGCGCGGTAGCCGTCCTCGGCCGCGAGGCCGCGCGCGCCGGCCGCCCAGTCGGCGATGAAGGGCAGGACGCGCGCCCGGCGTTCCGGCGGCAGGGCTTGCAGGTCCACCCACGAGCGGATGCGGAAGTAGCGGTCGATGCCTTCGGCCATGTCGCGGGTGCTGAACGGCGCCAGGGTCTCGACCACGGCGCCGGCCGACTCGAAGGCGCGCGCCGCCGCACGCACCGCACTCAGCACGGAGGCACCGGGGTCGAGACCCCATCCGGCATCGAGCATCAGGCCCAGCCGCAAGCCGCGCAGGTCGCGCTCCAGGTGCCGCCAGGGCAGCGGCTGCGGCGGCAGACTCATCGGGTCGCGCGCGTCCGGCGCAGACAGCACGGCCATCGCCAGCGCGGCGTCGGCCGCGGTGCGCGTCATCGGCCCGGCGACGCGGCCGAAGGTCGTCGGCTGGATCGGCACGCGGCCGAAGCTGGGCTTGAAGCCGACCACGCCGCACCAGCCGGCCGGCAGGCGGATCGAGCCGCCGATGTCGGTGCCGAGGTGGATGGGCCCGTAGCCGGCCGCCGCTGCGGCGCCCGCGCCGGCGCTGGACCCGCCCGGGTTGCAGGCCGGGTTCCAGGGGTTGCGGGTCAGCGCGTGAAAGCTCGACAGGCCCGAGGACAGCATGCCGTAGTCCGGCATCGTGGTCTTGGCGAGGAGCACGGCGCCGGCCTCGCGCAGCCGCGCGGCCGGCGGCGCATCGGCGTCGGCGGGGCGCAGCTCGGTGGCCGCGGTGCCCAGCGGCACCGGCGTGCCGCGGGTCGCGATGTTCTCCTTGATCGTGACCGGCACGCCGTCGAGGGGCAGCGCCTCGCCGCGCATCCACCGCGCCTCGCTCGTGCGCGCGGCATCGAGCGCGGCTTCGGCGTCGAGCGCCCAGGTGGCGCGCAGCGCGGGCTCGCAGCGTTCGATGTGGGCCAGCACCGCCCGTGTCACGTCCACCGGCGACAGCTCGCCACGGCGGTAGCGCGTGAGCAGCTCGTCGGCGCTCAGTTCATGCATGCGAGCGTGTGCACTGCGCCTGGCATCGCACTGCATGGACCAGGCAGACGCCGCAACGGGGGTGGATCATGGATAAAGCCCGCGCTCCTCGCGCGCGATCAGGATGCGCTCGCAGGCCACCGCGAAGGTTGCGGTGCGCAGCGTGATCTGGTGGCGATCGGCGGTGTCCCAGATCTTCTTCAGCGCGTCGACCATGATCTTGTCGAGGCGCACGTTGATCTCGTCCTCGCTCCAGAAGAAGCTGCTGAAGTCCTGCACCCACTCGAAGTAGCTGACGGTCACGCCGCCGGCGTTGCAGATCACGTCGGGCACGACCAGCACGCCGCGCTCGGCCAGGATGTCGTCGGCCTCGGGCACGGTCGGGCCGTTGGCGCCTTCGAGCACCAGCTTCGCCGTCACGCGCTTGGCGCGCGCGGCGCTGATCACGCCTTCGAGCGCGGCCGGGATCAGGATGTCGCACTTGACGTCCCAGAAGGCCTCGGGCTCCAGCGCCTCGGCGCCCTTGAAGCCGCCGACGCCGCCGACCTGCTTCACGTGGGGCATCAGCTCGGCCAGGTCCAGGCCCGCGGCGTTGAAGATGGTGCCGGTGTGGTCCTGCGCGGCGACGATCTTCGAGCCGGCCTGCGCGAACAGCTCGGCCGCCGAGCCGCCGACGTTGCCGAAGCCCTGCACCGCGACGGTCGCGCCGTCGAGCTTGAGGCCCAGGCGGCGCGCCGCCTCGCGGCCGGTGACGAAGACGCCGCGGCCGGTGGCCTTGACGCGGCCCAGCGAGCCGCCCAGGTGGATCGGCTTGCCGGTGACGACGCCGGTCGCGGTGGCGCCGGTGTTCATCGAATAGGTGTCCATCATCCAGGCCATGATCTGGCCGTTGGTGTTGACGTCGGGCGCCGGGATGTCGCGCTGCGGGCCGATGATGATGCCGATCTCGCTGGTGTAGCGGCGCGTCAGCTTCTCCAGCTCCTTCATCGACAGCTGCTTGGGATCGACGCGGATGCCGCCCTTGGCGCCGCCGTAGGGCAGGTTGACCGCGGCGCACTTGACCGTCATCCACGCGCTCAGCGCCATCACCTCTTCGAGCGTCACGTCGGGGTGGTAGCGCACGCCGCCCTTGCCGGGGCCGCGGCTCAGGTTGTGCTGCACGCGGAAGCCCTCGTAGTGCTGCACCGTGCCGTCGTCCATCTCGATCGGCACGTCGACGATCAGCGCGCGCTTGGGGCGCTTGAGCGTCTCGGCCCACTTGCCCAGGTGACCCAGGTAGGGCACCACGCGGTCGACCTGCGACAGGTAGGTGCCCCAGGGGCTGGTCGGCGTCGGGCTGACGTAGGAGACGAAGGAGGTTTGCTTCGGGCGCGTCGAATGCGGTGTGGCAGAGCTCATGCGGGGTCCTTGTGGGGTCGTCTCGACAGGGGGCCGCGCGGGTGTGGCGGCTGGCGGGACTTTAGGCGCCGGGACGCGCCTGCGCACACCGGGTTCATGCCGGGTTTGCATGCCGGCCGGAAGCGCGGCTCATGCCACCGGACGGGCTGCGGCTCAGCCGCCGAACTCGTCGCCCAGTTCGGCGGCTCGCCGTTGCGCGGCCCGCACCGCCTTGGTGATCGCCTCGCGCACGCCGGCGGCTTGCATCGAGCCGAGCGCCGCGTAGGTCGTGCCGCCCTTGGAGGTGACGCGCTCGCGCAGCACCGACGGCGGCTCGGCGCTCTGCTCGGCCAGGGCCGTGGCGCCGGAGAAGGTGGCCAGCGCCAGCGCACGGCCCTGGGCATCGCTCAAGCCCATCTCGCGCGCTGCGTCCGTCAGGGCCTCGATGAAGAGGAAGACATAGGCCGGGCCGGAGCCCGACAGCGCGGTGACGGCATCGAGGTCGGTCTCGCGCTCGACCCACAGGGTCTGCCCGGTCGGTGCAAGCAGATGCTCGACAGCGGTGCGCAGCGCAGCGTCGACCTCGGGCCGCGCGTACAGGCCGGCGATGCCGCGGCCGATCAGCGCCGGGGTGTTGGGCATCGCACGCACGACGCGCGCGCTGCCGGTCGCGGCGACGATGGCGTCGCTGCGGATGCCGGCCATCACGCTCAGCTGGGCCGCGCCGGCCACGTGGGCGGCACAGGGCGCCGCCGCCTCCTTGAAGGACTGCGGCTTCACGGCCCAGACCACGAGGCCGGCCTGCGCCAGCGCCGTCGATGCCGCGGCCGCGGCATCGATGCCGAACTGGGCCTTCAGCTTCGCGCGCTGCTCGTCCCACGGTTCGACGACCAGAACCTGCGAGGCCGGGCGACCGCTCTTCAGCAGCCCGCCGATCAGCGCGCTGGCCATGTTGCCGCCGCCGATGAAGGCGACCGGTGCTCGCAGGAGGTCGGGCGAGGTGCTCATCGCCTCAGTCTATGCCCGCCAGCAGGGCCGCATTGCCGCCCGCCGCCGCGGTGTTGACCGTCACCGTCTGCTCGCCGCAGAAGCGGTACAGGTAGAGCGGCCCGCCGGCCTTGGGCCCGGTGCCGCTCAGGCCTTCGCCGCCGAAGGGCTGGACGCCGACCACCGCGCCGATCATGTTGCGGTTGACGTAGACGTTGCCGACCCGCGCCGCCTGCGCGATGCGCTGCGCGCGCGAGTCGATGCGCGTCTGCACGCCCAGCGTCAGGCCGTAGCCCAGGGCGTTGATCTGCCCGACCAGCGCATCGACGTCCGGTGCCGCACTGCCCGGGCCCCAGCGCACGACGTGCAGCACCGGGCCGAAGACCTCGTGCTTCAGCTCGGCGACGCGTGCGATCTCGTAGGCCACCGGCGCGATGTAGTGGCCGGCCAGACCCTCGGGCGGGCTGCGTCGCGCGAGCCGTTTCGCCTCGCGGTCCAGCCGCTCGACGTGGCGCGCGATGCCGGCGTGCGCCTCGGCATCGATCACCGGGCCGACGTCGGTGGCGTAGTCCGCCGGGTCGCCGAGCTGCAGTTCCTGCAGCGCGCCGGCCATCATCGCGATCACGCCGTCGGCGATGGCCCCGTGCACACACAGCAGGCGCAGCGCCGAGCAGCGCTGGCCGGCCGAACGGAAGGCGCTCTGGACGACGGCGTCGACCACCTGCTCGGGCAGGGCACTGCTGTCGACGATCATCGCGTTGAGGCCGCCGGTCTCGGCGATCAGCGGCACGATCGCGCCGTCCTTGGCCGCCAGCGTGCGCTGGATGATCTTGGCGACCTGGGTCGAGCCGGTGAAGCACACGCCGGCGGTCAGCGGGTGTGCGACCAGCGCGGCGCCGACGGTCTCGCCGGGGCCGTGCAGCATCGCGAGCGCCTCGCGCGGCACGCCGGCCGCGTGCAGCAGCTCGACGAAACGCTGCGCCACGGCGGGTGTCTGCTCGGCCGGCTTGGCCGCCACCGCGTTGCCGGCCACCAGCGCCGCCACCACCTGGCCGGCGAAGATCGCGAGCGGGAAGTTCCAGGGGCTGATGCAGACGAAGACGCCGCGGCCGTGCAGGTGCAGGGTGTTGCTCTCGCCGGTCGGGCCGGGCAGCTCGCGCGGCGCCAGGTTCGCGGCCGCCTGCTGCGCGTAGTAGCGGCAGAAGTCGACGGCCTCGCGCACCTCGGCGACGCAGTCGCCCAGCGTCTTGTGCGCTTCCTTCACCAGCAGGCCGCAGGTCGCAGGCAGGTCGGCCTCCAGCAGGTCGGCGGCGCGGTCCAGCACGGCCACGCGCTCGGCCAGCGGCGTGTCGTTCCAGGTCCGGTGGCCGGCGTGCAGGCGCCGCATCGCCGCGTCGATCTCCGTCGTCGGTGTCTCGCGCACCTCGGGCACGGCGGCAGCGCCAACGGCCGCCAGCAGCGGTGCGCGCTCGGCCGCGATGCTGAGGTCCACGCCGGCCGAGTTGCGGCGCGCGCTGCCGAACATCGCCGCGGGCGCGGGCTGGCCGGGCGCGTCCGCCGGCTGCAGGGGCGAGGCCAGCAGCGCGTCGACGTCGACCTGCGGGTCGGCGAGCTGATGCACGAAGGACGAGTTGGCGCCGTTCTCCAGCAGCCGCCGCACCAGGTAGGCCAGCAGGTCGCGGTGCTCGCCGACCGGCGCGTAGATGCGCAGCGGCGCGTCCAGCGACTTCATCGCCTCGCGGTACACGCCCTCGCCCATGCCGTGCAGCCGCTGCAGCTCGAAGGGCGCGTTCCTCAGCTGCGCCATGTGCGCAATCGCCGCGATCGTGCCGGCGTTGTGCGTCGCGAACTGCGGGTAGATCACGTCGGCATGGTCCAGCAGCGCCTTGGCGCAGGCGAGGTAGCTGATGTCGGTGTGGTGCTTGTGGGTGAACACCGGATAGCCGGTCAGGCCCAGCTCCTGCGCGCGCTTGATCTCGCCGTCCCAGTAGGCGCCCTTGACCAGCCGCACCATGAAGCGCAGCCCGTGGGCCTTGGCGATGCGCGCGACCTCGTGCACGCATTCCTCGGCGCGCGTCTGGTAGGCCTGGATCGCGAGGCCGAAGCCCCGCCACTGCGGGTGTCGCGCCGCGATGTGCGCGGCGGCCGCGTCGATCAGGTCCAGCGAGAGCTCGAGGCGATCGCTCTCCTCGGCGTCGATGGTGAGGTTGAGGTCGGCGCGCGCCGCGTCGTCGATCAGGCCCAGCACGCGCGGCAGCAGCTCGCCGAAGACGCGGGCGCGCTGCGCTTCCTCGTAGCGCGGGAACAGCGCCGACAGCTTGATCGAGATGCCGTCGTTCGCCTCCGGGCCGGCGCCGGGCGCAGCACTCGCCGCGATCGCCTGGAGCGCGTGACGGTAGGACGCGAGGTAGCGCTTCGCGTCGGCGTCGGTGCGCGCGCCCTCGCCCAGCATGTCGAAGGAGAAGCGCAGCGCGGGCTGCGCCTTGCGCTGGCCGCGCGCCTCGTCCAGGGCCTCGGCGATGCTCTGTCCCAGCACGAACTGCCGGCCCAGCAGCTGGATCGCGCGCACGGTCGCCGCGACCACGGTCTGCGCGCCCAGGCGCTTGATCAACCCCGGCGGCCGCTCCTCGTCCGGCAGGAACTTCTTGGACAGCGCGATCGCGCTGGCCGACAGGCTGGCCAGCATCTTGTGCGGGCCGTCGCCGCCGGCCGACTCGAAGTCGGCGCGGCCCAGCTGGTCGGCCGTCAGCGCGATCGCGGTCTGGGCGTCGGGCACGCGCAGCAGGGCCTCGGCCAGGCGCATCAACGCCAGGCCCTCGACACTGGAGATCGGGTACTCGCGCAGCAGCGACTCCATGGCCCAGAACGGCGCCGGCTCGTCGCGGACCGCCTGCACCCAGGGCCGCGCCAGCGCCTGGGCCCGCGACCAGTCCAGCGCACCGGACAGCGCCTGCAGGCGGGCGGCCAGGGCAGGGAGCTCCTCGCGCAGCGGCGAGGGCAGGCGGGCGGGCGGCGGCGACTCGGTGGGCATGGCAGCTGGATGTCGGGTGTCGATCCTGTTAGCGTAAGACCAGTTGCCTTGAATCTTTCGCCAAGAACATGGCCAACAGCCGACATAAATCCAGCGAAGCGCCCACTGAAGCGTCCGTGCGGACCATCGAGGGCCTGGACCGCACCGACCAGCGCATCCTGCGCGTGCTGCAGGCCGACGGCCGCATCACCAACCTCGAGCTGGCGCAGCAGGTCCACCTGTCGCCGACCGCGGTGCTCGAGCGCGTGAAGCGCCTGACCCGCGAGGGCTACATCCTCGGCTACGAGGCGCGCCTGAACCCGGCGCGGCTGGGCGCCGGCATGCTGGTCTTCATCGAGGTGATGCTCGACCGCACGGCGCCCGACGTGATGGAGAGCTTCCGCGCCGCGGTGCAGGTGCGGCCCGAGATCCTGGAGTGCCATCTCGTGGCCGGCGGCTTCGACTACCTGATCAAGACCCGCGTGGCCGACATGGCCGCCTACCGCGAGATGCTGGCCAGCGTCATCTGGGCCCTGCCCGGCGTGCGCGAGACGCGGACCTACGCCGTGATGGAAGAAGTGAAGAACACCACTGCCTTGCCGATCTAGCCATCAGGCTGCAGACCGCTGCGGACGCGCCCTTGAAAGAGAATCGCGCGGCCACGGAACCACCCCCACCATGCGCCTGCCCAATCTGCTTGCCACCACCCGTGGCCGCCTCACCGCCTTCTTCTGCCTCTACCTGACCGAGGGGCTGCCGCTGGGCTTCGCAGCCACCGCGGTCGCGACCCAGCTGCGGCGCCAGGGCGTCGGGCCGGCCGAGATCGGGCTCTTCGTCGGCTCGTTCTACCTGCCCTGGGCCTTCAAGTGGGCGTTCGGGCCCTTCATCGACGTGTTCGCGTCCGACCGCCTGGGCCGGCGCCGCGGCTGGATCCTCGGCACCCAGCTGATGATGGCGATCACGCTGATGTCCACCGTGCTGCTCAAGCTGCCGGAGCAGCTGGCGCTCTTCACCATGATCCTGCTGGTGCACAACAGCTTCGCGGCGATGCAGGATGTGGCCATCGACGCGCTGGCCGTCAACACGCTGCACGAGGACGAGCGCGGGCTGGCCAACGGGCTGATGTTCGCCGGCGCGGCCATCGGCCAGGTGATCGGCGGCAGCGGCGTGCTGTTCCTGTCGGGCTACACGGGCTTCCAGCCGACCTTCTTCTTCGTGGCCGGCTGCATCCTCGCGGTGACCGTGCTGGTGGTGCTGCCGCTGCGCGAGCCGGCCGGCCCGCCGCGGCCGGCGGTCGTCGGCCCGAAGCTGCGCGCCGCGGGACGCGAGATGCGCGACTTCGCGGTCAGCTCCTTCCGGTCCTTCCTCGGCTCGCGCGGCGCCTTCAGCGGGCTGTTCTACGCGCTGCTGCCGCCGGGCGCGATGTGTCTGGGCCTGGCGCTGCAATCCAACCTGGCGGTGGAGCTGGGCATGGACGACGACCAGGTGGCCTGGCTCAACCTGTGCTCGGGCGGCATCAACGCGGCCTTCATGGTGATCGGCGGCCGCCTGTCGGACCGCTACGGCCGACGCCGCATGAACTTCATCTACATCGCGATGATGGGCCTGCCGGTGCTGTACCTGGCCAACGTGCTGGCCGGCGCCGGCTGGATCATGCCGGTGGCGCTGGACGCCGCCAACCGCCCCGAGGTCCCGGCCGCGCTGCTGGCCGCCTTCTGGACCGCGACGCTGGCCTACAACGCGGTCAACGGCCTGATGTACGGCACCAATGCCGCGATGTACATGGACGTGACCAACCCGCGCGTGGCCGGCACCCAGTTCACCGCCTACATGGCGCTGATGAACCTGGCCATCGCCTACTCGGCGATCTGGCAAGGCATCGCGATCGAGGCCTGGGGCTATCCGAAGACGATGGTGATCGACGCGATCTTCGGCCTGAGCTGCCTGCTGCTGATCCCGCTGATGCGCAAGGCCAATACCGACGGCGGCTACGCGGCCGATGGCGCCGCGGCGCCGCGCGCCCGCGGCCTGGCGGCCCTGCTGGGGGTGATGTGCCTGGCCTGGCTGCCCTACTCGACCTGGCAGGAGCTGGCCGGCGCCGCCCGGCCCATCGTCAGCATCTTCTTCACGCTCGTCTTCGTCGGCTCGGCGGTGTTCCTGCTGGCCGGCGCGGCGGTGCTGGGCGGCACGGCACGGCGCCTGTCGCGCGTCGCGCCGTGGGTCGCGCTGCTGCTGCTGGTCATGCATGCGCGCAACCACGTCGACACGATCGCCGGCTGGCTGGGCGTCGGCGCAGACAGCCTGCGGCCGGTGGCGACGGTCGGCTTCGACGTCGTCGCGCTGCTGGGAGGTGTGGTGCTGCTGCTGCACGCACTGCAGCCCTGGTCTCCGCTGCGCGAAACCGGCGACGCGACAGCGCCGGCGCACTGAGCCGCGACGACGCTTCGCGCACCAGCGGACCGGGCTGCGCGCGGCCGCCCGCGGGTGCGGGTTGACCCTGCGCAGACCCGCATAAGTGGAACCCCGCCTGTTGCAGCGCAACACCGCTGCTTACAGTGCGGCTCCTTGTCGACCCGGCCCGCATGAGCGACTTCATCCTCGAGACGCGCGACCTCACGAAGGAGTTCAAGGGCTTCACGGCCGTGGACCGCGTGAACCTGCAGGTGCAGCGCGGCCACATCCATGCGCTGATCGGGCCCAACGGGGCGGGCAAGACCACCTGCTTCAACCTGCTGACGAAGTTCCTGTCGCCCACGCGCGGCAGCATCCACTTCAACGGCCACGACATCACCGGCGAGAACTCCGCCCACATCGCCCGGCGCGGCGTGATCCGCTCCTTCCAGATCTCGGCCGTCTTCCCGCACCTGAGCGTGCTGGAGAACGTGCGCATCGGCCTGCAGCGCTTCACCGGCACCTCCTTCCAGTTCTGGCGCGGCCTGGGCGAGCTGAAGCGCCTCGACGGCAAGGTGCTCGAGCTGCTGGAGCTGGTCGACCTGCGCGACATGGCCCACCTCAAGGCCGTCGACCTGCCCTACGGGCGCAAGCGCGCGCTGGAGATCGCCACCACCATGGCGATGGAGCCCGAGCTCATGCTGCTGGACGAGCCGACCCAGGGCATGGGCCACGAGGACGTCGAGCGCGTCACCAGGCTGATCAAGCGCGTCGCCGAAGGGCGCACCGTGCTGATGGTCGAGCACAACATGAAGGTCGTCGCCAGCATCGCCGACCGCATCACCGTGCTGGCGCGCGGCGCGGTGCTGGCCGAGGGCGACTACGCCGCGGTGTCGAAGCATCCCGCGGTGCTGGAGGCCTACATGGGCACCGAGGCGACCGAGTTGCAGGGCGCGCACTGACATGTCGACCGAGACGCCCGCGATCGAGATCCGCGACCTGAACGCCTGGTACGGCGAGAGCCACATCCTGCACGGCGTGAACCTGACGGTGCCGCGCGGCCAGGTCGTCACGCTGCTGGGGCGCAACGGCGCCGGGCGCACCACGACGCTGCGCGCGATCATGGGCCTGACCGGGGCACGCAAGGGCTCCGTCAAGGTGCACGGCCAGGAGAGCATCGGCCTGCCCACGCACCGCATCGCCCACCTCGGCATCGGCTACTGCCCCGAGGAGCGCGGCATCTTCGCCTCGCTGTCGGCCGAGGAGAACCTGCACCTGCCGCCGCGACTGCCGGGCGGGCGCGGCAAGGCGATGAGCGAGGCCGAGATCTACGCGATGTTCCCCAACCTGGCCGAGCGCAAGGCCAGCCAGGGCACGCGGCTGTCGGGCGGCGAGCAGCAGATGCTGGCGGTCGCGCGCATCCTGCGCACGGGCGCCGACATCCTGCTGCTCGACGAGATCTCCGAAGGGCTCGCCCCGGTCATCGTGCAGGCGCTGGCGCGCATGATCCGCGCCCTCAAGGCCCAGGGCTTCACCATCGTGATGGTGGAGCAGAACTTCCGCTTCGCCGCGCCGCTGGCCGACCACTTCCACGTGATCGAGCACGGCCACGTGGCGCTGTCCTTTCCCGCGTCCGAGCTCGCCGCCCAACAGGCAGCGCTCGACGAGTTGCTCAGCGTCTGAACGGACGCGCTTCCTCGCTCAACACCCCAAGGAGACCTGCATGACCCACGTCCTGAAGCGCATTGCCCTGGCCGCCTCCGCGGCCTGCGGTCTCACCGTCGCCGCCACCGCGGCGCACGCCCAGGTCTCCGGCGATGTCGTCAGGATCGGCATCATCACCGACATGTCGGGCCTGTACGCCGACATCGACGGCGCCGGCGGCGTCGAGGCCATCAAGATGGCCGTCGCCGACATGAAGGGCATGGCGGCCGGCAAGAAGGTCGAGGTCATCTTCGCCGACCACCAGAACAAGGCCGACGTCGCCGCCAGCAAGGCGCGCGAGTGGTTCGACACGCAGGGCGTCGACATGCTGGTCGGCGGCACCAACTCGGGCGCCAACCTCGCCATGGCCAAGGTCGCGGCCGAGAAGAAGAAGACCTTCATCTCGATCGGTGCCGCCAGCGCGCGCCTGACCAACGAGGACTGCACGCCCTACACGATCCACTACGCCTACGACACGGTCGCGCTGGCCAACGGCACCGGCAACGCGGTGGTCAAGTCGGGCGGCAAGACCTGGTACTTCCTGACCGCCGACTACGCCTTCGGCGCCTCGCTGCAGAACGACACCTCGTCGGTGGTGACGAAGGCCGGCGGCACCATCGTCGGCAGCGTCAAGCACCCCCTGTCGGCCAGCGACTTCTCGTCCTTCCTGCTGCAGGCGCAGTCGAGCAAGGCGCAGATCCTGGGCCTGGCCAACGCCGGTGGCGACACGATCAACTCGATCAAGGCGGCCAACGAGTTCGGCATCACCAAGACGATGAAGCTGGCCGGCCTGCTGATGTTCATCAACGACATCCATGCGCTGGGCCTGAAGGCCACCGAAGGCATGTACCTGACCGACGGCTGGTACTGGAACCAGAGCGCCGAGTCGCGTGCCTGGAGCCGCCGCTTCTTCGAGAAGATGAAGCGCATGCCGTCGATGATCCAGGCCGGCGACTACTCGGCCACGATGCACTACCTCAAGGCCATCGAGGCGACCAAGACCGACGACGCCGACAAGGTCATCGCGCAGATGAAGGCCACGCCGGTCAACGACATGTTCGCCAAGGGCGGCAAGATCGGCCCGGACGGCCGCCACCGCTACGACATGTACCTGATGCAGGTGAAGGCGCAGTCGGCGTCGACCGAGCCCTGGGACTACTACAACGTGATCCAGAAGATCCCGGGCGACGACGCCTACACCAAGCTGGCCGACAGCAAGTGCCCGCTGGTCAAGAAGTGATCCCGGAACGGACGACGGACTGAGACGGTCGCGATGGAGATCTTCGGCATTCCGCTGTCCGCGTTCCTGAGCCAGCTGCTGCTGGGCCTGGTGAACGGCTCGTTCTACGCGATGCTGTCGCTGGGCCTGGCGGTGATCTTCGGCATGCTCAACATCATCAACTTCGCCCACGGGGCGCTGTACATGATGGGGGCCTTCCTGGCCTGGATGGGGCTGGAGTACCTGGGCCTGAACTACTGGGCCATGCTGCTGCTGGCCCCGCTGGTGGTGGGCGTGCTGGGCATCCTGATCGAGCGGCTGCTGCTGCAGTGGCTCTACAAGCTGGACCACCTCTACGGCCTGCTGCTGACCTTCGGCATCACGCTGGTGACCGAGGGCGTGTTCCGCAGCTTCTACGGCGTCTCGGGCCAGCCCTACCCGGTGCCCGACGCGCTGCAGGGCGCCACCAACCTCGGCTTCATGATCCTGCCGAACTACCGCGCCTGGGTCGTCGTCGCCTCGATCGTGGTGTGCCTGGCGGTGTGGGCGCTGATCGAGAAGACCTCGCTGGGGGCCACGCTGCGCGCCGGCACCGAGAACCCGCGGCTGGTGCAGGCCTTCGGGATCAACGTGCCGCGCATGATCACGCTGACCTATGCGGGCGGGGTGGCGCTGGCGGCCTTCGCCGGGGTGCTGGCCGCGCCCATCCTGCAGGTCTCGCCGCTGATGGGCAGCAACCTGATCATCGTGGTGTTCGCGGTGGTGGTGATCGGCGGCATGGGCTCCATCCTCGGCTCCATCCTCACGGGCCTGGGCCTGGGCGTGGTCGAGGGCCTGACCAAGGTGTTCTACCCCGAGGCCTCGAGCACCGTCGTGTTCGTCGTCATGGCCATCGTGCTGCTGGTGCGTCCGGCGGGGCTGTTCGGTAAAGAGAAATGACGACTCCCTCCGCCGCGAAATCGCCGCTGATCGGCTACGCCGCGCTGTTCCTCGCGATCGCGCTGCTGCCGGCGATCGGCGCCTACCCGATCTTCGTGATGAAGGTGATGTGCTACGCGCTGTTCGCGTGCGCCTTCAACCTGCTGATCGGCTTCACCGGCCTGCTGAGTTTCGGCCACGCGGCCTTCCTCGGCATGGCGGCCTACACCGCCGGGCACGCGCTCAAGGTCTGGGGCTTCCCGGCGCCGCTGGGCCTGCTGTTCGGCACCGCGATGGCGGCGCTGACCGGACTGGCCTTCGGCTGGCTGGCCATCCGCCGCAGCGGCATCTACTTCTCGATGATCACGCTGGCGCTGGCGCAGATGCTGTTCTTCTACTTCCTGCAGGCGCCCTTCACCGGCGGCGAGGACGGCCTGCAGTCGGTGCCGCGCGGCAACTTCCTCGGCCTCGACCTGGCGTCCGACCTGACGCTGTACTACGTGGTGCTGGCGATCTTCATCGGCGCCTTCTGGCTGATCTACCGCACCGTGCACTCGCCCTTCGGCCAGGTGCTGACCTCGATCCGCGAGAACGAGGCGCGCGCAGTCTCGCTGGGCTACGACGTCGAGCGTTTCAAGCTCGTCGCCTTCGTGCTGTCGGCGGCGCTGGCCGGGCTGGCCGGCGCGACCAAGACCCTGGTGCTGGGCTTCGCGACGCTGACCGACGCGGTCTGGACCACCTCGGGCGCGGTGATCCTGATGACCCTGGTCGGCGGCATGGGCACGATGATCGGCCCGATCGTCGGCGCGCTGGTCATCATCGCGCTGGAGAACAAGATCGGCGACCTGGGCAAGGCGCTGGCCGAGACCACCGGCATCGCCTGGTTCAACGGCCTGGGCGAGTCGGTGACCCTGGTCACCGGCCTGATCTTCATCGTCTGCGTGCTGGCCTTCCGCCGCGGGCTGGTCGGAGAGTTCGCCGAGCTCTGGCGCCGCTGGCGCAAGGCCTGAGTCAGGCCACCCGCGCCCGCGCGCCGAAGATCGCGGTGCCGATGCGCACGATCGTTGCGCCCTCCAGCACCGCGGCCTCCAGGTCGGCGGTCATGCCCATCGACAGGGTGTCCAGCGCCAGGCCGCGGCTGTTCAGGCATTCCAGCAGTTCGCGCAGGGCGTGGTGAGGGCGGCGTTGCGCCTCGCTGCCGTCGATCGGCTCGGGGATGGCCATCAGCCCGCGCAGCTTCAGCCGCGGCAGGGCGGCCATCGACCGCGCCAAAGCCTCGACCTCGCCCGGCGCGACGCCGCTCTTGCTGGCCTCGCCGCTGATGTTGACCTGCAGGCAGACCTGCAAGGGCGGCAGCGCGGCCGGGCGCTGCTCGCTGAGGCGCTGCGCGAGCTTCAGTCGGTCGACCGAGTGCACCCAGTCGAAGGCTTCGGCCACGGCGCGCGTCTTGTTGCTCTGTAGCGGACCGACCAGGTGCCACTGGAGCTGCGGCCGCAGGTCGGCCAGCGCGGCCATCTTGTCCAGCGCCTCCTGCACGTAGTTCTCGCCGAAGGCGCGTTGCCCGGCCGCCACCGCTGCACGCACCGCGTCGGGGCCTTGCGTCTTGCTGACCGCCAGCAGCGTGACGCTTGCCACGGGACGGCCGGCCGCATCGCAGGCGCGTGCGATGCGCCCGCTCACTTCTTGTATCTTGCTCGCGATCGTCGCCATAATCTTCCAGCCCTCTGCCGCGAGGCGCGTGACGCGCCTGCACCATCATCCATGGACATCACCCAGCTGTTGGCCTTCTCGGTCAAGAACAAGGCCTCCGACCTGCACTTGTCCGCCGGCCTGCCGCCGATGATCCGCGTGCACGGCGACGTGCGGCGCATCAACGTGGACCCGCTCGACCACAAGAGCGTCCACGACATGGTGTACGACATCATGAACGATGCGCAGCGCAAGGCCTACGAGGAGACGCTGGAGTGCGACTTCTCGTTCGAGATCCAGGGCCTGGCGCGCTTTCGCGTCAACGCCTTCAACCAGAACCGCGGCGCCGGCGCGGTGTTCCGGACGATTCCGTCGAAGATCCTGACGCTCGAGCAGCTGAACACACCGAAGGTCTTCGCCGAGCTGGCGCTCAAGCCGCGCGGCCTGGTGCTCGTCACCGGCCCGACCGGCTCGGGCAAGTCGACCACGCTGGCGGCGATGGTCAACCACCTCAACGAGAACGAGTACGGCCACGTGCTGACCGTCGAGGACCCGATCGAGTTCGTGCACGACTCCAAGCGCTGCCTGATCAACCAGCGCGAGGTCGGGCCGCACACGCTGTCGTTCAGCAACGCGCTGCGCTCGGCGCTGCGCGAGGACCCGGACGCGATCCTGGTCGGCGAAATGCGCGACCTGGAGACCATCCGCCTGGCGCTGACCGCCGCCGAGACCGGCCACCTGGTGTTCGGCACGCTGCACACCAGCAGCGCCGCCAAGACCATCGACCGCGTGATCGACGTCTTCCCGGCAGCCGAGAAGGACATGGTGCGCGCGATGCTGTCGGAGTCGCTGATCGGCGTGATCTCGCAGACGCTGTGCAAGCTGAAGGACGGCAGCGGCCGCGTGGCCGCGCACGAGATCATGCTGGGCACGCCGGCGATCCGCAACCTGATCCGCGAGGCCAAGGTCGCGCAGATGTACAGCTCGATCCAGACCGGCAACAGCATGGGCATGCAGACCCTGGACCAGAACCTGTCCGACCTGGTGCGCCGCAACATCATCACGCCCGCCGAGGCGCGCGGCAAGGCCAAGTCGCCCGAGAACTTCCCGGGCTGAGCCGCGGCTCGCCTCGCCCAGCGGTCGTGCCGTCGTGAAGAAATCGCCTGACCGAGACGCCGAGGCCGAGCCCGCGGGCGACGACGCGCTGGCGCCGGTCGGCTGGCCGGACCGCGCCGCCGCCATCGGCGCGCGGCCCCTCGATGCCAGCCAGGGCGCGGCCTTGTTCGTCCAGCTGTGGCAGGCCGACAGCCACGCGCTGGACCTCGCCCCCGGCGAGTTGCAGCGACTGGCCGGCTTCCTCGACTACGTCAGCGTGCCGGCCGGCGCCCAGCTGATCGGCCAGGACGAGCAGGGCGACTACCTGCTGGTGGTGCTCGAGGGGCGGATCGCCGTCGAGCGCGTCCCGGCCGGCGGTGCCCGCACGCGTCTGGCCGAGGTGCGTGCCGGCGACATGGTCGGCGAGATGTCGATGCTCGACGCCGGCTCGCGCTTCTCGGCCTGCACCACGATCACGCCCTGCCTGCTGGCCGTCCTGGAAGCGCCGCGCTTCGAGGCCCTGATGGCCGCGGAACCGCGGCTGGCGCTGGCCCTGCTGGCGTCGCTGGCGAGACGTTTGTCCTTGCGGTTGCGCCAGGTCGGCGCCAGACTGTCAGCCTTGTTGTCCGGCGGTTGAACCCCGACCGCCGGTGGTGAAAGGGAGTCCTCGATGGAACGCGATCAAGCGTCGAAATTCGTCAACGACCTGCTGCGCCTGCTGGTCGCTCGCGCCGGCTCGGACCTGTTCCTGACCGCGGACTTCCCGCCGGCCATCAAGGTCGACGGCCGGGTGACCAAGGTGTCGCCGCAGCCGCTGACGCCGCAGCACACGATCGCGCTGGCGCGGTCGATCATGAACGACAAGCAGGCGGCGGAGTTCGAGCGCAGCAAGGAGTGCAACTTCGCGGTCGCCCCCACCGGCATCGGGCGCTTCCGCGCCAACGCCTTCATGCAGCAGGGCAACGTCGGCCTCGTGCTGCGGACGATTCCTGCCAAGATCCCCACCATCGACGCGCTGGGCCTGCCGCAGATCCTGAAGGACGTGTCGGTCAGCAAGCGCGGCCTGGTGATCTTCGTCGGCGCCACCGGCTCGGGCAAGAGCACCTCGCTGGCCGCGATGGTCGACCACCGCAACGAGAACTCCTACGGCCACATCATCACGGTCGAGGATCCGGTCGAGTTCGTGCACCCGCACAAGAACTGCATCGTCACGCAGCGCGAGGTCGGCATCGACACCGACGGCTGGGAAGCGGCGCTGAAGAACACGCTGCGCCAGGCGCCCGATGTGATCCTGATGGGCGAGATCCGCGACCGCGAGACGATGGAGCATGCGGTCGCCTTCGCCGAGACCGGTCACCTGTGCATGGCCACGCTGCACGCCAACAGCGCCAATCAGGCGCTCGACCGCATCATCAACTTCTTCCCCGAGGAGCGCCGCGCCCAGCTGCTGATGGACCTGTCGCTGAACCTGAAGAGCCTGGTCTCGCAGCGCCTGGTGCCGCGCCAGGAAGGCAAGGGGCGCGTCGCGGCCGTGGAGATCATGCTGAACACGCCGCTGATCGCCGATCTGATCTTCAAGGGCGAGGTCACCGACATCAAGGAGCTGATGAAGCGCAGCCGCGAACTCGGCATGCAGACCTTCGACCAGAGCCTGTTCGACCTCTACGAAGGCCAGATGATCACGTACGAGGATGCGCTGCGCAACGCCGACTCGGTCAACGACCTGCGGCTGCAGATCAAGCTCAACAGCAACCGCGCGCGCAACGCCGACCTCGCGGCCGGCACCGAGCATCTCAGCATCGTTTAGGCGATCATTCGCCCGCATGGACGGCCTCGTCTCGAGGCCGTTTTCCTTTCCGGAGACGATGGCGATGAGCAGCAAGACCTACGACCCCGTTCCCTCGCAGACCGTGGCCTTCCTGGGCCTGGGTGTGATGGGCCACCCGATGGCCGGCCACCTGGCGCGCGCCGGGCACCGCGTGACCGTCTACAACCGCACCGCAGCGAAGGCGCAGGCCTGGGTCGCCGAGTACGGCGGTGCGAGTGCCCCCACGCCGCAGGCGGCCGCCGCCGGCGCCGACATCGTGTTCGCCTGCGTCGGCAACGATGCCGACCTGCGCGCCGTGACCGTCGGTGAGGCGGGGGCCTTCCACGGGATGAAGCCGGGCGCCGTGTTCGTCGACCACACGACCGCCTCGGCGGACATCGCGCGCGAACTGGCGGCCGCAGCCCAGGCCCGCGGTCTGGCCTTCATCGACGCGCCGGTCTCGGGCGGCAACCTCGGGGCGATCAACGGCATGCTGACCGTGATGTGCGGCGGCGACGCCGCCGCGTTCGCGAAGATCCAGCCGGTGGCGATGGCCTTCTCGAAGGCGGTCACGCTGCTGGGCGAGGCCGGCTCGGGGCAGCTGGCGAAGATGGTCAACCAGATCGCGATCGCCGGCCTGGTCCAGGGCCTGTCCGAGGCCATCGCCTTCGGCCAGAAGGCCGGCCTGGACATGAAGGCGGTGCTCGGCGTGATCGGCAAGGGCGCCGCGCAGAGCTGGCAGATGGACAACCGCGGCCCGACGATGATCGACGGCAAGTTCGACTTCGGCTTCGCGGTCGACTGGATGCGCAAGGACCTGGGCCTGTGCCTCGAGGAGGCCCAGCGCAACGGCGCGCGCCTGCCCGTCACGGCCCTGGTGGACCAGTTCTATGCCGACGTGCAGGCGATGGACGGCCGGCGCTGGGACACCTCGAGCCTGATCCGGCGGCTGGGCTGAGGACGGCCGCCGGCAGCCCGGCCGCAGTGCCGGTCAGCGTGCCGGCGTCGGGCTCGCCGGCGGCGCCGGCTTGGAGCGGTAACCGGCGAGTTCGTCCTCGGTGATGATCTCGAAGGCCTTGACGACCTTGGTGACTCCGGAGACGCCGCGGGCGATCGCGACGCCGCGGTCGGCCTCGCGCTCGGTGACGCGGCCCATCAGGTACACGACGCCCCGCTCGGTCACGACCTTGTAGGCGTTGGCGAAGATGTCCTTGGCGTCGACGTAGCTCGCCTTGACCTTGCTGGTGATCAGCGCGTCGTTCGAACGGTCGACCAGCGAGCTGTTGGGGGCGACCACCAGTTCGTTGAGCGTGGCGCGCACGTTCTCCAGCTTCGTGATCGCCGCCTCGGCCGCCGCCTTGTCGGCCTCGGTCGGCGCCTCGCCGGTCAGCAGCACGGTACGGTTGAAGCTGGTCACGTTGATGTGGCCGCGGTCGCCGATCGCCTCGCGGAAGCGCGGCGCCGCCTTCAGCTCGATCGACTGGTCTTCGAGCTGGGCCCCGGTGGTGCGACGATCGCTGTACGACAGCGCGCCGCCCACCGCCGCACCACCGATCAGCAGCGGCGCGCAGGCGCTCAAGCTGCCGGTCAGCAAGGCCGCGGCCAGCAGGGTCGGGACGAGGGAGGAGCGGAGAGGTCTCATGCGGGGTCCTGTTCGCCGAGCAGTTGCACGTCCACCGCATCGCACAGGCAGTGGATCGCGAGGATGTGAACTTCCTGGATGCGCGCGGTCCGCTCGTGCGGCACGCAGATGTTGACGTCGGTCTCCAGCAGGCGCTGGGCGAGCTTGCCGCCGTTGCGACCGGTCAGCGCGATGACGGTCATGTCCTTGTCGTGGGCCGCGTCGACGGCGGCCAGCACGTTGGCCGAGTTGCCGCTCGTGGTGATGGCCAGCAGCACGTCGCCCGGATTGCCGAGCGCCTGCACCTGCTTCGAGAAGACCGAGTTGTAGTCGTAATCGTTGCCGATCGCGGTCAGGATCGAGGTGTCGGTGTTGAGCGCGATGGCGGCCAGGCCGGGTCGCTCGCGTTCGAAGCGACCGACGAACTCCGCCGCGAAGTGCTGCGCGTCGCTGGCGGATCCGCCGTTGCCGCAGGCCAGCACCTTGCCGCCGGCAGTGATGCAGCCCAGCACGGCCTGCACCGCATCGGCGATCGGCTTGCTCAGGACCTCGGCGCACTGGTTCTTCAGGTCGGCACTGTCGAAGAAATGCCGCTGGATGCGTTGTTCAAGCATGCTCACGATGATATGACACCGCTTCGCGACCAGCGGTTCCGTACAGCTGTATCGAGCTGTCAGCCGGCGTCGAAGGCGGCCCGCAGCCACTCGAGCCGTTCGCCGTCGATCGCGACCACGTCGAAACGGCAGGGCGGCGGCGATGCGTAGCGCGTCAGGTAGTGGCGGGCCGCGTAGACCAGGCGCTGCCGCTTGGCCGCGGACACGCTGAAGGCCGCGCCGCCGTGGCGGGTGTCGCCGCGCCGGCGGACCTCGACGAAGACCAGGGTGCCGTCGCGCTCGCGCAGCACCAGGTCGATCTCGCCGCCGCGGGCCCGCGGGCCGGCGGCGACTCGATAATTGCGCTCCACCAGCTTCAGGCCGGCGCGCTGCAGGTGAGCCAGCGCACGGTCTTCCCCCTCGTCGCCTCGAGCCTTGGTCGTGAGCATCGATGCCTCTTTGATCCGGCAGGCCGCCGCCAGTGCGGCCGGCGCGCAGCAGTATCCCAAAGGCGCGCTCTACGTCGTCGCCACGCCGATCGGCAACCTGGCCGACCTGAGCCTGCGGGCGCTGCATGTGCTGGGACTGGTCGACGCTGTGGCCTGCGAGGACACGCGCGTCACGGGCGCGCTGCTGCGCCACTTCGGCATCGACAAGCCCCTGGTCGCGCTGCACGAGCACAACGAGGTCGAGGCTTCGCAGGCCGTGGTCGACCGGCTGGCGCGCGGCGAGCGCATCGCCTACGCCAGCGATGCCGGCACGCCGGCCGTCAGCGATCCCGGCGCCCGCCTGGTGGCCGCGGTGCAGGCCGCCGGCCATCGTGTGCTGCCGCTGCCGGGCGCCAGCAGCGTGACCGCCGCGCTCAGCGCGGCCGGCGATGCGCAGTCGCCGGGTTTTCGCTTCGTCGGCTTCCTGTCGCCCAAAGCCACCGAGCGGGCCGGCCAGCTGAATGCCCTGGCCGCCGAGTCGCAGACGCTGCTGCTGCTGGAATCACCGCATCGCATCGAGGCGCTAGCCGCCGCGCTGGCCGAGGCCATGCCGCTGCGCACGGTGACGCTGTGTCGCGAGCTCACCAAGCAGTTCGAGGCCATCGACCGCCTGCCGGCATCGGCGCTGCCGGGCTGGCTGGCGGCCGATCCGAACCGTTCGCGCGGCGAGTTCGTCGTGGTGTTGCACGCGACGACGGCGCCGGCAGCCGACCGGCCCGTCGATGCCGCCGAGCGACTGCTGCGCGTCCTGCTGGCGGCGCTGCCGCTGAAGCAGGCCGTCGCGCTGGCGGCCGAGGCGAGCGGCGCGCCGCGCAATGCGCTCTACCAGCGCGCGCTCGCCCTGAAGGCCGACGGTGGAACCGACGACGAGGCCGAGGACGGCGCGCGCTGAGCGGCGCTTCAGCGATGCCAGGCGGTCTGGCGATCGCGCAGTTCGCGCGTGATGTCGCGGTCGAGATCGCGCTCCAGCTGGGCGACCTGGCGGCGCTCCTGCGGGGTGTAGCGACCGTCGGCGCGGAATCGCCGCTCCAGCGCGTCGATGCGGTCCTGGCGCTGATTCAGCACGCGCGCTTCGTGCCGCGTCAGCGCGCCGCTGGCGAGGCCCTGACGGATGCGCTGGTCCTGCTGCCACTCGTGGCGGTCCGGCGCGGCAGCGCGGTACGGGGTGGCTTGGGCGATGCCGGTACCAGCCAGCGTGAGCAGGGCAAGGGCGGCCAGGGTGCGGGCGGTGTGCATGCGGTTTCCTTTCGCTGCGTTCGGTGGGACGACCCCACGTCTGCACAACGCGCCCGGGGCGGGCCGCCGCGGACCGCGATCGGTATCGCGGCGGTAAAGAAACTTCAAGCGCAGGGTGGTGGGCAGCTGCCTAGAATCGACCCATGATCTCTCGCGAACCCACCGTCGAGCGTCTGGCGGTCGCCAGAACGCTGCTGCTCGAGCCCTACGGTCTCGACGAAGGCAAGCTGGCCGGCGCGCTGCGCACGATCGGCGAGCACCGCATCGACGACGCCGACCTCTATTTCCAGTACACGCGCAGCGAAGGCTGGAGCCTGGAGGAAGGCATCGTCAAGAGCGGCAGCTTCGGCATCGACCAGGGCGTGGGCGTGCGCGCGGTGGTCGGCGAGAAGACCGCCTTCGCCTACAGCGACGACATCTCCGAGGCCGCGCTGCTGGACGCCGCGCGCACGGTGCGGACGATCGCGGCTTCGGGCGCGAGCCGCAAGGTCAAGGTCGGCGGCGCCGCCAAGCTGGCGGGCAGCCGCGTGCTCTACGCGCCGATGGACCCGATCGCCACGCTCGACAGCACGCAGAAGGTGGCGCTGCTCGAGAAGGTCGAGAAGATGGCGCGCGCCAAGGACCCGCGCATCGCCCAGGTGATGGCCGGCGTGGCGAGCGAGTACGACGTGGTGCTGGTGGCGCGCGCCGACGGCACGATCGCCGCCGACGTGCGCCCGCTGGTGCGCCTGTCGGTGACGGTGATCGCCGAGCAGAACGGTCGCCGCGAGATGGGCTCCAGCGGCGGCGGCGGGCGCTTCGGCCTCGGCTACTTCCACGACGACATGATCGCGGGCTATGTCGACCAGGCCGTCAACGCCGCGCTGACCAACCTCGAGAGCCGGCCCGCCAAGGCCGGCGAGATGACCGTGGTGCTGGGCCCGGGCTGGCCCGGCATCCTGCTGCACGAGGCCATCGGCCACGGCCTGGAAGGCGACTTCAACCGCAAGGGCTCGTCGGCCTTCAGCGGCAAGATCGGCCAGCGCGTTGCGGCCAAGGGGGTGACCGTGCTCGACGACGGCACCCTCCCCGACCGCCGCGGCTCGCTCAATGTCGACGACGAGGGCAACGCGACGCAGCGCAACGTGCTGATCGAGGATGGCATCCTGCGGGGCTACATCCAGGACTCGATGAACGCGCGCCTGATGAAGGTCGCCCCCACCGGCAACGGTCGCCGCGAGAGCTATGCGCACGTGCCGATGCCGCGCATGACCAACACCTACATGCTGGGCGGCGACAAGACCAGCGACGAGATCGTCGCGTCGATGAAGAAGGGCCTGTACGCCACCAACTTCGGCGGCGGCCAGGTCGACATCACCAGCGGCAAGTTCGTCTTCTCCGCCAGCGAAGCCTTCTGGGTCGAGAACGGCCGCATCCAGTACCCGGTCAAGGGTGCGACCATCATCGGCAACGGTCCGGATGCACTGACGCGCGTCAAGATGGTCGGCAACGACATGAAGCTCGACACCGGCGTCGGCACCTGCGGCAAGGAAGGCCAGAGCGTGCCGGTCGGCGTCGGTCAACCCACTCTGCGCATCGACGGTCTGACCGTCGGAGGCACGGCTTGAGCGTTGCGGCACCGGTCACGCTGGCCGATGTCGAAGCCGCTGCCGGGCGCCTGAGCGGCCAGGTGCTGGAGACGCCCTGCGTCGAGTCGAAGACGCTGTCGCAGATCACCGGCGCCCAGGTCTTCCTGAAATTCGAGAACCTGCAGTTCACCGCCTCCTTCAAGGAGCGCGGCGCGCTGAACAAGCTGCTGACGCTGGCCCGGGACGGCGCCTCCCTCAAAGGCGTGATCGCGGCCTCGGCAGGCAACCACGCCCAGGGCGTGGCCCACCACGCGCAACGGCTGGGCCTGCGCGCGGTGATCGTGATGCCGCTGCACACGCCGACGGTGAAGGTCGCGCGCACCCGCGGCTTCGGCGCCGAGGTGCTGCTGCACGGCGAGAGCTTCGACGAGGCGCGCGCCGAGGCCATGCGCGTCGCCGAGGCCGAAGGCCTGGCCTTCGTCCACCCCTTCGACGACCCGCTGGTGATCGCGGGCCAGGGCACGATCGCGCTCGAGATGCTGCGCCAGCAGCCCGACCTCGACACGCTGGTGATCGCCGTCGGCGGCGGCGGCATGATCTCCGGCATCGCCACGGTCGCGCGGGCCCTGAAACCCTCGCTGCAGATCGTCGGCGTGCAGACCTCGCGCTTCCCGGCGATGGTCAACGCGATCAAGGGCACGACCCATCCGCAAGGGTCGAGCACCATCGCCGAAGGCATCGCGGTCGGCGAGCCGGGGCGCCTCACGCGCGAGCTGATCAAGGCCCTGGTCGACGACATGGTGCTGGTCGACGAGGGCGACATCGAGCAGGCGATCGTGATGCTGCTCGAGATCGAGAAGACGCTCGTCGAAGGCGCCGGCGCCGCCGGCCTCGCCGCGCTGCTGAAGGATCCCCGGCGCTTCGCGGGCCGCAAGGTCGGCCTGGTGCTGTGCGGCGGCAACATCGACCCGCTGCTGCTGGCCGCGATCATCGAGCGCGGCATGGTGCGCGCCGGCCGCCTGGCGCGGATCCGCGTCGGCGCGCGCGATACGCCGGGCGCGCTGGCGCGCATCACCGCGGTGGTGGCCGAGGCTGGCGCCAACATCGAGGAGGTACATCACCAGCGCGCCTTCACGATGCTGGCGGCACTCAACGTCGAGGTCGAGCTGGTGCTGCAGACGCGCAACCACGAGCACATCGGTGCCGTGATTGCGGCACTGCAGGCCCAGGGCTTCGAGGCCGCGGCCTACTGACCGAAGACCGCGCGGCGCGGGCGCAACAGCGCGCGGCCGTGGCGCCGACCCCGTGCTACATTCCAGCGTATGCGCTCGAACGCCTACTTTTTTGCGTACTTCTGGTTCTCGCACCGCCCCGGCGGAGGAGAGGCCAGCGCTTAAGACGCAGCGCAGCCGAATCCCCAAACCGCCGGGCCTCCCCCGGCGGTTTTTTTTCGTCCGCACGCCCTCACGAACCCCGATCCGCCACTGGAGAAGCCCCGATGAATGCCCTGTCCGCCAATGTCCCCGAGGGATGGGCACCGCCCGCCGACAAGACCAGCCAGACCGACGACGAGCGCATCGAGGACGTGATGCCGCTGCCGCCGCCCGAACACCTGATCCGCTTCTTCCCGGTGCGCGGTACGGCGGTCGAGGAGCTGGTGGTCAGCACCCGGCGCCGCATCCGCGACATCATGAACGGCCAGGACGACCGCCTGCTGGTCATCATGGGACCGTGCTCGATCCACGACCCGGCGGCCGCGATCGAGTACGCCCGCAAGCTCAGGGTCCAGCGCGAGAAGCACGCAGGCGAGCTCGAGGTGGTGATGCGCGTCTACTTCGAGAAGCCGCGCACGACGGTCGGCTGGAAGGGACTGATCAACGACCCCTACCTCGACGAGAGCTTCCGCATCGACGAGGGCCTGCGCATCGCGCGCCAGCTGCTGCTCGAGATCGGCCGGCTGGGCCTGCCGGCGGGCAGCGAGTTCCTCGACGTGATCTCGCCGCAGTACATCGGCGACCTGATCTCCTGGGGCGCGATCGGCGCCCGCACCACCGAGAGCCAGGTGCATCGCGAGCTGGCCTCGGGCATCAGCGCGCCGATCGGCTTCAAGAACGGCACCGACGGCAACCTGCGGATCGCCGTCGACGCGATCCAGTCGGCGAGCCGCCCGCACCACTTCCTGTCGGTGCACAAGAACGGCCAGGTCGCGATCGTCGAGACCCGCGGCAACAAGGACTGCCACGTCATCCTGCGCGGTGGCAAGGCGCCGAACTACGACGCAGCCAGCGTCGGCGCGGCCTGCGCCGAACTGGCCAAGGCCGGCCTGCCCGCGACGCTGATGGTCGACTGCTCGCATGCCAACAGCAGCAAGCAGCACCAGAAGCAGCTCGACGTGGCGCGTGACATCGCCGGGCAGACTGCCGGCGGCAGCCGTCAGGTCTTCGGGGTGATGGTCGAGAGCCATCTGCAGGCCGGTGCCCAGAAGTTCAGCGCCGGCAGGGACGACCCGACCCAGCTGGCCTACGGCCAGAGCATCACCGACGCGTGCATCGGCTGGGACGATTCGCTGGAGGTGCTGGACATCCTGGCCGCAGCGGTCCGGGCGCGTCGCGGCTGAGCTTGACGTTCAGCAACAAAGTGAGCGTGTGCTATCGCAAGTAAGCAAGACAGGTCTTCGGGTAACGCAGGCAAGGCCCGGCAAGAGTGCTGGCCTCAGGGGGCATTGGCGGCTGCAATGAGGGTTCCCGCAATCGATCCGAAAGGACAGACGATGACTCGCACTCGCACCATGCAAGCCCAGGCCCGACGCATCCTCGGCGTGACGGTGGCCGCCTTCTCGGTGGCCGGCGCCGCGGTGGCCCAGGCTCAGACCACGATGCCGGCGGCCAAGCCGGCCGACGCCACGGCCCAGGCCGCCTTCAAGCGCGCCGATGCCAACAGCGACGGCAAGCTGAGCCCCTCGGAGGCCGTCGCCCTGCCGGCCATCGCCGCGCGCTTCGAGGCGCTGGACACCGACAAGGACGGCATGCTCAGCAGCACCGAGTTCGCGCTCGGCTACCAGGCGCCGGCCAAGTAGGGCAGCGCGGCGTCAGCCCGAAGCTTCCAGCTTCGGGCTGCGCCAATAGACGTCGTCGCCGCCCAGGCCGTCGAGATTGGCGCGGTTCAACACCCGCGCCAGCACGAACAGCAGGTCGCTCAGGCGATTCAGATACTGGCGCGCCGCCTCGCGCACCGCGCCACTTTCCGCGTTGGCCAGGGCCACCACGGCACGCTCGGCACGACGCGCGACGGTCCGCCCGACGTGCGCGATCGCCGCGCTGCGGGTGCCGGCCGGCAGGATGAATTCCTGCAGCCGCGGCAGTTGCGCGTTGTGCTCGGCCAGCGCGGCATCGAGCGCCGCCACGGCCTCGTCCTTCAGCAGCGCATAGCCCGGGATCGACAGTTCTCCGCCCAGGTTGAAGAGCTCGTGCTGGATCGTCACCAGCAAGGCCCGCACCGCATCCGGCAGCGGCTCGCAGAGCAGCAGGCCGAGCGTCGAGTTCAGCTCGTCGACGTCGCCCATGGCCTGCACGCGCAGGTGGTCCTTGGGGACGCGACTGCCGTCGCCCAACCCGGTGGTGCCGTCGTCGCCGGTGCGGGTGGCGATCTGCGTCAGTCGATTGGCCATGCGGTCATCGTAGCAGCGGCCTGCGGACGAACGGGCGACCCTGGTAGGTAGCCAACTATCACCCGCCCCGCGAAGGCTGGTGCAATACTGATTCGCAGGCCCGGCATCGACATGGGCCACGAAGAACACAGGAGACAAGGCATGAAGATCGTCCCCATCCTCGGGGATGCCGTGGCGTTCGCGAGCTGCGACGACGCACCGGCATCCGCTCCCAAGCTCCCCCTGCCGCTGGCCCGGCGCGAGTTCCTCAAGGGCTCGGGCGTGCTGATCGGCAGCCTGGCCGTCGGCAGCCCGCTCGCAGCGCTGGCGCCTTCGACGGTCTGGGCCGTCGAGCTCAAGACGCTGAGCAAGGCCGAGGGCGAGGCACTGATGAAGCTGGGCCGCACCCTGTACCCACACCGCAAGCTGCCCGATGCGGTCTATGCGCTCCTCGCCAAGGACCTGGACGGCGCGGCCTCGTCCGACCCGGCGACGGCCACGTTGCTGCGCGAGGGCATCGCCGGCCTGAACCGGGCCAGCGGTGGATTCGCCAGGGCCAACGAGGCCAAGCGACTGGCTGCGGTCAAGGCCATCGAGGGCAGCCCCTTCTTCGGCAAGGTGCGTGGCCAGTGCGTGACCTCGCTGTACGACAACGACATGGCGTTCACCGCGCTGGGCTATCCCGGGTCGGCCTGGGAGAAGGGCGGCTACATCACGCGCGGCTTCCAGGACCTGAAGTGGCTGCCGGCGCCGCCCGAAGCCGCCAGTCCGAAGCCCTACTTCGGCTGAGCCCGCGAGCGCCCCAGAACGACACGGAGACAGGACATGGCCAAGTTCGAGCAAACCGACGACTCGGTCGTCGTCATCATCGGCTCCGGCGCCGGCGGCGGCACGCTGGCCAACGAGCTGTGCCAGAAGGGCATCAAGGTCGTGGTGCTGGAGGCCGGTGCCGTGCAGTCGCCGGCCAGCTTCATCAACGACGAATGGAAGTCCTTCGGCCAGCTGGCCTGGCTCGACCCGCGAACGACCTCCGGCTCATGGCGCGTGGCCAAGGACTTCGCCGGCCTGCCGGCGTGGATCTGCAAGACCGTCGGCGGCACGACCACGCACTGGGCCGGCGCCTCGCTGCGCCTGCAGGAGCACGAGTTCCGCGTCAAGACCGTCTATGGCGGCATCCCGGGCGCGAACCTGATGGACTGGCCGCTGACGCTGAAGGAGCTGGAGCCCTGGTACGCCAAGGCCGAAGACAAGATGGGCGTCACGCGCACGCACGGCATCCCCGGCCTGCCCGGCAACAACAACTTCAAGGTCTTCCACGCCGGCGCGAAGAAGCTCGGCTACAAGGACGTGCACACCGGCAACATGGCCATCAACAGCCAGCCGCGCGACGGCCGCGGCCGTTGCATGCAGCTGGGCTTCTGCTTCCAGGGCTGCAAGAGCGGCGCGAAGTGGTCCACGCTCTACACCGAGCTGCCCAAGGCCGAGGCGACCGGTCAGCTCGACCTGCGGCCGGAGTCGCACGTGTCACGCATCGAGCACGACGACAGCGGCAAGGTCACCGGCGTCGTCTACTTCGACAAGGCCGGCAAGGAGCAGCGCCAGAAAGCCCGCATCGTCTGCGTCGCCGGCAACTCGATCGAGACGCCGCGGCTGCTGTTGCTGTCGGCCTCGAACAAGTTCAAGGACGGGCTGGCGAACAGTTCCGGCCAGGTCGGTCGCAACTACATGCGCCACATGACGGGCTCGGTCTACGCGGCTTTCAAGCAGCCGGTGCACATGTACCGCGGCACGACGATGGCAGGCATCGTGCGCGACGAGGCCGGCCACGACACGCAGCGCGGCTTCGCCGGCGGCTACGAGATGGAGACGCTGGCTCTCGGCGTGCCCTTCATGGCGGCCTTCCTCAACCCGGGCGGCTGGGGCGCGGACTTCACGTGGTGGATGGAGCGCTACGAGAACCTGGCCGGCATGTGGCTGGTCGGCGAAGACATGCCGCGCGAGACCAATCGTGTGACGCTGAACCCGAACGTGAAAGACAAGTACGGCAACGCGGCGCCCAACGTCCACTTCGACGACCACGACAACGACGTCGCGATGCGCAACCACGCCTTCCAGCAGGGCGAGCGCATCTACCAGGCGGCCGGCGCGGTCAAGACCTTCCGTACGCCGCCGTATCCGTCGACGCACAACCTCGGCACCTGCCGCATGGGCGCCAGCGCGAAGGACAGCGTCTGCAACGCCTACGGCCAGACGCACGACATCGGCAACCTCTTCATCTCGGACGGCAGCCAGTTCACGACCGGCGGCGCGGAGAACCCCACGCTGACCATCGTGACCCTCGCGATCCGTCAGGCCGACTACATCGCCAGGCAGATGACGGCACGAACGATCTGATCCGCCGCGGCAGCCCGCCCGCCAGGAGACCCGCATGTGCGAATTCTTCGTCAAGGCCGACCCCATCCTCTACGAATCGCGCTCGCGCACGATCCGCATCCATGGCGTGCTGACCAGCATCCGGCTCGAGAACATGGTCTGGGACACGCTGGCCGAGATGGCTCTCGAGGAGAGCTGCACCACCAACAGCCTCATCGCCACCTTCCACGACGAGATCCTGGCGCACCGCGGCGAGGTGCCGAACTTCGCCTCCTTCCTGCGCGTCACGGCCATGCGCTACCTGCGCCGCAAGCTCACCCAGCGCAGCGAGGCCGACGCCGCGGCGGCGCCGACCCGGGCCCGGTCGGCGGTGGTTCCGCTGGCAGCCCGTCCCTGAAGCCGCACGCCGGCCGCCGCCTAGGGCAACAGTTCGGCCACGCGGTCCCAGGCCTCGGTCGGAATGCGGCCGTTGAAGCGCTCGACAACGCGGCCCTCGCGGTCGAGCACGAAGGTGGCCGGCAGTTGCCCGACCGCGCCGAAGCCATCGCGGTGACCGGGTTCGGCGCGCCACAGGCTCGGGAATCGGGACGTCGTCGGCACGATGCGCTCCAGCAGCTTCTCGTAGTCCACCACGTCCTGCCGCAGCGGATCGGTCGCGACGAGCACCAGCTCGAAAGGCTTGCCGCGCCAGCCGGCGTAGTTGGCGCGCAGCTCAGGCAGCGTGTCCCGGCACACGGCGCAGGCCGTGGACCAGAACACGACCATGACCACCTTGCCACGCTGGGTGACCAGATCGAAGGGCTTGCCGTCGAGACCCCGGCCATCGATGCGGGCCGTGGGCGTCGTCTGCGCCGTCGCCAGCGTCGCCGCGCCCAGCAGCAAGCTCGCGACGATGACTTGAATGAATCGCTGCAGCGGAATCCACATGGGCTCTCCAGGTCCGGCGGGCCACATGACCCGATGACCCTGAGTCGTCGTGACCTGCCTGAGCCTTGCAGCCCGCGCGACCCGCCCGGGTGCCGGCGGCGCGCTATCGTGAGGTCCGCCACATGTTCCTAGAATCGGTCGCGCGTCGCGAGCCGTCGCCAGGAGATGCCATGAATGCCCCCGCCGACCTGATGCCTCGACTCGATCCGCGCCCGGTGCCGCCGGCACTGATCGACGCGCTGAAGGCGCGTTTCGGCGATCGCTGCTCCACGGCCCGCGCGGTGCGCGAGCAGCATGGCCGCGACGAGTCGCCGTTCGACGTGCCGCCGCCCGACATCGTGGTGTTCGCCGCCAGCACCGACGAGGTCGCATTCACGGTGGCGCTGGCGCAGCAGCACGGCGTGCCGGTGATCCCCTTCGGCGTCGGCTCCTCGCTCGAGGGGCACCTGCTGGCGGTGCAGGGCGGGGTCAGCATCGACCTGTCGCGCATGGACCAGGTGCTGCGCGTCAACGCCGAGGACCTGACCGTCACGGTGCAGGCCGGCGTGACGCGCAAGCAGCTCAACGAGGCGATCCGCCACGAAGGCCTGTTCTTTCCGATCGACCCCGGCGCCGACGCCTCGATCGGCGGCATGGCGGCCACGCGCGCCAGCGGGACGAACGCGGTGCGCTACGGCACCATGCGCGAGAACGTCCTCGGCCTGACGGTCGTGACGGCCAGCGGCGAAGTGGTCCGCACCGGCACGCGGGCCCGCAAGTCCTCGGCCGGCTACGACCTGACGCGGCTCTTCGTCGGCAGCGAGGGCACGCTCGGCGTCATGACCGAGATCACGCTCAAGCTCTATCCGCTGCCCGAGGCCATCAGCGCCGCGGTCTGCCACTTCCCGTCGGTCGATGCGGCGGTTCGCACGACGATCCAGGTGATCCAGCTCGGCGTGCCGATCGCGCGCTGCGAGCTGCTCGATGCGCACGCGGTGCGCGCGGTCAATGCCCACGACCGGCTCGGCCTGCGCGAGGCCCCGATGCTGCTGATGGAGTTCCATGGCAGCGCCGCCGGCGTGCAGGAGCAGGCCCAGGTCGTCCAGGACATCGCGGCCGAGTTCGGCGGCGAAGGCTTCGAGTGGGCGACGACGCCCGAGGCACGCACACGGCTGTGGACTGCACGCCATCACGCCTATCTGTCGGCCCTGCAGACGCGACCGGGCTGCCGCGCGGTGACCACCGACTGCTGCGTGCCGATCTCGCGCCTGGCCGAATGCATCGATGCGACCGTCGCCGAGGTCGATGCGAGCGGCCTGCCCTACTTCATCGTCGGCCATGTCGGCGACGGCAACTTCCACGTCGGCTACCTGATCGACCCGGCCCAGCCTGCCGAGCGGGAAACCGCCGAGCGCCTGAACCGGCAGCTGGTGGCCCGCGCCTTGCAACTCGAAGGCACCTGCACCGGCGAGCACGGCATCGGCCTGCACAAGATGGGCTTCCTGCTCGACGAGGCCGGTGCCGGCGGCGTGGCGCTGATGCGCGAGATCAAGCGTGCGCTGGACCCCCGCAACATCATGAATCCGGGCAAAATCTTCGAGCTCTGAAGTACCGCGGGTCTTCCACCGCAACACCTGCTTGCGAAGGCGAGCGCCACAGCGCCGATGACTGGAGTACACCGACGCCATGAACACATCGGCCTTCGTCGCCCTCGCATTGACCCGTCCGAGCCTGGTCGGGGCCCTGGCCCCGTCGTCGCGCCGCCTGGCTCGAGCCATGGCCGAGCAGGTCGGTGACCCCGACGCGCTGATCGAGCTCGGTGCCGGCACCGGCGCGGTCACGGCCGCACTGCGCGATGCCGTCCCCGAGCGGCCGCTGCTCGCGGTCGAGCTGCAGCCCGATCTCGCGGCCGGCCTCAAACGCCGCTTCCCCGATGTCGACGTGGCCTGCGCGCCTGCGCACGAGGTGCTGGCCGATCACGATGCGCCGGACGACACGGTGCTCGTGTCCTCGCTGCCCTTTCGCAGCCTGCCCGAGCCGCTGCGCGGCATCACGCAGCGCGCCCTGATCGGCTTCCTCGAGTCGCATCCGGCACGCCGCCTGGTGCAGTACACCTACCAGCCGCGTGCGCCCTTCGAGTTGCCGGCCGACACGCGCCTGCGCTGGTCGCTGCGCGAGGTCATCTGGGGCAATCTGCCGCCGGCGGGGGTGTGGGTCCTGGGTCCCGGCTAGCAGCGGCCCGCGTCGTCAGGGTCAGCCGGCGACGCACACCTCCACGCAGTTGCGGCCCTGCGCCTTCGCGCGCGTCAGCGCCCGGTGCGCGCGCTCGGCCAGCGAGGCCGCCTCGACGTCGCCCTCGCGCAGGCTCACCGCCACGCCGATGCTCACCGTCAAGGGCTCGCTGGCCCAGACCACGTGGCCCAGGGCCTGCCGCATGCGCTCGGCCGCGGCCGTCGCACCGCTGATGTCGGTGGCCGGCAGCAGCACGCTGAACTCGCCGGCCCCGCAATGCGCCAGCACGTCGTGCGCGCGCAGCGTGCCCTCCAGCGCACCGGCGACCTGCTGCAGCGCCCCGTCGCCGCCGGCGTGGCCGTGCAGGTCGTTGAAGTGCTTGAAGCGATCGACGTCGATGGCGAGCAGCGCGAGGCTGCCACCGTGGCGGCTCCAGCGTGCCCACTCCTCGGCCAGTCGCCGTTCGAAGGCCGTGCGGTTCCACGCGCCGGTCACTTCGTCGGTGTTGCCCTGCAGCTCCAGCAAGGCCTGGGCGCGGCGCAGTTCCAGCTGCGCCACCGCCTGATCGGCCAGCAGTTGCAGCGCGTGCTGCTGGCGTGCCGACAGCGCGCGCGGTGCGTGATCCAGCACGCACAGCGTGCCGACGGCCCAGCCCTGCGGCGTGACGAGCGGCACGCCCGCGTACAGGTGCCAGCCCGCCGCAGCGCCGAGCGCCGGGTGCGCGGCAAAGCGCGGATCGCCGGCCGGGTCGACGAGCATCGGCCGGTCGTCGGCCTGCTCGATGGCCTGCGCGCAGGGCGCATGGGCGCGCGGCACGCTGTCGCGGTCGAAGCCGAGCTGGGCCTTGAACCACAGCCGGTCCTGGTCCACCAGCGACAGCAGCGCGGCCTCGGTCTGGCAGATGCACGCCGCCAGTTCGGTGATCGCGTCGAAGGCCGGCTCAGGCTCGGTGTCGAGCACACCGTAGCGATACAGCGCCGCCAGCCGCTGCGACTCGGCCTCCGCCCACGCGGCAGGCGCCATCGCGGCGCCGGGCAAGGCGGCGGTCGCGGCCTCGGTCAGGGTCTGGGCCATCGCTGTCTCCTCTGCACATCCGCGCCGCCGCCACGGCAGCGCTGCCTCGATGCACGCCGACGGGCTCTGCGGCCCGCTCTCCGTCACTGCCCGGTGCGGGCGTCGCTCACTGGCGCGACGCGGGCACGGTCCAACGCTTGGTGGTCTCGCCCGCGCCGTCGACGCTCTCGAGGTGCACGTCGAAGCCCCACAGCCGGGCCACGTGCTTGAGCACCTCGGTCGTCTGGTCGTTCAGCGGCCGGTTGTTGTGCTGGGTGTGGCGCAGCAGCAGCGAGCGATCGCCGCGCAGGTCGACGTTCCAGACCTGGATGTTGGGTTCACGCTGGCCGAGGTCGTACTGCCGCGACAAGGCCTCGCGCAGCCGGCGATAGCCGGTCTCGTCGTGGATGGCCGAGATCTCGAGCTCGTCTTCCTGCTCGTCGTCGAGCACCGCGAACAGGCGCAGCTCGCGCATCATGCGCGGCGACAGGTACTGGCCGATGAAGCTCTCGTCCTTGAAGTTGCGCATGGCATGGTCGATCGTCGCCAGCCAGTCGCCGCCGGCGATCTCGGGGAACCAGCTGCGGTCCTCGTCGGTCGGGGCCTCGCAGATGCGCTTGAGATCGTTGTACATCGCGAAGCCCAGCGCATACGGATTGATGCCGTTGTAGGCCGGATGGCCGACCGGCGGCTGGTAGACGACGTTGGTGTGAGACTTCAGCCACTCGACCATCATCCCGTCGCCGAGGTGGCCGTCGTCATACATCGTGTTGAGCAGCTTGTGGTGCCAGAAGGTCGCCCAGCCCTCGTTCATCACCTGGGTCTGGCGCTGCGGGTAGAAGTACTGCGCGACCTTGCGCACGATGCGCACGATCTCGCGCTGCCAGGGTTCGAGCAGCGGGGCGTTCTTCTCGATGAAGTAGAGCAGGTTCTCCTGCGGCTCGTCGGGGAAGCGGCGCGCATCGGCTTCCTCGGCGGCGCGCTCCTTGCCGCGTGGCAGCGTGCGCCACATGTCGTTGACCTGCTGCTGCGCATAGGCCTCGCGCTCGGTGCGGCGCGCCTGCTCCTGCGCCAGCGACAGCCTGGTCGGCCGGCGGTAGCGGTCGACACCGTGGTTCATCAGCGCATGGCAGCTGTCGAGCAGGTCCTCGACGGCGTCGAGGCCGCGGCGCTCCTCGCATTCGGCGACGTAGTTCTTCGCGTAGACCAGGTAGTCGATGATCGACGACGCATCGGTCCACATGCGGAACAGGTAGTTGCCCTTGAAGAAGCTGTTGTGGCCGTAGGCGGCATGCGCGATCACCAGCGCCTGCATCGCCATCGAGTTCTCCTCCATCAGGTAGCTGATGCAGGGGTTGGAGTTGATGACGATCTCGTAGGCCAGGCCCATGTAGCCGCGGCGGTAGTTCTTCTCCGTCGCGATGAACTCCTTGCCGTAGCTCCAGTGGCGGTAGTTCACCGGCATGCCGACCGACGCGTAGGCGTCCATCATCTGCTCGGCGGTGATGATCTCGAGCTGGTTGGGGTAGGTGTCCAGGCCGTAGCTGGCCGCGGTGCGGCGGATCACCTCGTGGTACTGGTCGATGTGCTCGAAGCTCCAGTCGCTGGTGCTCGGCAACTGCTGGGCGGCGCGCGGCCGAGGGCGGATGTCGCGGGCGGCGCGCACCGGCGCCGCGGCGGCCGTGGCCGCGAGGTCGGCGACGGTGAAGAGGTCGTGCGTGGCCTCCGGCCCCGCACCGGCTTTGCGGCTCATGTCGCCCCCTCCTTCTTGAACAGGTCGCGGAACACCGGATAGATCTGCGCCGGCTCCAGCACCTTGCGCATCGCGAAGTGCGGCTGCGTCGTGGCGATCTGCGAGTACTCCTCCCACAGGTTCTGCTCGGGCTCGGCGACCTGGACGTAGGCGAAGTAGCGGCACAGGGGCAGCAGCTGCTCGGCGACGATCTCGCGGCAGCGTCCGCTGTCGTGGTGCCAGTTGTCGCCGTCGCTGGCCTGCGCGCCGTAGATGTTCCACTCGCTGGTGGGGTAGCGCGCGCGGATGATCTCCTCCATCAGCACCAGCGCGCTCGACACCACCGTGCCGCCGGTCTCGGTGGAGTGGAAAAAGCCTTCCTCGTCGACCTCCTGCGCCTGCGTGTGATGGCGGATGAAGACGACGTCGATCTTCTCGTAGTGGCGCGTCAGGAAGAGGTACAGCAGGATGAAGAAGCGCTTGGACAGGTCCTTGCGGCCTTCGTCCATCGAGCCGGACACGTCCATCAGGCAGAACATCACCGCCCGCGTCGTCGGTACCGGCACCTTGACGCGGCTGCGGTAGCGCAGGTCGATCGGGTCGAGGTAGGGAATGCGGGCGACGCGCTGGCGCAGCTCGGCGATCTGCAGCTCGAGGGCCTTGATCTCGCGCTCGCGCAGCTCGTGGCCCGGGTCGAGGTCGGCCCACCCGCTCTCGGGTCGAGAGCGGCCGTGCTTCTTCAGGCCGGCGAGGTGCGACTCCAGGTGGCGCAGCTCGCGCCTCGAGTCGGCGCCCAGCGCGATGCGCCGGCCGATCGCGCCGCGCATCGAGCGCAGCACGTGCAGGTTGTTCTGCGTGCCGTCACTGGTGTAGCCGGCACGCTGGCTCTTGTAGTCGGGCACCTCGGCGAGCTGCGTCTTCACCAGGTTGGGCAAGGCCAGGTCGTCGAAGAAGACCTGCATGAACTCTTCCTTGCTGAGGTGGAAGACGAAGTCGTCCTCGCCCTCGCCGGAGTCGCTGGCCTGTCCGCCGCCCTTGCCGCCCCCGCCGCCCTCGGGCCGCTTGACGCGATCGCCCTTGACGTACTCCTTGTTGCCCGGATGGACCATCTCGCGGCGCCCGCCCTGGCCATGGCCGAACAGCGGCTCCGACACGTCGCGCTTGGGCAGCGTGATGTCCTCGCCCTGCTCGATGTCGCGGATGCCGCGGCCGCTGACCGCGCGGCGCACGGCTTCCTTGATCTGCGCCTTGTGACGACGCAGGAAGCGCTCGCGATTGCCGATCGACTTGTTCTTGCCGGCCAGCCGGCGATCGATGATCTGCTGCAGGGCCATGAAGTGCTCGTCGTCCTCCGGCGGTCAGCGGTCAGGAGCTTTTCCGCACCCGCAGGTACCACTCGCAGAGCAGCCGCACCTGCTTGGCGGTGTAGCCCTTCTGCACCATGCGGTTGACGAAGTCCTCGTGCTTCTTGGCTTCGTCGGCGCTGGCCTTGGCGTTGAAGCTGATGACGGGCAGCAGCTCCTCGGTGTTCGAGAACATCTTCTTCTCGATCACCGTGCGCAGCTTCTCGTAGCTGGTCCACAGCGGGTTCTTGCCCTGGTTGCCGGCGCGCGCGCGCAGCACGAAGTTGACGATCTCGTTGCGGAAGTCCTTCGGGTTGGCGATGCCGGCCGGCTTCTCGATCTTCTCGAGCTCGGCGTTCAGCGAGGCGCGGTCGAACACCTCGCCGGTGTCGGTGTCGCGGTACTCGTGGTCCTGGATCCAGTAGTCGGCGTAGGTGACGTAGCGGTCGAAGATATTCTGCCCGTACTCGGAGTAGCTCTCGAGGTACGCGGTCTGGATCTCCTTGCCGATGAACTCGGCGTAGCGCGCGCCCAGGTGCTCCTTGATGAAACCCAGGTACTTCTGCTCGGTCTCGGCGGGGAACTGCTCGCGCTCGATCTGCTGTTCCAGCACGTACATCAGGTGCACCGGGTTGGCGGCGATCTCGCTCGAGTCGAAGTTGAAGACCTTGGACAGGATCTTGAACGCGAAGCGCGTCGAGACGCCGCTCATGCCTTCGTCGACACCGGCGTAGTCGCGGTACTCCTGGTAGCTCTTGGCCTTGGGGTCGGTGTCCTTCAGGCTCTCGCCGTCGTAGACCAGCGCCTTGCTGAACAGCGACGAGTTCTCAGGCTCCTTCAGGCGCGACAGCACCGCGAACTGCGCCATCATCTTGAGCGTCCCCGGGGCGCATTTGGCGTCGGCGAGCGAGGAGCTGCGGATCAGCTTCTCGTAGATCTTGACCTCCTCGTTGATGCGCAGGCAGTACGGCACCTTGACGATGTAGATGCGGTCGAGGAAGGCCTCGTTGTTCTTGTTGTTGCGGAAGGTCTTCCACTCGCTCTCGTTGCTGTGCGCGAGCACGATGCCGTCGAACGGGATCGCGCCGAAACCTTCGGTGCCCTTGTAGTTGTTCTCCTGCGTCGCGGTCAGCAGCGGGTGCAGCACCTTGATCGGCGCCTTGAACATCTCGACGAACTCGAGCAGGCCCTGGTTGGCCAGGCACAGGCCGCCGGAGTAGCTGTACGCGTCCGGGTCGTCCTGCGCGAAGGTCTCGAGCTTGCGGATGTCGACCTTGCCGACCAGCGAGCTGATGTCCTGGTTGTTCTCGTCGCCCGGCTCGGTCTTGGCGACGCCGACCTGCTTGAGCACGCTCGGGTAGCGCTTCACCACCTTGAACTTGCGGATGTCGCCGCCGTACTCGTCGAGCCGCTTCACCGCCCAGGGCGACAGGATGCGGTTCAGGTAGCGACGCGGGATGCCGTATTCCTTCTCGAGGATGGGGCCGTCCTCGTCGGCGTTGAACAGGCCCAGCGGCGATTCGTTCACCGGAGACCCCTTCAGCGCATAGAAGGGCACGTGTTCCATCAGCTGCTTCAGACGCTCGGCGATCGAGCTCTTGCCGCCACCGACCGGGCCCAGCAGATAGAGGATCTGCTTCTTCTCTTCGAGACCCTGGGCCGCATGGCGGAAGTAGGAGACGACCTGCTCGATCGAGTCCTCCATGCCGTAGAACTCGGCGAAGGCCGGGTAGCGCTTGATGACCTTGTTGGCGAACAGCCGCGACAGCCGCGGGTCGTTGCGTGTGTCGACCAGTTCCGGCTCGCCGATCGCCTTGAGCATGCGCTCGGCGGCGGTCGAGTAGGCGACCGGGTCGCGCTTGCAGATCGCGAGGTAGTCCTCGAGGCTCAGTTCCTCTTCGCGGCTGCGCTCGTAGCGGGCGGCGAAACTGCTGATCACATCCATCGCGTCCTCCAATCCTGGGTCAGGAGGCGGCGTCGCCACGTGGTCGGCCGGGGGTGGAGGCCACTGTGCAGCGCTGCCTGTGGTTTCATCGATCGATCGGTGTCAACGATCATGCATCCTTGTCGTCCCCGAGGGCAACAGAAGCGGGGTCTTTGCCTGGCTGTCGGAACGATGCCCCATGAGGCCGGCCCTTGCAACTAGCATGCCCCTTTCCGGCGCTTCACGCCAGCCGTGGTCTGGGAGCCCCGGCGCGCGGGGGTGGTTCCGTCGATCGACGAACCGGCGTCTGTCTGCATCAACGCGCGACACGCGTCACGGGTTCACCGTCCCGCGCTGGCGCGGGTGTGACAGCGTGCGCGGGCTCAGCGGCCGGCGCGCAACTTGTCGAGAAGTCCCGACAACTCGTCGAGCGAGCCGAAGGCGATCGCCACTTCGCCCTGTTCGCCGCGCTTCGTGCGTTTCTTGACGCGCACCTCGACCGCTGCGGTCAGCAGGTCGGAGAGTTCTTCCTCGAGTCGCGTGATGTCGCGCGACTTGGCCTGCTTGCCGCGCAGCAGCTGGGTCTGCCGGCCGGGCGCGGCGGCGCGGGCCACCAGCTTCTCGGCATCGCGCACCGTCATGCGCCTGGCGACGACCTCGTGCGCGGAGGTGATCTGCGACGCCTTGTCCAGCGCCAGCAGCGCACGGGCGTGCCCCATGTCCAGGTCACCGGCCAGCAGCATCTGCTGCACCGGCTCTGCCAGGTTCAAGAGCCGCAGCAGGTTGCTGGCAGCGCTGCGCGATCGGCCGACGGCCTGGGCGGCCTGCTCGTGGCTCAGGCCGAACTCGTCGGTCAGTCGCTTGAGCCCCTGCGCCTCCTCGAGCGGGTTCAGGTCCTCGCGCTGCATGTTCTCGATCAGCGCCATCACCGCCGCCGACTCGTCGGGCACGTCCTTGACGAGCACCGGCACCTCGCCCAGCCCGGCCATCTGCGCGGCACGGTAGCGGCGCTCGCCGGCGATGATCTCGTAGCGGCCCTGCTTCGGGTCGCCCACCGGCCGCACCAGGATCGGCTGCATCACGCCCTGGCTGCGGATGCTGTCGGCCAGCTCCAGCAGCGAGGCTTCGTCCATGCGGGTGCGTGGCTGGTACTTGCCGGCCTGCAGGCGATCGAGCTTGAGCGCGCTCGGCGCGGCCTCGGCGGCCGACGCCGCCGGCTTGTCCTGCGCCTTGGGCCCGAGCAGGGCCTCGAGGCCGAGCCCCAGGCCTTTGGGTTTCTTGGTGACCATGCGCTTCATTGTCCCCGACAAGCGGGGCGGCTTGCGGGGCTCCGAGGCCGCCGCTCAGCGCAAGGCCGTCAGCAGCGACCGTCCCTCGGGCCAGTCGCCCAGCCCGGACTCGCCGTTGAGATGGCCGCGCGGTCCGGCGACGACGAGGCTGGCGCCCCAGGCCTCGGCCAGCGCGCCGGCCCGTTCAGCGCTGGAGTAGGGATCGTCGGTGCTGATCACGGTCGTGGCTGCGAACGGCAAGGGCCGCCGCGCGATCGGTCTCCAGCCGTGCAGCTGCGGCGGCATGTCCTCGCGCTCGACGTCCGGCGGCGCGACGAGCAGCGCGCCGCGCACGCGACCGGCCTGGCGGGTGTGCGCGGCCCAGGCCGCTACCAGGAGGCAGCCCAGGCTGTGGGCCACCAGCAGGACCGGCGGCTCGGACTCGAGCAGCACTTCTTCCAGCCGCGCCATCCAGTCGCCTCGGCGCGGCGTCATCCAGTCGCTCTGGTCGACGCGATGGTCGCCGTACAGCTGCTCCCAGCGGCTCTGCCAGTGGGCATCGCCCGAGTTCTGCCAGCCCGGCAGCAGCAGCACGCGCAGCGCAGCGGAAGACCCGGGCATGCGGCAGCTCAGCGCAGTTGCGGCGCGAAGATGCGGTTCTCGCGCGCCGGGCCGCGCAGCATCAGGCGCGCGCGCGCCGTCGTGCTGCCGGTCGTGACCGCGACCGGCGGCGCGCAGCTGCCGTTGGCGCGCAGGTACAGCGCCGCGGCCAGCTGGCCTTCGGTCGCGGCACCGAGCGGCTGGCTCAGGTCGTCCCCCGCTTCGCAGGCGGGCGCAAAGCCGTCGGCGTAGTCGCCGAAGCCCTTGTCGTTGACGCCCTGGAACTCGATCGGGAAGTAGGAGATGCCGCAGTTGTCGCGGGCGGTGAAGCCGTAGGGCTTGCCGCAGGTGCGGCCGCCGATCAGATGGACCTCGACATCGACGCCGCGCAGGCTGTTGACCAGCGACTCGCTGGCCGAGCAGGTCGAGCCGCTCGCCAGCACGTAGACGCGGCCGAGATCCAGCGTCGGCAGCGGCTGGACCGAGGTGCAGTTGAAGCTGCTGTTCAGCAGGCAGGAGACGTTGCGGAAGGGCTCGGTGACGTTCTCGGCGCTGCGCTTGTCGTTGTACCGGAGGCGCTCGAACGCCCTGCCGGCCGTGCGCGCCGGGCCGGCGATCATGTAGGCCAGCTCGCTGGCGATGTAGAGATAGCCGCCGCCGTTGTAGCGCAGGTCCAGCACCAGGTCGCTCACGCCGACCGCCGCCAGCGTCTGGACCGCGGCGATCAGCTGCGCCTCCGACGGGATCACGTGATCGTTGAACACGATGTAGCCGACGCGCTGGCCTCCGACGTCGAGAACCTGCGTCTGCAGCACGGGCTGCTTGACGATGTAGCCGGCCGTGAAGACCTGCGCCGGCAGGGCGCTGCCGTTGCGGCTGAAGTTGAAGCCATAGGTCCCCACGGCCGTCGGGAACAGGGCCGCGTTCAGCAACTCGACCCCGGCATCCGTGCCGTCGTCGGCCGACACCCCGTTGACCGACACCAGCGTGTCGCCGCGCTGCAGGCCGGCGTCCGCGGCCGGCGAACTGGGCTCGACGTAGGCGATGCGGATGTTGCGCGGCGGCGCCGCCGACTGCAGGCTCCACTCGATGCCGTAGCCGAGCGTGATGCCCGACTGCGAGAGCTGCCGCCACAGACGCGTCGGGTAAGTGAAGCTGAACTCGTCCTTGGCCCGTCCGCTGACGGTGACCTGCGGCGTCTTCAACGCCGCAAAGTAGTTGTCGATCGACGGGTAGAAGCCCGCGGCGGTGTCGGCGCTGAAGGAGGGCGCCGCTGCGTCGACGACCGGGATCTCGCGGTACCAGAGGTAGGCCGCGTCCATGTAGGCGCGCAGCCAGCGCTTCTCCGTCGCCAGGTCGCCGGGGCTGGTGGCTGCAGTCGCATCGAAGCGGAAGGGGTTGCTGGCCGAACAGTGCTGCGCGTCGGCCGACGCAGCGAGCGCCGGCGACGATGCGGCGCTCCCGCCGCCACCGCCTCCGCCGCAGCCGGCGACGAGAACGACCGTCGCCAGCGCAGCCCAGGCCCGCCGCGTGCCGGAGCTTGCCGATCGATCCGGTACTGCGTGCTGCATGGGAGGGTGGGTCTCGTCGTGGCGGTGGCCGGGCGCGATTCTAGGCAGTGCCTCGCACGCCGCGCCCCTCGGCTGCGGGGCGCCGCCCTTCCCGTCAGCGTCAGGCGAGCGCCGCATCGCTGCCGCGATAGTGGTAGGCGTAGGCGTCCTCGAAGCCGAGTCGGCGGTACAGCCTTCGGGCCGGGTCGTTGTCGGCGTCGACCTGCAGGTAGGCGCAGGCCGCCCCGCGAGACCGCGCGAGCGCCAGCAGGTGTGTGCACAGGGCCGTCGCCAGGCCCTGGCCGCGCGCGTCGGGCGCGGTGAAGACGTCGTAGAGGCCGACGAGGTCGTCCTCGATCGCCATCTGCCCGCAGGCCAGCGCCTGCCCGGCGCGCCTGAGCAGCACCCCGGTGTACGGCACCGGCGAGGCCCGCAGCCGCTCGGCATGCGCCTGCCGCTGCGCGAGCGGCGACCCGCGGAGCTGGCCGACGAAGTCGGCGAAGCTGCCGTGGCCCGGGGTCTCGAGCTCGCAGGCCGGCGGCAGCGCCATCGGCCGGGTCGGGTCGAGTCGCATGCGGACCATGACCCGCGTGTCGTCGAAGCGCGGCAGGCCGCGGGCCGCGAGTCGCGCATCCAGATCCGCCGGCTGCGAGAACGGTGTGATGCGCACGATGAACGGCAGCCCGGCCCGCGCGAAGCTCGCTTCGGCCCGCTGCAGCAGTTCCTCGAGCGGCAGGCGGCCCACCGCGAGCGCGTTCACGCAGCGTGCGCGCTTGGCCTTGCCGGGCGACAGCCGCAGCACCCAACCGCCCAGCACGCGCTGCTCGGGCGGGGCCGAGGCGTTGAGCCCGGCGTCCTCGATGCGCGCGAGCAGGCTGGCATCGAAGTCCAGCGACAGACCCGGCAGCGGCGGCACGTGCGAGGCCAGCGCCGCCTCCTAGCGCAGCTGGGCCACCCGCGCCACCATCTCGCGCGCAAACTCGACGAAGGCCTGCGCGCCCTTGGACTGCGGGTCGAACACGACCCCCGGCAAGCCATAGCTGGGGGCTTCGGCCAGGCGCACGTTGCGCGGGATGACGGTGTCGAAGACCTTGTCGCCGAAGTGCGCCTTCAGCTGTTCGCTGACCTGCTGCTGCAGCGTGATGCGCGGGTCGAACATCACGCGCAGCAGGCCGATGATCTGCAGCTCCGGATTGAGGTTCGCGTGGACCTGCTTGATGGTGTTGACCAGGTCCGACAGGCCCTCGAGCGCGAAGTACTCGCACTGCATCGGCACCACCACGCCGTGCGCGGAGCACAAGCCGTTCAGCGTCAGCAGGCTGAGCGAAGGCGGGCAATCGATGAGCACGAGGTCGTACTCGGCGTCCGTCGCCGCCAGCGCTGTCTTGAGCCGCTGGTCGCGCCGCTCGAGGGCCACCAGCTCGACCTCGGCGCCGGCCAGCTCGCGGTTCGCGCCGAGAACGTCGTAGCCCGCCTTGTCGGCGCGCCGCCGGGCTTCGGCGATCGACGCGGACTCCAGCAGCACGTCGTAGACGGACAGCTCCAGCGCGCGCTTGTCGATGCCCGAACCCATCGTGGCATTGCCCTGGGGATCGAGGTCGACCAGCAGCACGCGCTGCCCGACATGCGCCAGGCCGGCCGCGAGATTGACGGCGGTGGTCGTCTTGCCGACGCCGCCTTTCTGGTTGGCAATGCAGAAGATCTTGGCCATGCGTCGCGAGGGAGTCAGAGTTCGATCAGGTCGACGCCGCTGTCGCGCGCGGCGCGCTGCAGCTCGACGACGGGCGTGGCCAGCGGCAACCGGCGACGCATGGCCAGGTCCAGGTAGCAGGCCTCGTGCACGGCCAGGCCGTGCTGCCGCGCCAGATGCAGGGCGTCGTTCCAGTGCCGCGGCGTCGCGACGCCCTCGATGCTGATCGGCAGGCGCCCGACGCTGTCGACGACGCTGCTGACCTGCGCGGCGGTCATCCGCGCATCGCGCTCGGCCGCGAGCAGCAGCTTCGCGAGCTCGACGTGCCACACCGCCGGCACCACCGCGCCATCGCGGGCGACGCGGTCCAGCAGCGCATCGCCGGTCGCGCCGGGGCCGTCGGCAAAGCACCAGGCCAGCGCCGCGGCTGCGTCGAGCACCACGGCGCTCATGGGGCGCGATTCGGGCCGCGCAGGGCCTGCCAGTCGGCCGGACCCAGGTTCAAGCTGGCGCGCAGCTCGCGCAGCCGGGCCACGGCATCGGCCACCGACGGGTCGGCCGATGGCGCCGCGGGCAGCAAGCGCGCGACCGCCCGGCCGTGCCGCGTGATCACGAACTCTTCCCCATGCTCGACCCGTTCGAGCAGGGCCGAAAGATGGGTCTTGGCCTCGAAGGCGCCGACGCTGGAACGGGGCATAGCGGGCAGAATTCAAACCAGAAAACAGACTGGTTGAATTTTCTGGTCTATTCATGCTGCGGTCAAGCTGGAACGCATCCAGACGATGCAGCGTTCGGCGTCGAGACCGGGAACCCGCAGCGGTTCCACGTGAAACGCAACGATGTCGGACGGGAGAACTGCCAGTTCGTCGTCGGGAGCGCGCCCCTTCATCGCCATCCAGTGCCCGCCCGGGGCCAGCACGCGCCGCGTCAGATGGGCAAAGTCTTCCAGCGACGAGAAAGCCCGAGACACGACGATGTCCCACTGCCCGGTCACGTCTTCGACGCGCGCATGCACGGCGACAAGATGCTCGAGCCCAAGCTCTGCCCCGACCTGCCGGATGAAGCCCGCCTTCTTGCCGACCGCGTCGACGCAGGTCACCGAGATCTCGGGGCAAGCCACTGCGACGACGATGCCCGGCAAGCCCGCGCCGCTGCCGACATCGAGCAAAGTCGCCGGCCGGCCGCCCGTCATCCGGCGCAAGGGAGCGACCACGGCCAGGCTGTCGAGCAGATGCTGCGTCAGCATCTGCGCAGGATCGCGGACGGCGGTGAGGTTGTAGACGCGGGTCCACTGGACGATCAGCGACAGATAACGCAACAGCTGCTGCTGCTGAGCCGTGTCCAGCGCGATCCCGAGCTCTTCGGCCCCGTCACGCAGCCGCGCTGCCAGCCCTGGATCGTCAGCGACACCGCTCATGCGGCGGCACCGGAGCGGTCCTTGGCGACGAATCCGTGGAACCGGCCCTTCTTCAGATGGACCAGCAGCAGCGAGATCGCGGCCGGGGTCACGCCCGAGATGCGAGAAGCCTGACCGAGAGTCTGCGGCCGCTGCGTCTGGAGCTTCTGCCGCACCTCGTGGCTCAAGGCCGCGACCTCGCGGTAGTCCAAGGCGTCGGGCAGGCGCAGGTTTTCGTAGTGCGACGCTCGCTCGACGTCGTCATTCTGCTTGTCGATGTAGCCGGCGTACTTGGTCGCGATCTCCAGTTGCTCGATCACGGCGTCAGCGAGCGGGCCGCCCAACTCGCCTCTCAGGGCGGCGCGATCGGTCGGTGCAGAAGCCTCGGCGCCGGGGGCGGTCCGCCGCGGCTGGGCGAGCCGCGCGATCTCGGCGACGACGTCGAAACCGACGCCGGGCCGGCGCAGCAGATCGGTCAGCGAATATTCGTGCTCGAGCGCCTTGCCCAGCAGACGCTCCGCCTCGTCGGCCGGCAGGATTCTCGGATTCACCCAGGTCGACTTCAGGCGCTCGGTTTCACGTGAAACAGCATCGCGCTTTCGGTTGAAAGCCGCCCAGCGTTCGTCGTGGACCAGGCCCAGTTGCCGCCCGGCGTCCGTCAGACGCAGGTCGGCGTTGTCCTCGCGCAGCTGCAGCCGGAACTCGGCGCGGCTCGTGAACATGCGGTAGGGTTCGGTCACGCCCTTTGTGACCAGATCGTCCACCAGGACCCCGAGGTAGGCCTGATCCCGCGCCGGCAGCCATGCAGCCTGGCCTCGCACCGACAAGGCGGCGTTCAGCCCGGCGAACAGCCCCTGGGCTGCGGCCTCCTCGTAACCCGTCGTCCCGTTGATCTGCCCGGCGAAGAACAAGCCGGCCACCGCGCGGGTCTCGAAGCTGGACTTCAGGCCACGCGGGTCGAAGTAGTCGTACTCGATGGCATAGCCGGGGCGCAGGATGTGCGCCCCCTCGAGGCCCGGCATCGACCGCAGCGCCGCCAGCTGGACGTCGAAAGGCAGCGAGGTCGAGATGCCGTTCGGATAGAACTCGTTCGTCGTCAGGCCTTCAGGCTCCAGGAAGATCTGGTGCGAGTCCTTGTCGGCGAAGCGATTGACCTTGTCCTCGATGCTCGGGCAGTAGCGCGGCCCCACCCCTTCGATCACGCCCGAGAACATCGGGCTGCGATCGAAGCCGCTGCGGATGATCTCGTGCGTACGCTGGTTGGTATGGGTGATCCAGCACGACAACTGCCGCGGATGCATCGCGCAGTCGCCCATGAAGCTGAACACCGGCACCGGCTCCAGGTCCCCGGGCTGCTCGACCAGTCGCTCGAAGGCGATCGTCCGACCGTCGATGCGCGGCGGCGTACCTGTCTTGAGCCGTCCCTGCGGCAAGGCCAGTTCCTTCAGTCGCGCCGACAGCCGCTGCGCCGGCGGATCGCCCGCTCGGCCCGCACTGTAGTTCTCCAATCCCACATGGATGCGCCCATCCAGGAAAGTGCCGGCCGTCAGCACCACTGACTTTCCACGAAAGCGTATGCCCACTTGTGTGATGGCACCGACGACACGGTCTCCCTCCAGCATCAGGTCATCGACCGCCTGCTGGAAGATCCACAAGCCCGGCTGGTTCTCCAGGCGTCGCCGGATCGCCGCCTTGTAGAGCACGCGGTCTGCCTGGGCCCGGGTCGCCCGGACAGCCGGTCCCTTGGAGCCATTGAGGATGCGGAACTGGATACCCGCCTCGTCCGTCGCCAATGCCATCGCGCCGCCGAGGGCGTCGACCTCCTTGACGAGATGCCCCTTGCCGATCCCGCCGATCGACGGATTGCAGCTCATCTGGCCGAGCGTCTCGATGTTGTGCGTCAGCAGCAGCGTCGTGCAGCCCATGCGCGCAGCGGCGAGCGCCGCCTCGGTGCCGGCATGGCCGCCACCGACGACGATGACATCGAACTCCTGGGGATAGAGCATCTCGGGTCCTGGGTTGCGGCGGGGGATCGCCGCCAGGCGCCGGCGAAGGAGTCGCCGTGCCGAAGCCTAAATTTTAAGCAGTCGGCCGTCGTCGCCGCAGACCCTGCGCGCCGCGCGGCGACAATGCCGCGGCTGCTTCGCCGCCGCACCGCAAGCATGAGCTCACCCTTCTCGCTGAACGATCGTGTCGCACTCGTCACCGGCGCCGCTCGCGGTCTGGGCCTGGAGATCGCGCGCGGCCTGGCGCTGGCCGGCGCCCGGGTCTGGCTGAACGGCCGCGACGCAGGCGCCCTCGAGCGCGCGGTGGCGGCACTGGCCGGCGAACACCCGCCCGGCGAACTGCACGCCCTGCCCTTCGACGTCGCCGACGAGGCCGCCGCGACGCAGGCCTTCGAGCGCATCGCCGCGCGTCACGGCCGGCTCGACGTGCTCGTCAACAACGTGGGCCAGCGCGATCGGCGCGCACTCGACGCGTTCTCGCTCGACGACGTGCGGCGCCTGCTCGACGTGAACCTGGTGGCGCCCTTCGACCTGGCGCGCCGCGCGGCACACCTGATGCCGGCCGGCGGGCGCATCGTCAACATCACGTCGATCGCAGGCCCGATCGCACGCGACGGCGACGCGGTCTACACCGCCGCCAAGGGCGGCCTCGACGCGCTGACGCGGGCGCTCGCGGCAGAGCTGGGCACGCGGGGCATCAACGTCAACGCCGTGGCGCCCGGCTTCTTCGCGACCGAGACCAATGCCAGCCTCGCCGCGGACCCGCGAACGGTCGAGTGGCTGCGGCAGCGCACGTCCCTGGGCCGCGGCGGCCAGCCGCCCGAGATCGCCGGCGCGGTGGTGTTCCTCGCGTCGCCGGCAGCCAGCTACATCACTGGCCAGACGCTCGCCGTGGACGGCGGCTATCTGGCGCACTTCTGACGGAGGCCAGGCCTCAGGCCCGCGCCAGCGACGGCAGCGCACCGGCCCAGCGGGCACGCAGCGCCTGGAACGCCGGGTGGTCCCAGTAGCGGTCGAAGAAGTAATGGGCCACGGTGTTGACCAGCGGCTCGATGACGGTGATGGCGCCGGCGATCGTGACGCTGCCCGTCAATGCGTAGCTCACCCCGAAGGCGATCCCGATGTGCATGACGCCGAAGCTGGCGGACTTGGCCATCTCTGCCTCACGAATGAAGTTCTGCGATCCGATATTCTGTGGCTATCGGCCGTTCGTGGCGATGGGGTGATGGCAATCACCGGCATAGCCCGCCTGCCGCGCCTGCGGACGGCGCCAGTCAGTTCGGGCCGGATGACGCGGCGTCCGTGCCGCCACCGACGCTGCGCAAGTCCTGCGCGACCCGCCCGCCCTGCAGCACGATCACCCGGCCGGCCGCGGCGATGGTCTCGGGCCGGTGGGCGACGATCACGCGCGTGATGCTGAGCCCGCGGATCGCCTGGTTCACGAGGCGCTCCCGATCGACGTCGAGCGCGCTGGTCGCCTCGTCGAGGAACAGGATCTGCGGCCGCTTGTACAGCGCGCGCGCCAGCAGGATGCGCTGCTTCTGCCCGCCCGACAGGCTGGCACCCATGTCGCCGATGAGCGTGTGATAACCCATCGGCAGCGCCTCGATCTCGTCGTTGACGCAGGCCAGCCGCGCACACTCCTCGATCCAGGCCTTGTCGGGCTGGACGTCGAAGAAGGCGATGTTGTCGGCGATCGAGCCGGCGAACAGTTGGTCGTCCTGCATCACCGTGCCGATCATGGCGCGCCAGCGCGACAGGCCGAGCTGCGCCAGCGCGACCCCGCCCACGCGAATCTCGCCGGCCTGCGGCGCATGGATGCCCAGCATCAGCTTGACCAGCGTGGTCTTGCCGCACCCCGACGGGCCGACGATGGCCACGGCCTCGCCGGGCTCGATCGCCAGGCTGCAGTCCTTCAGCACGTCGGGCTCGGTATCGGCGTAGCGGAACGCGACCTGCTGCACCTCGATGCGTGCCGCGAACTCGCGCGGCGCCTCGACCCCGTCGGCCTGCGGCTCGGGCGTCGCGAGCACGATGTCGGCCAGCCGCTCGCCCTGCAGCCGCAGCATCTTCAGCTCGACCAGCTTGTCGACGAGGCCGCTGATGCGCTGGGCGAACTGCTCCTTGAAGGCGAGGAAGGCGAACAACATGCCGACCGTGAACTGCTGCTGCATCACCAGCAAGGCGCCCACGCCGATGACGGCGATGCGCTCGAGGCCGAACACGAGCTTGTTCAGCACGCCGAAAGCCAGGTCGAGCTTGCGCGTCGCGATGTCGGCGTTCATCGCATCGACCACGAGATTCATGAAGCGCGCGCGCCGTTCGTCCTGGCGATTGAACAGCTTGATGGCCTGCACGCCGCGCAGGGACTCGAGGAAGTGCGTCGAGCGCTTGGCCTCGTGGACGATCGCCTCCTCGGTCGCCTCGCGCAGGGGCCGGAAGAACGTCCAGCGCAGCAGCGCATAGACCGCCACCGCGCCGAGCGCGATCGCCGTCAGGCCCAGGCTGTACACCGCCATCATCGCCAGCGTCACCACGACCAGCAGGCCGTCGAGCACCGCCTCGATGAAGCTCGTCGTCAGCGTCTGCTGGATCTTCTGGATCGCACCGAAGCGCGACATCACGTCGCCGGCGTGGCGCTTCTCGAACCAGGCGACCGGCAGGCGCATCAGATGGGCGAACACGTTGCCGAGCCACTGCAGGTTCAACGTGCTCGACAGGTAGAGCACGGCCCAGGAACGCAGTGCACCGGTTGCGACCTGCAGGCACACCAGCAGACCGAAGCCGATCGCCAGCGTCAGCAGCAGATCGCGGTCGGCGCTCAACAGCGCGCCATCCACCACCCACTGCAGGAAGAACGGCGCCAGCAGCATGAAGACCTCGAGGGCCAGCGCCAGCAGGAAGATCTGCGCGAGCGAGCGCTTCAGGCCGCTCACCGGGCCCAGCAGCTGCCGGAGGCCGACCTGCTGGCGTTCGGTGCGCGACTCGAAGCCGGTGCCGGGCGTCAGTTCGAGCACGACGCCGGTGAAGTGTCGCGACACTTCCGCCAGCGGCAGGCGGCGCACGCCGCGCGCCGGGTCGTGGATCACGGCGACACCGCGACGGACCGCGGCCAGCACGACGAAGTGGTTCAGATCCCAGTGCAGCACGCACGGCAGGTTCAGCTGTGGCAGGTGAGCCAGCTCGGCGCGCAGCGGCCGGGCGTTCAGCTGCATCTGTCCGGCCATGCGAACCAGGTCGGCCAGCGTCGCCCCCTTCAGCGACAGCGAGAAGCGCTGCCGCAGCGTCGGCAGATCGCTGCGCTGGCCGTGATGGGACGCGATCATCGCCAGACAGGCCAGCCCGCATTCGGCGGCCTCGGTCTGCAGCAGCATCGGCAGCCGAGAACCGCCGAAGCCCAGGCGCAGCGCGTCGAGCATCGCGGCGCTCAGGTCCGCCCGCCGGTGACCCGACCCGTCAGGCCGAGCAGGGGCTCGAACAGCCACTCGATCAGGCGGCGCCGGTCGAGCTGCACGTCGGCCTCGAGTTGCATGCCGGCCGTCAGCGGCTGGGCCTGGCCGTAGGCATCGACGGTCTGCTGCTGCAGCGCGACGGTGATGCGATACAGCGGCTCGCCGTTGACGGTCGAGTAGGTGTTGGCCACGCCGGCCAGCGGCACGTTGCTCAGCTCGCCGGCCTGCAGCGGCGTGCGCGACACCTGCAACACCTGCCCCAGCTGGTGCCCGAACTTCTGGTACGGATAGGCCGCGTAGCGCAGCAGCACCGACTGGTCGGGCCGCACGAAGCCGAGTGCGCTCGACGGCGCGTAAAGATGCGCCTGCAAGCGCGCGTCCGCCGGCACCAGACTGGCCAGCGCCGCCGACGGCGACACCGACTGCCCGGGCTCGGCCAGCACGGTGCCGATCACACCGTCGGTCGGTGCGCGCACGACGATGCGCTGCCTCGATTCGGCTTCGGCCGCCTCCTTGGCCACGGTGGCGAGGTCGCGCTCGAGCTCGCCGCTGGTGGTCTGGGCGCGCAAGGGGAGCTCGCGCCGCTGGGCTTCGAGCGTACCGATCTCCCGCTGCTGGCTGGCGCGCTGGCGCTCCAGGCCCTGTAGCTGGGCCTCGACCGCCAGCACTTCCTCGGACTTGGCCTGGACCTGGGCGGAGGAGATGTACTGGTCGGCCAGCAAGGACTCGAGCCGGGCCAGCGCCTGCCGGGCCAGGGCCAGGCGCTGCCGGTGGAGCTTGGCTTCGGTGTCGAGCTGGACGAGTTCGCTGCGGCGGTCGGCCAGCTGACGCTCCAGCGCCGCGCGCTGCGCTTCGAGGAGATCGGCTTGCTGCTGCAGCGCGCCCTGCAGGCTGCGCTCCTTGGCTGCCAGGCTCTGCTGGACCGAGGCCTGGGCGTCGCCGGACGCGGTCCCACGATCGACGGAGAGCACGAACATCACGTCGCCCCGCCGGACCGTCGCGCCTTCGCGAGCGGTTCGTTCGACGACCGTGGCGGTTTCGGGCGTCACCAGCCGGATCACGCCCCGGTCGGGGACGAGGACGCCCGGCACCCGTGCCTTGCGCGTGTACTCGCCCATCCACAGATAGGCCAGCACGATGGTGGCAGCGCCGACTGCGCAGGCAGTCAGCAAGGACAGGGACAGCGGCCTGATGAGCTGCATGCCGCCCAGCCAGGCATGGCGATGGGCGTCGACGACCTCGGATCGGAACAGGGACGGCATCAGCGCAAAACCGCCACGGATCAGCGTGGCGGCTCGGTCGTTCTCGCTAACTCAGGAAACGCGGGGCTCGCCCGCGGCACCTCGCCCGCTTACCAGCCGTTGCGCGGGGCGCCCACCTCACCGACACCGCCGCCCACCTTGCCGAGCAGGCTGGGATGCAGGGGGGTCGGAGCCGACGGGGCAGCCGCTTGGCCGGAAACACTCTTGAGGACGAGTTGAAGGAAGTTTTGCACGGTCTGCTCCTGGCTGGTGGCGCATCGCGACTCGCGATGCAGTGACAGCATTGAAGCAGCCCCCGCGATCGAGGGGTACTGGTAAGTCTTACAGGGGGTAGGGAAAACCCTAGTAACAGGGTGTAGCCCGGATCAGCGGATCAAGCCCAGTCGCAAGGCCTTGAGCACCGCCTGGTGCTTGTTGGTGCACTCGAGCTTGTGCATGGCGTTGTTGACATGCAGGACGGCCGTTCGCTCCGAGATGCCCATGATCGAGCCGACCTCCCAGGCCGTCTTGCCTTCCATGGTCCAGCGCAGGCTGTCGAGTTCGCGCGGCGTGAGCTTCGGACGCTCGGGCTGCAGACGCTCCGGCACCAGCACCCGCATCGCGGCGTCCTGCGCATGGACCGCGAACAACTGGAGGTCGGCGACGATGCGCGTGACCTCGCCGCGATCACGCGGCAAGGCCTGGTCGCGGTCTACGCCGAGCACGAAGTGGCGCCCCTCCGGCATGTGCAGCGCCAGGCACACGCCCGACCGGAAACCGTACCGAGCCTGCGTCTCCCACATGTCGCCGAGCCCGGCCGAAACGTAGGTGTTCTGGTCCCAGATGATCGGCACGCTGTTGCGCTTGCAGTGCTGCATCACCGGATCGAGGCGCATGCCTTCGACGTCCTCGATCGCATCGCGCCATGCATCGGGCGCGTTGTCGACCGCGACGAACTCGGTGTCGCCGACCGGATGATCGACGACGGTGATCGCCGACACGGTCTCGAAGCCGAGCTGCTTCGCGAAGCGCACGACTTCGCCGCGAAACTCATCACGGTTTCGCGCGTCGAGCACCGATTGATAGCTGCCTTGCAGCATCCCGCCGTTCATCGATTCCGCATGGTGTCAATCCCGATCCGTGACGGAATCGACTGGTTGTCCCTGACAAGGTTTACAGCTGTCAAAACCGCTCGCGCTGATCACACTGCAGACCATCGAAGCAGTTCATGGGCCACCGCCCATTCGACATCATGACGCCTGCATGGACCATCAGCGCGTGGCCGCCTGCATTGTGGCAGCCCGGCCGCGACTCGCCTCTTCACTTCGTGCACCTTGGCACACATGTGTCGGCCCGACTCAACACCGATTGGCCGAACATGGGTCAGTCGGTGTGGGGGGGTCGCGCCGGCGATACCGCGGCCGGCATCTCGTGGGACTGGATCGAGGTCGCTGACGGCATCGTCGCGATCGCCGACCCGATGATGATGACCACCAACCTGCGACTGCTCGGCAGCGAAGGCGAAGTGCTGACGGCACACGAGGTCGCTCCGCATCTCAACGCCATCGTGCATCGCCTGCCCTGGCAGGCCGAGGTGCGTCATGCGCTCGAGCAGGCCCGGCCGGCGCAGCAACCTGCCGTTGCGCAACGAAAGCGCGGCCTGCTGAGACTGCGCGACTTCGGCGCGCCGACTCAGCCGGGTTGATCCGGACGGAGGCGCGACAGGCGCGAGACGGCTGCAATCGGGGCGCATGCGCCTCCTGTGAGCGGGCACGGGCTGGCAAGGGTATTCGAAGCCGGAGAGGCTTGCAAAGCCCCGAGCTCGGTGGGTCGGCCGCTCAGCGCGTCGCCGCGGCACGCAGGTGCCGCGCGATGTACGCGAGGCTCAGGGCCGCCAGCACGCTGCTCACCGCGAGCGGCACCGCCACCTCGGCCGGCGACAGCGCATCGCCGCGCAGCACCCGGTTCATCAGCGTGTGCTGGGCGAGTGCCGGCAGCCAGATGAACCAGGGCTTCTCGCCGCCCTGGTTGAACAGCGCCACCAGCGGCAGCAGCGACACCGCCAGGATCACCACCGTGTTGCTCGCCTGCGCTTCCTTGAAGCTCTTGCAGCGGATCGCGACCGCCATCATCACGGCCGACAGTGCCGCCGCCAGCGGCACCAGCACCGCCAGGAAAGCCGCCGCCTCGCGCGGCCCGAAGATGAACAGCGCCCTCAGGGTCTCGCTGCGGATCAGCCACTGCGCCGGCAGGAAGCTCAGCACGCTGAGCAGGGCGATCAGCAGGCTCACCGCCGCCACCGCGCCCCACTTGCCGAGCACCAGCGCCATCGGCGACACCGGGTTGGCCAGCAGCGGCTCGAGCGAGCCGCGCTCGCGCTCGCCGGCCGTCGTGTCGAGTGCCGCATTCAGCGCGCCGTACAGCACGGCCATGATGACGAAGAACGGCAGCATGCCCGTGAACTGCGCGGCGCGGCTGCGCGAACTCGCGAGGTCGCGCTCCTCGACCTCCACGGCCCGCAGCATCGTCGTCGGTATCGCGCGCAGGGCCAGCGCCAGCGCACCGCGTTCGCGGTTGAATCCCTGCAGCAACCGCTCCAGCCGCCCGGTGCCGACCTCGGCCTGCCGGTTGCCGCTGCTGCTGACGATCAGCACCGTGGGTGCGTCGCCGCGGGCGAGGCGGTCCTCGAACCCGGGTTCGATCACCAGCACGGGATCCCCGAGGCTGGAGTCGCGCAACTTCGCCTCGTGATCGGCGGGCGCGGCCTCGATGCGGAAGGTCTGCCGTTCGATGTAGTTGCGCAGGCTCGGCGCGTGCTCCATGCCGACCGCCAGCACGACGCGCCGCTCGGCCCGCTCTTCCAGCGACGCCACCAGACCCGACAGCAGCACCAGCACCAGCGGGCCCATCAGCACCGAGCTCATCAGCACGGTCATCAGCGTGCGCCGGTCGCGCAACGCGTCGACGATCTCCTTGGCGAACACCGACCATGCTCGGCGGCTCATGAAGACCCTCCTCCCTCGACCGTCGTCAACTCGCGCCCGAACGCCAGCTTCACGAAGGCCTCTTCGAAGTCGTTCTCGCCGGTGCGCGCGCACAGCTCGGCCACCGTGCCCTCGGCCACCGTGCGGCCATGCGCCACGACGACGACCGCATCGCACAGGCGCTCGACCTCCTGCATGATGTGACTCGACAGCACGACGCACTTGCCGCCACCGGCGGGGCTGGCCAGGTGCCGAAGCGCCTCGCGCAGCGCGCGTGTCGACAGCACGTCGAGGCCGTTCGTCGGCTCGTCCAGGATGATGTTGGCCGGGTCGTGCACCAGCGCGCGCGCCAGCGCCGTCTTCATGCGCTCGCCCTGGCTGAAGCCGTCGGTACGTCGCTCGAGCAGCGGCTTCATGTCCAGCGTCTCGGCCAGCTGTTCGGCACGTGCGTGAGCGATGTCGCGCGCCATGCCCTGCAGGCTTGCGTAGTAGACGATGTTCTCGCGCGCGCTCAGGCGCGGGTACAGACCGCGTGCATCGCTCAGCACGCCCATGCGTCGCTGCGCGGCCTGCGTCTCGCGCAGCACGTCGATGCCGTCGACGGCGATCGTGCCGGCATCGGGCATCACCAGGCCGGCGATCATGCGCAGCGTCGTGGTCTTGCCGGCGCCGTTGGGGCCCAGCAGGCCGGTGATGCGGCCATCGGTCGCCGTGAAGCTCACCTGCTCGACCGCCACGATGCTCGCCGCGGCACGCGCGAACCAGCCCCGGCGCGGCGCCGCAAAGCGCTTGTGCAGGGCCTCGACGAGGATCACCGCGCGGCTCCCGGCAGCAGCGCATCCGGCCGGGGCGGCTCGAAGGCCGGCGGGCGCGGCAGGCGCGCCAGGCAATCGGCTTCGACCGCCAGCGCCTCGGCGTCGCTCGTGGCGTCGATGAAGCGATGCAGCACATCGCGCGCGCAGCCGATTGCCAGCACGCCGTGGCCCGCGTTCGCCACCACCACATGCCGCGCCTGCGGCCCCAGCGCCTCCACTGCACGCGCGCCATGGCGCGGCGGCGTCACCGGGTCGAGCGTGCCGCTCAGCGCCAGCACCGGCGCGGCAGACGGCGGCATCGCATAGAACTCCGGCGGCACCCGGGCCGGCGGCAAGCCCGTGCAGATCGCCTGATAGGGCCGCGCCAAGGCAGCCCCGAGGCCCGGTGCCGGCGCGACACCCGCAACCCGCGGCATGTCTTCGGCGCAGACGACGGCGAAGTGCATGCCCTCGGCCAGCCGCAGGCTGCGCGAGCCCGTGCCCAGGCCGCCGGCCAGACCGAGCAGGGCGCTGTAGCGGCCCTCGGCCGCTTCACCGATCGCGTAGGGCAGCGCCGCCGCCAGCGCCGGCGCATAGAGCGGGCCGCGCACCGTCGAGGCCAGCGTGTCCTGCGTCAGCGTGACGGAGACCTGTCGACCGCTCGCCGGATCGGTCACGCTGGCCGGCACCGGCAAGCGCGCGAGCAGGTCACGCCACTGCTCGCGCAGGCGCGGATGGCGTGCGCGGCAGGCCGCCTCGCGGTCGCAGTCGGCGAACAGCTGCTCCAGGGCCACCGCGACGTCCTCGCCCATGCTGGCCGGCAATGCCATGTCGGGCGGCGCCACGCCATCGATCACGATGCGACGCACCTGCCGGGGAAACTGCCGCAGGTACTCCAGCGCGGCACGCGTGCCGTAGGAGCCACCGACCAGGTTGACACGCGGGGCGCCGAGCCTTGCACGCACGGCGTCGGCATCGGCCATCGCGATCGTGGTCGTGTAGAAACGCAGATCACCGTGCGGCAGCGCACGCAATCGCTGCAGGCAATCGGCCAGCCGCTGGATCGCGCGCTCCGCATCGAGCTGCCAGGCGAGCGGCCGCGCATCGTCGCGCTCGCACTCCAGCGGCGCCGACCGGCCGGTGCCGCGCTGGTCGATGAAGACGAGGTCGCGCCGATTGCCGAGTCGCTGGAACAGCGGCAGCACCGACCCCGCCAGCGCGATCGCGCTCTGGCCCGGCCCGCCCGCGAAGAAGAAGACCGGATCGGGCAGCTTCTCGCGCGCCGTCGCCGGCACCACGACGAAGTGCACGGCGATCGTCCGGCCCTCCGGCTGCGCCGGGTCGAGGGGACGCGTGACGCTGCCGCACAGGACCTCGTGCTTCAGTCCGGCGACGCGGCAGGGCCGGGGCGTGCCGTCGTCTGCCGCCCATGCGGCAGCGCTCAGGCTCCAGGCCAGGCAGCAGGCTGCGGCAAGGCGGATCGGCAGGCTCGTCATGCGCCGCGATTCTGCGCGACGCGATCGATCCGGCGCGCGGCCGCCGGTCATCGCAGGAAGCCGTCGTAGCCGGTCTTGGCGATCAGCGCCGTGACGACGAACACGAACACGATGCGCACGAAGCCCGCGCCGTGCTTCAGCGCCAGGCGCGTACCGACCAGGCTGCCGATCACGTTGGCCACCGCCATCACCAGGGCGATGTGCCACCAGACATGGCCGGTCCACGCGAAGGCCGCCAGCGCCGCGACGTTGGTCGCGGTGTTCAGCAGCTTGGCCGAGGCACTGGCGTGCAGGAAGTCGTAGCCGAGCAGTCGCACGAACAGGAACACGAAGAAGCTGCCGGTGCCCGGGCCGAAGAAGCCGTCGTAGAAGCCGATCACGCTGCCGATCAGCGACGCCCAGGCCGCCTCGGCACGCGGGCCGTGACGCGGTGCGTGAATGCGGCCGAGGTCCTTGCGGGCCAGCGTGTAGAGCAGCACGCCCAGCAGCACGAAGGGCAGCGCGCGACGCAGGCCGTCGGCCGGCACCTGGGTCACCGTCCAGGCGCCGGCGAAGCTGCCGATCAGCGCCGCAGCCGCGGCCGGCAGCAGGGCATGCCAGGCCAGCGTCACGCGGCGCGAGAACTGCCACGTGGCCAGGGCCGTGCCCCAGACCGCCGCGCCCTTGTTGGTGCCGAACAGCGTGGCCGGTGCCGTGCCGGGAAAGACGCTGAACAGCGCCGGCACGAGGATCAGCCCGCCGCCCCCGACGATGGCATCGACGAAGCCGGCGAACAGCGACGCGAGGGTGACCGTGAAGAGATCGAGCATGCGGACAGGAGCGGGGCCGGAATCGGGGCGGCGGACAGCGAAACGCGAAGCACAAACTAAAAGAGCGCCAGGGGTACTGGCGCTCTCCAAGCGAAGGCTGGTCGGCCCGCGCTGTGCTCATCTCCATACAACGGGCGGTTGTCCAGACCGCCGCACTCTTCGCTTGTCTCCTCGATCCCCCGCCTGGCGGGGCGAACCCCGCCGCGAGTGGCCGAACTGTAGGGAGTGCGCCGCTGCACGGCATCGGGGTTTTCCTGCAGCATGTTGGTGCGGCGAGTCACTGCGGCGACAGCTTCGCCGCTCACGTCCGCCGATGCCCGTGGTCGGCGGCGATCCAGGCCGCCGCCTTCTCGGCAATCATCAGCGTCGGGCTGTTGGTGTTGCCGCTGGTGATGGTCGGCATCACGCTCGCATCGACCACCCGCAAGCCGCTCACGCCGCGCACGCGCAGCCGGGCATCGACCACCGCCTGGGCGTCGTCGTCGCGGCCCATGCGGCAGGTGCCGACGGGGTGGAAGATCGTCGTGCCGATGTCGCCGGCCAGGCGCGCCAGTTCCTCGTCGGTCTGGAACTGCACGCCGGGTCGAACCTCCTGCGGCCGGTACCGCCCCAGTGCCGGCTGGGCAGCGATGCGGCGCGTCAGGCGCAGACTGTCGGCCGCGATGCGACGGTCCTCGTCGGTGCCGAGGTAGTTGGCCGCGATCGCCGGGGCGTCCTCGAAGCGCGGGCTGACGATGCGCACGCTGCCGCGGCTCGTCGGATTGAGGTTGCACACGCTGGCGGTGAACGCATCGAAGTCGTGCAAGGGCTCGCCGAAGGCATCGAGGCTGAGCGGCTGCACGTGGTACTCCAGGTTGGGCCAGGCGCGCTCGGGCGAGGACTTCGTGAAGGCGCCCAGCTGCGAGGGCGCCATGCTCATCGGCCCGCTGCGCCTGAGCAGGTACTCGAGGCCGATGCGGGCCTTGCCGAGCGTCGAGTTCGCCAGCGTGTTGAGCGTCTTCACGCCCTGCACCGAGAACACCGCGCGGATCTGCAAGTGGTCCTGCAGGTTCTCGCCGACGCCCGGCAGCTCGTGCCACACGCCGAGGCCGTGACGCTGCAAGAGGTCGCCGGGCCCGACGCCCGACAGCTGCAGGAGCTGCGGCGTGCCGACCGCGCCGGCCGCCAGCAGCACCTCGCCCGAGGCCCGCACGGTCTGCAGGCCCTGCGGCGTCACGACCTCGCAGCCCGTGCATTGCAGCGGGCCGTCGGCGCGACGCTCGAGCAGCAGCCGCGTCACCTGGGCGCCGGTCCACAGCTCGAAGTTCGGCCGGCCGTAGCAGGTCGGGCGCAGGAAGGCCTTGGCCGTGTTCCAGCGCCAGCCGGCACGCTGGTTCACCTCGAAGTAGCCGACGCCCTCGTTGTTGCCGCGGTTGAAGTCGGCGGTGGCCGGGATGCCGGCCTGCTGCGCCGCCAGCGCGAAAGCGTCCAGCACGTCCCAGCGCAGGCGCTGCTTCTCGACGCGCCACTCGCCGCCGGCGCCATGCAGGGCGTCGGCTCCGGCGTGATGGTCTTCGTGCTGCCTGAAGACCGGCAGGCAGGCGTCCCAGCGCCAGCTGTCGTCGCCGGTCAACTGCGCCCAGTGGTCGTAGTCGCGCGACTGGCCGCGCATGTAGATCATGCCGTTGATGCTGGAGCAGCCGCCCAGCACCTTGCCGCGCGGGTAGCGCAGCGAGCGGCCGTTGAGGCCGGGATCGGGCTCCGTCTTGTAGAGCCAGTCGGTGCGCGGGTTGCCGATGCAGTACAGGTAGCCGACCGGGATGTGGATCCAGTGGTAGTCGTCGCGGCCGCCCGCCTCGAGCAGCAGCACGCGCTTGCTCGGGTCGGCGCTCAGCCGGTTGGCCAGCAGGCAGCCGGCGGTGCCGGCACCGATGACGATGTGGTCGAACGTCGGGACGTCGTCGCTCATGGGTCGCGTCAGCGGCTCAGGTGGCTGGCCAGCACCGGGAACAGCTTCACCAGCCCGTCGGCCATGATCTCGACCGCCATCGCGGCCAGGATCAGGCCCATCAGCCGCGTCATCACGTTGATGCCGGTCTTGCCCAGCACCCGGGCGATGCGGCCGGACGCCGCAAAGGCGAGGTAGACCGCGACCCCGATCACCACGCCGTACAGCACCAGCGTGCCGAGCTGCGACCAGTGCCGGGTGCGCTCCGCGTAGATGACCATGGTCGAGATCGTGGCCGGCCCGGTCAGCAGCGGGATGGTCAGCGGCACGACCGCGATGCTGGCGCCGGCATCGGCCTTCTCGGCGCCTTCGTCGACGTCTTCCTTGGTCGTGTCGGCCGGCTTGGCATTGAGCATCTGCAGCGAGCTGATCAGCAGCAAGGTCCCGCCGCCGACCTGGAAGGACGCGATGCTGATGCCGAAGAACTCGATGATCTGCAGCCCGGCCACGGCGCTGACCGCGATCACGACGAAGGCGCTGAAGGCACTGACGCGGATCGTGCGCAGCCGCTGCTCGCGGCTGAAGCCCTGGGTGAAGCTGATGAAGAAGGGAATCGCACCGATCGGGTTGACGATGGCCAGCAGGGCGATCAGCGGCTTCAGGTCCATCGGCGCATTGTGGCGCGGCCCGCGCCCGCGTCAGCCGGCCGCCAGCGCGCGCAGGTAGCGCAGGCCGGCCGCCGCCCGCGGGCCGTACCAGCTGAGCAGTTCGCCGTCGACGGCCTGCACCCGCGCCTGCGGACACAGCGCCTGGGCTTCGGCGACATGAACGTCGTCGAAGCGGTAGGGCTCGCTGCTCAGCAGCACCCGGTCGACATCGGCCAGCCAGGGCGCCCCGGGATCGACCTGCGGGTAGCGGGCCGCGCCCGTCGGTCCGCCCTCCACCTCGGGCAGCGTCTTCCAGCCGACGGCGGCCAGCATGCGGGCGATGTAGGTGTCGCGCGCCACCGTCATCCAGGGCTCGCGCCAGATCAGGTAGAGAACCCGCTGGGGCATGAATTGCTGCGCTGCGGTCAGCGCCAGCTCGCCGGCCATGTCCGCGCGCAGGGCCGCCGCGCGCTCGGCGACCCCGGGTTCGGTCACGAAGACGGTCGCCAGCTGGTCGATGAGCGCCAGGTTGTCGCGCGGGTCGCAGGGATGCGTCACCACCAGCTCGGGCACGAAGTCGCGCAGCGCCGCCGCCGTCTCGGCGCGGTTCTCGTCGACGTTCAGCAGCACGTGGGTCGGCGCCAGTCGGCGCAGCTTGGTCAGGTTGACTTCCTTGGTGCCACCGACCTTGGGCACGTCGCGAACGGCCTCGGCCGGGTGGATGCAATAGCCCGTCCGTGCCACCAGACGGTGCGCCAGGCCCAGGGCGCAGACCAGCTCGGTCAGGCTGGGCACCAGGCTCGCGATGCGCGGCGGCTCGCTCATGCCCGCGTCCCCCGCGGCCGCTCGGCTCCGATACAACAGTCGCGCCGGGGGGTTGCGCCGAAAGCCGGCGGTTCACCCATAATGGAATTTCAAGTCTGGATGCGGCGCCTTCTCTGGATCGGTTCCGGCGGGTTGAGGCTCCACAGATAGGTCGGGGTACCGCGGTACCGTTTTCTTGGGAAGGAAGGCGCTCTCCATGGGCAACAAGCTGTATGTGGGCAACCTTGCCTACAGTGTGCGTGACGAAGAACTCCAGCAGGCGTTCGGCGAGTTTGGCACGGTGACCTCGGCCAAGGTCATGATGGACCGCGACACCGGTCGCTCGAAGGGCTTCGGCTTCGTCGAGATGGGCTCGGATGCCGAGGCGCAGGCCGCGATCCAGGGCATGAACGGTCAGTCGCTGTCGGGCCGTGCCATCGTGGTCAACGAGGCCCGTCCGCGCGAAGAACGTCCCGGCGGCTTCCGCGGCCCCTACGGTGGCGGCGGCGGCAGTGGCGGCGGCTACGGCGGCGGCGGCGGTGGTCGCAGCGGCGGCGGCGGTGGCGGCGGCTACGGTGGTGGCGGCGGCGGCTACGGCGGTGGCGGTGGTGGTGGCCGCAGCGGTGGCGGCGGCTACGGCGGTGGCGGTGGTGGCCGCAGCGGTGGCGGCGGGGGCTACGGCGGCGGCGGCGGTGGCCGCGGCGGCTACTGAGCGCGGCGCAACACCGATCCCCACCCGGCTCTGCCGGGCGACGCGGACAAAAGGCGGCAAGGCGAAAGCCAGCCGCCTTTTTCTTTGCCCCGGTCTCTACGGCGCGGCTACTCGCCCTGGCGCTTCTTGCGCCCGCGGCCGACGAGCAGGCGGTCGAACCAGGCGTTCGGCAGCACGCGCATCAGCTTCGCCACCACGCCCATCTGCCAGGGAATGACCCGGTAGCTGTCGCCGGCGGCGATCGCGCGCCAGGCCCGGTCGGCAAAGCGCTCCGGCGACAACAGGAAGGGCATGCCGTAGCTGTTGCCGGCCGTCAGCGGCGTGGCGACATAGCCCGGCAGCAGGGTCACGACGCGCAGTCCGTGCGCGCGACACTCGCCGCGCAGGCTCTCGCAATAGGCCACCACGCCGGCCTTGCTGGCGCAGTAGGCGCCATGCCCGGGCAGGCCGCGGATGGCCGCCACGCTGGCGATGCCGACCAGCGTGCCGCTGCGGCGCTCGCGCATCGGCGCGAGGAAGGGCTGGAAGGTCGCCGCCATGCCGAGGTTGTTGGTCTCGAAGGTGGCGCGGATCACCTCGAGGTCCGCGAACTCCGCCGTGTCGACGCCGACGCTGATGCCGGCATTGGCGATCACCACGTCCGGCAGGCCCTGGCGCTGCAGGCAGTCGCGACCTGCCGCGACCGTGGCGTCCACGTCGCGCATGTCGGCGCCGTAGACGGCCCAGCGGTCCTGAGGCCAACCCTGGCCGCGGCACCAGGCCTCGAGCTCCGCGACGCGGCGCGCCACCAGCGCCAGCCGCCAGCCGGCCCGCGCATAGCGCGCGGCGAGGGCCTGCCCGATGCCGCTCGACGCGCCGGTGATGAAGACCAGCGGATCGCTCATGGCGCCGGCCGCGGCGTCGCCCGCAGCTCGCCGACGACGCGACCGCCGAGCTGCCCCGTGCGATCGACGTGGTTGTAGTCCAGGCTGCCGGCGCGCATCTCGCCGCGGCCGGTGATCAGCACGACCGGCAGGTGCGACCGCACGCGCTCGGTCTCGGTGAAGATCTCGATGAACTCGCCGCGGATCTCGAGCCGGTCCGTCGGCGCGTCCCGCGGCCCGGGCTCGCGGACCACGGTGGCGCCGCCAGTCAGGCGCACCTGCGTCGCGTCGCCGTTGCTCAGGGCGCGCTGGGCGCTGCCCACGACCACGCGGCCGGCCGCATCGACCGAGCGCAGGCGCACGCCATCGACCTCGATGGTGTCGTTGTCCGGGAAGTGCCGCAGGCGGTCGCCCTCGAGCCGCGACTGCAGCACGCCGTCCGGCCGGTAGCTGACGACCGAGAAGTCCTGCATCGTGTAGTCGGGCTCGTGCCGCAGCGTCGCCGCACGCGAAGGGTCGGCCGGCACCGGCGTGTTCTTCACCAGCCACCAGCTGAGCGCCGCCAGCACCCCCATCAGCAGCACCGGCAGGTACCCCAGTGCCTGGTCCCACAGGCGCGCTGTCCAGGGCCCGGTGACCGGGGGTCGCGCCGACGCGCTCGGCGCCAGCGGCACCAGCTCGCTGAACGGCGCCTGCGGGCTCTCGGCGTGCTCGGACATGCCGCCTTCAGGCCGACGGCTTGCCGTCGTCCAGCGTCGTCAGCTGGCCGCGCAGCAGCCCGGCATAGCGCCCCGCGGCGATCAGCAGCAGGTCGCAGAACTCGCGCGCCGCGCCATGGCCGCCGGGCAGCGCGGTCACGTGGTCGACCACCGCACGGACCTCGGCATGCGCGTTGAGCGGCGCGGCGGCGAAGCCGCAGCGCAGCAGCAGCGGCAGGTCGGGCCAGTCGTCGCCCAGCACGGCCAGCTGCGGCCAGTCCAGCGCCAGCGCCTGCAGCAACCCTTGCGCCGCCGCCAGCTTGTCGTGGGCGCCGTAGACCGCGTGCGCGATGCCGAGGTCCGCCACGCGCCGCCGCACGGCCGGCGAGTCGCGCCCGGTCACCACGAGAGGCGCGATGCCGCCGGCCTTCAGCAGCTTGAGTCCGTGGCCGTCGAGCGCGTTGAAGGCCTTCACGGTCTCGCCATGCTCGCCGATGTAGAGCCGGCCGTCGGTCAGCACGCCGTCGACGTCGAAGAGGGCCGCGCGGAGGCCGCCGGCCGGGCCCTGCGCCTTCAGCAGCAGCGCGGGATCGAAGCTCAGCGTCGGTCGCAGCTCGCGCATCGGTTCGGCGTCAGATGACCTTGGCGCGCAGCAGGTCGTTCGAGGTGACGGCGCCGACCAGCACGCCCGTCGCATCAACCACCAGCACGCTGGTGATCTTGGCGGTCTCCATCAGGTCGGCGGCCTCGACCGCCAGCGCGTCGGCCTCGACGGTGCGCGGGTTGCGCGACATCGCATCGGCCGCGCGGGTCTGGCGCAGGTCGCCGCCGCGCTCGAACAGGCGGCGCAGGTCGCCGTCGGTGAAGATACCGACCGGCTTGCCCGCCGCATCGACGATCGCCGTGCAGCCCATGCCCTTGGCGCTCATCTCGCGCATCGTGTCGGCCATCAGCGTGTCGGGGCCGACCTGCGGCACGCGCTCGCCGCTGCGCATCACGTCGCGCACGTGCGTCAGCAGCTTGCGGCCCAGCGCGCCGCCAGGGTGCGAGCGCGCGAAGTCCTCTTCCTTGAAGCCCCGCGCATCCAGCAGCGCCACCGCCAGCGCGTCGCCCAGCGCCATCTGCGCCGTGGTGCTGGCCGTCGGCGCCAGGTTCAGCGGGCAGGCTTCCTCGGCCACGCTGCTGTCGAGCACGACCTGCGCATGGCTGGCCAGCGACGACCCGGCCCGGCCGGTCATCGCCACCAGCGGCACGCCCAGGCGCCGCATCGCCGGCAGGATGGCGGCGAGCTCGTCGCTCTCGCCCGAATTGGAGATGGCCAGCACCACGTCCTGCGGCGTCACCATGCCGAGGTCGCCGTGGCTGGCCTCGGCCGGGTGCACGAACATCGCCGGCGTCCCGGTCGACGCCAGCGTCGCGGCGATCTTGCGCCCCACGTGGCCGCTCTTGCCCATGCCCATCACCACGACGCGACCGCGGCAGCCGAGCAGCGTCGCCACCGCCTGCGCGAAGGCGTCGGCCATCGGACCCGCGATGCGCTGCTGCAGCGCGGTCAGGGCCTGGGCTTCGATCGCCAGCGCCTGCGCGCCGAGTTCGACGCTGCGCTGCGGGGAGGTTGCGGGGAGGTGGCTCAAGGGCTGCACCCGGGGCGCGGGCCGCCGGGCCTTGGGTAGCATCGAACGATTCTAGGCGCGCCCTCGCGCGGGCGTGGCCTGCCGCGGCACCGATCCTGCAAGCTCCCGGACGAATGGCCACTTCGCTCGAACTGACGCTGCTCTACCTGGTCGCCGCGGTGCTCGGCGTCACGGCCTGCCGTTCGCTGAAGCTGCCGCCGATGGTCGGCTACCTGGCCGTCGGCGTGCTGATCGGGCCGCATGCGCTCGCGCTGGCCGGCGATGCCGGCGGCATGCAGTACCTCGCCGAGTTCGGCGTCGTCTTCCTGATGTTCGTCATCGGGCTCGAGTTCAACCTGCCCAAGCTGCGCAGCATGCGCACCCTGGTGTTCGGGCTCGGACTGTCGCAGGTGGCGCTGACGATGCTCGCGGCGCTGGCCGGCAACGCGCTGCTGGCCTGGGGCCTGGCGATGGCCGGCCGCTCCTGGGGCCTGGGCTGGCAGGGCGCGCTGGCGCTCGGCGCCGCGCTGGCGATGAGCAGCACCGCCATCGTCGTCAAGCTGATGGCCGAGCGGCTCGAGCTCGAGACGCCGCACGGCAAGCGCGTGATGGGCGTGCTGCTGTTCCAGGATCTGGCCGTGGTGCCGCTGCTGGTGCTGGTGCCGGCGCTCGCCGAGTCGGCCGAGACCCTGACCCGCGCGCTGCTGATCGCGTCCTTCAAGGCCGTCGCCCTGCTGACCCTGCTGCTGGTCGGCGGCCAGCGCGTGATGCGCTGGTGGCTGACGCAGGTGGCGCGCGCGCGCAGCGAGGAGCTGTTCGTGCTGAACCTGCTGCTCGTCACGCTGGGCCTGGCCTGGCTGACCGAGCACGCCGGCCTGTCGCTGGCGCTCGGCGCCTTCATCGCCGGCATGCTGATCGCCGAGACCGAGTTCAAGCACCAGGTCGAGACCGACATCCGGCCCTTCCACGACGTGCTGCTCGGCCTGTTCTTCATCACCGTCGGCATGAAGCTCGACTGGCGCGCGGTGTGGGAGCAATGGGCGCTGGTCGCGGCACTGACGGTGCTGCCGGTGCTGTTCAAGTTCGGCCTGGTGACGGCGCTGGCGCGGCTGTTCGGCGCACCGGCCGGCGTGGCACTGCGGACCGGCATCTACCTGGCGCAGGCCGGCGAGTTCGGCTTCGTGCTGCTGACGCTGGCCGCGCAGAACCGGCTGATTCCGCCCGAGCTGGCCAATCCGGTGCTGGCCTCGATGGTGCTGTCGATGCTCGCGACGCCGCTGCTGATCCTGTACAGCAACCGCATCGTGATGCGACTGGCGGCCAGCGACTGGCTGCTGCAGTCGGTGGCGCTGACGACGATCGCCAAGCGCGCCATCCACGCCGATGCGCACGTCATCATCTGCGGCTACGGCCGCAGCGGGCAGAACCTCGCGCAGCTGCTGTCGGCCGAGCAGATCCCGTACATGGCGCTCGACCTCGACCCCGACCGCGTGCGCCAGACCGCCGCCGCCGGCCAGAGCGTCGTCTTCGGCGACGCCGCGCGCCTGCAGAGCCTGATGGCCGCCGGTCTGGCGCGCGCCACCGCGGTGGTCGTCAGCTACCACGACACCGCTTCGGCGCTGAAGATCCTGCGCCTCGTGCGCGAGCATGCGCCGACCGTGCCGGTCATCGTCCGCACCATCGACGACAGCGACCTCGAGCAGCTGCAGGCGGCCGGCGCCACCGAGGTCGTGCCCGAGGCCATCGAGGGCTCGCTGATGATGGCCTCGCATGTGCTGGCGCTGGTCGGCGTGCCGATGCGGCGCGTGATCCGCGTGGTGCAGGACCAGCGCGACGCGCGCTACGGCCTGCTGCGCGGCTACTTCCACGGTGCCGACGACGACACGGTCGAGGAACTGAAGCAGGCGCGCCTGCAGACCCTCACGCTGTCCGACAGCTGCGCCTGCCTTGGCCAGACCCTGGGCCATCAGGGGCTCGATGCCTTCGGCGTGCAGGTCGTGTCGCTGCGGCGCGCCGGCGGCGCGGTGCTGCGGCCGTCCGACGCGCTGTTCCTCGCGCCCGGCGACACGCTGGTACTGTCGGGCCGTTCCGACGCGCTCGCGCGCGCCGAGGCCCGACTGCTGCGAGGTTGACCCGATGACCGCACGACGCGAACTGATCCTGGCCGGCCTCGCCGGCCTCGCCGGCCTCTCGGCCTGGCTCCCCGGCGCCGCGATGGCCGATGCGGCCGTCGTGGACCGGCTGCGCCGCGGCGGCGTCGTGGCCGCGTTTCGCCACGCCAACGCGCCGGGCACCTATGACCCGCCGGGCTTCAGGCTCGGCGAGTGCGGCACCCAGCGCAACCTCGACGACGCCGGCCGCGAGCAGGCGCGCCGCCTCGGCGCCTGGTTCCGCGAGCAGCGGCTGACACCCGCGGCGGTGCGCTCCAGCCCCTGGTGCCGCTGCCTCGACACCGCGCGCCTGGCCTTCGGCCAGGCCGAGGCCTGGGCGCCGCTCGGCTCGCCGCGTGCGTCGGCCGACGAAGCCGGCCAGCTGGCGGCGCTGCGCACGGCCCTGGCGCGCGTCGAGGCGGGCCGCTTCGAGGTCTGGGTCAGCCACCAGTTCACCCTGAGCGCCCTGGCCGGCGGCAGCACGTCCTCGGGCGAAGGCCTGGTGCTCGGCCCGCGCGCCGACGGCAGCGTCGAGCTGCTGGCGCGGCTGCCGCCACCCTGAGCGCGCGACCCCGGGAGACCCGTCATGGACGACGACCGCGCACTGATCCGCGACACCATCCGCACCGTGCCCGACTGGCCCGCGCCGGGCGTGCAGTTCCGCGACATCACGCCGCTGCTGCAGAACCCGCGCGTGTTCCGCGTGCTGATCGACCAGTTCGTGCATCGCTACTTCGGCCTCAAGGCCGATGCGGTGGCGGGCCTGGACGCACGCGGCTTCATCATCGGCTCGGTGCTGGCCTACGAGCTGGGCCTCGGCTTCGTGCCGATCCGCAAGAAGGGGAAGCTGCCCTTCGACACCGTCGCCGAGAGCTACGAGCTGGAGTACGGCTCGGCCACGGTCGAGATCCACACCGATGCCGTGCGGCCGGGTTCGCGCGTGCTGCTGATCGACGACCTGATCGCCACCGGCGGCACCATGCTCGCCGGCAAGCGCCTGCTCGAGCGGCTGGGCGCCACGGTGATCGAGGCCGCGGTGATCGTCGATCTGCCGGAACTCGGCGGCTCGGCCCGCGTGCGCGAGGCCGGCCTGAGCCTGTTCACGCTGGTGAGCTTCGAGGGGCACTGAGCCCCGCGGCAACGCGCCTCAGGTGATCGGCAGCTGGCGCGAGATGTTGGCGCGCATGCGCAGCGCCATCACCGTGCCGGCCGCGCGCAGCACCTCGAGCGCGATCACCGGCGCTCGGGCGCACAGCTCCTCGAAGCGCGGCAGCCGCAGCGCCCAAACCACGCAAGGCGTCATGGCCTCGACGTTGGCGGTGCGCTCGCCGTCGGCGAACAGGCCCGGCTCGCCGCACATGCCGCCGGCGCGCAGGATCGCGATCTTGTTGGAGCCGGGCGCGCCGCCGGTCGCGTAGACCTGCAGCGTGCCCTGGCCCAGGAAGTACAGCGTGCGGTCCATGTCGCCCTGCTTCAGCAGCAGGTCGCCGGAGCGGACCTCGTGGCGCGTCAGGTACTGCAGGAAGGTGCGCCACTGCGACGGATCGAGCCGCGGCCGGAAGGCGTCCTCGGCATTGAGCGACTGGATCGCTTGCAGCAGTTCTTCGTGCGTCATGGTGGCAGGTCCGGTTGTTGTTGTGGTGTCGGGAGCGTCTTTCGATTATCGGCGCCTCGCGCCGGCGATCCAAGCGCGCGCCCCCGGCGCGAGGGTGCTACGCGGTGTGAAGTGCATCACTTTCCGATACAGAACCGGCCGAAGATCTGGCCCAGCAAGTCGTCGGCCGTGGTGTGGCCGACGATCGTGCCCAGCGCGTCGTGCGCGAGCCGCAGCTCCTCGGCCAGCAGCTCCAGCGCCGCGTCGCGCTGCGCCACCAGCGCCTGCGCCCGCCCGACGTGCTCGCGCGTGCGCTGCAGCGCCTGCAGGTGGCGCTCGCGGGCCACGAACACGCCTTCGCTGCCGGCCTGCCAGCCGGCCTGCTGCAGCAGCCTCGCGCGCAGCGCAGCCAGGCCTTCGCCGGTGCGCGCGGACAGCGCCAGGCCGTCCGGCGGCAGCGCGGCGGCGGGCGCCGCGTCGTGCTTGTTGTAGACGTCCAGCACTGCCACGCCGGCCGGCAGGCGCGTGGCGATCTCGCGCTCGGCGGCGTCGTAGCCGGCCTCGCCGTGCCGCGTCAGGTCGTGCAGGAAGATCACCGCATCGGCCTCGCCGATGGCGTGCCAGCTGCGCTGCATGCCGATGCGCTCGACCTCGTCGTGCGTCTCGTGCTCGCCGCGAAGGCCGGCGGTGTCGACCAGGTGCAGCGGCACGCCCTCGATCTGGATCGTGCCGGCGATGCGGTCGCGCGTGGTGCCGGCCACCGGCGTGACGATCGCCAGCTCGGCGCCGGCCAGCGCATTGAGCAGCGAGCTCTTGCCGACGTTGGGCTGCCCGGCCAGCACGACGTGCAGGCCCTCGCGCAGCAGCGCGCCCTGGCGCGCCCGCGCCTGCACGGCCGCCAGCGCGTCGGCCACGCGGTCGAGGCGACCGCGCGCATCGGCCTTCTGCAGGAAGTCGATCTCCTCTTCGGGGAAGTCCAGCGTCGCCTCGACCAGCACGCGCAGCTCGACGAGCCGCTCGCGCAGCGTCTCGACCTCGCGCGAGAAGGCGCCCGCCAGCGAGCGACCGGCCGAGCGCGCCGCCGCTTCGGTGCTGGCGTCGATCAGGTCGGCCACGGCCTCGGCCTGGGCCAGGTCGAGCTTGTCGTTCAGGAAGGCGCGCTCGGTGAACTCGCCGGGCTCGGCGACGCGCAGGCCGGCCAGGCGCGGCCGGCCGCTGGCCGGGTCGAGCTCGGCCGCGGCCTGCAGGCAGCGCGCCAGCAGCAGCTGCAGCAGCACCGGCCCGCCGTGGGCCTGCAGCTCCAGCACGTCCTCGCCGGTGTAGCTGTGCGGCGCCGGGAAGTGCAGCGCCAGGCCCTGGTCCAGCGGCTCGCCGTGCGCGTCGAGAAAGGGGCCGTAGTGGGCGTGGCGCGCCTGCAGCACGCGGCCGCACAGCGCCATCGCCAGCGGACCGAGCCCGCGCCCCGAGACCCGCACGATGCCGACCGCGCCGCGCCCCGGCGCGGTGGCGATGGCGACGATCGGGTCCTCGTGGCGCGGCAGCATGGCCGCGATTGTCAGGCGCGGATCAGGCCACGCCGAGCCGGCGGTTGATCACCCACTGCTGCGCGATCGACAGCAGGTTGTTGGTGATCCAGTACAGCACCAGGCCCGCCGGGAAGACGAAGAACATCACCGAGAACACCAGCGGCATGATCCACATCATCTTGGCCTGGACCGGATCGGGCGGCGTCGGGTTCAGCCAGGTCTGCAGCAGCGTCGTCGCCGTCATCACGACCGGCAGGATGTAGAACGGGTCCTTGGCCGACAGGTCGGCGATCCAGCCGATCCACGGCGCGTTGCGCATCTCGACGCTGGACAGCAGCACCCAGTACAGCGCGATGAAGACCGGCATCTGGATCAGGATGGGCAGGCAGCCGCCGATCGGGTTGACCTTCTCTTCCTTGTAGATGCGCATCATCTCCTGCTGCATCTGCTGGGGCTTGTCCTTCATGCGCTCGCGCAGCTCCATGATGCGCGGGTTGATGGCCTTCATCTTGGCCATCGACTTGTAGGCGCTGGCGTTGAGGCTGTAGAAGGCGGCCTTCAGCAGCACGACCAGCGCGACGATGGCCCAGCCCCAGTTGCCCAGCAGCTTGTGCAGCTGGTCGAGCAGCCAGAACAGCGGCTTGGACAGGATGGTGAAGAAACCGTAGTCCTTGACCAGCTCCAGGCCCGGCGCCAGGAGCTCGAGCTTCTTCTCCTCCTGCGGGCCGATGTAGAGCAGGCTGTCGAAGCTCTTGCTCGCGCCCGGCTCGATGGCGCCCAGCGGGAACAGCTGGCCGATCGCGTACTGGTTGGTGTCGACCTTGCGCGTGTAGAACTCGCGCGGGGCCTTGTCCTTGTGCAGCCAGGCCGAGAAGAAGTAGTGCTGGACCATCGCGACCCAGCCGTTGTCGGCCGTCTTGTCGTGCTCGGCCTTGCCCTTCTCGATGTCCTTGAAGTCGACCTTGTGGAACTTGCTGGCGTCGGTGTACATCACCGGGCCCGTGAAGGTGAAGTAGAAGCTCGACTCCCCGGGCGGCGCATTGCCGTCGCGCACCAGCTGCGTGTAGAGCTGCGGCGACAGCGCCGCGGCGCCGCCGTTGCTCACTTCGTGCTTCACGTCCACCGAATAGCTGCCGCGCTTGAACGTCAGCGTCTTCTTCAGCGTGACGCCGCCCTGCGCGAGCGACTCGAAGGCGATCGTCAGCGCATCCTGGCCGGCCGCCAGCGTGGTCTCGCCGGGCAGCAGACGGTAGGTCGTCAGGTGGTTGGGCAGGTCGGGTGCGCCGACCAGGCCGGTCTGGGCAACGTAGTAGCGCTCGGCCGAGCGGTCCAGCAGCACGACGTTCTTCTTCGCGTCGTTCTGGTCGCTGTGCGTCAGCAGCTCGACACGGACGACGTCGCCGCCACGCGCGTCGAGCGTCACCTTCATCAGGTCGGTCGTGATCGTGGTGGTCTGCGCCACCGCGCCCGCGGCGGCCGGCGCGGCACCGGGGGTCACGACACTGCCGGGGGCCGTCACGGCCGTGGCCGACGGCACGCCGCTGCCCGGCGTCGCCGGTGCGGTGGCGGCCGGGGCCGGCCGCGCGGTCGGCCCGAACAGCGAAGGCTGGCCGGTGTGCTTGTTCCACCCGTCCCACAGCAGGACGAGCGACATCGTGAACACCACCCACAGCAGGGTGCGGCGTATATCGGTCATGTCGAGATCTCGGAGGGATGGCGCGCCGCCGGCGCGCCGCTGTCGTGATGGGATGCTGCGTTCGCCGCGTGACCGGGCCGGGTCAGCCAGCCCGGCGCACGATCCGGCACCGGATCGTGCCCGCCGTCGCAGCCCGGATGGCAACGCAGCAGGCGCCGGCCGGTGAGATAGCTGCCGGCCAGCGCCCCGTGGCGTTCCAGCGCGCCCAGCGCATAGGCCGAACAGCTGGGCGTGAACCGGCAGCTGCTGCCCAGCCAGGCACTGAAGAAGAGTCGATAGCCGCGCACCAGCAGCATCAGGCCCTCACGGGGCCAGTCGGCCGGCGCCGGCAGGCGGCTCATCGCCGGTAGCCCGGGCTGGCGAGCCAGAGCGTGTCGAGCTCGGCCCGGACCTGACTGCGCAGCGCGTCGGATGCGGCGCTGACAAAGCGCCTGGGATCGAACGGCGCGCGCAGGCGCAGCACCCAGGAACCGGGAGCCATTGCCGCGGCGTGGCGGGAAAAGGCCGCCCGGCCCTGGCGCTTGACCAGGTTGCGCGTCACCGCGCGCCGTGCGTGGCGCTTGGGCACGACCAGACCCAGCCGGCGCCGCTCGTCCACAGCACTTACGTCTTGTGACGACCCGGCTGTTGACAACTTGGGCTCCGCCGCTGAGATGCGGGCTGGCAAATGATGCAAGGCAAAGTGCTCCGTCCGCGCGCAGGGCCGCGAGGTGAGCGCTTGCTCGAAATCGGTGGCCTGCAGACCGGCCAGGTCGACGCTCACGCCCGACTGGCCGCGAGGCCCCGGCGGCTCAGACGCCGAGGCGCTTGCGGCCCTTGGCGCGACGCGCGTTCAGCACCTGGCGGCCGCCGCGGGTCTTCATGCGGACGAGGAAGCCGTGGGTGCGGGCGCGACGGGTCTTGGATGCCTGGTAGGTGCGTTTCATGTGAGCCTCTGTCCCGCAGCGCGGGCGATGTGCGGATCGGTGGACGAGCCGCCTGATGCGTCCGCGGGTTCCGCGGGTTCGGACCTTGGCGCAAGGCGCACCCGCTCCCGCTGCGGAAAACCGCGGATTACATCAAGAATCCCATTCCCGGTCAATGACTTGGCCCACTGCCGCGCAGGGGCGAGAGCGCGCACCGCCGGCTTCGGAACTGTGGATAACCCGGTCGCCGGCGGTCTTCGCGAGGCTAGAATCGTGGGTCTCGCCATGAATTGTCCACAACGACATGAGCGCTGATTTCTGGTCTCGAAGCTGCGAACGCCTGGCTTCCGAGCTGCCCGAACAGCAGTTCAACACCTGGATCCGACCGCTGCCTGCGGCCGATGTCGTCGACCGCGACGGGGCGGCGGTGGCGGTGCTGCGCGTGCCCAACCGCTTCAAGCTCGACTGGATCCGCAATCAGTACGCCGCACGCATCGAAAGCGTGATGAGCGACGTGGCCGGCAAGCCGGTGCGCCTGGACCTGCAGCTCGCCGCGCGCGAAGCGATGCCGGCGCGCGGCCCCGAAACCTCGCGCAGCAACGGCCATCCGCAGGCGGTCGGGGCCTGGCTCGGCGCCGCGGGCGCGCAGGCTGGCACCGTGCCGCCGCCCGCCCCGCCCGCCAGCCCGCCGCCGTCGAAGCACCGCCTCAACACCGTGCTGACCTTCGACACCCTGGTCCCCGGCCGCGCCAACCAGATGGCCCGCACCGCGGCGCTGCACGTCGCCGGCGCGCCGGGCGTCATGTACAACCCGCTGTTCATCTACGGCGGCGTCGGCCTGGGCAAGACCCACCTGATCCACGCCGTCGGCAACGCGCTGCTGCGCGACCGGCCCGATGCCCGCGTGCTGTATCTGCACGCCGAGCAGTTCATCACCGACGTCGTCAAGAACTACCAGCGCAAGACCTTCGACGAACTGAAGGCCAAGTACCACTCGCTCGACCTGCTGCTGATCGACGACGTGCAGTTCT
>NZ_CADEFR010000010.1 GCF_902826655.1 uncultured Methylibium sp. | reverse complement strand
GTGCCCTGCACGATGCCCTGGCTGCCGATGTAGATCCAGGAGCCGGCGGTCATCTGGCCGTACATCATCAGGCCCTTGCGATCGAGCTCGTGGAAGTGCTCCCACGTCGCCCACTTCGGCACCAGGTTGGAGTTGGCGATCAGCACCCGCGGCGCGTCGACGTGTGTGCGGAACACGCCGACCGGTCTGCCCGACTGGATCAGCAGCGACTCGTCCTCCTGCAGCTCGCGCAGCGCCTGCAGGATCGCGTCGAACGAGGCCCAGTCGCGGGCCGCCTTGCCGATGCCGCCGTAGACCACCAGCGCGTCCGGGTTCTCGGCCACGGCCGGATCGAGGTTGTTCTGGACCATCCGGTAGGCCGCCTCGATCAGCCAGTTGCGGCAGTGCAGGGCGGTGCCGGTCGGCGCCTTCACCGGGCGCGGCCCGGCAGGCAGGTGGATGGCACTCAGGTCGGTCATGGCAGGCTCCTGCACGGCGGGCGACCGGAGCAATCTACTTGTCTAGACAAGTATGGTCAAGTAGGATCGTCGGCAGCATGGATGCTCCGGTACGTCGACCCGCCCGCAACGCGCTCGCGCCGTTCGCGCGCGTCAAGCAGCACCTGCTGCAGGCGCTGGCGCGCGGGCGCTACCCGCCGGGCACGCTGATGCCGTCCGAGGCCGAGCTGGTGGCGCAGTTCGGCGTCAGCCGCATGACGGTCAACCGCGCGCTGCGCGAGCTGCAGGGCGAGGGCCTGGTGGAACGGGTGCAGGGCGTCGGCACCTTCGCGGCACAGCTGCAGCGCGTGTCGTCGACGCTGACGATCCGCGATCTGCACGACGAGATCACCGGTCGCGGTCACCGCCACCATGCCACCGTGCACCTGGCGCGCGAAGAGGTGGCGGGCGAGCCGCTCGCGCAGCGCCTGGGCCTCGCGGCCGGTGCCGCGGTGTTCCACACGGTGATCGTGCACCACGAGAACGGCGTGCCGCTGCAATGCGAGGACCGCTACGTCAACCCGGCCTGCGCGCCCGGCTACCTGCAGGTCGACTTCACGCAGACCACGCCGACGCATTACCTGCTGGAGGTCGCCCCGGTGTGGGAGGCGCAGTACTCGATCGAGGCCGCCGCGCCGACAGCCGACGAAGCACGGCTGCTCGGCATCGCGCGGGGCGAGGCCTGCCTGGTCGTCACGCGCCGCACCGTGAGCCAGCGCCGGCCGGTGACGCTGGCGCGGCTGGTGCACCCCGGGTCGCGCTATCTGCTCGAAGGGCAGTTCAAGCCATGAGCCTCGAGCTCGTCCGCCTCGACGACCTGGCACCCCAGCCCTGGCGCAACGGCGGCGGTCGCACGCGCGAGCTGCTGGCCTGGCCCGATGGGCAGCGCTGGTCGCTGCGTCTCAGCGTTGCGGGCATCGAGCGCGACGGTCCGTTCTCGGCCTTTCCCGGGGTCGAGCGCTGGTTGGCCGTCGTGGCCGGTGCCGGCGTCGAGCTGCACTTCGCGGCTCGCAGCGTGCGCTGCCTGCCCGGCGACGGACCGCTCCGCTTCGACGGCGGCGATGCGCCCGAGGCCCGGTTGATCGACGGCCCGACCGAGGACCTGAACCTGATGCTCGCCGCGGGCAGCGCCGGCTGGATGCTGCGGGCCGAGCCCGGCTCGCACGCACCGCCGGCCGGCACGCTGCGTGCGCTGTACGCGGCCGACGCGGTCGGACTGCGACGCGGCGGCGCCGCAGTGCTGGCGGTGGCCGCCGGGAGCCTGGTCTGGGCGGTCGGCGCTGCCGCACTCGACGAGACCTGGCGGCTCGAGGCCGCGCCCGGCACGCGCGCCTGGTGGATCGGCCACGAGGCGAGGGCCGTGCGATGAGCGACGACCTCGTGTTGTGGCGCGATGCGCGGTTCGCCAGCATGGCGGGCGTGGCGCCCCCCTGGGGCTGGATCGAGCGTGGCGCGCTCGTGGCGGAGGGCGAACGCATCGCCTGGATCGGCGAGGAGGCGGCGCTGCCCGCGGCGCTGGCGTCCCGGGTCACGCGGGAGCATCGACTCGGCGGCGCCGTCGTCACGCCCGGGCTGATCGACGGCCACACCCACCTCGTCTATGCCGGCGAGCGCTCGCTCGAGTTCGAGCTGCGCCTGCAGGGCGCCCGCTACGAGCAGATCGCCCGTGCCGGCGGCGGCATCCGCTCCACCGTGGCCGCCACGCGCGCAGCGCCCGACGCGACCCTGCTCGCCGCCACGCTGGCCCGCGCGCGCGCCCTGCTGCGCGAGGGCGTGACGACGATCGAGATCAAGTCCGGCTACGGCCTCGCACTGGAGCACGAGGCACGCTGCCTGCACGTCGCGCGAGCGGTGGGCGCGGCCCTGGGCGTCACGGTGCGGACCACCTGCCTGGCGGCGCATGCGCTGCCGCCGGAGTACGAAGGCCGCGCCGACGACTACATCGACGCCGTCTGCGACTGGCTGCCGGCCCTGCACGGCCGGGGCCTCGTCGATGCGGTCGACGCCTTCTGCGAGCGCATCGCCTTCACGCCGGCACAGACGCGCCGCGTCTTCGATGCGGCCCGGGCTCTCGGCCTGCCGGTCAAGCTGCACGCCGAGCAGCTCAGCGACCAGGGCGGCGCCGCACTCGCCGCCGGCTACGGCGCGCTGTCCTGCGACCACCTCGAGTACCTGAGTGCCGACGGCGTGCGGGCGATGGCCGCCGCCGGCACGGTCGCGATGCTGCTGCCGGGCGCCTACTACTTCCTGCGCGAAACCCGGCAACCTCCCGTGGCGGCGCTGCGCGAAGCCGGGATCCCGATCGCGCTGGCCACCGATCACAACCCGGGCTCGTCGCCGACCCTGTCGCCGCTGTTGATGATGAACATGGCCTGCCAGCTGTTCGGCCTGACGCCCGAGGAGGCGCTGCGCGGGTTCACGGCGCACGGGGCGCAGGCGCTCGGCCTGGCGGTCAGCCACGGCACGCTCGAGGCCGGCAAGCGCGCCGACTTCACGGTCTGGGCCGTCGACCATCCGCGCGAGCTGGCGTATGGTTTCGGCGTCAACCCCTGCCGGCGCGTCGTCGCCGGCGGCCTCGAACTCCACGCGCTGCCGTCATGAACGAGTCCGTCTGCACCCTGCATCGCGGCACGACCCCGCTGCTGGTGAGCGTGCCGCACGTCGGCACCACGATCCCCGGGGCGCTGCAGCCCCGCCTGCATCCGCGCGCGCTGCAGACCGAGGACGCCGACTGGCACCTCGACCGCCTCTATGCCTTCGTCCGCGACTGCGGTGCCTCGCTGATCGTGCCGCGCCACGCGCGCTACGTGATCGACCTGAACCGCCCGCCCGAGAACGCGCCGATGTACCCGGGCGTCAACAACACCGAGCTGTGCCCGACGCGCTTCTTCACCGGCGAGCCGCTGTACCGCGAGGGCCAGGCGCCCGACGCCGCCGAGGTCGCGCAGCGCATCGACACCTTCTGGCGGCCCTACCACGACGCGCTGCGCGGCGAGCTCGATCGACTGCGCGCCGCGCACGGCCACGCGATCCTGTTCGACGGCCACAGCATCAAGTCCGAGCTGCCGTGGCTCTTCGACGGCCAGCTGCCGGACCTCAACCTCGGCACCGCCGACGGTGCGAGCTGCGCCGCCACGCTGCGCCGCGCCCTGGCCGAGGTGCTGGCGGGCCAGTCGCGCTACACCCAGGTGGTCGACGGCCGCTTCAAGGGCGGCCACATCACGCGCCACTACGGTCGCCCGGGCGAGGGCGTGCACGCGGTGCAGCTGGAGATGTGCTGGCGCTGCTACATGGCCGACGAGTCGCCGCCCTATGCCTACGACGAAGCGCGTGCGGCCGAGGTGAGGCCGCTGCTGCAGCGGCTGGTCGACGTGATGCAGGCGTGGCGGCCGGATGGGCGCTGAGCCGGGCAGCCGCAGCCTCTGGGCGCCGCGCGCCTGGGTGCAGGGGCGCTGGCAGCCGGCGGTGCGGCTGTCGATCGATGCGGCGGGATGCTGGTCCGGCGTGAGCGTCGGCGTGGCCGCCGGCGACGGCGACCTGCGGCTCGACGGCGCCGTGCTGCCCGGTCTGGTCGACGCGCACAGCCACGCCTTCCAGCGCGCCTTCGCCGGGCTGGCCGAGCGGCGCGAAGGCGAGCACGACGACTTCTGGTCCTGGCGCGACCGCATGTACGGCGTCGCACTTGCGATCACGCCGGAGCAGCTGCGTGCCGTCGCGGCCCAGCTCTACGTCGAGCTGCTGCAGGGCGGCTACACCCAGGTCTGCGAGTTCCACTACCTGCAGCACGCCGCCGACGGCGCCCGCTACGCCGACCCGCTGGCGATGTCGTGGGCCCTGGCCGATGCCGCGCACGAGGCCGGCATCGGCCTGACGCTGCTGCCGGCGCTGTACGAACGCGCCGGCTTCGCGCAGCCGTCGCTGCGCGAGGATCAGCGCCGCTTCGCCGCGGGCGCCGACGCGGTGCGCGCGCTGCGTGACGGCGTCCGGGCGGCGCGACGTCCGCTGCTGGATGCCGGCGTCGCGATCCACTCGCTGCGCGCGGCGTCGCCGGCATCGATCGCACGCCTGCTCGACGCTGCGGGGGGACTCGGCGAAGGCCCGATCCACGTGCACGTGGCCGAGCAGACCGCCGAGGTCGACGACTGCCTCGCGGCGACCGGCCTTCGGCCGATCGAGTGGCTGCTGCAGCACGCGCCGCTCGACGCCCGCTGGCAGCTCGTGCACGCGACGCATGCCACGCCGGCGGAGATCGATGCGGTGGCGGCCTGCGGCGCCGGCGTCGTGCTGTGCCCGACGACCGAGGCCGACCTCGGCGACGGCCTGCCCGACCTGCCGCGCTGGCTGGCCGCCGGCGTGCCGCTGGCGATCGGCTCGGACAGCCAGGTCGGCCGCGACTGGCCGGGCGAGCTGCGGCTGCTGGAGTACGGCCAGCGCCTGCTCCACCGCCGCCGCAACGTCGCGGCCGCGCCGGACCAGGGCGAGCCGTCGACCGCGGCGCGACTCTTCGAGCGCGCGCTCGCCGGCGGCGGCGCCGCGGCCGGGCAGGCACGCTGGGGCCTGCAACCCGGGGCGCGGGCCGACCTGCTGGTGATCGATGCAGCGGACCCGGCGCAGCTCGGCCTGCCCGACGCGAACCTGCTCGATGCCCTGGTGTTCGCACCGGGATCCGGCCGGCCGTTCAGCGATGTCATGGTCGCCGGCCGCTGGGCACTGCGCGGCGGGCGCCATGCGCAGGGCGAGCCGATCGCCGCGCAGGCCGCAGCGGCCCTGCACGCCTTGCACAGCGGCTGAAGCGCGGCCCGGGACGCACGGACCGCCGGGTAAAGTCCCGCCGGGGCGATCTTGCCCTCGTCGGGAGGGCTTGCATGCGCGTCACGTTCACCATCCGGTCGGGGCCGCTGCGCACTGCGGTCCGACGAGCCCTTCGGGCGCCGCACTGATGGCGGCCGAAGGCAGCGCCGGCGACCTGCTCAAGGTCGTGACCCTGCTCGGTGCCGCGGTCGTCGCGGTGCCGCTGTTCAAGCGCCTGGGCCTGGGTTCGGTGCTGGGCTACCTGGCGGCCGGGCTGGCGATCGGGCCCTTCGGGCTGGGCTGGATCAGCGATCCGCAGACCATCCTGCACACCGCCGAACTGGGCGTGGTGATGTTCCTGTTCGTCATCGGCCTGGAGATGCGGCCCTCGCACCTGTGGAGCCTGCGGCGCGAGATCTTCGGCCTCGGCAGCCTGCAGGTCGTCGTGTGCGGGGCGCTGCTCACGCTGGTCGGCGTGGGCTTCGGCTTCTCGTGGGTCGTGTCCTTCGTCTGCGCGATGGGCTTCGTGCTCACGTCCACCGCCATCGTGATGCAGCTGCTGGGTGAGCGCGGCGACATCGCCGCGCCGCGCGGGCAGAAGATCGTCGCCGTGCTGCTGTTCGAGGACCTGCTGATCGTGCCGCTGCTGGCGCTCATCGCCTTCATGGCCCCGGACGTGGGCGATGCCGCCGCGACGCCGTCGCGCTGGACCACCATCGGCATCGCCGTCGGCGCGCTGGCCGCGCTGGTGGCGGCCGGCGTGTGGCTGCTCAATCCGCTGTTCCGGGTGCTGGCCAATGCCAAGGCGCGCGAGGTGATGACGGCCGCGGCGCTGCTGGTGGTGCTGGGCGCCGCGCTGCTGATGCAGCTGGGCGGCCTGTCGATGGCGATGGGCGCCTTCCTGGCGGGCGTGCTGCTGTCGGAGTCGACCTTCCGGCACCAGCTGGAGGCCGACATCGAGCCCTTCCGCGGCCTGTTGCTGGGCCTGTTCTTCCTGGGCGTCGGCATGTCGCTGGACCTCGCCGTCGTGGCCAGCAACGCGCCGCTGATCGTGGCCGGCGTGCTGGCGATGATGATCGTCAAGGCGCTGTGCATCTACGGCGTCGCGCGCATCGCGAAGAGTTCGCGCGCCGATGCGCTGGACCGCGCCGTGCTGATGGCGCAGGGCGGCGAGTTCGCCTTCGTTCTGTATGCGGCTGCGCTGGGCGCCGGCGTGATCGACGCGACCGTCAACGCCAACATGACGGCCATCGTCGTGCTGTCGATGGCGCTGACGCCGCTGGTCGTGCTGGCGCACCGCCGGCTGGCGCCGAAGGCGAAGGTCTCGCTCGACGGCGTCGAGACGCCCGAGGGCCGGACCGGCAACGTGCTGATCATCGGCTTCGGCCGCTTCGGCCAGGTCGCGAGCCAGGGCGTGCTGGCGCGCGGCGCCAGCATCACCATCATCGACCGAGACACGCAGGTGATCCGCGACGCCGAGACCTTCGGCTTCAAGGTCTACTACGGCGACGGCGCGCGGCTGGACGTGCTGCACGCGGCCGGTGCGCACAGTGCGCGGGCCATCCTGGTGTGCATCAGCGACAAGGCGGCGACGACGCGCATCGCCGAGAACGCCAGGATCGCGTGCCCGCAGGCCCAGGTGCTGGTGCGCGCCTACGACCGCGAGCATGCGATCGAGCTGCTGAAGACCGACATCCACTACCAGGTGCGCGAGACCTTCGAGTCGGCGATGGCGCTCAGCCGGCGGGCCTTGCTGGCCCTGGGCGCCGCCGACCCGGAGGCCGACCGGATCATGGCCGAGGTGCGACGGCGCGATGGCGAGCGCCTGGACATCGAGGCCGCCGGCGGCCTGTTCGCGGGCCGGGCCATGATCCTGGGCAACGCGGCGCGCAAGGATCCTTGACATGGACCCGGCCGCCGCGAACCCCGGCGAGGTGCTGCGCTTCTGGCGCGAGGCCGGCCCCGGTCGCTGGTTCCGCAAGGACCCGGCCTTCGACCGCGACTTCCACGAGCGCTTCGCCGGCCTGCACTTCGCTGCCGCACGCCGCGAGCTCGACGCCTGGGCCGCCACGGCCGACGGCGCGCTGGCGCTGCTGATCCTGCTGGACCAGCTGCCGCGCAATGCCTTCCGCGGCACGGGCCACATGTACGCGACGGACCCGCTGGCGCGGCACTTCGCGCGGCGCCTGGTCGACGCCGGGTTCGACGCTCGGTTCGAGCCCGAGCTGCGCGCGTTCTGCTACCTGCCGTTCTCGCATTCCGAGGACCTGGCCGACCAGCGGCAGGGCGTCGAGCTGGCCCGGCGCATCGGCCCGCCCTGGCTGGGCCACGCCGAGGATCACCTGCGGATCGTCGAGCGCTTCGGGCGCTTTCCGCATCGCAATCCGATGCTGGGACGCCAGACGACGGTCGAGGAGCAGGCCTTCCTCGACCAGGGCGGCTTCGCCGGTTGACCGAAGGCCTCAGCCGGTGGCCGGGTCGAAGCGGTCGATCGCGTCGGTGATCAGGCCGTCGATGCCGGCGGCCCGCAGTCGCTCGGCCACCGCGGCGTCGTTGACGGTGTAGCTCAGCACCCGCAGGCCGGCCGCGTGCGCGAGAGAGATCGCGGCGGCGTCGAGGCCGCTGAAGTGCGCGACGATCGCCACGCAGCCCAGGTCGAGCGCCTGCTCGCAGGCGTCGGCCGGCAGCCACTCGAAGAGGTGCGCCCGGGGCAGGCCGGGCGCCGCATCGCGCGCGGCCTGCAGTGCCACCCGCGAGAACGAGCTCATCAGCGGCAGCGGCGACCGCCCGGCCCACAGGCGGGCGGTCTCGGCGGCGGCGATGCGCCCGCAGCGCGCGTCGTCCCCCGGGCCGGGCTTGATCTCGAGGTTGAGCGCCAGGCCGCGCGCCTGCGCGAAGCCCGCCAGCGTCGCGAGGCTGGGCAGCGGCTCGCCGGCATGGCGCGCGCCGTGCCAGGCGCCGGCATCGAGGCGCGACAGCGCGTCCCAGCTCTGCTCGACGGCGACCCCGCGGCCGTCGGTCGTGCGCTCCAGCCGCTCGTCGTGCAGCAGGTAGGCGACCCCGTCGGCCGACAGCGTCACGTCGCACTCGGCCATGCGGTAGCCGTGCGACAGGCCCAGCCCGAAGGCGGCGAGGGTGTTCTCCGGCGCCAGCTTGCCGGCGCCGCGATGAGCGATCCAGAACGGATAGGGCCAGGGCGCAGCTGCCGTCATCCGTCGATGCTAGCGCCGCGCCGCCGGGGCCGCCGGCGAGCTTGTTGCACTGCGATAATTGCGGCTCGCGGCGGCCCTGCCGCCCGTCGGCTCATGAACGCACCGCTCCCCCTTCACTCCGCCCGCAGCGCACTCGATGAAGCTGCGCACGCCGGCAGCGCGCGCTTGCGCGAGATTCCCTACAACTACACCTCGTTCTCGGACCGCGAGATCGTGCAGCGGCTGCTGGGCGCCCGGGCCTGGGAGATGCTGCACCAGCTGCGCGCCGAGCGCGTCACCGGTCGCTCCGCGCGCATGCTCTACGAGGTGCTGGGTGACATCTGGGTCGTGCAGCGCAACCCCTACCTGCAGGACGACCTGCTGGACAACCCGCGCCGCCGGCGCCAGCTGGTCGAGGCGCTGCACCACCGCCTGGGCGAGATCGACAAGCGCCGCGCCGACAAGGACGAGGCGACGATGGACGCCGAGGCGGCCGAGCGCAACGCCCGCGTCGCCGAGTTGCTGCTGGCCGCGCGTGCTGCCGTGCAGCGCTTCGCCGAGAGCTTCGAGGCGGTGGCCGAGCTGCGGCGCCGGGCCGCTCGACGGCTCGGCAGGCACACGGCCAAGGACAACATCAAGTTCGACGGCCTGTCACGCGTCTCGCACGTGACCGACGCGACCGACTGGCGCGTCGAGTACCCCTTCGTCGTGCTGACGCCCGACACCGAGGCCGAGATGGCGGCGCTGGTGGCCGGCTGCATCGAGCTGGGCCTGACCATCATCCCGCGCGGCGGCGGCACCGGCTACACCGGCGGCGCGATCCCGCTCACGTGGAAGAGCGCGGTCATCAACACCGAGAAGCTCGAGGCGATGAGCGAGGTCGAGTTCGTCGCCTTGCCCGGCGTCGACCGGCCGGTGCCGACGGTCTGGACCGAGGCCGGCGTCGTGACCCAGCGCGTGGCCGACGCGGCCGAGCGCGCGGGACACGTCTTCGCCGTCGACCCGACCTCGGCCGAAGCCAGCTGCATCGGCGGCAACATCGCGATGAACGCCGGCGGCAAGAAGGCGGTGCTGTGGGGCACGGCCCTCGACAACCTGGCGAGCTGGCGCATGGTGACGCCCGACGCGCAATGGCTCGAAGTCGTGCGCCTGGACCACAACCTCGGCAAGATCCACGACGCGGAGGTGGCGAGCTTCGAGCTGCGCTACTTCCAGTCCGACGGCAAGACCGGCATCCGCACCGAGCGGCTCGACATCCCCGGCGGTGTCTTCCGCAAGGAAGGCCTGGGCAAGGACGTCACCGACAAGTTCCTCGCCGGCCTGCCGGGCATCCAGAAGGAAGGCTGCGACGGCCTGATCACCAGCGCGCGCTGGATCGTCCACAGGATGCCGGCGCACACGCGCACCGTGTGCCTGGAGTTCTTCGGCAACGCCAAGGATGCGGTGCCGAGCATCGTCGACATCAAGGACTTCATGTTCGAGGAACAGAAGCGCGGCGGCGCGATCCTCGCCGGCCTGGAGCACCTCGACGACCGCTACCTCAAGGCCGTGGGCTACGCGACCAAGTCCCGGCGCGCGGTCCTGCCGAAGATGGTGCTGGTCGGCGACATCGCGGGCGACGACCCGGACGTGGTCGCACGCGCCACCAGCGAGGTCGTGCGCCTGGCCAATTCGCGCCACGGCGAGGGCTTCGTCGCGGTCAGCGCCGATGCGCGCAAGAAGTTCTGGCTCGACCGCAAGCGCACCGCGGCGATCAGCAAGCACACCAACGCCTTCAAGATCAACGAGGACGTGGTGATCCCGCTGCCGCGCATGGGCGAGTACACCGAGGGCATCGAACGCATCAACATCGAGCTGTCGCTGCGCAACAAGCTCCAGCTGGTCGACGCGCTCCTGGCCTTCTTCGAGAAGGGCTCGCTGCCGCTGGGCAAGACCGACGACGCCGGCGAGATCCCGAGCGCCGAGCTGCTGGAGGACCGCGTGCAGCAGGCCCTGGCGCTGCTGCGCGAGGTGCAGGCCCTGTGGGATGGATGGCTCCACGGCCTGGACCTCGTGCCCGCCGGCGGCCGCAGCTTCTTCGCGCAGCTGCAGGACGACAGCCTGCGCGCCTCGTGGAAGACGCAGATCCTCAAGCCGCTGCAGGATCTCTTCGCCGGGGCGGCCTTCGCGCCGGTCATCGACGAGTGCCGCCGCCTCCACAAGGAGGTGCTGCACGGGCGCGTCTGGGTGGCGCTGCACATGCACGCCGGCGACGGCAACGTGCACACCAACATCCCGGTCAACAGCGACAGCTACGAGATGCTGCAGACCGCGCACGAGGCGGTCGGCCGCATCATGGCGCTGGCGCGGCGGCTCGACGGCGTGATCTCGGGCGAGCACGGCATCGGTATCACCAAGCTCGAGTTCCTGAGCGATGCCGAGATCGCCGACTTCACCGCCTACAAGCAGCGCATCGACCCCGAAGGCCGCTTCAACAAGGGCAAGCTGCTGCGCGGCGGGGCGCTGAAGGCGCTGGGCGACGACGTGCTGCCGGCCGACCTGAGCCACGCCTACACGCCGAGCTTCGGCCTGATGGGCCACGAGTCGCTGATCATGCAGCAGAGCGACATCGGTGCGATCAGCGACAGCATCAAGGACTGCCTGCGCTGCGGCAAGTGCAAGCCGGTGTGCGCGACCCACGTGCCGCGCGCCAACCTGCTGTACAGCCCGCGCAACAAGATCCTGGCGACCTCGCTGCTGATCGAGGCCTTCCTCTACGAGGAACAGACGCGCCGCGGCATCAGCATCAAGCACTGGCAGGAGTTCGAGGACGTGGCCGACCACTGCACGGTCTGCCACAAGTGCCTGAGCCCATGCCCGGTCAAGATCGACTTCGGCGACGTGTCGATGGCGATGCGCAACCTGCTGCGCAAGATGGGGCAGAAGAGCTTCCGGCCCGGCAACGCGGCGGCGATGCTGTTCCTGAACGCGAAGAACCCCGACACGATCAAGCTCATGCGCACCGCGATGGTCGATGTCGGCTTCAAGGCGCAGCGGCTGGCCAACGACCTGTTGCGGCGCCTGGCCCGGCAGCAGACGGCGGCGCCGCCGGCCACGGTCGGGGCGGCGCCGCTCAAGGCCCAGGTCATCCATTTCATCAACAAGAAGATGCCGGGCGGCCTGCCCAAGCGCACGGCGCGCGCGCTGCTGGACATCGAGGACGCGGACTATGTGCCCGTCATCCGCGACCCGCAGGCGACCACGGCGGACAGCGAGGCGGTGTTCTATTTCCCCGGCTGCGGCTCGGAGCGGCTGTTCTCGCAGGTGGGGCTGGCGACGCAGGCGATGCTGTGGCATGCCGGCGTGCAGACGGTGCTGCCGCCGGGCTACCTGTGCTGCGGCTACCCGCAGCGCGGCAGCGGGCAGCAGGACAAGGCCGACAAGATCATCACCGACAACCGCGTGCTGTTCCACCGCGTCGCCAACACGCTGAACTACCTCGACATCAAGACCGTGGTGGTCAGCTGCGGCACCTGCTACGACCAGCTGCAGGGCTACCAGTTCGACAAGATCTTCCCCGGCTGCCGCATCGTCGACATCCATGAGTTCCTGCTCGAGAAGGGCATCACGCTGGGCGACAGCGGCGCAGGCTATCTCTACCACGACCCCTGCCACAGCCCGATGAAGCAGCAGGAGCCGATGAAGACGGTGAAGGCCCTGATCGGCACGAAGGTGTTGAAGAGCGAGCGCTGCTGCGGCGAGAGCGGCACGCTGGGCGTGACCCGGCCGGACATCTCGACCCAGGTGCGTTTCCGCAAGGAAGAGGAGCTGCGGCGCGACGAGGCGGCGCTGCGCACCCTGATGACGAGTGCCGCTGGCGCTGCGGTGGCCGCCGACGCACCGGTGAAGATCCTGACGTCCTGCCCGAGCTGCCTGCAGGGCCTGTCCCGCTACGGCAACGACCTGAACAACGGTCTGCTCGAAGCCGACTACATCGTCGTCGAGATGGCGCGCCGGATCCTCGGCGAAGAGTGGCTGCCGGCCTACGTGGAGAAGGCCAACGCCGGCGGCATCGAGCGCGTGCTGGTATGAGCGCTTGCGAGCTGTGCGACAGCGACGGCGGCGTGCTGATCGCCCGCCGCGCCGAGTTCCGCGTGATCCGCGCCGCGGACGCCCACTTTCCGGCGTTCTATCGCGTGATCTGGAACGAGCACGTCGCCGAGTGGACCGACCTCGCCGTGCCCCAGCGCAGCCTGTGCATGCAGGCGGTCGCGAAGATCGAGACCGTGCTGCGCGAGGCGCTGGCGCCGACCAAGGTCAACCTCGCGAGCCTGGGCAACGTCGTGCCGCATCTGCACTGGCACGTGATCGCGCGCTTCGACTGGGACAGCCACTTTCCCCAGCCGGTCTGGGGCATGGCGCAGCGGCGGGTCGACCCGCCGGCGGCGCAGCGGCTGCCGATCGCGCTGGAAGCGCTGGACGCGCGTGTGGCCATGGAACTGGCAACGCCGGGCCGCGACTAGACTCCCGACGAACTTCCGCAGGACACCATGGCCGGTCTCACCAAGGACACCCCCACCCCGACCGCGCTGACGGTGCACCAGCAGTCGCGCGTGCTCGAGATCGCGTTCTCCGACGGCGCCACGTTCCGGCTGCCTTTCGAGCTGCTGCGCGTCTATTCGCCGTCGGCCGAGGTGCAGGGCCACGGCCCGGGCCAGGAGGTGCTGCAGACCGGCAAGCGCGAGGTCGAGATCGTCGGCCTCGAGCCGGTCGGCAACTACGCGGTGCAGCCGACCTTCTCGGACGGCCATAGCTCGGGGCTCTTTGCCTGGGACTACCTGTACCACCTGGGCGACCAGCAGGAAGCCCTGTGGGCCGAGTACCAGCGGCGCCTCGAGGCCGCCGGCGCCACGCGCGACACGCCGATGCCCGCGGCGGCCGGCTCGTCCTGCGGGCACCATCACTGAGTTGGAGCCCTGATGCCGCACTGTGCATTTGCGAGCCGGGCGCCGGGCCGCCCCAAACCGGCTCGCATCCCCTCGGGGGATCGGCCGGTGGACCCAGCGGACGAGGGGTGGTCATGACCCAGACCCACTTCGGCTTCGAGTCCGTCGACGACAGCGCCAAGGCCGGCCGTGTCCGTGGCGTCTTCGACAGCGTCGCGTCGAAGTACGACGTGATGAACGACCTGATGTCGATGGGGCTGCACCGCGCCTGGAAGGCCTACACGGTGGCTGTCGCCAACCTGCGCGAGGGCGACAAGGTACTCGACATCGCCGGCGGCACGGGGGATCTGGCGCGGGCCTTCGCGCGGCAGGTCGGCGCCAGCGGCACCGTCGTCCACACCGACATCAACGAGGCGATGCTGCGCACCGGCCGCGACCGGCTGCTCGACGAGGGCCTGTCGCTGCCGACGACGATCTGCGACGCCGAGGCCCTGCCGTTCGCCGATGGCAGCTTCGACCTGGTGAGCGTGGCCTTCGGCCTGCGCAACATGACGCACAAGGAGCGGGCGCTGGCCGAGATGGCCCGCGTGCTGCGGCCCGGCGGACGGCTGCTGGTGCTGGAGTTCTCCAAGGTCGCCAGGCCCCTCGAGAAGGCCTACGACTGGTACTCGTTCAAGGTGTTGCCGCGCCTGGGGCAGTGGGTGGCCGGCGACGCCGAGAGCTACCGCTACCTCGCCGAATCGATCCGGATGCACCCGGATCGTGCGACGCTGAAGGCCATGATGAAGGCCGCCGGCTTCGGGCATGTCGATGTCCATACGCTGACGGGTGGGGTGGTCGCGCTGCACGTCGGCATCCGCTGCTGAATCCGGCGCGTAGCAGGCCGAGGGCGGCCCGCGGGCCCCGGGTGTGCAGTTTCACCGGTCCCGGGCGCTGTCCGGGCGGTCCGCCCCCACTGTTGAGGTGGTTCGCCGGGCAGGGGCGCGGCTTACACTGAATCTTTACCTTTCGGGCGGTGTCGTCCGTCCTCCCGAGGCTCCCGAATGAAGTCGAATGCGTCCGCTCTGCCCGTCTGGAAAAGTCGGTACGGGGCGATCCTGATGCTCGCCGGATTGCTGGCGGCCTGCGGCGGCGGCAAGGACAAGCCGCCCAGCCAGGTGGCCGCCAAGGTCAACAAGGAAGAGATCTCCGTTCACCAGGTCAACCACCTGCTGCAGCAGCAACGGGTGCGAGCCGACCAGGCCGATCGCGCCGGTCGCCAGGCCCTCGAGCGGCTGATCGACCAGGAACTGGCCCTGCAGCGTGCCGCCGAACTGCGCGTCGACCGGGAGCCCCAGGTGCTGGCGCAGCTGGAAGCGGCGCGCCGCGAGATCATCGCGCGGGCCTACGCCGAGCGCGTCGCCGAAGCGGCCGGCAAGCCGGACGCCGACGAGGTCCGCCGCTACTACGTCGACAAGCCGGCGCTGTTCAGCGAGCGCCGCATCTACAGCCTGCAGGAGATCTCGATCGAGGCCCGGCCGGAGCAGGTCGAGGCCCTCCGCGGCCGACTGGCCGGGGGCCTCAGCGTGGGCGCCCTGGTCGAGCATCTGAAAGGCAACGATCTGCGCTTCACGGTCAGCGAGGCGGTCCGCGCGGCCGAGCAGCTGCCGCTGGGCAGCGTCGACGCCTTCGCGAAGATGCGGGACGGCGAGAGCGTGCTGACGGCGACCCCGACGGGCGCGCAGGTGCTGCTCCTGGTCGCATCGCGCAGCGAGCCGGTCGACGAGGCGCGGGCCCGGCCCGCGATCGAGCAGTTCCTGGTGAACGAAGGTCGCCGCAAGCGCGTCGAAGACGACATCCGCGCGTTGCGGGCGGCAGCGAAGATCGAGTACGTGGGCCGGTTCAACGAGCCCGCGGCCACCGAGCGCAACGCCGGTCAGGCGCCGTCTGCGGCGGTCCCGGTGGTGGTGCCGGCCTCCGGCGCCCTGGACGTGAGCGTCATCAACAGTGGAATGGGGCTGAAGAAATGAGTCAACTGCGCTGGACCGTTGCACTGCTCGCCTTGATCCTCGGATTGCTGGGCGGGGCCGGGCGTGCCCAGGCGCAGGCCCAGACCGCTCCCGCGGCGCCTGCGCCGGCCGCGGTGACTTCGGGCGAGTACCGCCTGGCGGCCGGCGACGCCGTCAGGATCACGGTCTTCCAGAATCCGGACCTCAGCCTCGAGACGCGCCTGTCCGAGGCCGGAACGATCTCCTTCCCCCTGCTCGGCAGCGTCCGCCTGCTCGGCATGACCACCGCCCAGGCGGAACGGCGTCTCGCCGACGGCCTGCGCGACGGCAATTTCGTCAAGCAGCCCCAGGTGTCGCTGCTGGTGATGCAGGTGCGCGGCAACCAGGTGTCGGTGCTGGGGCAGGTCGGGCGGCCGGGGCGCTACCCGATCGAGACCGGTGAACTGCGCCTGACCGACCTGCTGGCCACGGCCGGCGGCATCACGCCCACGGGGGCGGACGTCGTGACCGTCGTCGGCACGCGCAACGGCAAGCCCTTCCGGGCCGAGGTCGATCTGCCCAAGGTCTTCGGGCCGGATCGCCGCGGCGACGACGTGCTGCTGCGCAACGACGACGTGGTCTGGGTCGATCGCGCCCCGACGATCTTCATCTACGGCGAGGTCCAGCGTCCGGGCGTGCACCGCCTCGAGCGCGGCCTGACCGTGCTGCAGGCCCTCGCGACCGCCGGCGGCCTGACGCAGCGCGGCACCGAGAAGGGCATCCGCCTGCACCGTCGTGCGACGGACGGCAAGGTCGCCATCACGCAGCCGGTGATGGACGACTCGCTGCGCGACGGCGATGTGCTGTATGTTCGTGAAAGCCTCTTCTGAGGCAGTGCTTCCGGGCGGTCCAGAAAGAAGAGGCGTGACATGTCGATCTCGCAATGCCTGAGGATCCTGTGGGCCCGGAAGTGGGTGTGCCTGGCCTTGTTCGTGCTGGTCACCGGCGTCGGCGTCCTGCACACCCTCAAGCAGCCGAAGCGCTATCTGGCTGAAGTCTCGATGCTGGTCGAGGTCCGGCCGGATCCCATCCTCGGCGCGATGGCGCCCGGTCTGGCGACGCCGGTCTACATGGCCACGCAGGTGGAGATGATCCGCAGCGATCGCGTGGCGCACCGGGTGGTCAAGCTGCTGGGCATCGACAAGGCCGACGGCGCGGTGCAGGCCTGGATGGAGTCGACCCGGGGCAAGACGCCGATCGAGAACTACTACGGCGGCATCCTGCTGGCCGGCCTGACCGTCGAACCGGCGCGCGGCACGAACTTCATCACCATCGGCTATACCGCCCCGGATCCGCAGTTCGCTGCCGCCGCGGCCAACGCCTTCTCCAAGGCCTACCTCGACGTGGCCGTCGACCTGCGCGTCGAGCCGGCGCGCCAGTACGCCCTGTGGTTCGACGAGCAGTCCAAGGTGCTGCGGTCGGATCTCGAGCAGGCCCAGGCCAAGCTCTCGAAGTACCAGCAGGACAAGGGCATCACCGACGAGCGTCTCGAGCAGGAGACCGCACGGCTCAATGTCCTCATCGGCCAGTTGGCGACCGCGCAGGCGGAGCGCGCCGACGCCTCGAGTCGACTGGGCGTGTCCGGCGGCGAGGCTTCTCCCGACGTTCAGCAGAGCAGTGCCGTGCAGGCCCTGCGCAGCCAGTTGACTGCGGCGCAGACCAAGCTCACCGAGATCAGCAACATCGTCGGCAGCAACCACCCGCAGCGCCTGACCCTGGAGGCGCAGATCGTGGAGATCCGGCAGCAGCTGGCGGCCGAGATGCGGCGCGTGTCCGGCAGTACCTCGGCAGTCAGCCGCGCGAGCGGTCGCAAGCTGGCCGAACTGCAGGGCCTCGTCGATGCGCAGAAGACCCGCGTGCTGTCGATGCGCAGCTCGCGCGACGATATCCAGGTGCTGGTGCGCGACGTCGAGAACGCGCAGCGCGCCTACGACAGCGCACGCACGCGCCTGAGCCAGCTGAGCCTGGAAAGCCAGACCAACCAGCACAGCGTGCGGGTGATGAGCCCGGCCACCGAGCCGCTCGATCCGACCAAGACCGAGAGCATGAAGCGCATCGCGATGTCGCTGGCTGCCGGAATCGTCATGGCGCTGGCGGTGGCCCTCGGCCTCGAACTGATCGACCGGCGCGTCCGCGCCCCCGAGGATCTGCTGGTCATCGAAGGCCTGCCGGTGCTCGGTGTCCTGAGCCCGCCCGGCTCGAAGGTGCCGATGTTCCGAAGCCTGTCGTACGGGGGCACTCTTGCACCGCGGCGCCCGGCACTGCCTGGAGTGGGAGCACGCTGATGCGGATGAGCGTCGCCACCATCCCGACCCTGCCCAGGGCCAATCGCACGATCGGTGCGATCCTGGTCGACGCGGGCTTGATCACGCCGGAAGCCGCCGAGCAGATCCTGCGCCTCCAGCGCCAGAACAACCTGCGCTTCGGCGAGGCCGCGATCCGCCTGGGGCTGCTGACCGAAGCCGACGTGCAGTTCGCGCTGGCGCGGCAGTTCGACTACGCCTACCTGCGACTCAACGAGCCCAGCAAGTCGGTCAGCGAGGAGGTGGTGGCTGCGTACCAGCCCTTCAGCCCCAGCGTCGATCGCCTGCGCGCCGTGCGCAGCCAGCTGATGCTGCGCTGGTTCGACAAGCACGAAGGCCGGCAGATGCTGTCGATCGTCGGTACCGCGCGCGGCGAGGGCCGCAGCTACGTCGCCGCGAACCTGGCCGTCGTGTTCGCCCAGCTCGGCGAGCGCACGCTGCTGGTCGACGGCGACCTGCGCGCGCCGCGGCTGCACCAGATGTTCACGCTCGAGAACAAGGCCGGCCTGTCGACGATGCTCGCGCACCGCTCGCGCGAGGAAGCCATCGTCCGCATCACGGACCTGGTCGGCCTGTCGGTGCTGCCGGCCGGCCCCGTGCCGCCCAACCCGCTCGAACTGCTCAACCGTCCCAGCTTCGACGAGCTGCTTGCGCACGTGCGCGCCTCCTACGACGTCGTCATCATCGACACGCCCAGCCTGTCGAGCGGCGAGGACGCGGTGCCGATCGCGATGCGCACCGGAGCGGCGCTCGCCGTCGCGCGCACCGTGCAGACGCGCGTGCACGCCTTCGCCGACATGGTCGCCGGGCTCAGCGCGGCCGGCGTGGCAGTCGTCGGCTCGGTCCTGAACGACGTTCCCAAGCAGCCCGGCAAGGCGGCCCGGTGAGCGCGGCGATCATGCCCGCCTCGGACGGCCCCGCCGACACCGGGGCAGGCGGGCCGCTGCGGCGCCTGCCGCCGGTGCTGGGACTCGCGGCGATGTACCTGCCGGTCTACTGGGCCGCGGCGGGATCGATCTGGCAGACCGACGACCACGCCCACGGGCCGATCATCCTGCTGGTCGCGGCCTGGCTGGTCTGGGACCGGCGGCGCGCGCTGGCGGCGCTGCCGGCCGGGTCCGACGGGCGCCTCGGCTGGCCGTTGTTCGTCCTGGGGCTGCTGGCCTACCTGGCCGGCCGTGCGGTCGACTCCTCGGTGCTGGCCTTCGGGTCCCAGCCGCTCGTGATGGCGGGCGTGCTGCTGCTGATGCGCGGTCGTGCCGCGGCGCGGCTGCTCTGGTTCCCGCTGTTCTACCTGGTGTTCGCGACGCCGCTGCCGAGCCTGCTGGTCGACGCGGCCACCGGCCCGCTGAAGCAGTGGATCTCGGTCATTGCCGAGAACCTGCTGTACGCCGCCGGCTACCCGATCGCGCGCAGCGGCGTCGTGCTGTCGATCGGCCAGTACCAGATGCTGGTGGCAGACGCCTGCTCGGGCCTGCACTCGATGTTCAGCCTGGCGGCGCTCGGCACGCTGTTCATGTTCCTGGTCCAGCGACCGGGCTGGCTGCACAACGCCCTGATGGCCGCGGCGATCCTGCCGGTCGCCTTCGCGGCGAACATCGTGCGCGTGATGATCCTGATGCTGGTGACCTACCACTTCGGTGACGAGGCCGGGCAGGGCTTCCTGCACGGCGCTGCCGGCATCGTGCTGATGCTGACGGCGCTCGCGGCCTTCTTCGGCCTGGATGCGCTGCTGTGGGCGGCGCGGTCGCGCGCGCGCCACCCGCCGGCGACCTGAGGCACCGCCCATGTCAGCCCACCTGAAGGCGCTCATCGTCATCCTGGTGCTCGGTGGCACCGTGCTCTGGATGGCGCGCCGCTTCGCGGTCGAGGGCGTCGTCGATCCGGCCGACTTCCGGCGCCGGACGCTGGCGTGGATCGCCGTGACGATGGCGGCCTTCCTTGCGCACAACTACTGGATCTACGCGCTCTTGACCGCGCCGCTGATCGCGGTCGCCGGCAAGCGCGACAGCAACCGGCTGTGCCTGTTCCTGTTCCTGATGTTCGCGATCCCGCCGTTCCGCGTCGACCTGCGCACCGGCGGCACCCTGTGGCTGCAGATGCACCACTTCCGCTGGCTGGCGCTGCTGCTGCTGCTGCCCGCCTACCTGGCACTCCGGCGCACGCCCGGCGTGATCCCCTTCGGCCGCACGGTGACCGACAAGTTCATCGCCGGCTACATGGCGCTGCTGTTCCTCGTCGACGCCTCCAACGCGACGACGCTGACGAGCACGGTCCGCAACGCCATCGAGGTCTTCCTCGACATCTTCCTGCTGTACTACGTGGCGAGCCGCGGCCTGCGCACGCTGGGCGACTACCGCGACGGCCTGTTCTGCTACGTCATCGCGGTGCTGATCATGAGCCCGATGGCCGTCTTCGAGGCGGTGCGCAGCTGGCTGCTGTACGCCAGCATCGAGAGTTCGATGAACCTGCCGTTCTCGGGCCTGGGGCTGATGCTGCGCCGTGGCGACGGCATCCTGCGGGCGCAGGTCACGTCCGGGCAGTCGATCGTGCTGGGCTACATCATGGCCACGGCGCTCGCCTTCCTCGTCTTCCTGCGCCCGTCGTTCCGCCAGCATCGGCACTGGCTGGCGGTGGTGGTCGTGCTGTCGCTGGGCCTGGTCGCCGCCATGTCGCGCGGCCCCTGGGTCGGGGCAGCCGGCCTGGCCGTCGTGCTGCTGTTCACCGGCGCGCGCGTGCAGTCCCGGGTCGGCCGGGCGCTGCTCGCGGCCATGGTCCTGCTGCCGCTGCTGCTGATGACGCCGCAGGGCCAGAAGATGATCGACTACCTGCCCTTCGTCGGCACGGTCGAGGCCCAGAACGTGCAGTTCCGCCAGCGCCTGGCCGACGTCACGCTGAGCGTGCTGGCCAACTTCCCGCTGTTCGGCACCTGGGGCATCGGCTACCACCCGGACCTGGAGCAGATGCGCGGCGGCGACGGCATCATCGACATGGTCAACACCTACCTGGCGGTCGCGCTCAACATGGGCGTCGTCGGCCTGACGCTCTTCGCCGCGCCGTTCGCGATCACCGTGGGCGCGATCATCCGGCGCCTGTGGATCGAGAAGAAGGACCGCGACAGCGAGTGGTACCGACTCGGACGGGGCCTGCTCGCCTGCCTGACGGCCATCCTCATCACGATCGGGACGGTCTCGTCGATCGTCGCCGTGCCCCAGATCTACTGGATCGTCGTCGGGCTGGCGGCCGGCTACCTGCGGCTGCCTCGCACCGAGGCCACGACCGAAGCGGTGGCCGCCGGGCTGCGCGGCCCGGCGCGTTCTGCGCGATTCCCCCAGCGCGCGGCGCCCCTGGCCGGCGGCTGGCGCGGGCCGGCGCGATGAGCTGCCGTTTCGCTTCCGGCGCCTCCGGCGGCGGCGTCGACCGCGGTTGAAGCATGCGCACCGACGTCCCGTCCAATCCCCGCGAACGCAGCGCCTCGCTGCGCCGTCGCAGCCTGCGCGCGGGTGCCTGGGTGGGCGGCGGACACGTGGTCGGCCAGGTCACGCGCCTGATCGGCAACCTGATCCTCGCCCGCCTGCTGATGCCCGACGCCTTCGGCATCATGGCGGTGATCTCGACGCTGATGATGGCGCTCAACCTGATCTCCGACATCGGAGCCGGGACCGTCATCGTGCAGAGCCACCGCGGTGCGGAGCGGGCCTTCCTGCACACCGCCTGGACCTTGCAGATCATCCGCGGCCTGGCGCTGTGGATGCTCGGCCTCGTCGTGGCGGCCACCGTGGCCCTCGGACAGTCCTGGGGCTGGTTCGTCGCCGGCACCGTCTACGCCGACCCGCAACTGCCGCCGATGATCGCGGTGGCGACCTTCGGCCTGGCGATCATCGGATTCGGCTCGGTCAACAACAAGCTGGCCGAGCGCAACCTGGACCTGCGCAAGCTCTCCCTGGTCGACATCGCGGCCGGGCTCGGGTCGCTGGTCGTGACGGTCGGCCTGGCCCTGTGGACGGCGTCGGTGTGGGCGCTGGTGGTCGGCGGCCTCGTGACGTCGCTGCTCAAGTGCGTGCTGTCGCACCTGCTGCTCGAGGGCCCGAGACCGGCCCTGCGGCTCGAGCCCGAAGCCTTCAGGGAACTGATCAGCAAGGGCAAGTGGATCCTGCTGACCACCCTGATGGGCTTCATCGCCACCAACGGTGATCGCCTGCTGCTCGGCGGGCTGGCCGACAGCACCAGCTTCGGCCTGTACTCGATCGCCTTCGGCCTGGCCACGCTCGGCTCGACGGTGCTGAACATGGTGATGATGCGCGTCGTCTATCCGGCCGTCAGCGAGGTGGTGCGCGAGCGCCGCGCTGATCTGCCGCGCACCTATCGCAAGTTCCAGCAGCTGATCGACGTCTCGCTGGGTCTGCTGGCCGGCGCGATGTTCATGGCCAGCGAGACGATCATCGACCTGCTGTACGACGACCGCTACCAGGGCGCCGGCCACATCTTCGCGGTGCTCGCGATCGGCTCGCTCGGTGCCCGGATGTTCCTCGTCGAGCTCGTCTACACGGCGATGGGGCGCAACTCGCTGGTGGCCGCCAGCATGCTGCCGCGCGTCGTCGTGCTGCTGGTCGGCCTGCCCCTGGGCTTTGCGCACTACCAGCTGGATGGCGCGCTCACGGCCATCGTGCTGAGCCAGTTCGCGCATTGGCCGATCGCGCTGTGGTTCCGCTACAAGGAGGGCCTGACGAGCCTCTGGAACGACGCCTGCCTGCCGGTCGCCCTCGTCGCCGGAGGCGCAGTGGGCTGGCTGCTTGACAAGGCCCTGGCCTGGGTCCTGTACTGATCCTGTCCTGAAGCTTCGGCGTCTCAGCGCGCCGGTGCCGACGCAGCGGCAGGCAGGCCCGGAGGGAGCATCGGTGCGGTCAGCCGCGCCATCAACTCCGCCGCCATGCGCTGGCCGGCCGCGTTCCAGTGATCGTCGCCGCCACGGAAGTACAGCTGGCTGGCATCGACGGCGCGGTAGGGCTCGTAGAGGTTGACGAAGGGCACACCGAGCGAGCGTGCCGCGTCTTCGAGTGGTGCGGTCTGGTTGCGTCCGTCGTAGCTGGGGAAGCGGGCCCGATCGACTGGACCCCAGTCGTACTTGTCCGTCACGTCGTTCGGATGGGGAATGAAGAGGAAGGCGAGCGGTACGCCCTGAGCCCGGGCGACATCGCGGATGCGCTGCAGCACCGCGCGCATCAGCGCCACCTTGTAGCGTGCCGAAGGGCTCTCCGGCTGCAGGCTGACGTCGGCGCTGTAGTAGTCGACGTGCGTGTTCGTGACGACGTCGTTGCCGTCGACGATGAAGCTGCGGTACTCGCGCTCCGCCTCGGCCAGCAGGAAGTCCCAGTCCGAGAACTTCGCGGCCTCGTTCGCTGCGCCGTCGGCGCCACCGCGCGATCGGAACGATCCGAGCATCTGCCGCAGTGCGCGCAGCAGGAGCGACTCGCGCTGGCTGAGCTCGAGCTTGCTGCGCACGGCAGGATCCAGCGTCCAGCGGTTGGCGACGAGCCGACCGTCGGCGCCCAGCCGAAAGAGCTTGTTGCGCATCAGGTCGCCGTAGTCGTTGCCGGCGAACACCGAGACGACCACGAGGTCGGGACGCAGCCGCGGCAACTCGTCCTCCATCTTGAGGATGATCTGGTCCGGGCCGTACGAGCTGACGCCGGCGTTGACCACCTCGATGCGCGCGCCGGCTGCTGCCTGCAGCTGCCGGCCCAGCACGACCGCGAAGGTCTCGTCGTCGGGCGTGTAGGAGGCATGGATGAAGGAGTCGCCATAGATGACGACGCGCCTCGCGCTGCCGGCCGGCAGCAGCTCCTCCCCGCGAAACCCGTCGGTGTTGATGCGATGGCCGACGACGGTGCCGCCGTTGGCCGGCAGCCGCTTCATCACGCTCTGCCGATCGGGAATGAACTTGAAGATCAGTCGTTCGTCCGTCTGGTAGATCGGGCGGATCGACTGCCCGAGGACGATGGCAGCAGCGGCCTCCGCCAGCGCCAGCATGACGAGGCAGGTCACAGCGACCAGCAGGACGCGTTCGGCGAAGCGCAGCGGCAGGGCTGCCGCGACCGCGAGCGCGACGCCGACCGCGGCGATCAGCGACTGCAGTCGCCCGAACCCGGGCTCACCGCCGTAGAACGGATGGTCCGAAATGGCATAGGCCAAGAGCAAGGCGCCGAGCAGCAGCAACAGCGCCCGGACCACTCGACCGAGTGGCATGCGCGACTGATTCATTCCTACCTCCTGCGGTACCATCCCGCCGCCGAGCGATTGTTCCATCAGCGCGTGTCGGGTTGCGGAGTCACCATGGATTTTTCTGGGAAGACGGTGATCGTCACCGGTGCCGGATCCGGGATCGGACGCGCTGCGGCGGTGGGCTTCTGCGCCGACGGCGCACGCGTGGTCGGTATCGGACGCACCCGCAGCGACCTCGAGCAGACGATGGCCATGTGCCGGCCGGGCGCCATGAGCTTCGTGGTCGGCGACGTGTCGCGCCCTGACGACGTGGAGCGCCTGTTCGTCGAGGCGAAGGCGATCTCGGGCCGCGTCGACGTGCTGGTCAACAATGCGGCGCTGTATCCGAAGCAGGGCTTTCTCGAGGGCTCGCACGAGGACTGGCGTCGTGTCATCGAGGTCAACGTGATCGGCATGGCACTGTGCTGCCGGATGGCGCTGCCGGACATGCTGGCGAACGGCTTCGGACGCATCGTCAACCTCGGTTCGTTCGCCTGGCGCGGTCCGATTCCCAACAGCTCGGCCTACTCGGTGTCCAAGGGCGCAGTCGGGCCGCTGACGAAGGCGCTGGCCAGCGAGATCGACCGTTCGCGCTTCCCCGATGTCCTGGTCAACCAGCTGATGCCGGGCATCGTGCGGACCCGCATGAGCGAGTCCGGCGAGGACACCGCGGCCATCTATCCGCACCTCCGTTTCGTTGCGGGCTTGCCCAGGGGCGGCCCGACCGGCCAGACCTTTGTCCAGAGCGCGCTCTACGAGGAGAACGTCGGGCGGCGGACCCGGCTGAAGCGCTGGGTGAAGAAGGCCCTCGGGCTGTCCAGGAGCGCATGAGTCCGGGGGCACACGTCCCGGCCGATCCCGAGGCCACCGAATGGGACGTCGCGGTCATCGGCACCGGCATGGGCGGAGCCACTTTCGGGTTCGAGATGGCCCGGCGTGGGCATCGCGTGCTGTTCATCGAGAAGGGCCTGTTCCTGCACGGGGAGTTCGGCGGCCTGGCGAAGTCGCCCACGGACGGCGGCCGCGGCCCGGACGTCGATGCCGATTCCGAGGAAGCGCGGCTGCAACGCGGCCGCTGGCCGACGCGTCTGAAGGGACGCACCAGCTTCGGCGAGATCGAGTTCTTCGCGCCGCTCGGCTGCGGGTCCGGCGGCTCGACGGCCCTGTACGCGGCGGGGCTCGAGCGCTTCTCGCCGGCCGACTTCCGCCCGCGCGGCAACTTCCCTGACGTCGCCGACTCGACCCTGCCCGAGCGCTGGCCGATCGCCTACGAAGAGCTGCGGCCCTTCTACGAGCAGGCTGAGTCGCTGTACCGGGTGCGCGGCAGCCAGGACCCGCTCGACGCGGCGCTGGCGCCGTCCTTGCGCGAGCCGCCGGCACTGAACGCCCGCGACCGCCACTTCTGCGCGTCGTTCGAGGCTCGCGGCCTGCATCCCTACCGCATCCACGCCGGCTACGAGTTCGTCGAAGGCTGCAACGGTTGCGGCGAGGGGCCTTGCGCGCGCGCCTGCAAGAGCGACTCGGCCTGGATCTGCATGCTGCCGGCGCTGCGCCAGCACGGCGCGAGCCTGCTGGCGCAGTGCGAGGTGCTGAGGCTCGAAGCCGACGCACGCGACGTCAAGCGACTGTGGTGTCGCCGCGATGGTCGCGAGTTCGCGCTGCGCGCCAAGGTCGTGGCGCTGGCTGCAGGCGCCTACATGTCGCCCGTGCTGCTGCTCAACTCCCGCAACGAGCATTGGCCCGATGGCCTGGCGAATCGCTCGGGGCTGGTCGGGCGCAACCTGATGTTCCACGCCAGCGACTTCGTCGCCGTGCGGCCGCTCGAGCGCCTGTCGGGCGACGGCCCGCAGAAGACGCTCGCGCTCAACGACTTCTACCAGGAGGGCGGCCGCAAGCTCGGCACGTTCCAGACGGCCGGTGCAGCGATCGGCGTCGGCCAGATCATGCAGTACATGCGCGATGTCGCCCAGACCGATCCGCGCTGGTGGACCCGGCTGGCCAGCCCGCGGCCAACCTGGTGGCGCAAGCTGTCGAGTCCCTTCGTGCGGCTCGCGGCGATGATCATGTTCCACGGCCTCAACTTCAAGAACGCTGCCGTCTGGGCGACGATCGTCGAGGATCTGCCGTACCACGACAACCGCGTCGTTGCCGATCCGCAGGCCGCGAGCGGCATGCGCTTCGAGTACCGCTATCCCGAGGAACTGAGCGCCCGCGTGAAGGCTTTCAGGCGCCGATTGGCGGAACGGCTCGCGCCGCATCGCGTCATCGTGCTCTCGGGCGAGAACAACATCAACTTCGGTCATGTCTGCGGCACCTGCCGCTTCGGCGACGACCCGGCGACGAGCGTGCTCGATCGCGACAACAAGGCGCACGGGCTGTCGAACCTCTACGTCGTCGACGCGTCGTTCTTCCCTTCCAGCGGCGGCACCAACCCGAGCCTGACCATCGCCGCCAACGCGCTGCGCGTGGCGCAGGCCGTCGACGCGCAGCTCGCGCCGGGCCGGCGCGCCGCCTAGGGGTGCTCAGCGCAGCTGGGCGTAGAGGCCGGACCAGCTCTCGATGATGCGGGGCCAGCGCCAGGCCTCGGCCTTGGCCCGCGCGGCGACGGACATCGACTCCGCCAGGGCCGCGTCCTCGGTCAGCCTGTCGAGCCGGGCGGCGATCGCATCGGTGATGTGGTCCCGGGTCCGCGGCTCGATGAGGAAGCCGTTGACGCCGTCGTCGACCAGCAGCTGCGGGCCGCCCCAATCCAGGCAGATCGGCGGCAGGCCGGCCGCCATCGCCTCCTGGACGACGATGCCGTTCGCGTCCTCGATGCTGGGCAGGAGCACGCCGCGGTACTGGTGGAAGGAGGCGAACAGGTCCTGGTGACTTTCGTACCAGCCGAGGAAGCGCACGCGGTCGCCGAGGCCGAGGCGCGCGACCAGCGCCTGGCAGTTCTCGAGCTCGGGGCCGCGGCCCACGATGTCGAGGCAGATGCGCTGCCGCGTCTTCGGCAGCGACTCGATGATCAGCGCCGTGCCCTTGTGGAAGACCAGCCGCCCGAAGTGCAGGAAGCGCGGGTTGTTGCCCTGATGCGTGACGCGCGGGCGCTGCAGCAGTTCCTCGCGGATGCCGCAGTCGAGCGACTCGCGGACGATGGCCTCGGGGCAGCCGGCGGCGCGCAGCGAAACCCGCGTGCGGTCGCCGCCCGCGCACAGGATCATGTCGGCCTTCTTGAGGTCGCTGAACAGCAGGCGGTTGAGCCTCTGCGTCGGCATGTGGAAGATGCGGCGGATGCGGGCCTGCAGCTTCTCGTGGGCCCGGAAGATCGCCGGGTAGTAGATGTTGCCGTTGATCGGCCCGAACACGTTGCGGTGGCGGCGCGAGATGCTGCGCGGCGTGACCGGCGAGTTGGGTTCGGTCTGATGCAGGATCACGAAGCGATCGGCGAGCCCGAGCTCCTGCGCCTTGCGCTCCGCAAGCTGGACCGCACGCTTGCTGAACACGCTGTTGATCAGGAAGCCGAGGACCTTCGTCCGCCACAGCGCCATCGTCAGCCAGTCATCCTCGACGAAGAACACGTCGTCGAGCTTCAGGCGGTCGCGGACCTCCGGGACGTTGCGCGCGTGCGTGATCTGGTAGGTGTGGCGATGGACCTTCTTCAGTTCCTGGAAGATCTGCAGCGCCTTGATGGCTTCTCCTCCCATCTGCTCGCCGACGTTGGGGGCGATGAGGAAGATGACCACGTCGTCATTGATCATGTTGCGCGTTGGCTGGCTCTGCGTTGATGGTCCCTGCGGGTCCGCTCAACGGGCACACGGCCCCGTCGTCGCGTCCCGGTCGCGTCGGTAGACGTTGCCGCTCACCTGGGCGCCGTCGCCGGCGACGCGCACGTCGGTGCTGCCGCTCGCCGGCGCGGCGTGGCAGATCACGTTGTTGCGTACGACCGCGCGCGCGTCCTCGTCGTCGCCCGGGCTGCGCTTGCTGGTCGGGATCTGCACGCTGACCTGGTAGGTGCTGGCGGTGTTGATCAGCCGGTTGCCCTCGATCACAATGCCCGGCGCGGCATTGGCGCACACGGCGCAGTAGCCGACATTGACGACCGTGTTGCCGCGGACGACGACGTTGCGGAACCACTCGTTCGAGTCGTAGCCGGTCGTCACGCTGAAGCCGTAGCAGCCGCCGGCCGCAGCGTCCTGCTCGATCAGGTTGCCCTCGATCAGCAGGCGGTCCACCTGACCGTGGACCGTGAAGTTGCCCCCGGTGCAGGTGCCGTTGGCGACCGAGTTGCGGATCAGCTTGTTGTTGCGGAAGGTGTTGTTGTTGCCGCCGGACTGGTAGATCGCGTGGTTGCGGTTGCTGCCCGAGAAGTTGTTGGCTTCGAACAGGTTGCCCTCGAAGACGCTGTCGTTGATCGTCCCCAGGAATCCCATCGAGCCGTTGCGCCGGATGGTCGAGTTGCGCACGATCACGTGGTGGATGCCGTGCGGGCCGCCGCCGCTGGCGTGGATGGCGATGTGAAAGCCGGTGATCTCGACGTTCTCGACCGTCACGTTGCGCACGTTGTGGACGAGCCAGATGCCCCAGTCCGCAGTGCCGAGCCCATCGAGCTTGAGGTTGCGGAAGGTGTAGCCACCGTCGTTGCTGGTGTTGGCCCAGCGGCCCCCGACCAGGAAGGCGTTGGCCCGTGCGGTCCGCAGCAGCGGCAGCGGGCCCTCGCCGTAGGCGTCGAACACCAGCGGAGCGGTCGGCGTGACGTAGTCGTTCTCGAGCTCCAGCATGCGGTGGTTCCACGACCCACCCCGGCGGAACAGCAGTTGCGAACCCGGTGCCAGCGAGTTGACGTCGATCGCGGACAGGTCGCGCTTGGGCGCGGCGGCCGTCCCCGGGTTGCCGTTGCTGCCGGGCACGCAGCCGGGCGCGGCGCCTTCCTGGCAATCGCTGAAGTGATAGCTGCGGGCGGACGCCAGGTTGGCGCAGCCGGCCAGTCCGGCCAGCCCCAGGGTCAGCGCCCACAGCAGGCCGTGACGCAGACGCAGCGGGCGAGTCGTGCGGCCGAAGACGGGCATGCCGATCATCTGATCTCCGGTCCGGTTGAAGGGCGCCCCGGTGCAGGCTAGGGCGTCAGCGTCGAGGGATGTTAACGGAGCGCCCGTCGACGACGGCCCGTTGCCGAGCCCCCGTCCTTGGGGTGGCGATCGATGGCCGGCAGAGCCACAAGCAGTCGCGCCGCCGGGCCTGGAGGCCGGGCGGCGCGATGGCGATCAGAACGCGGCGGTCCTGCCGACCCGCCGAGTCCGGGACGACGGGCTCAGCGGGCGCAGACGCCGGTCGAGGCCGAAGCTCCCGTCAAGGTGACGTTGCCGCTCAGGATGGCACCGATGGCCCCGACGGCGGCTGCCGCGGCGCCGCTGACCGGGGTGGTCTGGCAGAGGGTGTTGTTGCGGACGACGGCGCCAGTGGAGGCGACGTCCTGCTCGCCGTTGGCGGGCTCGACGACGCCGACGTGGTAGGTGGCGCGGGTGTTGATGGAGCGGTTGTTCTCGATGACGATGCCCGGGGCGGAGTTGACGCAGATCGAGCACAGGCCGAGGTTGACGATGGTGTTGCCGCGCACGACGGTGTTGCGGAAGGTCTCGACCGAGTCATAGCCCGAGGTGATGGCCATGCCGTAGCAGGTCATGGCGCTGGCGTCCTGCTCGACGAGGTTGTTCTCGATGGTCATGCCGTTGACGACGCCGTGGACCGTCACGTTGCCGCCGGTGCACTGGCCGTTGACGACCGAGTTGCGGATGAAGCGGTTGTTGGTGATGCGCACGTTGTCGGAGTGGCTGAGATAGAGGGCGTGGTTGCGCGGGTCGCCGTTGAAGTTGTTGGCCTCGAACAGGACGTTGTCGATGGTGAGGTTGTCGGCGCCGCCGAGCCAGCCCATGGAGCCATTGCGGCGGATGGTGGAGTTGCGCAGGGAGACGTTGTTGACGCCGTAGGGGGAGCCCGGGGTGCCGTAGATGCCGATCCAGAAGCCGGTGATCTCGACGTTCTCGATGGTGACGTCGTGGACGTTATGGAGCAGCCAGATGCCGGTCTGGCCGGTGCCCAGGCCGTCGATGCGCAGGTTGCGCAGGACGTAGCCGCCGTCGTTGTCGGTGTTGCCCCAGCGGCCGCCGAGCTGGATGGCGGCGGCGGCGGAGGTGGAGCGCAGGGTGGGGGCGACGCCGGAGCCCCAGGCGTCCAGGACGAGGGGGTTGGAGGCGGAGACGTTGTTGTTGGCGAGTTCGAGCTGGCCGATGTTCCAGGAGCCGCCGCGGGCGAAGAAGAGCTGGGAGCCGGCGCCGAGGTTGTTGACGTTGATGCCGGAGAGGTCGCGCTTGGGCGAGGCCTGGGTGCCGGCGTTGGCGTTGTTGCCCGCCACGCACCCGGACGCAGCGCCCGTCTGGCAGTCGCTGAAGTAGAGCGTCACCGTGGCACCCGCCGGCGGCGCCGGGGACGGCGACGGGGAAGGTGAGGGCGACGGAGAAGGCGACGGGGACGGTGTGCCCACCGGACCCTCGGAACCCGCGGTCTCGCCGCCACCGCCGCCGCCGCAGGCACTCAATACCGCAAAGGCCATGGACAGGAAGAGGAGGCGGGTCGCGGTGGACTGCGGCGCAGGGCGGTTCGGCTGGTGCATGCGATGGACTGGATCGAGGTCTTTGGGCCGTGCTGGGCACCGGATCGGCGCTTCGACGGACCGCTCGCAGGCTCTGGGTCAGGGGCTGTCGGAACAGACCGCCTTGAGCCGGCGAGAAGTTCAAGGATTGTCGGGGACAGCCCCCCTCGAAGTGGGGGTCCAATTTGTCGCAGGAGGTAATGCCTCGCCGCTCGCCGACCGGGCCTCGACGCTGGGCAGGGGCGGTCGAAAGCGCAGTTTTGCGTGACCGATTCGACCGGTGCGCCGGCACGGCGCCAGGCGCAGAAGTTACAGACCGCTACATCTGATGGCCAGCGGGCGGATGGGGGACGGTTGCGCTCAGCGCGGCCGCATCCACACCGGCTCGCGGCCGTCCAGCGCCTCGGGGAAGGTGGCGGCCAGCAAGCGGTCCATCACGTGCGGCCAGTCCAGCACCTCGTGCACGCGCCGGACGGCGTTCTGCCCCATCTCCATCAGGTGCTGCGGGTCGCGCAGCGCCTCGACCAGCGCCTCGGCCAGGCCGTCGGCGTCGTGGCGGTCGGTCAGCACGCCGGTGACGTTGCGGTCGACGATGTCGGGCAAGGCCCAGTTGCTCCAGTTGGCCGTCGGGCAGCCGTGGGCGGCGGCTTCGACGTAGACCAGCCCCCACGACTCGCAGATGCTGGGCATCGTGAACAGCGAGCAGGTGCTGAAGAGCTGGTGCAGCCGCGCGTCGTCGATCAGCCCCAGCTGCTCGACGCCGGGTTCGTTCAGCGGCGGCGCGCCGGAGCTGACGACGGTCAGCTTCGCATCGGGCAGCTCGCGGCGCACGCGCCGGAAGGCCTCGATCAGGACCGGCCCGCCCTTGCGCTCCCAGGCCCGGCCGCAGAACAGCACGTGCCGCTGGCGATAGCGCTCGAGGTCGGCCGGCACCGGCCGGTCCCAGCGGCGGATCGGACCGCCCCCGATCGGGAAGACCTTGGACTTGGGGATGCCGTACTGCGCATGCATGGTGTCGGCCACGAAGCCCGCGAAGGACACGATCGCATCGGCGTCGCGGTTGGCCTGCGCGGTGCGCGCCCGGCGCTCGTCGACCTCGGCGGCGCTGAGGCGGCTCCAGCCGAAGCCGCGCGCGGCGACGGCGTCGTCGACCGTCATGTCCTGGAACAGCACGCGCCGGATCGGCAGCGAGCGATCGATCTCGGGCAAGGCGTAGTGGTACAGCACCCAGCTGTTCGGCGGCAGCCGGCGCAGCACCGACGCCCAGGGCTCGGCACGCTCGTCGACGGTCTCGGGCCGCGACGGCGGCGGCCGGCGCAGCAGCTTCGACAGGCGCCCGCCGGCCTCGCGCGTCAGGTGGCGCAGCGGGCTGCGGCCGTGCAGCTCGGCCGTGTCGGTCGCGAAGCGGCTCAGTGCACCGAACAGCAGGCCCTTCGCACGCAATCCCTCGATCAGAGAGATCGAGGTGCCGGAGTTGGTCCAGCGGTCCCACGGATCACCGGGAGCGATGTACAGCAGCTGGGGCGTGTTCTGCGACGAGGCCATGACGCGGGCGTGACGGACGAGGAGCGCTGCGCGCGAAGCGCCCGATTGTGGTCGCTTCCGCACCCGATGGCGGCATCGCCACCTCGATCCGGTGCCCCGCGTGACCAAGTACCGATGCGACGCGAGCGCATGCGCGCAAGCGTGTCGCGACGCGCGAACGAGGGGTTCCGCCACGGCGAGAACGCGCGGGACGCGACCCTACAATCCGCGCGCATCGAGGGCCCTCCGTGCTATTCAACAGTCTCAGTTTCCTCGTCTTCATGACCGTGGTGCTGGCGCTGTACTCGGTGCTGAAGCACCGGGCGCAGAACCACCTGCTGCTCGTCGCGAGCTACTTCTTCTACGGCTTCTGGGACTGGCGCTTCATGGGCCTGCTCCTCGGGTCCACCGTGCTCGTCTACCTGTGCACGCGGGCCATGGGCCGGACCGAGGACGCGGCCGTGCGCAAGCGCTGGATGCTGCTGGCCGTCGGCGTGCTGCTGGGCGTGCTGGGCCTGTTCAAGTACCTCGGCTTCTTCGCCGAGTCCTTCGAGGCCCTGCTCGCGCTGTTCGGCATGAAGCTCGGCTGGGTCGGCCTCAACCTGGTCCTGCCGGTCGGCATCTCGTTCTACACCTTCCAGGCGATCGGCTACGTGCTCGACGTCCACCGCGGCAAGCTGAAGCCGGTCGAGAGCTTCACCGACTGCGCGCTCTACGTCTCCTTCTTCCCGCTGCTGCTGTCGGGTCCGATCGAGCGCGCCACGCGCCTGCTGCCGCAGATCGCCGCCGCGCGGGTGCTGACGCTCGAGGGCTTCACGCGAGGCGCCTTCCTGGTGCTGCTGGGCCTGTTCAAGAAGATCGTCATCGCCGATGGGCTGTCCGAGACCATCGACCCGGTCTTCAGCGGCCAGGGCGGGTTCAGCGGCGCCGACATGGCGGCGGCCTCCTACCTCTACGTGCTGCAGATCTACTGCGACTTCTCCGGCTACACGGACGTCGCCCGCGGCGTCGCGCGGATGCTGGGCTTCGACGTCATCAAGAACTTCATGACGCCGTTCTATGCCAAGTCGCCGTCCGAGTACTGGACGCGCTGGCACATCAGCCTGTCGAGCTGGGTCAAGGACTACATCTACCTGCCGCTCGCGCTGCACTACCTGCGCAAGGGCGACAGCAAGCTCAACGAGGCCCGCCCGCACCTCTACGCGATGCTGCTGATGGGGCTGTGGCACGGCGCGGCCTGGACCTACATCCTGTGGGGCCTGTACCACGGCCTGATGCTGATCCTGTGGTCGCTGGTCAAGTGGCCGAAGGCGCTGAAGCCGCTGCGCAAGCGCATCCCCGGCGCGTTCTGGATCGTGCTCTACTTCCACGTGACGCTGGTGAGCCTGCTGATCTTCCGCGCCACCTCGGTCGAGCAGATCGGCGACTTCCTCGGCGCGATCGCGCACATCGGCGCGCTCGACTTCCACCTCAAGCGCCCGACCTTCGCGACGCTGCTGGCGATCCCGCTGTTCCTCGTGCTGGACCACCTGGCCTACCGCCACGAAAGCGAGCGCTTCTACCTGCGCTGGCCGCCGATGGTCCGTGGCGCGCTGTACGCCACGCTGTTCACGCTCCTGCTGATGGGGCTGTCGAATGCATCCACCCAGTTCATCTACTTCCAGTTCTGAGGCCGCGCCGGCCGCGTCGCGCTGGCGCGCTGCCGGCGTGACGGCCGTCGGGTTCGTCGTGACGCTGCTGCTCTTCGAGCTGCTGTGCTGGGTCGCCTTCAACCACACGCCGCTGCGCAACGCGTCGATGCGGTCGTATTTCTGGTACGGCTCGTCCTACGAGAGCAAGCTGCGCCAGCTGGTCGCGACGCCGAACCCGGCACCCAACTCGATCCTGTTCGCCGGGTGGATCAACGAGGCGGCGCTGGCCGACAAGCCGGCCGATGTCGACGTCACGGTCTACGGCAGCTCCTTCGCCGGCAACCTGGGCAAGGCGATGCGCGAGCTGCGGCCCGACCTGAAATTGCGCTTCGTCGGCGGTCCGGGGGCGCCACTGAACCACGCCTACGGCTTCTACGAGCTCGACCGCAGCAAACGCAAGACGCGCACGGCAGTCATCGGCGTCGCCTCCGAGGACGTCGCGCAGGTGCTGACGATGAACATCGGCAGCGTCAACGCCGACGCCCCGATGCCGTACTTCTTCCCGCGCTACGAGCTGGTCGATGGTCGCATCGAGCGCACCGGCACGCCACTGATCAACTCGCCGGACGAACTGGCCCGGGCCTTCCGCGACGACCCGGCGCTGTGGGCTCGCCAGCTCGACGTGATGGCGCGGCACGACGACGCCTTCCAGCGCCCGCTGTTCGCGGCCAGCGCCCTCGACCACAGCCTGATCGCCCGCTTCGTGCGGCGCGGCCTGGCCAAGCGGCACGCCGACAACTACGTGGCCCAGGCCTACGGGAGCCGCGGCTTCAAGAAGGACTCGCACATCATCCAGGTGTTCGAGGCCGTGCTGCAGCGCATGGTCGACGACCTGCGTGCCGAGGGCGTGAAGCCCGTCGTCGTGCTGTTCTCGACGCGCGACTACGCGAACCACCTGGACGTGCTGCTGCGCCGGACGCTCGAGGCGAAGGGCGTGCCGGTCGTCAGCAGTTTCGACCTGTGTCCGTCGACCGACCGCACCCACTACATCCCTGACGGCCACTTCACGCCGCAATGCGACCTGAAGGCCGCGCAGGCGACGCTCGCGGTGCTCGACCAGGACGGCGGACCGACCCGATGAAGAGTGCACTCAAGACCCACCTGCGCGCTGGCGCTCACGACGAGGCGCTGGCGCTGCTGCTGCGGGCCTCGCCGTCGGATCCGATCGACGACCTGCAGTACGCCGGCACGGCGCTGGACAAGATCCCGCGCGAGCTCCTCGACGCGCGGGTGCCGCTGCGCAAGCGGCTGGCCATCCTGGGCGGCGCGACGACCCAGTTCTTCGTGCCGCTGCTGCGGCTGTTCGCGCTGCGACGCGGCCTCAACCTCGAGATCTACGAGAGCGACTTCGGCCTGTTCGAGCAGGAGATCTGGTCCGATTCCGAGGCGCTGCGGGCGTTCAGGCCGGACGTGATCCACTTCCACGTCTGCAGCCAGAACCTGCCGTTCGCCTACCTGGAGGACGATGCCGCGGCCCGCGCCGCGGCCGAGTCCACCCGGTTCCGCACGCTCTATGCGACGGCCGCGGAGCGCTTCGCCTGTCAGGTGCTGGCCGACAACTTCGCGACCGAGATGGAGCGCCCCTACGGCAGCCTCGACGCCGTGCTCGGCGGCACCCGCAACAGCCTGCTGCGCGCGGTGAACCTGGAACTGGCGCGCCATCTGCCGCCGCAGGTCTTCCTGCACGACGTGGACATGCTGTCGGCCGCCCACGGCAAGGCGCGCTGGTCGGACGCCCGGCTGTATCACTCGGCCAAGTGCGCCATCAGCTTCGACTGCCAGCCGCACTACGCCGACCACCTGGCGGCGGCACTCGCGGCCATGTTCGGCAAGTCGAAGAAGTGCCTGGTGCTCGACCTCGACAACACGCTGTGGGGCGGCGTGATCGGCGACGACGGCCTGGGCGGCATCCAGCTCGGCGCCGGCGTGCCGGCCGGCGAAGCCTTCGTCGCCTTCCAGCGCTACGTCAAGGCACTGAAGGACCGCGGCGTGCTGCTCGCGGTGGCCAGCAAGAACCACCACGAGAACGCGGTCCTGCCGTTCCGCGAGCATCCCGACATGGTGCTGAAGGAATCCGACATCGCCTGCTTCGTCGCCAACTGGGAGCCGAAGGACGGCAACCTCGCGACGATCGCGCGGCAGCTCAACATCGGGACCGATGCGCTGGTGTTCTTCGACGACAACCCCGCCGAGCGCGAACTCGTCCGGTCCCGCCTGCCCGAGGTGACGGTGCCGGAGGTGCCGGTCGATCCGTCGTATTACGTGCAGTGCCTCGTCGACGGCCACTGGTTCGACACGCTCGGCGTCACCGCCGAGGACCGGCAGCGCAGCGACTTCTTCCAGGGCAATGTCGCGCGCGAGAGCCTCGAGAAGTCGGCCGCCAACTACGACGACTACCTGCGCCAGCTCGGCATGACGGCGGTGGTCGAGCCGGTGACCGAGCAGAACCTCGCGCGCACCACGCAGCTGATCAACAAGACGAACCAGTTCAACCTGACGACGCGGCGCATGACCGAAGCCGAAGTCCGCGCCCATGCGGTCGACTCGCAGCGGTACACCTCGACCACGCGGCTCACCGACAAGTTCGGCGACAACGGCCTGATCAGCGTCGTGCTGGGCAGCGTGCCGGCCGACGCGCCGGACCTGCTCGACATCGAGGTGTGGCTGATGAGCTGCCGCGTGCTCAAGCGCGGCGTCGAGGTGCTGGACCTGGAGCAGCTGCTGGCGTTCTGCCGGCGCCAGGGCCTGAAGCGCCTGCGCGGCCGCTACCTGCCGACGGCCAAGAACCAGCTCGTCGAGGGACACTACGCAACGCTCGGCTTCCGGCAGATCGAGTCCGGCGGCGAAGGGTCGACCTGGGTCTACGACGTCGACGAGCCGCCCGGCCTGTCGCACAGCATCCAGATTCGCAACTGATCGGAGACCATGACCATGCGGGACTTTCGCGGCGAACTGCAGGAGATCTTCCGCGACCTGTTCGATGACGACGACATCGAGATCCACGCCGGTACGACCGCGGCGGACATCAAGGGCTGGGACTCGCTCAACAACGTGCGGCTCGTCGTGATGATCGAGAAGCACTTCGGCATCCGCTTCAGCACCGGCGAGGTGGTGAGCCTGAAGGACGTCGGCGAACTCCTCTCGCTGATCGAGGCGCGCGCCGCCGGCTAGCCCTGCGCGATCAGCGGCACCGGCACCGCGTCGCCGTGGATGCGGGTGTGACGTCCATGGCCGGTGTTGACGATGTGGAAGAGCTTCATGCGGTCCGAGGTCGTCACGACGGTCGGCGGCTTGGGCGTGTGAATGCCGAACAAGCCCGGGTAGTCGCCCCGGTACACCGTCTTGACGCGGCTCCCGCCCTCGCTGCGGGCATTGGCCCAGACGTGGCGCAGTTCGCGGAAGGCGAGGTTGGGCGTCGCGGCGCGGCTGGCGAAGCGGCGCCGCACGGCCTCCCACAGCCGGGCCCGGGCCGCCAGCATCACGCGCACGCCGCGCTTGCGCCATAGCGCACCCGGCAGCCAGGACAGCGAGCGGACCTCGGCCCAGTGGCAGGGGGCGGTCAGCGCGGGCAGGTTGGCGCGCTCGACGTGGTCGCGCACCGTCTCGCCCGGGATGCCGAGGAACTCGTCCAGGTCGATCAGCGCCAGGTAGGAGCAGTCGTCCAGGTAGCGGTGCCGGACCATGCTCAGGAAGGCGGTCTGCGCGTGGTGCTTGTTGCGCGCGGCCTGCGGGTCGACCAGCCCCGACTTGAAGGCCTCGGACTCGGGATCGAGCCAGTACGGAAAGTCCCATTCGCCATAGACGATGTCGTCGGCGTCCGGCAGCAGGCGGCGCACCCTGGAGAGGTCGCCGTTGTAGTAGAGATAGAAGCGGTCGACGCCTTGCAGCTTGTAGTAGCGATAGAAGGTCGGGATGTCCGCGAAGTCGTCCTTGAACAGCGTCGCGATCGCGAACTCGCGCGTCGGCCGTCCGGCGTCGGGCGCGAGGGACGCCGTCAGCTGCTGGCCCTGGTAGCTGACCTGCAGTTCGAGCCGCGGCCCGCGGCCCGGGTCGGCCAGCGGGTAGACGATGGCCCGCGAGGGCTCGTACTCGTTGGCGCCGATCTCCTCGAAATGACTCAGACGTTGCCCGTCGAGTCGCACCTCGACCTGTGCGAAGTCGAAGACGACGTCCGGGTAGTAGGTCGAGACGAGCACCAGCCGCTGGTCGCGGACGAAGGCGTCGAAGAACAGGAAGCGGCCGGGTCTCGAGGCGATGGCGAACGCGAGGGGGGTGAGGTCGGGGCGCATCGGCAAGGGCGGGGGACGGTCGCTGGCGAAGTACCGCAAAGCATAGTCGCGCACGCCCCTTGCGGCGACGGCGCGGCCCCATCCGACTAGGGGTGGCGGGCCCTCGCGGCAGCGCATTCGTCACGCTTTTCCGCAGGCCCGCGACGGCGTGCCCGCCAAAGGGCGCGCCCCCTGGGCCTGGGAGGCCGAGGGGGCGCGGTGGGGGTGGAGCCGGTTCCGTGCGAGGGCAGGCCTCGCGCGGGACCGGGGTCGCGGAGCGACCTCAGCGAGCGCAGACGCCGGTCGAAGCGAGCGCGCCGGTGAGGGTCACGTTGCCCGTCAGCAGGGCCCCGGCGGCTCCGACCGCGACCGCGGCGGCGCCGCTGACCGGGGTGGTCTGGCAGAGGGTGTTGTTGCGGACGACGGCGCCAGTGGAGGCGACGTCCTGCTCGCCGTTGGCGGGCTCGACGACGCCGACGTGGTAGGTGGCGCGGGTGTTGATGGAGCGGTTGTTCTCGATGACGATGCCCGGGGCGGAGTTGACGCAGATCGAGCACAGGCCGAGGTTGACGATGGTGTTGCCGCGCACGACGGTGTTGCGGAAGGTCTCGACCGAGTCATAGCCCGAGGTGATGGCCATGCCGTAGCAGGTCATGGCGCTGGCGTCCTGCTCGACGAGGTTGTTCTCGATGGTCATGCCGTTGACGACGCCGTGGACCGTCACGTTGCCGCCGGTGCACTGGCCGTTGACGACCGAGTTGCGGATGAAGCGGTTGTTGGTGATGCGCACGTTGTCGGAGTGGCTGAGATAGAGGGCGTGGTTGCGCGGGTCGCCGTTGAAGTTGTTGGCCTCGAACAGGACGTTGTCGATGGTGAGGTTGTCGGCGCCGCCGAGCCAGCCCATGGAGCCATTGCGGCGGATGGTGGAGTTGCGCAGGGAGACGTTGTTGACGCCGTAGGGGGAGCCCGGGGTGCCGTAGATGCCGATCCAGAAGCCGGTGATCTCGACGTTCTCGATGGTGACGTCGTGGACGTTATGGAGCAGCCAGATGCCGGTCTGGCCGGTGCCCAGGCCGTCGATGCGCAGGTTGCGCAGGACGTAGCCGCCGTCGTTGTCGGTGTTGCCCCAGCGGCCGCCGAGCTGGATGGCGGCGGCGGCGGAGGTGGAGCGCAGGGTGGGGGCGACGCCGGAGCCCCAGGCGTCCAGGACGAGGGGGTTGGAGGCGGAGACGTTGTTGTTGGCGAGTTCGAGCTGGCCGATGTTCCAGGAGCCGCCGCGGGCGAAGAAGAGCTGGGAGCCGGCGCCGAGGTTGTTGACGTTGATGCCGGAGAGGTCGCGCTTGGGCGAGGCCTGGGTGCCGGCGTTGGCGTTGTTGCCCGCCACGCACCCGGATGCAGCACCCGTCTGGCAGTCGCTGAAGTAGAGGACCGTCGCGCCGGACGGGGCCGGGGCGGGAGCCGGCGCGGGGGCCGGAGCCGGAGCCGGAGCCGGCGCGGGGGCAGGAGCCGGCGCGGGAGCAGGAGCCGGCGCGGGAGCAGGAGCCGGCGCGGGGGCAGGAGCCGGCGCGGGAGCCGGGGCAGGAGCCGGTTCGGCGCTGCCGTTGCTCACGTAGCAGGCCTTGTAGACGCCGGAGATCGGATCGCTGCCGAAGAAGGCGATGGAGCAGCTGGCGGAGCCGGACACGGTGCGCTGCACGTAGCGACCGCCGTCGCCGAAGATCACTTCACGCGCACCGCCGTTGACCGAGAAGTTGCGGCCTTCCCAGGCGACCTGCGTCCAGCGCTGGTTGTTCCAGGTGACGGTCACGGGCCGCGAGGCCAGGGCCTCTGCCGACTCGTCGGTGGCAGCGCCTTCAGCGGCCGAGTCGCCCGAGCCGCCACAGGCGGCCAGCAGGGTCGAGCTGGCGATCATCAGCGTCAGCAGGCGCAGTCGCGAGACAGAGAGGTTCTTCATGATCATCACTCACGTTCCAGAAAACGGTTCCCAACAAACACCCCGGGCGTGGTACGCGCGGCGGCGACGAGAGCAGCACCTCGGCGACAGACCGACTGGGGTCGGTGTGACGTGGAACGTGGAAGACGCCGGGTGACTGCTGCCGGCCTCACGACGTCCCGTGCGATGCGCGGTGGACGCCCGAACCCGGGACTGCTTCTGATAACGACGCCCTGGACACCCCGATGAGCGGTCAGACGTAAGCGCGCGGGTCAAGCTGTAACGACTGGTGCGCGATCGATCGCGCGGTGATCGCGCGCGGCGCAGGCGCGAGAGCGGCCTGGCGAGATCGACACGACTTTTTTCACGCGACACGCCGGTGTCGCGACCGGCGCCGCGCGACGAGGCGGCGACGACGTGCCGGGGATCGATCGCCGATCCGCTGCGATGTGCGTCGGCCGCCGCCTCGAAGGCCGTCCGGATGCGCGCCTACAACATGCGGTGGCTACCCATTTAGGGGGGCGAAACGTGCATCGGCCGCAAATAATAGAGGTCTGACGCATGCGCGTGCGCCGCCCTTCATGACACTGACGGTGAATGGCGGCACCATGCAAAGCAAGGAGGGCGTGCCGATCCGGAAGCTGCCGCGATCGGGTCGCTGGCACCCCACGGTGCGACAGCCCGCACTCCTCACCGCCGAACCCTGCCGACCTTCATCCAGAGTCCCATGACGACCCCTTGGCGCTGCGTACTCATCGGTTCCGAGTCCTTGCTGATCCAGTGCGCCGAGCTGCTGGAGCAGGCCGGCCACCAGGTCGTGGCCGTCGTCACCGCACGGCCGGCGATCCGGCGCTGGGCCGGTGAGCGCGGCATCCGCGTGCTGCGCGATGCCGCGGGGCTGGTCGCGGCCCGCGACCTTCAGCCGCTCGACTACGTCTTCAGCGTCACCAACCTGTCGGTGCTGCCGGACGCGGTGATCGCGCTGCCGACCCGCGCCGCGATCAATTTCCACGACGGCCCGCTGCCCGACTACGCCGGCCTCAACACGCCGGTCTGGGCCCTGCTGGGCGGAGAGCGCCAGCACGGCATCACCTGGCACCTGATGACCGCCGAGGTCGACCGCGGCGACATCCTGGCGCAGCGGCGCTTCGACATCGCCGACGGCGAGACCGCGCTGACGCTCAATACCAAGTGCTACGAGGCCGCGATCGAGGGCTTCGAGGAGCTGATCGCGGGCCTGGGTCGCGGCGACCTGACCGGGCAGCCGCAGCCTGGTGCCCCCACGCACTACTACGGCCGCAAGGACCGCCCGGCGGCCGCCTGCGCCCTGCCGTGGGACCAGCCGGCCGATCGCGTCGCCACGCTGGTGCGCGCGCTCGACTTCGGCAACTACGCCAACCCGATCGGTGCGCCGAAGACCTCGCTGGGCGGCCAGCCGATCCTGGTGACCGCGCTGCAGGTGCAGGACACGCGCTCGGGCGCGGCGCCCGGCCGCATCGTGGCGGTCGACGGCAGCGGCGTGACGGTCGCGACGCAGGACCAGGACGTGCTGCTGCAGCGCTTCGACGCGCTCGACGGCAAGCCGCTGTCGCCCGCCGAGGCGGCATCGCGCTTCGGCCTGCACGCCGGCGGTGCCTTCGATGTGCTCGATGCCGCCCAGATCGCCGGACTGAGCGAGCTCAACGCCGCCGTTTGTGCGCACGAGGGCTACTGGCTGCGCCGTCTCGAGACGCAGGAGACGGTGGAGCTGCCCACCATCGACCGCAGCGCACCGCCTGCGCCGGCGAACTATCTGTCGCTCGATGCGGCACCGCCGTCGGCGCCCGGCGTTGCGGGACCCGATCGCACGACGGCGCTGGTCGCCGGTCTGGCGGGGCTGCTGGCCCGGCTCGGCGACAAGGACGGTTTCGACCTGGGCTACGCCGATCCGGCGCTGCGCGCGCGGGTCGGTCGGTGGTCCGCGTGGTTCGCACCGCAGGTGCCGCTGCGCGTGACGATCGACTTCGCCCTGCCCTTCGAGGCGCTGTGCGACGCCGTGCGTGCCGAGCAGGCGGAGATCCGCCGCCGCGGCAGCTTCGCGACCGACCTCGTGGCCCGCGTGCCCGAGCTGCGCACCGCCGCTGCCGTGCGCGACCCGCGCGTGCTGCCGGTGGCCGCCGTCGTGGTCGATCGCCTGGACGACGCGACGGCGCAGCCGGGCAGCGAGCTGACGGTCGCCTTCGCGTCCAACGGCGGCGCCAGCCGCTGGCTGTTCGACGCCAGCAGGCTGTCGCGCGGGCATGTCGCGGCGCTGCAGGAGCAGTTCGCGCAGTTCGTCGCCGCCGCGGATGCCGACCCGAAGCGCCCGCTCGCCGAACTGCCGCTGCTCGGCACCGCGGCCTTGCACCAGGTGCTGGTCGAGTGGAACGACACGACCGCGCCGGTTCGCACCGACGCCTGCGTGCACCGCCTGGTCGAGGAGCAGGCCGCGCGCACGCCCGAGCGCACGGCGGTCACCTGCGAAGGCCGCTCGCTCGGCTATGCCGAGCTGAACGCCCGCGCCAACCAGCTCGCGCGCCGCCTCGCGGCGATGGGCGTCGGCCCCGACGTGCTGGTCGGCCTGATGTGCGAGCGCTCGGTCGAGCTGATGGTGGGCCTGCTGGCGATCCAGAAGGCCGGCGGCGCCTACGTGCCGCTCGACCCGACCTATCCGCGCGACCGCATCGCCTACATGGTCGAGGACGCCAAGGTCCCGGTCCTGCTGACGCTGGAGCGCCTGCGCGGCGACCTGCCGAAGCATCGCGCCAAGGTCCTGTGCCTGGACAGCGACTGGCCGTCCATCGCCTCCGAGTCGGCCGAGCCCTTCGACGGCGGCGCCGAGCCGCGGCACCTGGCCTATGTGATCTACACCTCGGGTTCGACCGGCAAGCCCAAGGGCGTGATGGTCGAGCACCGCAACGTCGTCAACTTCTTCGGCGGCATGGACCGGCATCTCGGCAGCGACGCGGCCGGGACCTGGCTGGCCGTCACCAGCCTCAGCTTCGACATCTCGGTGCTCGAGCTCTGCTGGACGCTGACCCGCGGCTTCCATGTCGTGATGTCCTCGGACGAGGACCGTTCGACGGCCGGCCCGGCGCGCGGCCCGGCGGCGCACCGGCCGCTGGACTTCAGCCTGTTCTACTTCTCGGCCGACGAGGCCGAGGCCCCGGACGGCGAGCAGCGCAACAAGTACAAGCTGCTGCTCGAAGGCGCGAAGTACGGCGACCAGCACGGCTTCGCTGCCGTGTGGACACCCGAGCGCCACTTCCATGCCTTCGGCGGCCTGTACCCGAACCCGGCCGTGACCGGCGCCGCCATCGCGGCCGTCACCGAGCGCGTGCAGATCCGTGCCGGCAGCGTCGTGCTGCCGCTGCACCACCCGCTGCGCGTGGCCGAAGAATGGTCGGTCGTGGACAACATCTCCGGCGGCCGGGTCGGCATCTCCTTCGCGTCGGGCTGGCAGCCCAACGACTTCGTCCTCAAGCCCGAGAACTACGCCGACAACAAGAACGTGATGCTGCGCAACATCGAGGTGGTGCGCCGCCTCTGGCGCGGCGAGACGCTGCCTTTCGACGGCCCGCTCGGCAAGCCGGTCGAGACGCACATCCTGCCGCGGCCGGTGCAGAAGGAACTGCCCTACTGGGTCACCTCGGCCGGCAATCCCGAGACCTTCGCCGCGGCCGGTCGCATCGGCGCCAACGTGCTGACCCACCTGCTGGGCCAGACCGTCGAGGAGCTCAAGGACAAGCTCGCCGCCTACCGCGCCGCGCGCAAGGAAGCCGGCCACGAGGGTGAGGGCTATGTCTCGCTGATGCTGCACAGCTTCGTCGGCCCGGACCCGGCGGCCGTGCGCGCCAAGGTGAAGCAGCCGCTGATCGAGTACCTGCGCACCTCGCTCAACCTCGTCAAGCAGTACGCGTGGTCGTTCCCGGCCTTCAAGAACCGCGACGCGATGGGCGGCATCGACCTGCAGACGCTGTCCAGGGAGGAAATGGACGCGCTGCTCGAGCATTCCTTCGAGCGCTACTACGAGACCTCGGGCCTGTTCGGCACGCCGGAAAGCTGTCTCGCGATGGTCGATGCGATCAAGGCCATCGGCGTCGACGACGTCGCCTGCCTGATCGACTTCGGCGTCGACTCGGACAGCGTGCTCGAGCACCTGCCCTACCTGAACGAGCTGCGCCGCCTGTCCTTGCCGCCGCGCACGGCCTCGCACGAGCACACGCTGCCGCAGTTGCTGCAGCGCCATGCCGTCACCCACCTGCAGTGCACCCCGTCGATGGCGCGCATGCTGCTGATGGACGACGCGGCCAGGCCCGGCCTGGCGAAGCTGCAGCGCATGATGGTCGGCGGCGAGGCGCTGCCGGCGTCGCTGGCGCGCGAACTGACCGGGCTGATGTCCGGCGGCAAGCTGATGAACATGTACGGCCCGACCGAGACCACGATCTGGTCGGCCGTGCACACGCTCGACACCGTCGAGGCCACCGTGCCGCTGGGCCGGCCGCTGGCCAACCAGGCGATCTACATCCTCGACCGCCGCCAGCAGCCGCTCCCGGTGGGCGTGCCGGGCGAACTGGTGATCGGCGGGGCCGGCGTCGTGCGCGGCTACCTGCACCGCGCCGAACTGACGGCCGAGCGCTTCGTGCCGCATCCCTTCCAGGGCGCGGCGGGCGGGCGTGTCTACCGCACCGGCGACCTGGCGCGGCTGCGCGCCGACGGCACGGTCGAGTTCCTCGGCCGCCTGGACCACCAGGTCAAGGTGCGCGGCTACCGCATCGAGCTCGGCGAGATCGAGTCGGCGCTGCTCGGCCACGAGGCCGTGCGCGAGGCGGTGGTCGTGGCCCGCGAGGACGTGCCCGGCGACACGCGGCTGGTCGCCTACCTGGTGGCCGCCGGCGAGGCGCCCGGGGCGTCGGCGCTGCGCGAGCACCTGCGCGAGCACCTGCCCGACTTCATGCTGCCGGCGCACTTCGTCGTGCTGCCCGCCCTGCCGCAGACGCCCAACGGCAAGATCGACCGCAAGGCGCTGCCCGCGCCCGACGTCGCGCGCGCGCCCGTGGCCGAAGTGGCCTACAGCGCGCCTGCCGGCGACCTCGAGGAGACCATCGCCTCGATCTGGAAGGACGTCCTCAAGCTGCCCCAGGTCGGCACGCGCGACAACTTCTTCGATCTCGGCGGTCACTCGCTGCTGGCCGTGCAGACCCACCGGCGCCTCAAGGAGGCGTTGCAGCGCGAGCTGTCGATCACCGACATCTTCCGCTTCCCGACGATCCAGAGCCTGAGCCAGTACCTCGGCGGCGAAGGCGAGGAGGACGCTGCGGCGCAGGCGGGCAAGGCGCGGGCCCAGGGCCGTCGCGCGGCGATGCAGCGGCGCCAGGCCGGGCGTCCGGCGGTGACCTCGGGCCAGGACGCCTGAGCCCGCTTCCAGGAAGAACTCGAGGACTTGCGCGTTGACTGATACGAACGACAGTGACATCGCCATCGTCGGGATGGCGATCCGGGTGCCCGATGCGAACGATGCCGACCAGTACTGGGCGAACCTGAAGGCCGGGCACGAGTCCGTCCGGACCTACACCGACGAGGAACTGCTGGCCAAGGGCGTGTCGCGCTCGACGCTGGCCGACCCGCACTACGTGAAGGCCGGCATCCCGCTGCAGGACCTGGACCAGTTCGATCCCGAGTTCTTCGGCTTCTCGCCCAAGGAAGCCGGCATCCTCGATCCCCAGCACCGCCACTTCTACGAGGTCTGCTGGGAGGCGCTCGAACGCGCCGGCCACACGCCCGAGAGCTTCGACGGCTCGATCGGCCTGTTCGCCGGTTGCGGCATGGGGGCCTACTTCACCTTCAACCTGCTGACCAACCCGGACCTGATCGACAACGTCGGGCTCTTCCTGCTGCGCCACACCGGCAACGACAAGGACTTCCTCGCGACGCGTGTCTCCTACGCCTTCAACCTGCAAGGCCCGAGCGTCAACGTGCAGACCGCCTGCTCGACCTCGCTGGTGGCCACGCACATGGCGGTGCAGAGCCTGCTGTCCGGCGAGTGCGACATGGCGCTGGCCGGTGGCGTGACGATCGAGTTCCCGCACGGCGTCGGCTACCACTACAAGGAAGGCGAGGTGCTGTCGCCCGACGGCCACTGCCGCACCTTCGACCACCGCTCCAAGGGCACGGTGTTCGGCAGCGGCGCCGGCGTCGTCGTGCTGCGGCGGCTGGCCGACGCGCTGCGCGACGGCGACCACGTCCACGCGGTCATCAAGGGCAGCGCGGTCAACAACGACGGCTCGCGCAAGGTCGGCTACCTCGCGCCCAGCGTCGACGGCCAGGCCGCGTGCGTCGCCGAGGCGCTGGCGGTCGCGGACATCGACGCCGACTCGCTGAGCTACATCGAGTGCCACGGCACGGCCACGCCGGTCGGCGACCCGATCGAGATCGCGGCGCTGACCCAGGCCTTCCGCACCTCGAGCGACCGCGTCGGCTTCTGCAAGGTCGGCTCGGTCAAGACCAACATCGGCCACCTCGACACCGCGGCCGGCGTGGCCAGCCTGATCAAGGCCTCGCTCGCGCTCGAGAACCGCCAGATCCCGCCCTCGCTGAACTTCGAGGCGCCCAATCCGCGCATCGGCTTCGAGGGCAGCCCCTTCGTGGTCGCGAACCAGCTCGCCGACTGGCAGCGCGGCGACGGGCCGCGGCGCGCCGGCGTCAACTCGCTGGGCGTCGGCGGCACCAACGCCTTCGTCGTGCTGCAGGAGGCGCCTGCCGCGCCGGCGGCCAAGGCCGACGGCTCGGCCCAGCTGCTGCTGCTGTCGGCCCGCAACCGCAAGTCGCTCGACGAATACGGCAGGCGCCTGGCCGGCTGGCTGCGCGCGCATCCCCAGGCCGAGCTGGCCGACGTGGCCTGGACCCTCAAGGTGGGGCGTCGCGGCTTCGAGCACAAGCGCGTGCTGGCGGCGGCCAACGCGGCCGAGGCGATCGCGCTGCTGGAAGAGGGCGACGCTCGCCGCGTCTTCACTCACACGCAGGAGCTCGAGCGGCCGCGGCTGGCCTTCATGTTCCCCGGCGGCGGCGCGCAGTACGTGCAGATGGGCCGCGGCCTGTACGAGCGCGAGCCGGTGTTCCGCGAGTGGGTCGACAAGGGCCTCGCGATCCTGAAGAACCGCTTCGGCGCCGACCTGGCCCCGGTGCTGCTGCCGGCCGGCGAGCCGGCACCGGACCTGGTCGACCGGATCGGCCGGCCGTCGGCCCAGCTGCCGCTGACCTTCCTGGTCGAGGTCGCGCTGACCAAGCTCTGGGAGCACTACGGCGTCAAGCCCGAGGTCGTGATCGGCCACAGCATGGGCGAGAACACGGCGGCCTTCGTCGCCGGCGTCTTCTCGTTCGAGGATGCGCTGGGCCTGCTGCTGCTGCGCGGCCAGCTGGTCGAGCAGACGGCGCCCGGCGGCATGGTCAGCGTGCCGATGCCTGCGGCCGAGCTGCGGCCGCTGCTCGGCGACGCGCTCGACCTGGCCTCGGCCAACAGCCCGCAGCTGTCGGTGGCCTCCGGTCCGCCGGAGGCGCTGGACGCGCTGGCCGAGCGGCTCAAGGCCGATGGCGTCGACACCCAGCGCGTCAAGGTCCTGGTGGCCGGCCATTCGCGGCTGCTCGATGTGATCCTGCCGCGCTTTCGCGCCTACCTGCAGGGCATCCAGCTCCACGAGCCCAAGCTGCGGATCGTCTCCAACCACACCGGCAAGTGGCTGGAGCCGGCCCAGGCGCGCGACCCCGAGTACTGGGTCCAGCACTTCCGCCACGCGATCCTGTTCGCCGACGGCGTGGACACGCTGCTCGAGTCCGACGACCTGGTGTTCCTCGAGGTCGGGCCGGGCAACATGCTGGGCTCCTTCGTGCGGCAGAACACGCGGGCACCGGGGCAGCGCGTGCTCTCGTCGATGCGCCACCCGCAGGATGCGACGCCGGACGACGTCTACTTCCGCACCGTGATGGGCCGGCTGTGGGCGCTGGGCATCGACTTCGACACCCAGCGCCTGTGGGGCAAGGGCCGCCGGCGCCTGCCGCTGCCGACCTACGCCTTCCAGCACGCGCGCTACTGGATCGACCCGGGCGCCGGCAGCAGCCCGGCCCAGGCCGACACGCAACGGCCGCTGAAGCAGCCCGAGCTGCGCGACTGGTTCCGCAAGCCGCGCTGGGTGCAGCAGGGCATCCTCGACAGTTCCGAGGACGCGCACACCTGGCTCGCCTTCGTCGGGCGCGACGCGCTCGGGCAGGGTCTGCTGGCGCGTCTGCGCGAGGCCGGACACCGCGTCATCGCCGTGCTGCCGGGCGACACCTTCGCCCCGGTCGACGATTCGACCTACACGCTGGCGGCCGAGGCCGGCGGCGCGGGCTACCCCGAACTCCTCGAGGCCCTGGCCGAGCGTCAGATCGTGCCCGACCGCGTGCTGCACACCTGGCTCGTCACGCTGGACCGCGCGTTCCGGCCGGGCTCGACCTTCCTGCATCGCAACCAGGAGCACGGCTTCTATTCGCTGTTCCACCTGGCGCGCGCCCTCGGCAAGGCCGGCCTCACCGACCAGCGCCTGCACCTCACGGTGCTGGCCAACGGCGCCCAGCGCGTCGGCGACGAGGCCCTGCCGTTCCCCGACAAGGCGACGGCGCTCGGCCCCTGCGCGGTCATTCCGCGCGAGTTCCCCAACCTCAGCTGCGCCTTCGTCGACATCGACATCGGCACCGCGTCGGGCAACGGCCGCCGCGCGCCGCCGGCCGATGCCGACGTGGCCCGCGTGCTGGGCGATGTCGGCGGCGAGCTGTTCGCCGAGCCCGGCACGCGCGTCATCGCGTGGCGCGGCGGCGTGCGCTGGCAGCGCCACCTGGCGCCGGCGCGACCGTCGCCGGCCGCGTCGAAGCCGCGGCTGCGCCAGGGCGGCACCTACCTGATCACCGGCGGCCTGGGCGGCATCGGCGGCCTGATCGCGGAGTGGCTGGCCCGCGAGCAGAAGGCCAGGCTGGTGCTGATCGGCCGCACCCCGCTGCCGCAACGCAGCGACTGGGACGACTGGCTGGCGCGCCACAAGGCGGACGACTCGATCGCCCGCGCCATCGTCAAGGTGCGCGAGCTCGAGGGCCTGGGTGCGACGGTGCTGCCGCTGTCCGCCGACGTGGCGGTGGCCGACAGCATGGCCGAGGCCGTGGCCCAGGCGCGCAGCGCCTTCGGCACGGTCCACGGCGTCTTCCACGCCGCCGGCGTGATCCGCGACGGCCTGATCCCGATGAAGAGCGCGCGCGACATCGAGGACGTGTTCTCGGCCAAGGTCTACGGCAGCCTGATCCTCGACGAGATCTTCCGCGACTCGGCCCTGGACTTCATGCTGCTGTTCTCGTCGACCAGCACCTACATCGCGCCGGCCGGCCAGGTCGACTACGTCGGTGCCAGCGCCTTCGTCAACGCCTTCGCCGAGTCCTGTCGCGGCCAGCGCCGCTACCCGGTCACCGCGGTGGCCTGGGGCATCTGGAAGGACGTCGGCATGGTCGGTCGCCTGGGCGCCGAGCCCGAGCCGGCGCCCGCCGACGCCGGCATCGCGCTGGCCGAGGCGCTGCCGGTCGCGAGCCCGCACTTCGACCGGCGCTACGTCTCGCGCGACGGCCTGGCGCAGCGCCACCTGCTGACCGGCACGCTGTCGGCGCAGCGCGACTGGGTCATCGACGAGCACCGGCTCGGCAGCGGCGAAGCGCTGCTGCCCGGCACCGGCTACCTGGAGCTGATCCGCGCTGCGCTTACCGAGATCGGCAGCACCGGCGCCTGGCAGCTGAGCAACCTCGTGTTCGAGTCGCCGCTGTTCGTGGCCGACGGCGCCGACCGGAACTTCCGCCTCGGCCTGCGCGGCGACGAGCAGCGCTGGGACGTCGAACTGCTGGCCGCCCAGGGCGACGGCTTCGAACGCTGCGCCAGCGCGCGCATCCTGCCGCTGCAGGGCCGTGCGCCGGCGCCGCTGACGCTGTCGGCCATCGAAGCCCGCTGCACGGTCGCGACCACCACTGCCGCCGGATCGAGCAGCCTGCGCACGCGCCAGGAGGCGCACCTGCGCTTCGGGCCGCGCTGGCGCGTGCTCAAGCGCCTGCAACTCGGCGAGCGCGAGGCGCTGGCGCGCCTGCAGCTGCCGGCCGATTTCGAGTCCGACCTCGCGACGCACGGCCTGCACCCTGGCGTGCTCGACATCGCCACCGGCTGTGCGATGGACCTGATCCCGGGCTATGCCGGCCAGGACGTCGCGCAGAACCTGTGGGCGCCGATCTCCTACCGCGGCCTGCGCTTCCACGCGCCGATCGAGGCGGAGGTCTACAGCTGGATCCGCCTGGCCGGCGAAGGCTCGTCGGTGCGCAGCGACTTCGCCGCCTTCGACGTGAGCCTCGTCGATGCGCAGGGGCGCGTGCTGGTCGAGGTCGAACAGCTGACCCTGCGGCGCCTCGACGGGCCCTGGCACGCACCGCGCGCCGGGACGGCACCGGCCGCGACCGACGCCGCCGGCGAGGTCGCCGCAGCGCGTACCAAGCCGCTGTCGCCGGGCGAGCAGGCACTGCACCACAACGTCAGCCAGGGCATCGCGCCGGCCGAAGGCCTGCAGGCGCTGGCGCAGCTGCTGGACGGCGACATGCCGGCCGAGCTGATCGTCAGCTCGATGCGCATCGACGACCTGATCGCGCAGGCCGAGGGCCTGAGCCGCGCTGCCGCCGGCGGATCGGACGCCGCGCGCTTCTCGCGGCCCGAACTCGACAGCGACTTCGAGCCGCCGCGCGATGCCGTCGAGAAGACGCTGGCCGAGCTGTGGGGCAAGCTGCTCGGCGTCGAGGGCGTCGGCATCCGCGACAGCTTCTTCGACCTGGGCGGGCACTCGCTGATCGCGGTGCGGCTGTTCAACGAGGTCGGCGACAAGTTCAAGGTCGACCTGCCGATGTCGGTGCTGATGCAGTCGCCGACCATCGAAGGCCTGGCGACGCTGGTGCGCGGCGGGCCCTACGACGCAGCGACGGCCGGCAGCGATGCCGCGCCGGCGGCCGCGGGTGCGAACGGCGCGAACGGTCACGCGGCGCCGGCAGCGCTGCGCTACCGCCACGTCGTGCCGATGCATGCCGGGCCGGTGGCCGGCCGCACGCCGCTGTTCGTCGTGGCGGGCATGTTCGGCAATGTGCTCAACCTCAGTCACCTGGCGCACCTGCTGGGCGAGGAGCGGCCCTTCTATGCGCTGCAGGCGCGCGGCCTGTACGGCGACGCCGCCCCGCACGAGAGCTTCGAGGAGGCGGCAGCCGACTACCTCGCCGAGGTCGTGCAGGTGCAGCCGCAGGGGCCGTACCTGCTGGGCGGCTTCTCGGGCGGCGGCCTGATCGCCTACGAGATGGCGCGCCAGCTGATCGCCCGCGGCGAGCAGGTGCAGGCCGTGCTGATGCTGGACACGCCGGCGCGCGAGATCCCGCGCTTCAGCGTCGGCGACAAGCTGTCGATGCTGACGCAGAGTGCGCGGCGCGAGGGACTGGGTTTCGTGCGGCAGAAGATCGTCGACCGCATCGAGTGGGAACAGGAGAAGCGCCGTCGCCGGGCCGAGCCCGCCGCGGCCGCCGACAACCAGGCGGCGAACTTCCAGTCCAAGCGCATCGGCGACGCCTTCATCCGCGGCCTCGTCCGCTACAAGGTGCAGCCGGCGCCGGTGCGCGTGGCGGTGTTCCGGCCCAAGCTCGACGTGAAGTTCCGCCTCAGCGGCGGGCGGCAGGTGGATTCGTACCGCAACTACGTCCGCGAGGACAACTTCTGGACGCCCTATGCCGAACGGCTGCAGGTGTTCGAGGTTCCCGGCAACCACGACAACATGGTCCTGGAGCCGAACGTGCGGGTGCTGGTGTCCTCGCTGCGGCGGGTCATCGACGGTCTCGGTAAGGAGTGAGGGCCATGCCTGACATCAAGTCGCTGTACGAGCTGGGAGAGATGCCGCCGCTGGGCGAGGTGCCGCGGCAGATGTACGCCAGCGTCATCCGCAGCGAACGCTACGGCCAGCCGAAGGACGCCTTCAAGGTCGAGGTGATCGACGTGCCGAAGCCCGGTCCCGGCCAGGTGCTGGTGTGGGTGATGGCCGCCGGCATCAACTACAACAACGTGTGGGCGGCGCTCGGCCAGCCGGTCGACGTGATCGCCAGCCGGCGCAAGCGCGACGCCGCGGAGCCGGCCTTCCACATCGGCGGTTCGGACGCATCGGGCGTCGTCTGGGCCGTCGGCCCGGGCGCGCGGGCGCGTGTCGGCGACGAGGTCGTGCTGTCCTGCGCGATGTGGGACGAGAACGCGCCCGACATCAAGGCCGGTGCCGACCCGATCACCTCGACCAGCGCCAAGATCTGGGGCTACGAGGAGAACTGGGGCTCGTTCGCGCAGTTCACGCTGGTCGACGACTACCAGTGCCATCCCAAGCCGAAGCAGCTGTCGTGGGAGGCCGCGGCCGCCTACATGCTGGTCGGTGCGACCGCCTACCGCCAGCTGATGGGCTGGGAGCCGCACACGGTGAAGCCGGGCGACCCGGTGCTGATCTGGGGCGGCTCGGGGGGACTGGGCTCGATGGCGATCCAGATCGTCAAGGCCAAGGGCGGCATCCCGGTCGCGGTGGTGTCCTCGAAGGAGCGCATCGAGCACTGCCTGCGCCTCGGCGCCCACGGCGTGATCGACCGCACCGACCCGGCCTTCACGCACTGGGGCCGCCTGCCCGACACGGCGGACGCCGAAAGCTACGCGCTGTGGATGCAGGGAGCCAATGCCTTTCGCAAGAAGTGGTCCGAGGTCCTGGGCTCGCGCCAGGGGCCGCGCATCGTGCTCGAGCACCCGGGCGAGTCGACCATCCCGACCTCGATCCTGGTGTGCGACAACGCCGGCATGGTCGTGATCTGCGCCGGCACCACCGGCTACAACGCCGACGTCGACCTGCGCTACCTGTGGATGCGCCAGAAGCGCCTGCAGGGCTCCCACTTCGCGAACACCGAGCAGTGCCGTGCGCTCAACGACATGGTCATCGCGGGCCAGGTCGACCCGGCGCTGGCGCGCGTGTTCGCCTTCGACCAGGTCGGCACCGCCCACCAGCTGCTGCACCAGAACACGCACCCGCCGGGCAACCTGGCGATCCGCGTGAACGCGCCCGACTGACGCGGGGCCGGCCGGACCATGAACGCGAGCGAGGATCGCCGCATCGTCATCTCCATCGTCGCCTACAAGGGCGCCGACCTGACGATCGACTGCCTGCGCTCGATCGAGCCCGAGCTGGCGTCGGTGCCCGGCTCGCGCGTGATCGTCGTCGACAACGCCTCGCCGGACGGTGCGGCCGACCGGGTCGCGCAGGCGATCGCCGACCACGGCTGGGGGGCCTGGGCCACGCTGCTGCGCGCTCCCGGCAACCTGGGCTTCGCCGCCGGCAACAACATTGCGATCCGCGCGATGCTGGCCGACGCGCAGCCGGCCGGCTACCTGCTGCTGCTGAACCCCGATACGCTGGTGCGCCCCGGTGCCTTGCGCACGCTGGTGGATTTCGTCGCGGCCCGGCCTGAAGTCGGCATGGCTGGCGGCCGCAGCGAGGATCCGGATGCGCGGCCGCAGGTCTGCTGCTTTCGTTTTCCCAACGCGATCAACGAGGTGCTCGGTCACCTGGGCATCGGCCTGCTGGACCGCCTGTTCGCGCGCCACCTGACGCGGCTGGGCATTCCCGAGCAGCCGCTCCAGGTCGACTGGGTCTCCGGCGCCTTCGTGCTGTTCCGCCGCGCGGTGGTCGAGCAGATCGGCCCGATGGACGAGGGCTATTTCCTCTACTTCGAGGAAACCGACTACCTGAAGCGCGCGCAGCAGGCGGGTTGGGAATGCTGGCACGTGCCGGCCGCCCGGGTCGTGCATCTGGTGGGCCAGACCAGCGGCGTCACGGTGCGCAACCAGGCACCCCGGCGCCTGCCGGCCTACTGGTTCGAGTCGCGCCGGCGCTACTTCGTGCGACACCACGGCCGCCTCTACGCGGCGCTGACCGACCTGCTGGTCATCGTCGGCTTCCCGCTCGGGCGCCTGCGACACTGGCTGGCGCGCAAGGCGCGGCCGACGCCGCCGCATTTCCTGGGTGACCTGATCCGCCACAGCGCGCTGTTCCGGCGCGAACCTGCGGAGCGGCCGCTGCGGCGGGCCGAGGCCTGACGACGATGGCCGGTCCGGCGCCCGTGCTGGTGGTGATCGTCAATTACCGGACCGGGGGTCTGGTGGTGAAGAGCCTGCGCTCGCTGGCGGTCGAGGTCCGCGACTGCCCGGGCACCCAGGTGCTGGTGGTCGACAACTGTTCGGACGACGACTCGGCCGACGTGATCGCCGCCGCGATCGCGGCCGAGGGCTGGTCCGGCTGGGCCCGCCTGCACCGGGCACCGGTCAACGGCGGCTTCTCCTACGGCAACAACTGCGGCATCCGGCCGGCCATGGCGAGCGGGTCGCCTCCGCACGCCTTCTGGCTGCTCAACCCGGACACCGAAGTGCGGCCGGGCGCGCTGCGCGTGCTGGTCGACTTCCTCGACGCCCATCCGCGGGCCGGCATTGCCGGCAGCAGCTTCGAGGAGGCCGACGGCAAGCTCTGGCCACACGCCTTCCGCTTCCCGTCGATCTGGAGCGAACTGGCCAGCGGCCTGCGCCTGGGCTTCGTCGGCGCGCTGCTGAAGAAGCACACGGTCCTGATGCGCATGGGAGACGACGTCGAGCGCGTCGACTGGCTGCCGGGCTCCAGCATGCTGGTGCGTGCGGACGTGTTCCGCCAGGTGGGGCTGATGGACGAGGGCTACTTCCTCTACTTCGAGGAGACCGACTTCTGCCTGCGCGCCGCGCAGGCCGGCTGGGAGTGCTGGTACGTGCCCCAGAGCCGCGTCATGCACATCGCCGGCCAGAGCACCGGCGTGACCGGGGAGCAGGCGATGCAGAACCGCCGGCCCGACTACTGGTTCGAGTCGCGCCGCCGCTACTGGATCAAGCACCACGGCTGGCCCTACGCGGCGGCGACCGATCTGGTCTGGATGGCGGCCTTCGTCGTGTGGCGGATCCGCGCCGCGATCCAGCGCAAGCCCGCGGCGTCGCCACCCCACTACCTGCGGGACTTCCTGCGCCATTCCGCACTCTTTCACACGACGATGCCTAGCAATGCACGTTTGCAGGGCATCGGCTGAGCCCTTGATCAAGGGGGCCGGCCCCGGACGGACACCGCACAAAGTTAGGATCACCGGATGGCACATGAAGACCTGAATCGGGAAGAAGAGATCGAGGGCTCCTCGGATCGCAGCTTCGGCATCGTGTTCGCGGTGGTGTTCGCGATCATCGGCTGCTGGCCACTGCTGAGCGGCCGCGGTGTGCGGGTCTGGGCGCTGGCCGTGGGGGCGGCGTTCCTGGTGATCGCCTTCACCCGGCCGTCGCTGCTGTCGGGCCTGAACCGCTGGTGGCTGAAGCTGGGGCTGCTGCTCGGCAAGATCGTCAGCCCGATCGCCCTGGGCCTGCTGTTCTACGGCGTGCTGACGCCGATCGGCGGTCTGATGCGGCTGGTGGGCCAGGATCCGCTGCGCCTGAAGTTCGACCGGGCCGCGGCGTCCTACTGGATCGACCGCGATCCGCCCGGCCCGCCGCCCGGGTCCATGACCAATCAGTTCTAGGGAGTCGCCATGTCGCTGATCAAGGAACTCTGGGCCTTCCTGCGTGCGCGCAAGAAGTTCTGGCTCTGGCCCATCTTCATCATGATGGCGCTGCTGGGTGCGCTGATCGTGCTGGCCAAGGGCTCGGCCGTGGCGCCGTTCATCTACACGCTGTTCTGACCGCGATGCGCATCCTCGGTATCTCGGCCTACTACCACGACAGCGCCGCGGCGCTGGTCGAGGACGGTGTCATCGTCGCGGCGGCGCAGGAAGAGCGCTTCTCTCGCAAGAAGCACGACGCGCGCTTCCCCGTGAACGCGCTCGCCTACTGCCTCGGCGAGGCGGGCATCACGCTCGCCGACATCGACCGCGTGGTCTTCTACGACAAGCCCTTCCTGAAATTCGAGCGCCTGCTCGAGACCTACCTCGCCTTCGTGCCGCGCGGCTTCAAGTCCTTCCGCATGTCGATCCCGCTGTGGCTGCGCGAGAAGCTGTTCCTGAAGGACCTGCTGAGCACGGCGCTGAAGAAGGCCGACACCTCCGGGCGCTGGAACGGCGAGCTGCTGTTCAGCGAGCACCACCTCAGCCACGCCGCCAGCGCCTACTTCCCGTCGCCCTACGACGAGGCCGTCGTGCTGACGATGGACGGCGTCGGCGAGTGGGCCACGACCTCGGCTGCGATCGGCCGCGGCAACAAGCTCGAGGTCTTCAAGGAGATCCACTTCCCGCATTCGCTGGGCCTGCTGTATTCGGCCTTCACCTACTACACCGGCTTCAAGGTCAACTCCGGCGAGTACAAGGTGATGGGCCTGGCGCCGTACGGCGAGCCCAAGTACGTCGACAAGATCTTCAAGCACCTGATCGACGTCAAGGACGACGGCTCGTTCCGGCTCGATCTGTCCTACTTCGACTACTGCACCGGCTTGACGATGACCAACGCCAAGTTCGATGCGCTGTTCGGCGGCCCGCCGCGCAAGGCCGACGAGCAGCTGACGCAGCACCACATGGACCTCGCGGCCTCGCTGCAGGCGGCGACGGAGGAGGTGGTCCTGAAGCTGACGCGCTCGCTGCGCAAGGAAACCGGCATCGACAAGCTCTGCCTGGCCGGCGGCGTGGCGCTGAACTGCGTGGCCAACGGCAAGGTGCTGCGCGACGGCGCCTTCGAGCACATCTACATCCAGCCGGCCGCCGGCGACGCCGGCGGCGCGCTCGGCGCCGCGCTGGTCGGCTATCACCTGCAGATGGACCAGCCGCGGCCTTCGCGGGGCGAGGGCATGCGCGGCTCCTACCTCGGCCCGAACTTCGCTCAGGCCGACATCGAGTCCCGGCTGCGCGCGGCCGGCGCCAAGTTCGAGTCGCTGGACGACGGCGCGCTGGTCGCGGCCTGCGCCGGCGACCTGTCCGAGGGCAAGGCGCTCGGCTGGTTCCAGGGGCGCATGGAGTTCGGGCCGCGAGCACTGGGCAACCGCTCGATCATCGGCGACCCGCGTTCGCCGACGATGCAGAAGACGCTGAACCTGAAGGTCAAGTACCGCGAGTCCTTCCGGCCTTTCGCGCCGTCGGTCCTGCGCGAGCGGGTGGCCGACTGGTTCGAGATCGACGGCGACAGCCCCTACATGCTGCTGGTCGCCGACGTGGTGAAGTCGCGCCGGCGCGCGATGACGGACGACGAGCAGCAGCTGTTCGGCATCGACAAGCTCAACGTGCCGCGCTCGGACATCCCGGCCGTGACGCACGTCGACTACTCGGCCCGCATCCAGACCGTGCACCAGGAAACGAACCCGCGCTATCACGCCCTGCTGTCGGCCTTCGAGAAGCAGACCGGCTGCCCGGTGCTGGTCAACACCAGCTTCAACGTGCGCGGCGAGCCGATCGTCGGCACCCCCGAGGACGCCTTCCGCTGCTTCATGGGGACCGAACTCGACGTGCTGGCGGTCGGCAACTGCTACCTGCGCAAGGAACACCAGAACCCGGCGTTGAAGCAGAACTACGAGACGGCGTTCGAGCTGGACTGATGGCACCTCAAGCCGAACACCCGCACGCCGCGGGCGGCGGGTTTCGACGATGAGCATCCGGATCCTTCCCCACGCGGCCGAGCATGCGCCGGCGGTCGAGCGCTTCAACCGTCGCATGGCCGACGGCGGCTCGCCCTGGGGCTTCTACGTCGACCCGCGACCGGACTGGATCGCACCGCAGCCGGGCCAGTCGGTCTGGCGCGAGTACCACCTCGCGGTCGACGACGACGGCGAGGTACGCGGTGCCTTCGCGCTGAAGCCGCAGGACTGGTGGGTCCGGGGCCGCGCCGAGGTCGTGACCGACTGGCAAGGGCCGTTCTCCGAGGGCAGCGTGAACGTCCAGTTCAACACCCTCGGCCTGCGGATGGTCCGCGACATGCTTAAGAAGCGGCCGCTGCTGTACAGCTGGGGCCACGGCGGCAACGAGCAGCCGGTCGTGCAGATGCTGCAGAAGATGGGCTGGGTGATGCATCACACGCCGTTCTGCCTGCTGGTCCTGAAGCCTTCGCGCTTCCTGCGGCTGAATGCGCTGCTGCGGACCTCGGCCCTGCGGCGGCTGGCCTTCGACATCGCGGCCTTCACCGGCCTCGGCCACCTGCTGCTGAAGGCCATGCACCTGGCGCTGCGGCTGCGCCATGGCCGGCGCTTCCGCGCCCAGGCGGTCGAGGTGGCCGAGTTCGGGTCGTGGGCCGACGCCCTGTGGGAGCGCTGCAAGGACCGCTACAGCGCCATCGCGTGGCGCGACGCCGCGTCGATGAATGCCCTGCTGCCGGCCGGCAACTGGCCGCCCGGCATCCGCCTGCGCGTCGACCGGGACGGGCAGACCATCGGCTGGGCGGTCGTGATGGACACCCAGATGCGGGGTGAGCATCGATTCGGCGACCTGCGTGTGGGATCCGTCGTGGACTGCCTGGCCGATCCGGCCGATACTGGCGAAGTGGTGGCCGTGGCGACGCGGTTCCTGGGCCAGCGCGGGGTCGACATCGTGGTCTCCAACCAGGCGCATCCGGCTTGGGCCGCGGGCTTCGCCCAGAACGGCTATGCCGTGCTCCCCGACAAGCGGATGTTCGCCCCGTCTCCTGCACTCAGGGCCTTGCTGGAACCCTTCGAAGAGACGGCACGCGGCTTGCACTTGACGAACATGGACGGTCACGGTCCGATGGCCCTTTGACGGGCGTCATCGATCGACATCGTCCGCTGATAGCATTTCGACCGGCAGTTGTTTCGCCCTTCCCTGGAGTAGTTGCATGGAAACCGCATCCGACCTCGCCACCCGGCTGACGCGCGCCTCGCGCAAGAAGTTCTGGGACGTCTACAACGCCTTCACCTGGCCCGAAGCGCTGGTCGAGGGCATGTGGATGATGCCGCCCGAGCTGATCTCGCTGTACGGGACGCCGGCCTGGGATTCGCTCGACGAGGCCCAGCGCCTGCGGCTCAGCCACTTCGAGCTGGGCAATTTCTTCAGCCTGGTGCTGCAGGGCGAGCGCCCGCTGGTGCAGGGCCTGGTCGACCGCCTGTACAGCAAGAAGAACAGCAAGGAGATCACCGAGTACCTGCACCACTTCGTCGACGAAGAGAACAAGCACATGGTGATGTTCGGCGAGTTCTGCCACCGCTACATCGGCAAGGTCTACCCCGAGAAGAAGATCAGTCTGCCGCGCGAATACGCGAAGGGCGAGGAAGAGGTCGCCTTCTTCTGCAAGGTGATGGTGGTCGAGGAGCTCGGCGACTTCTACAACATCACGATCGAGAAGGACGAGCGGATCGAGCCGATGACGCGCGAACTCAACCGCGTCCACCACATCGACGAGGCGCGCCACCTGGCCTTCGGGCGCCTCTACCTGGCCGAGCTGTTCGAGCGCTATCGCGCCGGCTGGTCCGAGGAGCAGCTGGCGGGCTTCCGCAGCTGGCTGGTCGAGTACCTGCGCGCCTCCTGGGGCGACTACTACAACCCCACCGTCTACCGCGACGCCGGCCTGGCCGACGGCTACGAGCTGCGCCAGATGGCGCTGGCCCACCCGGCGACCGCGGCCTTCCGCCAGCGCGCGTCGGCCAAGCTGGTCAGCTACTTCGTCAAGACCGGACTGCTGGCCGAGGAACCCGCGCTCTGAGCGCCGCCCTACCCATGCAAGAGAGCGACGTCCGGACCAAGCTGCGCGACTGGATCCTCAAGCACGCGAAGACCGCCCCTTCCTCGGCCTTCTCCGACCAGACGCAGCTGCTGGAGGAGGGCATCCTGTCCTCGCTCGACATCGTCGAGTTCGTGCTCTTCATCGAGAGCCTGCGGGGCGAAGACGTCGACGTCGACGACATCGAGCCCGAGGTCTTCACCAGCATCGACACGCTGGTCGCGGCCTTCTTCGCCGCGGCCTGACGACGGGGCGGCGATGGGCTCCCAAGCGCGCAGCGTCCGAACGGGCTTCCTGCGCTCCGTGGAGCGCTTTCCCGACCGACCGGCCCTGCAGCTCGGCGGCGAGACGCTGAGCTACCGGGCGCTGTCCGCGCTGGCGGCCTCGATGGCGGCGACGCTCGACGCCCAGGCGCCGGCCGACGAGCTGCCGCTGACCGCCGTGTTCGCCCACCGCTCCATCACGGCCTATGCCGGCGTGCTGGCCGGCCTGCACCGCGGTCACGGCTACGTGCCGCTGAACCCCGCCTTCCCGACCGACCGCACGCGCGCGATGCTGGTCCGCTCGGGCTGCCGCAGCCTGATCGTCGACGGCCATGGCGCACGCCAGCTCGAGGAGGTGCTCGACGGCGTCGACACGCCGCTCGTCCTGCTGCTGCCCGAACACGACGACGTCGACGCCTTCGCGGCGCGCTGGCCGGCGCACCGCTTCCTCGGTCGCGGCGCGCTGCTCGACGCCGCCCGCTGGCAGCCGGGGCCGGTCGACCCGAACGGCATCGCCTACCTGCTGTTCACCTCGGGCAGCACCGGCCAGCCCAAGGGCGTGATGGTCGCGCACCGCAACGTCACCCACTTCGTCGACGCGATGGTCGAGCGCTACGCGGTGACCGAGCACGACCGCTTCTCGCAGACCTTCGACCTGACCTTCGACCTGTCGGCCTTCGACATGTTCGTGGCCTGGGAGCGCGGCGCCTGCGTGTGTGCGCCGACGCAGAGCCAGAAAATGCTGCCGGGCAAGTACGTCACCGAGTGCGGCATCACGATCTGGTTCTCGGTGCCGTCGACGGCGGTGCTGATGAGCCGGCTGCGCATCCTGAAGCCCGGCAAGTTCCCGGGCCTGCGCTACAGCCTGTTCTGCGGCGAGGCGCTGCCGGTCGAGGTCCTGCAGAAGTGGGCCGAGGCCGCACCCGCCTCGGTGCTGGAGAACCTCTACGGCCCGACCGAGTTGACGATCGCCTGCACCCTGTACCGCTGGGACGGCGAACGCTCGCCGTCCGAGAGCGAGCTGGGCGTCGTCCCGATCGGCGAGCCCTATCCGGGCATGAAGATCCTGGTCGCCGACGAGCAGCTGAACGAAGTGCCGGTCGGCGAGACCGGCGAACTGCTGATGACCGGCCCGCAGTTGACGCTGGGCTACTGGCGCGATGCCGAGCGCACCGCGGCGGCCTTCGTCGTGCCGCCTGGCCGCGCCGAGACCTACTACCGCACCGGCGATCGCGTGCGCCGGCCCGCGCCCGGCCGTCCGCTGGTCTACCTCGGTCGGATGGACAACCAGATCAAGATCCAGGGCTACCGCGTCGAGCTCGGCGAGATCGAGGCCGTGATGCGCCAGGAAGCCGGCGTCGAGGTCGCGATCGCCGTCGGCTGGCCCGTCACCGCCAGTGGCGCCGACGGCCTGGTCGGTTTCCTCGGGACCGATCGCGCCGACATCGCGGCGGTCCGCGAGCGCATCATCGCCCGCCTGCCGCCCTACATGCACCCGAGCGAGCTGCACCTGGTGCCCGAGTTCCCGCTCAACGCCAACGGCAAGGTCGACCGCAAGGCGCTGCTGCAGCGCCTGGTCGATGCCGCGGCCGCGGCGAAGGAGGGCGCATGAACCGCGATGCACTGCCCGAGCCGGCGCTCGACGGCACGCCCGCGGCAGCGCGGCCGTCCGCGCCGGACGGACACGAGGTGCTGCCGGTGCTGGGCGTTCCGGTCAGCGACATGCACATGGACGACGCGATCCGCTGGCTCGACCAGCTGATGTCGCGCGGCGCCAAGTCGCACGCGGTTTTCTTCGTCAATGCCCACACGCTGAACCTCGCCTGCGACGATGACGCCTACCGCGCGGTGCTGCAGCGCGCCGACCGCGTCTACGGCGACGGCACCGGCGTGCGCTGGGCGGCCCGCCTGTTGCACGGTCGCCGCCTGCGCGACAACGTCAACGGCACCGACGTCGTGCCGCGTCTCTTCAACGACCTGGCCGGCCGCGGGCTGCGCTACTTCCTGCTGGGCAACACGCCCGAGCGCATCGAGCGCGCCGCCGCCCATGCCCGCGCCACCTATCCCGGCTGGGTGCAGGCCGGTTTCCACCACGGCTACCTCGACGACGTCGACCCGGCCGCGGTGATCGAGAAGATCAACGCCTCGGGCGCGCACCTGCTGCTGGTCGGCATGGGCAATCCCAGGCAGGAGCGCTGGATCGCACGCCACCTGCCGCAGCTTCGCGTGCCGCTGTGCATGGGCACCGGCGGCCTGTTCGACTACTGGGTCGGCGACCTGGTGCGGGCGCCGGCCTGGGTCCGGCGCATCGGCTACGAGTGGCTGCACCTGCTGATCCGCCAGCCGCACAAGGCGCGGCGCTACCTGATCGGCAATCCGCTGTTCCTGCTGCGCGTCGCGCGCAGCCGGCTGCTGGGGCTCGATGCCCGGAGGTCCTGATGAGCGTCTCGACATTGCGCTGGGTCGTCAAGAAGGTCGCGCGCCGCGCGATGGTGCTGGGCAGCTTCGTGTCCGGCTCGCTGGGCCTGCGTCGCCTGTTCGGCCGCGGCCCGGTGGTGCGCGTGCTGACCTACCACCGCTTCGGCGAGGCCGATCGCGACCCGTGGTGCGTGAGCGCGGCCGACTTCGAGGCGCAGATGCGCTGGTTGTCCGAGCAGCAGCTCGCGGTGTCGCTCGACGACATCGAGCGCTTCGTGCGCGGCGAACGCGACCTGCCCGACGGCGCCGTCCTGGTGACGATGGACGACGGCTTCTCCAGCGTGCTGAACATCGCCGCGCCGATCATGCAGCGCCACGGCATCCCGTCGGTCGCCTACGTGACCACCGGTTTCGTCGGCGGCATCAGCGCCTCCGGCGAACCCTACCTCACCTGGGACGAGGTGAAGCGCCTGCCGGCCAGCGGCGTGACCGTCGGCTCGCATGCGCACACCCACCGCTCGATGGCGCAGATCGGCAGCGAGGCCTCGCTCGACGAGGCGCGCCGCTCGAAGGCGCTGCTGGAGCAGCATCTCGGCGCGCCGGTGCTCTCGTTCGCCTACCCCTTCGGCATGCGCCCCGATGAAAGCCCGGCCACGGCGACGATGCTGACCGGCTGCGGCTACAGCACCGTCTTCATCGCCCAGCACGGCACGCTGCGGCGCGGCGCGCCGACGGCCCGGCTGCCGCGCGTCAAGGTCGAGGGCGGCGAGCCGCTGTGGATGTTCAAGCTGCTGTGCCGCGGCGGCATGGACGCCTGGAAGCTCTTCGACGACACGCTGTGGAAGCTGCAGCGACCGGCCGTGTCGGAGCAGCTCTGAGCATGCAGGCCGACCGCCGGCCTCCGCTGGCGCAGGTGGCGGTCGTCGCCATCGGGCGCAACGAAGGCGAGCGCCTGCGCGCCTGCCTGCGCTCGGTGGTGGACACGGCCGCGCTGGTGGTCTACGTCGACTCCGGGTCGACGGACGACTCGGTCGCGATGGCGCGCGGCCTGGGCGCCGAGGTGCTGACGCTCGACCTGAGCGTGCCCTTCACGGCCGCACGCGCCCGCAACACCGGCTGGCGCCACGTGCGCCAGCGCGCCCCCGAGGTGACGCTGGTGCAGTTCGTCGATGGCGATTGCGCCGTGGTCGACGGCTGGCTGCAGCGCGCTGCCGACTTCCTGGTGAGCCATCCGGATGCAGCAGCCGTCTGCGGCCGCCGCCGCGAGCGCCATCCCGAGCGGTCCATCTACAACCAGCTTTGCGACATGGAGTGGGACGCGCCGGTCGGCGAGACCCGCGCCTGCGGCGGCGACGTGATGATGCGCGTCGCCGCGATCGAGGCGGTCGGCGGCTATCGCGACTCGCTGATCGCCGGCGAGGAACCCGAGCTCTGCGTCCGGCTGCGCGCGGCCGGCTGGCGCGTGTGGCGGCTGGCCGACGAGATGACGGCCCACGACGCGGCGATGACGCGGATCTCGCAGTGGTGGAAGCGCAGCATGCGGGCCGGCTTCACCTTCGCCGAAGGCGCCCACCTGCACGGGGCGCCGCCGGAGCGGCATCGCGTGCGCGAGTCGAGGCGCGCCTGGATCTGGGGCCTGGGCATACCGCTGGTCGCGATCCTGGCCGCCCTCGTCGTCGGGCCCTGGGCCTTGCTGCTGCTGGCCCTGTATCCGCTGCAGGTGCTTCGGCTGTACTTCTCGTTCGGCGGAGCGCCGCGGCTGCGCGCCTGGCGCGCGCTGTTCATGGTGCTGGGCAAGTTCGCCGAGGCCTGCGGCCAGCTGAAGTTCCTGGCGCTGCGACTGTCGGGCGCGCAGGCCCGGCTGATCGAATACAAGTAGGGCCGACACCATGCGACTCGACACCTTGCTGCTGATCCTCGGCAGCGTGCTGATGGCGACGACGGCGCAGCTGCTGCTGAAGATCGGCATGAGCGACGCCGGCGTGCGCGCGGCGGTCGAGGGCCGCCAGTGGGGTAGCCTCGCGACGCAGCTGATCGTCAATCACTGGGTCGTCGTCGGCCTGTCCCTCTACGTGCTCGGGGCGCTGCTGTGGCTGCTGGTCCTGGCGAAGGTCGAGCTCAGCTTCGCCTACCCCTTCGTCGGCCTCGGTTTCGTCGTCACGATGCTGCTGGGCTGGGGCTTCATGGGCGACACGCTGGGCGTGCAGCGTGTGGTCGGCACGCTGCTGATCACGCTGGGCGTCGTGCTGGTGGCGAGGGGCGGATGAGCGCATCGACCGCGTCCCTGCCGCTGTGCGTCGACTGCGACGGCACGCTGATCCGTACCGACCTGCTGCACGAGTCGGTGCTGCTGCTGGCCAAGTCGTCGTGGTGGTCGCTGCTGTGCCTGCCGTTCTGGCTCATGCGCGGCAAGGCGCACATGAAGCAGCAGATCGCGCAGCGCGTGTCCGTCGATGCGGCCAGCCTGCCGTACAACGACGCCGTGGTCGACCTGCTCCGGCAGGCGCGCGCCCAGGGGCGACGGACGGTGCTGGCGACGGCTTCGCCGCATCGGCAGGCCCAGGGCGTCGCCGCGCACCTGGACCTGTTCGACGACGTCGTCGCGACGGAGGGCGACGTCAACGTCTCCCGCGAAGCCAAGGCGGCGCGGCTCGAGGGTCTGTTCGGCCGGGCCGGCTTCGTCTACGTCGGCAACAGCCGCGACGACCTGCCGGTCTGGGCGGCCAGCGGCGGCGCGGTCGTGGTCAGCGCGTCCCGGTCGATCGAGGCCGCGGCCGCGAAGGTGTCGACGGTCGTCGAGACGATCCGCCCGCCGCGGGCCTCGCTGACGACCTACCTGCGCGCCATCCGGCTGCACCAGTGGCTGAAGAACATCCTCGTGTTCATCCCGCTCGTGGCGGCCCACAAGGCCGCGCTCAGCCCCGAGACGCTGGCGGCCGTCATCGCGTTCTTCGCCTTCGGCCTGTGCGCCTCGGCGGTCTACGTGATCAACGACCTGCTCGACCTCGGCGCCGACCGCGTGCACGTGCGCAAGCGCCGCCGGCCGTTCGCGTCGGGCGCGATCCCGATCGTCCATGGCATCGTGCTGGCGCCACTGCTGCTGCTGACCTCGGCCGCGCTGTGCAGCCTGCTGCCGGGCTGGTTCGCGCTCAGCCTGCTGGGCTACTTCGCGATGACCTGCCTGTATTCGTTCTGGCTCAAGAACCAGGTCATCGTCGACGTCATGCTGCTCACCTCGCTGTACACGATGCGCATCGTGGCCGGAGCGGCCGCGACGGCGATCGCGCCCTCGTTCTGGCTGCTCGCGTTCTCGATGTTCATCTTCCTCAGCCTGGCAGTGGTCAAGCGCTACTCGGAGCTGCTGGTCGTCTTCCAGGACAAGCGCACGCAGGCCGCCGGGCGCGGCTACCTCGTGTCCGACATGCCGGTCCTGCTGAGCCTCGGGTCCGCGGCCGGCTACATCGCGGTGCTGATCCTGGCGCTGTACGTCAACAGCCCGGACCTGGGCGGGCTGTACCCCAACGAATGGGCGCTGTGGATGGTGCTGCCGCCGATCCTCTACTGGATCAGCCGCATCTGGATGAAGACGCACCGCGGCGAGATGCACGACGACCCGGTGGTGTTCGCGGTGACCGATCGACAGAGCTGGATCCTGGCGGCGGTGGTGATCGGCGCCCTGTGGGCCGCCACGCTGCCATGAAGGGCCGGTCATGAGCGCCGCCGTGCCACTGCGCGCCGATGCCGCCGCGGACATGACGTCCCGGCGCGCGTTCTGGATCGTGCTGGCCCTGGGCCTGCTGGTCCGCCTGGCCTGGGCGCTGGCGGTGCCGGTGGTGCCCGAGAGCGACGTGATGGCCTACGACGCCTTCGCCCGCACGCTCGCGAACCACGGCGTCTTCGGCTGGACCAAGGAGGAGCCGTTCGCGTTCTGGGCCCCGGGTACGTCGATGATCTACGGCCTGGTGTACGCGCTGGCCGGCTTCAGCTTCGCCAACGTCGTCGTCGTCAACCTGGTCGCGTCGGCGGTGATGATCGTCTGCACCGCTCGCGTCGCGACCCGGCTCTTCGACGCGCGCGTCGGGGTCGCGAGTGCGGCGGTGCTCGCGGCCTGGCCGACGCTGATCATGTTCACCACGCTGCTGGCCAGCGAGGTGCTCTACCTGGCGCTGGCGATGGCCGCCTTCGACCTGTGGACGCTGCGGCGCGATCGGGTGCTGTGGCGCGGCCTCGTCGCGGGCCTGCTGCTCGGCGTCGCCACCCTGGTGCGGCCGATGGCCTTGCTGCTGCCCTTCGTGTTCGCGGTGTCGCTGCTGGCCGTGGGCGGCTGGCAGCGCGACGAGTTCGTGCGCCAGGCCCGGCTGGTCGTGGTGGCCTTCGTCGCGCTGGGCGGCGTGCTGGCGCCGTGGGTCTGGCGCAACTACCAGCTCTACGGCGGCCTGGTGCTGGTATCGACCAACGGCGGCACGATCCTGTGGATGGGCAACTCGCCCGACCCCGGCGCGATCCTCGGCAGGTTGCCGCCGGTCGTGAAGGGCCTGAACGACTACGAGACCAACAAGATCCTCGGCGCGATGGCGCGCCAGGACATCCTGGCCGACCCGCTGCGCTTCGTCGTCAACACGCTGCACCGCGTGGTCCAGCTGTTCAACAACGAATCGATCGGCGCGCACTGGAACTCGCGCGGGCTCAAGCAGGCCTGGGGCGTGGACGTGCTGTGGTTCAAGCGGCTGACGCAGGTGTCCTGGGGGCTGATCTTCGTGGCGGCGATGGTCGGTGCAACGCTGCTGCTGCGCCGGCTGGGCGCGTTGAAGGCGCTGGCTTCGCCGATGCTGCTGCCGGTGCTCTACTACACCGCGATCCACGCCATCGTGCTGGCCACCGATCGCTACCACCTCGTGATGGCACCGCAGTTCGCGGTGCTGGCGGCACTGGCGCTCGTCGCCGGCCTGCAGCGCCGTCGCGGCTGAACACCCAGGGAGCAGAGAGCATGCAGGGAACGATCGACGGGATGCAGGGCGCGGCGCCGGTCGCCGCCCCGAGCGCCAGGACGCTGGCCGACCTGGCCAAGCGGCTCTATGCGGCCCAGCGCTGGCGCTGGCGCTGGCTGCAGAGCCTGCGGCCCTACATCTGCCCGTTCGGCGACGTCATCGCACTGGTGCCCGAGAAGTCGCGCGTGCTCGACGTCGGCTGCGGCTCGGGCCTGTTCCTGCTGATGCTGGCTAGCTTCGGGCGGCTCACCCGCGGCGTCGGTTTCGACGTCTCGACCGACGCGATCGCCGCGGCCCAGGCGGCCGCCACGCGGCTCGACCGCCCCGAGCTGGTCGAGTTCTCGGTGCGTTCGGTCGCGCAAGGCATCCCGAAGGGCGACTGGAGCGTGGTTTCGGTCATCGACGTCATCCACCACATCCCGCCGGCCTTCCAGGCCGGCTTCATCACCGACCTGTGCGCCGCGACGCCGCCCGGCGCACGCCTCGTCATCAAGGACATGGTCGTGACGCCGCGCTGGCGCGCACTGGCCAACCGCATGCACGACCTGCTGATGGCGCGCCAGTGGGTGCATCACGCCGGCCCCGGGCAGGTCGAGGCCTGGGTCCGGGATCCCGAGTTCGTGTGCGTCCACCGCAGTCGCGCCAACCTGCTCTGGTACGGTCACTGGACCCTGGTCTTCGAGCGCCGCGCGGCGACCGCCACGTCCCGCTGAGCGACATCGCTTGCGCCGCCTGGCCGTCCCGTTCGATGGCGCACCGGGGGCGCCGCTGTCCCTGTGGCTGGTGTCGCTCGGGTCCTTGCCGGCTGCGGCGACCCTGGCCGAGCTGTCGCCTGCCGAGCGGGCACGCGCCGAGCGCTTCCGCCAGGATCGTGACCGCCGCCGCTACCTGGCATCGCACGCCGCCTTGCGCCAGCTGCTGGCGCAGCATCTCGGCGAGTCCGCGGCAGGGCTGCGCTTCGACGAGGGGCGGCACGGCAAGCCGCGCCTGGTCGATCACCCGGACTGCCACTTCAACCTCAGCCACAGCGGCGAGCTGGCGCTGATCGGCATCGGCAGCAGCGCCGAGATCGGCGTGGACATCGAGACCCTCGTGCCGATGCCCGATGCCGAGGCGCTGGCGCGCCTGCACTACACGGTGGCGGAGCAGGAGTCCCTGGGGAGCCTGTCCGCGGCCGCGCGGGACGAGGGCTTCCTGCGCCTGTGGACTCGCAAGGAGGCCTGCCTCAAGGCCCTGGGGACCGGGTTGAGCCTGGCCCCGTCGACCTTCGACGTGGGCCTGGCGCCCGGCCCGGTGGGCGTGACGATCGGGGGAAGCGCAGGGCGGCCAGGCCGCCTGGAGGTCTGCGACATCCCCACCGGCGCAGCCGCGGTCGCAGCGATCGCCTGGCTGGCCGCTTGACGCGGCGCGCGGCCCGGGTGATTCAGGCGCCCAGGGCGCGATCGAGCGCGGCCATGCCGTCGTCCCAGGCGCTCGCCATGTCGCCGAGCAGGGGCGCCAGGTCGGCCGGCCGGCCGGTGTTGACCGTGCGTGCCAGCTTCAGGATCAGGGCCTTGCCGCCCTGGGCGATGCGGTCGAAGCACTCGGCCGCCGGCAGCAGGTCCGCGCGACCGAGCCCGGCGTGCCAGCGCAGGTGCGCCGCAGCCAGCTCGAAGGCGGCGCCGAACTGGCGGACCGTCGCGAACGCCCAGGCGTGGTAGTGCGGCAGGCCCTGCGCCGGCAGCGTCGGCAGCTCCTGTCCGAGCCGCTCCCCGAAGCGCGGCATCGGGTTCGACGCCGGCCGCCGTGCGCCGTGTTCGCGCAGCAGGTCGAGTGCGATCGACCCGAGCGCATCGGCACGGCGCCGCACGACGCGATCGCTGCGGATGAGCTCGGCGTACAGCGGCAGGAAGCCGGGGTCCGGATCGACGCCGATGCGGAACAGGCGGCGGAAGTCCTCGCCTTCGAGCCGGTGGTAGCCCGCGTTGTGGAAGTAGCCGAGCGCCTGCGCCTCGAGGTCGAGATCGTTGAGCACGATCGTCGTCTTGGTGTGCTGGCGGCGGTAGTCGGTGCCGGCGGTGTCGGGAAGCCAGAAGGCGTCGGACTCCGTGCTCAGCAACCGACCCGCCGCCAGGTGCTCGACCGCATGGTCGAGCAGCGGGCGCCAGACGTTGAGTTCCTGGACGTCGATGCCGTAGAGCGCATGGATCTCACCGTGCGGTGGCTTGAAGAACGTCCACTGGTCGCCCTCGAAATCGACGGCCAGCGTGAACGCCATCACCGCCCGCGGTTCGAGGCCCAGCGTGTGCAGCAGTTCGATCCAGATGTCGACGTAGCAGTTCTTCTCGGGCCAGACCTGCGACTCGGCATGCAGTCCGTGCGGCCGGTAGTGCGCCGCGACGAGGCCCTTCAGCACGACGAGGCGAGACATGCCGGGCGCGATCTCAGGTCCACAGCTGCGCGCGCACGCTCGCCGGCCAGTCCTGCGGCCGAAAGCCGTGCATCTTGAAGAGCGCCATCGTGACGCGCTCGAGTCCGAAGCCGAGGCAGGCCGTGCTGGCCACCTGCCCGCCGGCCGTGCGGATGCCGAAGGTGGCCCCGAAGTGATCCTGGTGGAAGTTGAACGAGCAGACGGCGGTCGGTTCGGTCAGCGAAATCACGGGGACCAGCACCTCGAACTTGAGCTTCTGGTCCTTCTGGTTGGTCGCCAGCAGCTTGCCGCGACGGCCGAAGAACGGATCGGCCGCGACGTCGGTCTGCGCCGGTAGCCCGAGCGACCGCAGCAGGTCCAGGCCGCGCTGCAGCCATTCGTCGCGCCAGGCCAGCACCTGTTCGGCGCTGCCGGCCCGGATGTACTCGCGCACGCGGAAGGACTGCATGCGCGTCGGTTCGGGCGAGGGTTCGTGACGGTAGGCCCAGCCGACCAGCGTCACCAGCCGGCCTTGCGCGGGCAGCGTGCCGGCGAGCGTCGGATAGAGCGGGTAGCAGCACGCCGGGGCCAGCACCACGCCGGTCTGTCCTAGGAGATCGCCCCAGTCCTGGCCGCGGTTGACGCGTTCGGCCAGGGCGAGCGCCTGGAGCGCGTCGCCGAAGAAGCTCTGCACCGCGCCGCACAGGTGGGGGAAGGAGTCCAGGTAGTGGACCTTTTCGATCACGCGTCGGTCGACGATCGGCGGGAAGGTAATCGACTCGGCGCCTTCGGGCGCGCCGACGCGCCGGACGAGCGCGTCGAAGCGCTCGAGCACGTCCTCGAACACGGCGCCGCGCCCGAAGGCGCCGGGGACCCCGACCGGAACGATCAGGCCATGCTCGACCAGCCCGGCGTAGAAGCCCTCGACGTCGTAGGTGACCGTCATTGCGCGTCCTTCAGCACCAGCAGCATGGACGCGTTCTTGGACGCGATGCGCTCGTTGGACACCATCAGCGACGCCGACAGGGTGTCGCGGTAGTGCCGGCCCAGCGTATAGGGGCTGTCGTTCTTGTAGCCCAGGATGCCGACGATCTGCAGAGCCCGGTGCACGATCTGCGGCGCCGCCTCCGAGCACGCGATCTTGAGGTTGTTGAGGCGCAGCGCCCAGGCGATGCCCTGCAAGTCCTGCTCGCCGTCGGGCGTGCCGGCCGCCTCGTCGAAGGCCTGCGCCATCGATTGCCATTGCTGCCGCATTCCCTGCAGCTGGACCGTGACCTCGGCGAGCCGCGTCGCCGTCGGCGGCACGGTGCCGGGCCGCTTGCGCGCTTCGCCGCGCACGTAGGTCGAAGCGCGCCCGACCGCGTCGGCGGCAATGCCCCACCACAGCGCCGCCCAGAGCGTGTGCGAGTACGGCACCATGGTGCGCGCGGAGATGTCGGCGTAGGGCTCGGGCAGGATCTGCTCCACCGGCCCCGACGACTCCAGCCGGAAGCCCGGGCTGCAGGTGCCGCGCATGCCCAGCGTGTCCCAGGTCGTGGTCTGCACGAGCGTCGCATCCTCGCGTCGCACCAGCACCAGCACCTGGTCGCCGGCGGCGGCCTCGGCGTCGCGGCGGCAGGTGACGGCCATCGCGTCGGCATGGGCGCAGTACGAACCGGTGGTCGCGTCCTTGTTCAGCACGAAGCGTTCGCCATGGCGCTCGACCGCGCAGAGGCTGGTGCGGGTCTCGCCGAAGGTGCCGACCTCGGAGGTGATCGAGGCCAGCAGCGGCTGCTCGTCGACCAGCCGGCGCAGGTAGTCGCGAAAGAAGCTGCTGGCCAGACCATGGCGAGCGATGCAGCCGACCTGGATGAAGTGCATCGCCAGCACCATGCCGCTGGAACCGCAGGCCTGCGCGAGCGTGGCACACAGCTGCGAGAGCTCACGCAGGCCGCAGCCGGCGCCGCCGAGCTCGCGCGGCACCGGCGCCGACAGCACGCCGGCCTCGCGCAGCGCTGCGATGGATTCGGACGGGAAGCGCGCCTTCGTGTCGACGTCGGCGGCGTGACGGGCCGCCACGTCGGTCGCGATGCGGCGCGTGGCGTCGAGCAGCGAAGCGAAGGTCTGGCCGGGTCGGCGGGTGGGGGCGTCCATGCGATGGGGATACTGCGAGACGGTGGACCAAACGGAGCACGAGAAAGGCAGAACGAGGATAGCGCGCAGCGTTGTGCTGCCTACCCCCAAGCCCCGTCGGATTGCTGACACTTCGCACAGTGCGCCTCCTCATTCGAGTGGTTGTCACCGGCGGCGCGCGAGAGGGATAGTCGGTACATTGCCACGCTTTCGTCGCGCAGGTCCGCCGACTCCTCCATCAGGAGGGTGCCGCCAAGGCGCCGGATCGACGAAGCTCGGTTTCACCGCTGCAGTTCGAACCTTCCCATGCACGATCCGATCCCGCGTCAAGCGGCCGCTGCGCAAGCCGGCCCGGGGCGGCTGCGCGTGGGCCTGGACATGGTCGAGATCCGCCGCATCCGGGAGTCCGTCGACCGCTTCGGTACGCGCTTCCTGGAGCGGCTGTTCTGCGACGACGAACTGGCCTATGCACGCGTCGAGGCCGGCTGGAGCGCCGAGCGCCTGGCCGCCCGCTTCGCCGCGAAGGAGGCCGCGATCAAGGCCTTCGATCTCGGCGAATCGGGCATCGGATGGCGTGACATCGAGGTCCGCAAGCTGCCCGGCGGTGCCTGCGCGCTGAGCCTGCACGGCAAGGCGGCGGACCGCGCGGCCGGCCTGGGCGTCGGCCCTATCGCGCTGAGCCTGAGCCATGATGGCGATTACGCCGCGGCGGTCGTGACCGCGTGGTGTGCCGCCGAGGGTCAACCATCTCTTCCTGCCTGAGCCAGACCATGAACGAAGTCACCGACTCCCTCGAATCACGGATCCGCGTCGTGCTGCAAGAACACGGCCGCCTCAGCCGTGCCGTCGACGCCATCGACGCCGACGCCGACCTGTACCAGGCCGGCATGACCTCGCACGCCAGCGTCAACGTGATGCTGGCGCTCGAAGGGGCCTTCGACGTCGAGTTCCCCGACCACATGCTCAAGCGCAGCGTGTTCAACAGCATCAGCGCGATCCAGGAGGCGCTGACCGAGCTCGAGCAAGTCAGAACCATGCGATGACCGACGAGTGGCCCTGGACGCAGGCCCCGGGACGGGAGCGCCTCGTCCACGGCTGGGCGCTGTGCGGCCTGCCGGCCGCCAGCGCGACCGCAGCGTCGCAGGCGGACGCCGCGGCCGGCGACCGGTGGACCCCGATGGACGCACCGGGCACGGTGGCCGCGGTGCTGCAGGAACGGGGCCTGTGGAGCCTGGACGGCCCGCCACGGCGCTTCGATGCCGAAGACTGGTGGTACCGCATCGAGTTCGATGCGCCGTCGGCCGCAGCCGGCGAGACGCTGTGGCTCGGCTTCGACGGTCTGGCCGGCCCGGCTGAGCTGTGGCTGGACGGCGCGCTGCTGCATCGCAGCGAGAGCATGTTCGTCGCGCACGAGCATGCCCTGACGCCCGGCCGGCATGTCCTGCATCTGTGCTTCCCGGCGCTCGACCGCCGGCTGGCCGAACGCCGACCGCGCCCGCGCTGGCGCGCGCCGATGGTCGAGCACCAGCAACTGCGTTGGCTGCGCACCAGCCTGCTCGGCCGCACGCCGGGCTGGTCGCCGCCGGCCGCTGCGGTCGGCCCGTGGCGCGACGTCTGGATCAGGCGCCGCGGCCCTGCGAGTCTGCAGGCGCCGCGTCTGCGAGCCCGGGTCGATGAAGCGGGGTGTGGCGTGGTGGACGTCCGCTGCAATCCCTGGGCGGCGGGTTCGTCCGCCATCGATCGCATCGTGCTGGAGCTCGAACGCCACGGCCGGGTCCACCGCGCAGAACTGACGCAGGCCGCCACCGCGGGCGCTGCCTTCGAAGGACGGCTGTCGATCCCGGCGGTCGAGCGCTGGTGGCCGCACACGCACGGCGAGCCGGCGCTCTACAGCGCGCGGCTGCGCATCGGGCGCGACGGTGACGCCGAGTCGCAAGTGCTGCCGCTGGCGCCGGTCGGATTCCGCAGCCTGGCGCTGGACGCCTCCGCGGGCGGGTTCACGCTTCGCGTCAACGACGTGCCGATCTTCTGCCGCGGCGCCTGCTGGATGCCGCTGGACGTGGTCGCGTTGCGCGCCTCGCCGTCGGCGTACCGCGCGGCGGTCCTGCAGGCACGCGACGCCGGCATGAACATGCTGCGCGTCAGCGGCGCGACGGTGTACGAGGCGCCGGCCTTCTTCGCCGCCTGCGACGAAGCCGGCGTCCTGGTCTGGCAGGACCTGATGTTCGCGAACATGGACTATCCCGGCGACGACGAGGCCTTCATGGCCTCGGTGCGCACGGAGGTCGAGCAGCAGCTGCTCGCGTGGCAGCCCCATGCCTGCGTCGCGGTGGTCTGCGGCAACAGCGAGGTCGAGCAGCAGGCGGCGATGTGGGGCGCGCCGCGCTCGTCGTGGCAGCCGACGCTCTTCCACGAGACGCTGCCGGCTCTCGTCGGCGAACATCTGCCCGACGTGCCGTACTGGCCCTCCAGCGCGCACGGCGGCGCCTTTCCGCACCAGAGCGACGTCGGCACCAGTTCCTACTACGGCGTGGGCGCCTACCTGCGGCCGCTCGAGGACGCGCGCCGCGCCGACGTGAGGTTCACGACGGAGTGCCTGGGCTTCTCCAACGTGCCGGAGGACAGCACGATCGCGCGCATGCCGGGCGGTCACGGCCTGCGCGTCCACCATCCGGCCTGGAAGGCCCGTGCGCCGCGCGACCTGGGGGCCGGCTGGGACTTCGAGGACGTGCGCGACCACTACCTGTCGGCGCTGTTCGGCGTGGACCCGCTGCGCTGCCGCTATGCCGACCACGAGCGCTATCTGGCCTTGAGCCGTGCCGTCACCGGCGAAGTGATGGCGCGCGCCTTCGCCGAATGGCGTCGACCCGGATCGCGCTGCGGCGGCGCGCTGGTCTGGTTCCTGCGCGACCTGTGGGCCGGCGCAGGATGGGGGCTGGTCGACGACATCGGCATGCCCAAGGCTGCCTACCACCACCTGAAGCGCGCGCTCCAGCCGCGCGCGGTGCTGCTGACCGACGAGGGGGGCAACGGCCTGACGGCGCACGTCGTCAACGAACGGCCGCAGCCGCTCGACGGCGAGCTGCGGATCGCGCTCTACGGCCCGGCCGACGCACCGCTCGGGCAGGCGGTGCAAGCCGTTCGGTTGGCAGCCCGCAGCGCGGCGTCGTGCCCACTCGCGGCCGCCTTCGACGGCTTCATGGACCTGTCCTGGGCCTATCGCTTCGGGCCGGCACCGGCGCGGACGGTGCACGTCCGCCTGTGCGACGCGACGGGGCAGGAGCTCGGCGAGGCCTTCCACTTCCCGGAGGGCATGGCCGTCTTCGCACCGACCGACCTCGGCCTCTCGGCGTCGCTGCGTGCCGGGGTCGACGATGCGGTCGAGATCGAGGTGACGACCTCGCGCTTCGCGCTGGGGCTGCATGTCGAGCTCGAAGGCCACGCGCTCGACGACAACCATTTCCACCTGGCTCCCGGCGGTCGGCGCAGCCTGACGGCGCGCCGCTTCGGGTCTGGCGCCGGCAGCCCGCTGCGCGGGCGCGTGTCGGCCCTCAACGCCGACCGGAGCCTCAGCCTGCGAGGCGGCTCGTGATGGCTCCGGAGCCGCAGCCGATCTATTTCGGCGCCGACGGTCCGCGCCTCTTCGGCTGGTTGCACCACCCGGTCCCGGGCAGCCTGGCCGGCATCGGTCTGGTGATCTGCAATCCCTTCGGCTTCGAGGAGGTCTGCGCGCATCGCAGCCTGCGCCACATCGCACGGGCCGCGGCCGACGCCGGCATCCCGGCGCTGCGCTTCGACTACGAGGGCTGCGGCAACTCGGCGGGCGACGAGTTCGCTGCCGACACGCTCGGGCGCTGGACGCGATCCGTGCACGAGGCCATCGACGGCCTGCGTCGCGCGAGCGGCGTGTCGCAGGTCTGCCTGCTAGGTGTGCGACTGGGCGCGACACTCGCGGCGCTGGCCGCGGCGCAGCGGGACGATGTCGCCGGCCTGATCGCCGTCGCCCCGGTCGTGCGCGGACGCGCCTACCTGCGCGAACTGACGATGCTGGCGCAGACCGGTGCCACGCCGGTTGCCGCGGCGGGCGGCGACGGCAGCACCGAGTCGGCGGGCTTCCTGCTGACGCGCGAGACCGGCGAGGCGATCGGGAGCGTCGACCTGCGCAGCCTGCCGCGCTCGCCGGCGCCGCGCGTGCTGATCGTCGAACGCGACGACGTTGCCTCGACCTCGGAGTGGCTGCCGGCGCTCGAGCGCATCGGGACCGACGTCGCCGCGGTGCGCTGGAACGGCTATGCGGGGATGATGGAGGATCCGCAGCGCACCGTGGTGCCGCAGGCGATCGTCCGGGGCGTCGTCGAGAAGTTGCAGGCCTGGCAGTCCGGCGGGACGCTGCGGCTCGTGACGAACCAACCCGTCGGCCAATCGGCGATGACCGGCCAGGGAGTCGACGGCGCGCCGATGGCGGTCCGCGAAGCCAGTCTGTCGATCGACGCCGGTTCGTCCACGCTGTTCGGCATCCTGACGTCCCCGGCCGCAGCGTCACCGCCCGGAGCGCCGGCGGTGCTGATGCTCAACTCCGGGTCGGTCCACCTGATCGGGCCGAACCGCCTGTGGGTGCGGCTGGCGCGTCGCTGGGCGGCGCAGGGCATGACGGTGCTGCGCATCGATCTCTCGGGCATCGGCGACAGCCCGGCGCGACCCGGACAGGAAGAGAACGTCGTCTACTCCGCCAGCGCCAAGGCCGACATCGCCGCGGCGCTCGCCCACCTGAAGACCACGCTCGGCGCAGGCGACTGCCATCTGCTCGGCCTGTGCTCCGGCGGCTACCACGCCCTCAAGGCCGCCGTCGCCGGCCTCGACGTCGCCTCCAGCGTCGTGATCAACCCGCTGACCTACTTCTGGCAGGACGGTGCGACCCCGAGCGACGTGAAGGAATACGAGGTCGTCGAGCTGACGGCCAAGTACCGCAGCAAGCTGATGACGGCGGAGCCCTGGCTGCGACTGGTGCGCGGCGACCTGCATCTGCGCCTGATCGCCGAGGTCGGCCTGCGCCGCGTCGCGACCGCCGCGGCGCCGTACCTGATCGAGGCGGCGCGCTGGCTGCACTGGCCGCTGAAGCACGACCTCGCCAGGGAGCTGCGCTCGGTCGCGCAGCGCCGTGTCGGCTTGCACTTCGTGTTCGCCGCCGGCGCGCCGGGCCTGCGCATGCTGCGGCAACAGGGCGGGCGCGCGACGGCCGAACTGCTGGCGCGGGGCGCCCTGTCGATCGACGCCGTCGCTGCGGCCGACCACACGTTCACGCGTCGCGACGCCAGGGAGCGTCTGGTGACGCTGCTGGATGGCCTGCTGTTGCCGACCGCGGACGCCCTGCCGGCACCCGACGCCGGCGCCGCCCGCAGCGCGAGTCGCTGACCCAGGCCGCCATGCGCGACGCGGACTTTCGCAGCGACGTCAACGGGCTGCGGGGGCTGAGCGTCGCGCTCGTGGTGGCCTATCACCTGCAGTTCCGCGGAGCGGGCGGCGGTTTCGTGGGCGTCGACGTGTTCTTCGTGATCTCGGGCTACCTGATGACCCGGATCGTCTGGTCGGGGATCGTGCAGGGCCGCTTCGGCTACGGGCGCTTCGTCCTGGCCCGGGCGCGCCGCATCTGGCCGGCGCTGGCAGCGATGCTGCTGCTGCTGTTTGCGCTGGGGGCCGTGCTGCTGCCGCCCTTCGACCTGCGCATCGTCGGCGAACAGGCGCAGTGGGCTGCGCTGTTCGCGTCCAACGAGTACTTCCGCGCCAACTCGGGCTACAACATCCAGAGCTCCGGCACGCGCTGGCTGCTGCACACGTGGTCGCTGTCGGTCGAGTGGCAGTTCTACCTGATCTACCCGCTCCTGCTGGTGGCGGTCGCGCGGCTCGCGAAGGCGTGGCGGCCCGGCCTGTCGGTCGATGCCTTGCGCCGGCTCGTGCTGGCGGCCATCGCGCTGGGGATCGTCGGCTCGCTGGGCTGGCAGGCGACCCTGATCGACGCCGACCCCGACGCCAGCTTCTTCCTGCTGCCCGGGCGTGCCTGGGAGATGCTGGCCGGCGGCGCGGCCTGCCTGGCCAGCCGCCCGCATGCCGCTCCGGCCGGACGGTGGCGAGCGGTGGCCAGTCACACCGGCCTGGCGATCGTCGGGGGGGCCGTGCTGGGCATGGCCTACTTCCGCCTCCGTCCGGTCGGGCTGGGGCCGTACCTGCTGCCGCTCGTCGTCGGCGTCGCCCTGGTGCTGTGGGCTGACCACCGCCAGAGCCTTCTGCTCCGCCAGGCCTGGCTGCAGAAGCTCGGGCTGTGCTCCTACTCGCTCTACCTCTGGCACTGGCCGATCTACGTCGGACTCAAGCTGACCACCTTTCCGCTGGACCACCCGCGGGCCGCCACGGCGCTGGCACTGCTGGCCTCGGTGGCCGCTGGCTGGGGTTCCTATCGTTGGGTCGAGCGACCGGCGATGGCGCGCAGCGGGGTCTCGGGCGACTGGCGTCGCCGGGCGCTCGTGCTGAGCTTGCCGCTGGCGGCCGCGATCGCCGCGGGCATCGTGGTCACCGACGGCCTCGCATCGCGCGACCGCACGGGCGACGACGCCTATCGAGCCTACCGCGCATCCGTGCCGCCGCTCTACTTCCCGGACGCCTGCAGCAACTTCAGGAAGCCGGTCGAGGCCATGACGATCTGCAAGATCGAGAAGGACCCGCGACGACGCATCCTCGTCATCGGCGACTCGCATGCCGAGCATCTGTATGCCTGGTTCGTCGCGCGCAGCGCGGTGTCGGTGGACTTCTTCGCCGCGTCCGAGTGTCCGCCGGTCCCGAACTTCGAGCGCCTGCAGCCGGGCTACCACTGCCGCGCCTATGCGGCGAAGGCCTGGGCGATGGCGCGCTCGCCGATCTACGACACCGTCATCGTCTCGGCGCGCTGGGCCACCGTCGGTCTGGCCGGGCCGCCGTACTGCCACCGCAGCCCTCTCGCCGGCGCGGCCTGCAGCTTCCCGGCCGGCACTGCGAAGCAGCAGCAGGTGATGGCCGAGCTGCAGGCGGCGGTCGAGCAGGCGCTCGCTGCGGGCAAGACCGTGGTGATGCTCGACAGCGCTCCCGAGGCTCGCCTGCGCGTCCCCGAGCACGCCGCGCGCGAGCAGTTCTGGCACGGCGAAGTGCGCCTCACGATCCCGCTGCAATCCTTGATCGATCAGACCCAGTGGATGGAGCCGCTGCTCGAGCGCCTGCAGTCGAAGGCGGGCTTTCACCGAGCGAGCTTGCGCGAGCGACTTTGCAAGGACTCAAGCTGTCGAATTCTTGACAGTGAACTGAATCGTCCGATCTATGTGGATGACAGCCACTTCGACCCGATATGGATCACGAATAATGCCGACTTCCTTACAGAGTTTGCAGCGCTGCCTCGACACTAGCGGCCGCGGTGCACGTCGGTGTGATGTACTTCGTTTGCAGAATTGCGTGCATCGACAGCGCGCCCGTCCTTCGGGTGGCGATCGACGGAAGTCTCCGGATGCCGCGCGACCTTGATACCTCCTCCGCCGTGACGCGGTGGCCAGCATGCTGAGAAGATTGATTCGTTGGGCGGCCTTCAAGAGCCTCAAGTTCCAGAGGCTGTATGTCTGGCTGTGCCGCCCTTCCGGCCCCGAGTTCGCCAAGCTGATCAAGCACCATGGCCTGTTCTACAGCATGGGCGAGAACTGCTCGATCAATCCCGATTCGGTGATCGGCGACGCGCCCTGGGTCCGCATGGGCAACAACGTGCGTCTCGCGAGCTGCACGCTGCTGGCGCATGACGGCGTCATCAACATGCTGATGAACGCCTACAACGTCAAGCTCGACGCGGTCGGCAAGATCGACATCGGCAACAACGTCTTCATCGGCAACCGTGCGACGGTGCTGCGCGGCGTGACGATCGGCGACAACGTCGTCGTCGCGGCCGGCGCCGTCGTTGCCAACGACGTGCCCTCCAATTCGGTCGTCGGGGGGGTGCCGGCGCGCTTCATCTGCAAGACCGAGGAACTGGTCGAGCGGCTCAAGCACGAGTCGGAGGCCCTGCCCTGGTACCCCCTGATCCTGCAGCGCGAAGGCGGGCACGACTCGGCCCTGGAGCCCGAGCTGGACCGCCTGCGCAAGCGCCACTGGTTCGGCGCTCCCAGCAGTTCGAAGCCGCCGTTAAATCCGGCCGCTTCCGTCGTCCCGCGGGTGGGGGGGGCGCGCCTCTAGCGAGCCCGGTCGCGCCGGCGTCTTGGGTAGGATTCCGGACCGCAGGGGTGTCGCCGTGACACCCGCGCATCCATTCCGAATCGACGCTGCCGTGGCTCCTGGTCAACGCTACCTCCTGATCTCGCCTTGCCGCAACGAGGCGAGCTTCATGCGCGAGACGCTCGACACGGTGATCGCGCAGTCGATCCGCCCGGCGCGCTGGGTGATCGTCGACGACGGCTCGACCGACGAGACCCCGGCCATCCTCGCCGACTACGCCCGCCGGCACGACTGGATCCAGATCGTCACGCGCAGCGACCGCGGACACCGCGCGGTCGGCCCCGGCGTCGTCGATGCGTTCTACTCCGGCTACGACGCGGTCGAACCGACCGACTACGACTTCCTGTGCAAGCTCGACCTCGATCTGCGCCTGCCGGCGCGCTACTTCGAGATCCTGATGGCGCGGATGACGGCCGACCCCCAGATCGCGACCTGCAGCGGCAAGGCCTATGTCGAGCAGGAAGGCGAGCTCGTCAACGAACGTCACGGCGACGAGAACTCGCTGGGCATGACGAAGTTCTACCGGGTGAGCTGCTTCCAGGGCATCGGCGGCTTCGTGCGCGAGGTCGGCTGGGACGGCATCGATGGCCACAAGTGCCGCATGAACGGCTGGATCGCCATCAGCTGGGACGAACCGGACCTGCGCTTCGTCCACCTGCGGCCGATGGGCGCCAGCCACAAGGGGATCTACACGGGTCGCGTGCGCCAGGGCTTCGGCCAGTACTACATGGGCACCGGCTTCTTCTACCTGGCGGCCAGCGCCGTCTCGCGGTTCAACCAGAAGCCCTATGTGCTGGGGCAGCTCGCGGTGCTGTGGGGCTGGCTGTGGGGTGCCGCGCGCGCCAAGCCGCGCTACGACGACCCGGAGTTCCGTCGCTTCCTGCGGCGCTACCAGATGCGCTCGCTGGTGGTCGGCAAGCGCCGCGCGACCGAGGAATGCCTGCGCAGCGGGCGGCCGGCTTGATCGCCCGACCGGCGCTCTTCCTCGACCGCGACGGCGTGATCAACGTCGATCACGCCTACGTTCATCGCCGCGAGGACTTCCAGTTCATCGACGGGATCTTCGAGCTGTGCCGATCGGCACGGGCGCGCGGCCATCGGATCTTCGTGGTCACCAACCAGGCCGGCATCGGCCGCGGCTACTACACCGAGGACGACTTCCATGCGCTGACCGCGTGGATGCTGCAGCGCTTCGAGGCCGAGGGCGCGCCGATCGACAGGGTCTACTTCTGCCCCTTCCACCCCGAGCACGGCGTCGGTGCCTACAAGCTCGACTCGCCGATGCGCAAGCCGGGGCCGGGGATGATCCAGCAGGCCGCGCGCGAGTTCGGCGTCGACGTCGCGGCCTCGACGCTGGTGGGCGACATGGACACCGACATCCAGGCCGGTGTGGCCGCCGGCATCGGCCGGCTGCTGCAGTTCAGGCCGGCCGACGACGAGCGTCCGGTGCACGCCGCCGCCACGCGCATCCGCCGGCTGGCGGACGCGGAAGCCTACTTGCGCGCCGCCTTGTCGGCGTAGCCCTTCGGGTAGCGCTGGTGCCAGGCCCAGGCGGTCTGGACGGTGGCGCGGATGTCCTCGTAGCGCGGCGTCCAGCCGAGCCGGGTCTTGAGCTTGGTCGGATCGGCCACCAGCGCCGGCGCATCGCCGGGGCGTCGCGCCACGACCTGCAGCGGGATCCTGCGGCCGGTCACGTCCTCGCAGGCCTGGTGCACCTGCTTCACCGACTGGCCGTTTCCGGTGCCGATGTTGAACACCTCCGCGGTCGTCGGCGTGGTGGCCGCGATCGCCAGCAGGTGCGCGGAGGCGAGGTCGTCGGTGTGCACGTAGTCGCGGATGCAGGTGCCGTCGGGCGTCGGGTAGTCGTCGCCGTAGAGCATCAGCTTGTCGCGCTGGCCCAGCGCGACCTGCAGCAGCAGCGGGATCAGGTGGGTCTCGGGCTCGTGGTTCTCGCCGAACTCGCCGTCGCCGTCGGCCCCCGAGGCGTTGAAGTAGCGCAGGATCGTGTAGCCCAGGCCGTAGGCATGCGCGAAGTCGCGGATCATCCACTCGACCGCCAGCTTGGTGCGCGCGTAGGGGCTGCAGGGGATCTGGGCCGCCTCTTCGTTCATCGGCGGCTCGGGGTTGTCGCCGTAGGTCGCGCAGGTGCTCGAGAACAGCATGCGTGCCACGCCGGCCTCGCGCATCGCGCGCAGCAGGCTCAGCGTGCCGCCGATGTTGTTGCCGTAGTGGTGGTCGGGGTTGGTGACCGACTCGCCGACGTAGGTGGCCGCGGCGAAGTGCATCACGGCCTCGGCGCCGTGCGTCTTCATCGCGGCGGCCAGCGCGGCGGTGTCGCGGATGTCGCCCTCGATCAGCCGGCCTTCGGGCACCGCGAGGCGGTGGCCTTCGGACAGGTTGTCGAACGCGATCGCGTCGTGGCCCTGGGCCAGCAGGAGGCGCAGGCAGGCGCTGCCGACATAGCCGGCGCCGCCGGTGACGAAGATCCTCATGGGGGGCTTCCTGTGGAGGTGGAGTGATGAGTGGCGCGCGAGCCGGCGGCGTAGGCGCGCCGCGCCGACTCCAGCGCGGCCAGGTCGCCGATGTCGCGGTGGTAGCCGCCGTGCACGTGGCCCTGCATGCGGCCGACGAAGCGCGGCAGCACGTGGTAGCCGATGTCGAAGGCGCGCAATGCGGCGATCTCGCGCCAAGCCTCGGCGGTGACGGCGTAGACGCCGGCGTTCGCCAGGTCCGAGCGCGGCTCGGCCGGCTTTTCCTCGAAGGCGACGATCCGGCCCTCGGCGTCCGTCTCGGCGATGCCGCAGGCGCGCGGGTTGGGCGCGTGGAACAGCAGCATCGTGAATGGCGCGCCGTGGCGGCGGTGTGTGGCCAGGAAGGCGCCGAGGTCCAGGTCCGACAGGTTGTCGGCGTAGACGATCAGCACGTCGTCGGCGTCGTCGGCCCAGTCCGGGTGCGCGGCGATGGTGCCGGCCGAGCCCAGCAGCTGGGGCTCGTAGGCCTCGACGGCACGGAAGCCCTCGCCGTTCTTGGCCGCCAGGAAGGCGCGCACCGGCTCCGGCAGGTGGTGGGTGTTGACCATCGCATCGTGCACGCCGGCGCGTCGCAGCGCGGCGAACCAGTGGTCCAGCAGCGGCCGCCCGCCGATCTCGACCAGGCACTTGGGCACCGTGTCGGTCAGCGGGCGAAGCCGGCTGCCCATCCCGCCGGCCAGCAGCAGGGCCTTGGTGCGCCGCTGCGAGGCGGAAGCGCTCACGCCTTCTTGACGTCGCGCACGACGTTCAGCGCGGCCATCTGCTGGTTGCAGTAGTCGAGGATCTGCGCCGCGTTCTCGGCCGTGGCCAGCCAGCCGCGGTAGGCCTCGACGCTGTCGTGCACCGTGCGCGTCGGCTGCCAGCCCAGGGCCTTGAGCTTGCTCACGTCCGAGCAGATGTGGCGCGTGTCGCCGAAGCGGAACTTGCCGCAGGGGGCCGCGACGTAGCCCTTCGCGCCGAAGACGTCCGCGACCACGGTCGCGAACGAGGACACCGTGTGCGCCAGGTCGCCGCCAACGTTGAACATCTCGAAGTCCGCGCGCGGATCGCGCAGCACCAGCAGGTTGGCGTCGACCACGTCCTGGATGTTGACGAAGTCGCGGACCTGCTGGCCGTCCTCGTAGATCATCGGCTCGCGGCCGAGGTGGAAGCTCAGGCAGAACACGCGGCAGGCGCCGCTGTAGGCGTTGTAGAAGCTCTGGCGCGGACCCTGGACGATGGAGTAGCGCATCGCCACGCTCGGGATGCCGTAGCGCTTGCCGAGCGACAGCGCCACGCGCTCCTCGGCGATCTTGGACAGCCCGTACTGGTTCTGCGGGTTGGCGACCGTCTCGTCGGTCGGCCGCCAGGCCAGCGGGCCGCGCGAGCCGGCCGGCGCCTGCACGTCCCAGACGCCGCGCTCCAGCTGCTCGGTCGGGCGGATGTCGGGCAGCACGGCCTTGCCGTCGGCGTCGTGGTACAGGCCCTCGCCGAGCGCGGCCTGGCTGGAGGCGACGATGACCTTCTTCACAGGCAGCCGCTCGCGAACGATCAGCTCGTAGATCAGCGCGGTGCTGGTGACGTTGACGTCGAAGAAGCGGCTGAAGGTCGGCAGGTAGTCCTGGAAGGCGGCCAGGTGGTAGACCACGTCGCAGCCGCGCAGTGCATCGAGCAGGACGGTGGCGTCGCGCACGTCGCCGCGCACGAACTCGATGCGCGCATCCAGGTAGTCGGGCACGCGGCGGCCAGGGTGGACCGGCTCCTCGAGCGAGTCGAGCACGCGCACCTGGTGGCCTTCGCGCAGCAGCGCGTCGGCCGTGTGGGATCCGATGAAGCCGGCGCCGCCGGTCAACAGCACCTTCACGGGCGATGTCCTCTCGTCACTGGTTGTGCAGCAACCGCTGGTGGTCGCTGATGAAGATGATGCGGCCGCCGCGGCGGTCGATGCCGAGCGTCAGCTCGCGCGGCCGTCCCAGCGCCTCGCGGATCAGGTTGTGGCGCTCGTGCGGGGCCAGCAGCAGCAGGAAGCCGCCGCCGCCGGCGCCGAGCAGCTTGCCGCCCTGGGCGCCGAGCTTGCGGGCCTGGTCGTACCAGGCGTCGACCTTCTCCATGCTGATGCCGAAGCCGAGCGAGCGCTTGAGCTCCCAGCCCTCGTGCAGCAGCCGCGCGAACTCGTCGAGGCCGCCGCCGCCGCCCAGCGCCAGGCGCATCTCGTGTGCCAGGTCGCGCATCGCACGCAGCACCGGCATGCGGTCCCTGGTGCCTTCGCTCTGGCGCTTGAGGATGCCGTCGGCGTCGCGCTGCTGCTCGGTGTAGAGCAGCATCATGCGGCTGCCGAGTTCCTGCATCGTCTCGGGACGCGCCGGCACCGGCTCGACGTCGACGCTGTCGTCGGGGTTGAAGCGGATGTAGTTCAGGCCGCCGAAGGCCGCAGCGTACTGGTCCTGCTTGCCGATCGGCTTGCCCAGCACGTCGATCTCGATGCGGCAGGCCTGCTCGGCCAGGTTCTTGGCGCTGACGATCTGGCCCTTGTAGGCATAGAGGGCCTGCAGCACGCCCACCGTCAGCGAACTCGACGAGCCCATCCCGGTGCCGCCGGGCACGTCGCCGACGGTGGTGACTTCGAGGTGGCGTCCCAGGCCGGTGAGCTTGAGGGCCTCGCGCACCAGCTCGTGCTGCAGCTCACTCACCTGGTCGACCATCTCGACGCGCGTGTAGGCCACGCGCGTGCTCGACTCGAAGCGCGGGCTGACCGTCACGTACATGTGCTTGTCGATCGCCATCGACAGCACCGCGCCGTACTCCTGTCGGTAGAAGGCGGGCAGGTCGGTGCCGCCGCCGGCGAAGCTGACCCGGTAGGGGGTCTGGGAAATGATCATGGCGTCAGACCCTGCTCATCTGCTGTGGGGGATGCGCCGGCGCGGCCGCGACGGCGTCGTGGCGCGCCAGGCCGAGGCGCTGCCGGTAGCGTTCGATCAGCGGCTCCAGGCAGTCGCGCAGGTCGAAGCGCTGGTGCACCCAGCGCCGGCCGTCGTCGGCCAGCCGGTGGCCGAGCGCGCGGTCGTGCATCAGGCGGGCGATCGCGTCGGCCAGCGCGGCCGCGTCGTTGGGTGGCACCAGCAGCCCGGTCTCGCCGTCGCGGATGAGGTCCGGGATGCCGACCAGCCGCGTGGAGATCGCGGGCAGCCCGCTGGCCATCGCCTCCATCAGCATCTGCGGCAGGCCGTCGACGTCGCCGTCCGCGGCCCACACGCACGGCAGCACGTAGACGTCGCCGCCGTGCATGAAGTCGATGATCTTCTCCTGCAGCAGCGCCTGGCCGGTGATGGTGATGCGATCGGCCAGTCCGACGCGCGCGACGTGGGCGCGCAGCTCGGACTCGAGCGGGCCGCTGCCGCCGATCACGCAGTCGAAGCGCTCGCCGCGGTCGGCCAGCAGCCGGCAGGCGTCGATCAGATAGGCGAAGCCCTTCTTCTCGACCAGCCGGCCGGAGGCGACGATGCGGTAGGGCCGGTCGGGCGCCGCCGTGCTGGTCGCCGGCGGATAGAACACCGCGGGATCGATGCCGCAGTAGGCGACGATCAGCTGCTCGGGCCGCGCGCCGTGCTCCAGGTAGAACCGGCGGTGGAACTCGGAGATGCAGACGATGAAGTCGGCGCGCGCGATCTTGTCGAGCAGCGCGCAGCGGTCGCGGTACAGGTCGGTCGCATGCCCGGTGAAGCTGTAGGGCACGTCCAGGAGCCAGGCGCCGTCCATCGCGATCGTGCCGCAGGAGTTGATCCATTGCGAATGAATGTGCGTGACCGGCTCGGCCCCGCGCCGCAGCTGCCGCGCCCAGTGGCAGGCCACCGCCAGGTGGGCGATGCCGGCGGCGCGTGCGCGCAGGTGCTCGCGCCGTCCGAACAACGCGTTCGACAGCGCCGCAAAGAAGCGGCCGCCGAACAGCAGCGGCGCCAGCAGCAGCGACAGCAGCAGGCCGAGCGGCGGCAGCGGGTAGATCACCCGCGTCGCCTCGTTCAGCCGCAAGGCCCAGGCCGAGCCGTGCAGCAGCTTGTCCGGGCGGCGCATCGAGTGCAGGACGTAGGGCACGCCCCCGGCCTCGACGCGGCTCAGTTCGTTGGCCACCCAGGCATTGCCGATGCCGTTCTGCGTCACGTAGTGGATCATCGCCGCCGTGTCCCCGCGTGCGGCATCACTTGCGCTGCTTCAGATAGAAGGCCAGGATCGATCCGGCGGCCATGTGCATGTCCTCGATCACGCCGTACTGGTCGCTGTCGACGTGCAGGCAGATGTCGGCCATCTCGCGCAGCTTGCCGCCCGTGAAGCCGGTCAGGGCGATCGTCTTGGCGCCGGTCTTCCTGGCGTACTCGGCGGCCTTGATCACGTTGGGCGAGTTGCCCGAGCCCGAGATGATCACGACCAGGTCGCCGGCATTCAGCAGGTTCTGCAACTGGCGCGAGAACAGCTCCGCGTAGCCGAGGTCGTTGCCGATCGCCGTCATGAAGGCGGTGTTGTCGTTGAGGGACGTGCAGCGGATCAGCGGCTTGCCGACGCGCTCGGCGGTCTTGGACCAGTCGGTGGCGATGTGCGAGGCCGTGGCGGCCGAACCACCGTTGCCCATCACGAAGATCTGCTTGCCCTTCTTCTCGGCGGTCTCGATCGCCTTGGCGATCTTCTCGAGCGCGCCGAAGTCGAACTTCGCCCACTGCTCGAGCTCGCGGTCGCGGTACCACTCGGCGAAGGCACGCACGCCCAGGCCGCCGGGGCCGGTGCCGGTCATGTTCGACGCCGCCAGGCCCGGCGTCTTCTTGTCGGCGATGGCCGGGGTCTTCTTGGGCTTGCTCATGGTGTCCTCTGTGCTGAACTTTGAAAGGATCGGGTGCGATGCGCGCTGCTTCAGGCGGGTGGGTGGGCCGGTTCGCCCAGACCGCTCAGTCGGGTGCGGTCGCGCACCGACACGGCCTGCAGCAGGTTGGCCACGAAGGCATCGTGTCGTTCGAAGGCTTGCGCCGGCTGGTCGTCGATCGACGACACGCGGAACAGCAGGCCGTCCGGCACCTGGCCGGTGAGCCAGAGCCGAGCCTCCAGCAGGCGCAGCTGCAGCCGACTGCGGATCACGGTGTCGCCGGCCGTGAACCAGTACGTCACCGGCTCGCGACGCTGCCGCAGGCTGGTGCTGAGGCGACGCCCCGGGATGCGGCCGTAGGGCGTCGTGATCGAGCCCTCGGCGTTGCTGTGCAGCGTGAAGCCCTGGGCCGGATAGCAGGCCTCGGGTCGGTGGGCCTGCAGGCCGCCGCGCTGGTCGTCGCCGTAGGCCAGCGACAGCATCACGCGGTAGCCGTCGGTGTGCCCGTAGGTTCGCGACAGCACCTGCGAGTAGAGCTTGTCCAGCAGTTGCTGCGTCTGAGGATTGACGACCTGGGCGCGCTGCGCCGGCAACTCGGCCCACGCGCCGAAGCGCAACGGCACGATCTCCTGCAGTTGCAGGCGCGGCGCGGCCGGGCTGGCCGACGACGCCCTCGGCCGCGCCACGCTGCCCAGCACCGCGGCGCTCAGCATCGCGCCGCCCAGGACCAGCGTCGTGCGTCGCCCGGCAGGTGTCGCGCCGGCTCGGGCATCGACGGGTGCGTCACCGGAGGCTGAGCTGGCCGAAGCACGAGAAGGTGTTGCCATGGGTGTCCGAGGACAGGACCGTCGCGCTCGACCTCACCTCGCGGCTTGCCGAGCAACCGAAGCCCAGCACGCGCGTCGGCGTCCACAGCGCGCCGATCGAGTAGTTGGTGGTGCGGTCCGTGCCGCTGTTGCCGGATTGATCGGTCAGGTCGCGGCGGGCGACGCCGATGCCGGCGTCCATGCGGATCTTGGCCGTCAGCTCGTAGACGGCGCGCAGGCCGAGCGAATTGGTCACGCGGCTGTAGTCCGAGGTGCTGGCGGTCGAGGTCGTGGTGCCCGGGCTCGGGGTGGTCGGCACGACCGGGGCCGAAGGATCGGTCGGTGTCGTCGCCACGGCGCTGCTGCGGGCGACGGCGAAGCCGCCTTCCTGGCCGGTCTCGCGCGCTGCAGTCGTCGTGAACTGCAGCTTGCCGGTCGGGCGCCACAGCCAGCTCAGCGTGCCGGTCAGGCCGGAGAAGTCGCTCGCGGTCTCGCGGTCGTACTCGACCCGCGAGTAGCTGATGCGCGTGACCAGCGAGCTGATGGGCGAGGGCGCCCATTCGGCCCCCACGTACAGGTCGCGGCGCTTGGCGCGATCGGCCTCGAACTGGTCGGGGGCGACCTCGAAGTAGCGCGGGTACTTGGTGTCCTGCCCCTGCAGGCCGGTGCGCAGGATCAGCACCGCGCCCGGGCGGTAGCGGATGCCGGCGCCGGCGGTGTTCTGTTCGTACTCGCGCGGGGTGAACTCGGGCGCCGAGTAGTCGACACGGCGGTGCCCGACGTTGGCTTCCAGTCCGAGCCGGCCTTCGCCGCCGAGCGCGAAGCGGGCGTCGACGCTGTTGGTGCGCTCGAGGTTGCGCGAGCTCGCCAGCGGCGCGTTGCCGGGGTTCAGCCGCGCCAGGCTCTGCGTGCTGCCGAAGGCCAGGCTGCCCGACAGGCGTTCGATCGTCGCCCAGTCCAGGCCCACGCGGGCGTCGTAGCCGGTGTTGTTGAGGTCGCTGGCGTCGTTGAAGCGCGTGTGGCGCGCGCCGGCGTCCAGGAAGAAGCGCTGGCGGCCGAACGGCTGGCTGATGCCGGCGGTCAGCGCCGTGGTCGAGAAATTGTCGCGTTCGGCCGGCTGACCGTCGGCGACGTTGCGGACGTTGGAGTTCGTCCCGAAGGTCTGCGTCGCGCCGAGGTAGTAGGGGCTGCTCTGGGCCAGTGCCGCCGAGCCTGCGCTCAGGCCCAGGGCGAGGGCGATCCATCCGGTCTTGTGGTTCATCTGGTTTCTCCTGTCTCCGGGGGGCGGGCTCAGTAGGCGTGGCGGTCGAAGAACACGAGCCGGACCGTGCGCACGATGATCTGCAGGTCCAGGCCGAGCGACCAGTTGCGAAGGTACTCCAAGTCGTACTCGACGCGGGCCCGCATCTTGTCGATCGTATCGGTTTCGCCGCGCAGGCCGTTCACCTGGGCCCAGCCGGTGATGCCGGGCTTGACCTTGTGTCGCACCATGTAAGCCTTGATCAGATCTCGATACATCTGGTTGTGGGCCACGGCATGCGGCCGCGGCCCGACGATGCTCATGCGCCCCTGCAACACGTTGATGAACTGGGGCAGCTCGTCCAGCGAGGTCTTGCGCAGGAAGGCGCCGAAGGGCGTGATGCGCTGGTCGCCGCGCGTGGCCTGCGGCACCGAGTCGCCGTTGTCCTGCGTCGTCATCGAGCGGAACTTGTAGACGACGATCTCCTCGCCGTCGAGGCCGTTGCGCCGCTGCTGGAAGATCACCGGCCCCGGCGAGCTCAGCTTGACGCCGATCGCGATCGCCAGCAGCAGCGGCGAGATCAGCAGCAGGATCAGGCTGGCCAGCACGATGTCCGAGAAGCGCTTGAGCAGCTCGTTGGTGCCGGTGAAGGGGGTCTCGCAGATGCCGACGACCGGCACGCCGTTCACGTCCTGCAGGCGGCCCTGGATGATGCTGATGCCGAAGACGTCGGGCACGAAGAACAGCGACGCGGTGGTGCCCTGCACCGATTCCAGCAGCTGCACGATGCGCGGCTGCAGGCCCAGCGGCAGCGTGATGTAGACCTCGCGCACGCCGTGGGCGGTGATGTAGGGCGCCACGTCGGCCAGCGTGCCCAGCCGCTGGGGCGCGGTCTCGGCCTCGACGCGCTCGTCGGTCCGGTCGTCGAAGAAGCCGCGCACGTCGACCACCTCGTCGGTGCGTCGCTCCAGCGCGCGCGCGACCTTCACGCCCAGCGGTCCGGCGCCGACGATGATGGCGGTGCTGCGGTTCTGGGGCAGTCGCGCATGGTGCTGGATGACCAGCCGGCCGGCCGTGACGGCCAGCCACTGCAGCAGCGGCGTCAGCACGGCCCACATCAGCAGCACGTCGTTCTCGAAGTAGTGCAGGCTGCGCGTCGCGTAGCCGCACAGCGCCAGGATGCCCAGCAGGCTCAGCCAGGTCAGCACGATGTCGATGGCCGCCGTGAGGCCGCTGTCGCGGAAGCGGTTGCGTCCTGGGAAGGTCAGCGCGAAGACCAGCAGGCACAGCATCAGCGACGACCGCAGGATCGGCTCGCCGTGCGCCACCGTGACGATCAGGTAGCCGGCCACCGTCAGGGCAGGCTCCAGCAGTGCCGCCACGAAGGACGTGACGGACTGCGGTGCGCTGTAGAACGTCCTCTTGTGGGTGCGGTCTTCGAACATGCGGATGCGCGGTCCTGCGGGTGCCGCGTGGGCCGTGCCCGTCAGTCGTGGACGTGGCACGGAACTCATCAGGAATTGTGACCACAATGAAAGACGGCCCAACCCCCCGTCGCAGGGGTGCGGCCTCGGCACCACAGCGGCGTGCGTGCGGGAATGCACGACCACCCCCCTACAATTTGGTCCGTGCTGACCGCCGTCGAGACCCTGCTGTTGCCCGCGTTGACGGAGCGAGCCCTGCTCGTGCTCAACCACGTGCTCGCGGCCGAGCCGGCGGCGACCGAGCGGCTGCGGCCGCACGCCGGCAGTCTGCTCAGGCTCGATTGGCAGGTGCCTGCGGGTCCGTGGCCGCGGCCTCCGGAGATCGCCCTGCGGATCACGCCCGCCGGGCTGTTCGAGTCGATCGAACCAGCCGGGTCGGGTGCCGATGCGGCGGCCGCCTTGCGCGTCAGCGTCGACCTGCCGACCCCGCCGCGGGCGCTGGGCCTGTGGCTCGCCGGCGAGCGGCCGGCGCTGGCGATCGACGGGGACGTGCGGCTGGCCGCCGATGTCGCCTGGCTGGCCGAGCACCTGCGCTGGGACGTCGAGCACGACCTCGCGCGGCTGCTGGGCGACGCACCGGCGCACCAGCTGGTTCGCCTGGCGGCCGGACTGCGCGACGGTCTGCGCGCGGCTGCACGCGACGCGGGTGCGGCCTGGGGCCGCCCGGGCAGCGGCGCGACGGCCCCGCGATGAGGCAGCTGCTGCGGCTGGCAGCGATCGCCTTCGTCGTCCTGCGCTACGGGCTGGACGAACTGCTGCTGTCGAGTTCCGGCCAGCGTCGCGTCCGTCGCCTGGGCCGGCTGCTGTCCTTCGGGCGGCGTCTCGACGCGCCGCGCGGCGAACGCCTGCGGGAGGCGCTGGTCCGGCTGGGCCCGATCTTCGTCAAGTTCGGCCAGGTGCTGTCGACGCGGCGCGACCTGCTGCCGGTCGACGTGGCCGACGAGCTGGCCAAGCTGCAGGACGACGTGCCGCCGTTCCCCGCCGAGCAGGCCGTGGCGCTGGTCGAGGCGGCGTTCCAGCGGCCGCTGCACGAGGTGTTCGCGAGCTTCGAGCGCGAGCCGGTCGCCAGCGCGTCGATCGCCCAGGTGCACTTCGCGGTGCTGGCCGACGGCCGCGAGGTCGCGGTCAAGGTGCTGCGGCCCGGCATGCTGGCGGCCATCGATGCCGACCTGGCGCTGCTGCACGACGTGGCCGGCTGGGTCGAGCGCCGCTCGGCCGACGGCCGGCGCCTGAAGCCGCGCGAGGTGGTCGCCGAGTTCGACAAATACCTGCACGACGAGCTCGACCTGGTGCGCGAGGCCGCCAATGCCGCGCAGCTGCGTCGCAACATGGCCGGCCTGAACCTGGTGCTGGTCCCCGAGATGCTGTGGGACCTGTGCACACCCGGCGTCATCGTGATGGAGCGCATGAAGGGCGTGCCGATCGGCCAGGTCGACCGACTGCGCGAGGCCGGCGTCGACTTCAAGAAGCTGGCGCGCGACGGCGTCACGATCTTCTTCACCCAGGTGTTCCGCGACGGCTTCTTCCACGCCGACATGCACCCGGGCAACATCCAGGTCAGCCTCGAGCCGGCGACCTTCGGGCGCTACGTGGCGCTGGACTTCGGCATCATCGGCACGCTGACCCAGGTCGACAAGGACTACCTGGCGCAGAACTTCATCGCCTTCTTCCGCCGCGACTACAAGCGCGTCGCCGAGCTGCACCTCGAGTCCGGCTGGGTGCCGGCCGGCACGCGCGTCGACGAGCTCGAGGGCGCGATCCGCGCCTGCTGCGAACCCTTCTTCGACCGGCCGCTCAAGGAGATCTCGCTCGGCCAGGTGCTGCTGCGGCTGTTCCAGACCTCGCGGCGCTTCAACGTCGAGATCCAGCCCCAGCTCGTGCTGCTGCAGAAGACCCTGCTCAACGTCGAGGGCCTGGGGCGTCAGCTCGATCCCGACCTCGACCTGTGGAGCACCGCCAAGCCCTTCCTCGAGCGCTGGATGGAAGAGCAGATCGGCTGGCGCGGCCTGCTCGAGCGCTTCAAGGACGAGGCACCGCGCTATGCCCGGCTGCTGCCCGAGCTGCCGCGCCTGCTGCACGACGCGCTCGCGGCGCGCGCCGCGCCGGTGGCCGGCGACCGCGATGCACTGTTGCGGGGCCTGCTGCTGGAACAGCGTCGCACCACGCGCCTGCTGACGGCGGTTTCCTGCACCGCCCTGGGCTTCCTGCTGGGCCTGCTGAGCATGCTGGTCTGGCAGCGGCTGGGCTGAGCCGGCGCGGGCATCGGGCCCGTCTCTTGCGGGCCGACGACGGCATTGAACCCGCCATAATTCCGCGCGTCCAAAGTCCCCCCTGATCCACGCCGCCGCGGAGCCGACTCCATGCTGCTGACCCTGGTCATCGTCTACCTCCTCATCACCATCGCGATCGGCCTGTGGGCCGCCAAGCGCGTCAAGACCTCGGCCGACTTCGCCATCGCCGGCCGGCACCTGCCGCTGGTGATGATCGTCACCACCACCTTCGCCACATGGTTCGGCTCCGAGACCGTGCTGGGCATCCCGGCCAAGTTCGTCGAAGGCGGCCTCGGCGCGGTGGTCGAGGACCCGTTCGGCGCCGGCACCTGCCTGATCCTGGTCGGCCTGTTCTTCGCCGCCAAGCTGTACCGGATGACCCTGCTGACGATCAGCGACTACTACCGCGAGCGCTATGGCCGCGGGGTCGAGGTCATCTGCTCGCTGATCATCATCCTCAGCTACCTCGGCTGGGTCTCGGCCCAGGTCACGGCGCTGGGCCTGGTCTTCAACCTGCTGTCGGGCGGCGCCATCAGCATCCCGCTGGGCATGATCATCGGCACCGCGTCCATCCTGGCCTACACGCTGTTCGGCGGCATGTGGTCGGTGGCGGTGACCGACTTCATCCAGATGATCATCCTGGTCGTCGGCCTGACGATCATCGCGGTCGTCGCGGCCGACATGGCCGGCGGCGCCGACAAGGTCATCGCGCTGGCGGCCAGCAAGGACCTGTTCAACTTCCTGCCGCCGCCGACCTTCACCGACGTCATGTTCTTCGTCGCCGCGGCGATCACGATGATGTTCGGCTCGATCCCGCAGCAGGACGTGTTCCAGCGCGTGATGTCGGCCAACAGCGTCAAGGCGGCGACGCGCGGTCCGGTGATCGGCGGCGCCTGCTACATCCTGTTTGCCTTCGTGCCGATGTTCCTGGTCACGAGTGCGCTGATCATCATGCCGGAGCAGGCCGCCACGCTGATCAAGGAGGATCCGCAGAAGGTGCTGCCGACGCTGGTGCTCGAGAAGATGCCCTTCGTCATGCAGGTGATCTTCTTCGGCGCGCTGCTGTCGGCGCTCAAGTCCACCGCGTCGGCGACGCTGCTGGCGCCGTCGGTCACCTTCGTCGAGAACATCTGGCGCCAGTTCTTCCCGCGCACCGGCGACAAGCAGGAGCTGCGCACCATGCGCATCGCCGTGCTGGTGTTCAGCATCTGCGTCTGCGCCTACGCCATCGCGCTGCAGGGCACGCCGATCTACGACATGGTCTCGGGCGCCTACCAGGTGACCCTGGTCGGGGCCTTCGTGCCGCTGGTCGCCGGCCTCTACTGGAAGCGCGCGACGACCCAGGGCGCCGTCTTCTCGATCGTGCTGGGCCTCCTGACCTGGCTGGTCTTCCAGTACACGCCGGCCGGCGAGGCCTTCCCGCCGCAACTGGCCGGCTTCCTGGCCGCGGTGGTCGGCATCGTGGTCGGGTCGCTGGGCCCGCAGACCGTCAAGAACCGCCACGGCAGCCACCACGTCATCGTCGGCCTGAACGCCTGACCGCAGCGGCGCTGCCCGGGGCAGCGCCGCTTAGAATTCGTCGTTTGTCTGCCGAGGCTCCGTCATGCCGATCTACGCCTACCGCTGCGACGCCTGCGGTCACGCCCAGGACGTGCTCCAGAAGATCTCCGACCCGGTGCTGGGCACCTGTCCGGCCTGCGGCGCGTCCGCCTTCAAGAAGCAGCTGACCGCGGCGGGCTTCCAGCTCAAGGGCTCGGGCTGGTACGCCACCGACTTCCGTAACGGCCAGGCCGCCAAGCCTGCCGCTGCCACCGCGGCCACCTCGACCGACGGTGCGGCCGCCGCGCCGGCCGCCGCACCGGCCGCCGAGGGCGGCGGCGGCACCGCATCATCGTCGGCCGCTCCGGCCGCGGGCTGCGGCGGCTCCTGCGCCTGCCACTGAGGCGGCAAGAAAGCCCCTGCGTGAAGAAATACCTGATCGCCGGCCTGCTGGTCTGGCTGCCGCTGGCCGTCACCATCTGGGTGCTGCATGCGGTGCTGGGCCTGCTGGACGGCCTGTTCGCCTGGCTGCTGAGCGCGTCGCAGGCAGTGCTGCCCGAGGGCGCGCATGCGCCGCTCGAGCTGCTGAAGCAGATCCCCGGCCTGGGCGTGATCGTGATGGTGGCCGGCCTGCTGCTGACGGGCGTGTTCGCGACCAACATCGTCGGCCAGTGGTGGCTGAGCCAGGGCTCGAGGCTGCTGAACCGCATCCCCATCGTCAAGTCGATCTACAGCTCGGTCAAGCAGGTCTCGGACACGCTGTTCTCCAGCAGCGGCAACGCCTTCCGCGAGGCGGTGCTGGTGCAGTACCCGCGCCAGGGCGCCTGGACCATCGCCTTCGTCACCGGCAAGCCCGGCGGCGAGGCCGGCCAGCACCTGAGCGGCGACTACCTGAGCCTGTACGTGCCGACCACGCCGAACCCGACCTCGGGCTTCTTCCTGATGGTGCCGCGCACCGACGTGATCGAACTGAAGATGAGCGTCGACGAGGCGCTCAAGTACATCATCTCCATGGGCGTGGTCGCGCCGCCGCTGCCCCTGACGCTGGCTGCGGAGCCGGCGCGAAATCCCGCCGGGTGAGTGCCCGGCACGCGCTCACCCGCCCGGACCGCTGACCGGTCCCCAGAGCCTCCCGACGAACGCGCCTTGCGCGATCCCCACCGAATCCGAGAACCCGGAGTGCCTGCATGAGAACCACCTACTGCGGCCTCGTCAGCGAAACGCTGATGGGCCAGACCGTGACGCTGATGGGCTGGGCCCACCGCCGGCGCGACCACGGCGGCGTGATCTTCATCGACCTGCGCGACCGCGAAGGCCTGGTCCAGGTCGTCTGCGACCCCGACCGCGCCGCGATGTTCAAGACCGCCGAGGGCGTGCGCAACGAGTTCTGCCTCAAGATCGTCGGCCTGGTGCGCGCGCGGCCGGCCGGCACCGAGAACGCCAACCTCGTGAGCGGCAAGGTCGAGCTGCTGTGCCACGAGCTCGAGGTGCTGAACCCCAGCGTCACGCCGCCCTTCCAGCTCGACGACGACAACCTCTCCGAGACCACGCGCCTCACGCACCGCGTGCTGGACCTGCGCCGCCCGGCGATGCAGAAGAACCTGATGCTGCGCTACCGCGTCGCGATGGAGACGCGCAAGTTCCTCGACGCCAACGGCTTCATCGACATCGAGACGCCGATGCTCACCAAGAGCACGCCCGAGGGCGCGCGCGACTACCTCGTGCCCAGCCGCGTGCACGACGGCATGTTCTTCGCGCTGCCGCAGAGCCCGCAGCTGTTCAAGCAGCTGCTGATGGTCGCCGGCTTCGACCGCTACTACCAGATCACCAAGTGCTTCCGCGACGAGGACCTGCGCGCCGACCGCCAGCCCGAGTTCACGCAGATCGACATCGAGACC
>NZ_CADEFR010000009.1:83070-98141 GCF_902826655.1 uncultured Methylibium sp. | reverse complement strand
GTACTCCGCTTCACCGCGGGCACCTCGGGACGGGGAAGTCCCTTTCATTCGTTAGACCGCAATGACTCCAGCAGAAGCCAAACTCGTAGGCCGTCTCCTCCACGCCCAGTCCGTTGCTAAGGCGGTAACAATCGTCGTGCTCGACAGTGGCGCCGAATGTCGCGTTTATGAAGTCGCGTCTGGGCAAGACATGCACGCCGAGTTTGAGCACTTCACCACTTCTCCCGCGCCTCGTGGTGAAGCGAAGTATGCTGAGTTCGTCTATGCGAATGAAGTTGTTCGAATCATCGATCAGGGCACGGGGAAGGTGCTTTTTGCGGTCTAACCTGCCGCTCCACCACGACGCGCCTGGCGCGCCTGGCGCGCCCGGCGCGCTCGCAAGCTCGCGCGCCGTTCGCGCGGGTGAGCGCCGGCGTTAGGCGTCAACAACACCCATCTTTTCTCATGCATCGACTGCTCATTCCCGTCCTGGCGCTCGTCTTGTCTGCCTGCGATCAGGAAGCCATGTTCGAGAAGTTTGTTCCCAAAGAAGAGGCGGCGCTGGCGAAGCAGGTGATTTTCCAACTCACAGCGCGCGACTTCGCTTCAGTCGAAGCACAGTTGGATCCGAGCCTTCGGTCACCTGACCTCCGAAGCAAGCTGGACGAGATGGCAAAGCAAGTTCCGTCCGGCGAACCTATGAGCATTCGCACCGTCGGCGCCCACACCAACACCACGAACTCGATCACGCGCTTCGACCTGACGTTCGAGTATCAATACAAGGACACTTGGCTAGTTGCCAATGCTGTTCTCGAGCGCCGGGACGGTAAGGTCGTGGTGCAGGGTATTCACTTCACGCCTCGCACCAGGTCGCTCGAGGCAGAGAACGCATTCACGCTTGCAGGAAAGAGCGCGCTGCACTATGCAGTACTTGCCCTTGCCGTGGCGATTCCCTTGCTCGTTGTCTACGCGCTCATCGTGTGCGTGAGAACCAAGGTTCCAAAGCGCAAGTGGCTGTGGCTGCTGTTCGTAGCCGTTGGTCTGGTGCAGTTCCAGTTCAACTGGACAACTGGCGCATGGGGTATCCAACCCCTCAGCTTTGCGCTGCTCGGTGCCGGCTTCTTCAAGGCAGGGCCTGTGGCGCCCTACATCTTCACCTTGGCGTTCCCGCTGGGAGCACTGGTGTTCCTGAAGAAGCGCCGTTCCTATGCCCAGCGAGTTGACGCCTAACCCTTCGCTCGAGTCGCGGACCCACAAAGGCAGGCCGCGCTACAGTGCATCGTCATTCTCACTTCCGCGCGGCCTGCCTTTGAGGTCCGCTCAGCTCAAACGCTAGGCCTCTCGAACTCCACCGATGCAAGATCCACGGCGCTTCTGGAACTGGTTTGCCGGCGCAAGGCCACGCTTGGAGCGCTTCTCCCACAGCCGCGACGACGCACTGCTAGATGAACTGCAGGCTGAGCTTCAGACCTACTCCCAGGGCCTCTGGTTCGAGATGGGAGGCCATCCAGATGGACCGCTTGAACTGGTCATCTCCGCGGAAGGTGATCCTGACTACTTTGAGGATGTCAGGCACCTTGTCGCGGCTGCTCCAGAGACACCCGGTTGGTGTTTCGTAGCTTTCAAGCCGCCGCAAGGCTTTGAGTTTCGGACCGAGTATGAAGGCGTGATCGTCGATCCGAGTGAATGCTGGTTTCTGCCGCTTGAGTCCAAGTCCAACCCAGCTTCACTAGGTTTACGAGTCGCCGTGCCAGGCCTCACTGCCGAACGTACCCAGGCCTACCGGGCCGCCGTGCACATTGTTCTGGACACGGGGCTTGGCGAGTTGGTTGCCGCGGAGGCCGTTCACCACCTAGAAGTTGTCGCTCCGCCCGACTCACAAGAACGCGACGGGTACATCGAGTTGAGAGAGCTGGGCAAGTACATCATGTGGCGCGAGCAGCGTGAGGCCTAACACCTCGTTCAGCCCCCGACCCGCTACGGCAAGCCTTGTAAGGCCGGGCAGCGCCAGAGGTAGCATCGTCGCCGCCCGGCCTTACAAGGCTCGCCTCCGCGGTCGGGGGTAACTCAAACGCTAGGCCACATGAGTTCCCCGCCTGAGATCATCGCAACGCCGTGGAAAGAGTCGTCCGGCACTTGCGATTGCTGCGGCCGTACGTCCAAGACGGTTTGGGGCGATCTATCTGTAGAAACCACTGCGCTGGCGACCTATTTCGTCCGATGGACGGTCGACGCTCCGGAGCACGACGTGAACGTCGATCTGGTTATTGGAGCGTGGGGCGAAGGAACGACGTCTCAAGATCGCGTGCTCGTCTCAGTGCTCTATCGACCCTCATCGGAAGGCGGTTCGTTCATGGTCATCGATGGTGAGAGTCGTCACGCAGCCACGAGCGAACTCTGCGGTCGTGCAATGCGCCGGGCCGAAGTTGTCGGCACGCCGTTCGCTCAAGAGGTGTTCTCGCTATTGGATGGTCTGTGGCTTACCGATCCTCGAATTTCCGAGATAAGGGCATTCAACGATCTGGCGTAGCCCTTCCGTCGAGCGGACGGCCAAGAGGTTTCGCCTTTTGTCGTCCGCTCTTGCCAACGCAAGGGCTTCCCCGTCTGTCAAGCGAATGAATCCCGTCGAGCCGCGCGAGCGGCTCGATTCACTTCTGATCGGTCTTCTGTCGCTTCACCGCGCTGCTTGCGCGTCACTTCGACAGGTCGAGCCAGGTGCGGACGGACACTGCGCCGGACTCACGCCGGCCACCTGAACGACTCGCCACGCGCGAGCTTCGCGCAGCACGACTCAGTCGCCGTCTTCGTTCTCCTGCGCCAGTTGCGACTTGAGCCGGTAGGCGTCGATGTCGAAGTCGGTGCTGTCCGAGACGGCGGTCAGCACGAGGGGCGCGATGCGCTCCCTTTCCTCGTCGACCTCGGCGCTCTTGAAGCCGGCTTCCGTGGCCTGGGCAAACAGCGCCTCCAGAAGCCGCCGGGCCTTCGCGGGGTGGCTCTCGAGGTCGGGATTGGCGCCGGGAGGAATGTTCTCCTCGATCCATGTCTCGACCCAACGCAGGAAGCGCTTGCTCATGACGGCCCACCCATCTGCTGCGGGAATTCGGCGCCGGTGTCCCGCCCCACCGTGATCGACCCGGGAGCCCGGCTCGAGCGAGACCGAGCTTACTGCAGGGCCCGCACAGGCGCCGGCCGGCCGTACCATGCGCGGCGAGAGGAGGTGTCCGGAAACGGCCAGCCGGCCGATGAAGGCGGGGCTAGGGTCGCAGCCATTTCAAGGAGCGCACGATGCAGACCCCGGATGCGAAGAAGTCGTACGGCACCGTCAGCCCCGACACCCTGCGGCAGCTGTCCGGCCTGGAGTTCGTGGAAGGGCTGGCAACGGGCGCGCTGCCCCTGAACCCGATGGCCCGGACGCTGGGCTACGACGTCGTGGCGGTCGAGAAGGGACGCGTGGTGATCACTGCAGAGCCCGAGGAGGCTCACTTCAATCCCTGGGGCACGGTGCACGGCGGGCTCGCCGCGACGCTGCTCGACAGCTGCATGGGCCTGGCGATCCAGTCGACCGTGGACCGGGGCATCGTGTCGACGACGCTCGAGTTCAAGATCTCGTTCATCCGCCCCATCACGACGGACACCGGCTTGATCCACGCCGAAGGCAAGGTGCTCGGCAGCGGGCGCCGCGCGGGCACCGCGGAAGGCCGGGTCACCGACGGGAAGGGGCGTCTCCTGGCGCACGGCACGACCACATGCCTGATCTTCGAGGTTCCCGCCCCATGAGGCGCCGCGGGGCGAGCCGGCCCCTCGTGAGCATCGGCCGTCGCTGTGCTGCTGTACGTCCTTGACCTCTTCGGCGTGGCCGTCTTCGCGGCCAGCGGAGCACTCGCCGGCATCGCGGTGCAGTTCGATCTGCTGGGGGTGCTGGTGCTGGCGTCCATCACGGCCGTCGGCGGCGGCACGCTTCGCGATGTGCTGCTCGGCAGGCATCCGGTCTTCTGGATCCGCGATGCCGGCCCCATCTACGTGATTCTCGCGGCGACGGCGGTCACGCTGGTGTGGGTGCATCTTCTTCCGGTGCCGGTCGATGCCCTGCTGATCGCCGACGCGCTGGGGCTGGCGCTGTTCGCGATCTCCGGCGCGCAGGTCGCCGAGAAGGCAGGCTGTCACTCGCTGGTCGTCGTGCTGATGGGCACGATCACCGGGGCCGGCGGCGGCGTCGTCCGGGACCTCCTGTCCGGCAAGGTGCCGCTGATCCTTCGCCAGGACATCTATGCGTCCGCGGCCATCGCCGGTATCGTGGTGTACCTGTTGCTGCGGGCGGCCAGGGCGCCGACGGCCGGCGCGTTCGCCGGCGGCGTCGTCACGGTGGCGGCCACCCGGCTGGCGGCCATCGCCTTCGATCTGAAGCTGCCGGTCTTCTCGTTGCCGCAGTGAGCGGGGCTATCGGGCCACCGCAGGAGCCCCCATGTTCGACCACGTCAAGTTCGGAGTCAGCGACTTTGCCGAGAGCAAGGCGTTCTTCCTCGCGGCGCTGGGCCCGCTGGGTGTCGTCGTCGTGGCCGAGGGGGCGCCGGGCTATGGCGTGGAGCTGTGCCCACCGGACGGCACGGTGTCCCTGTGCCTGTTCCAGACCGACGAGAAGCCGGCGCATCTGCACCTGGCGTTCGTGGCCCGGAGTCGCCAGCAGGTCCAGGCCTTCCACCGCGCCGCGCTGGCGGCGGGCGGCAGGGACCACGGCGCGCCGGGCCTGCGGCCGCACTACCACCCGAACTACTATGCAGCCTTCGTCATCGGGCCGGACGGGCACAACATCGAGGCGGTCTGCCACGAACCCGAGTTCTGAGTCCGCAGCGCCTTGGGGGTCGCATGACGCTACGCATCGCATCGTGCAGCTGCGGTCAGCTGCAAGCGCGGACCGACGCGGATCCGGCCTTCCCGGCGCCGTCGTTCTCGGTCTACGAGGAGCGGATGCACGCCTGGGTCGGCCTGCCCGATGCGATGGACCACATGCCCTGAGGCCGCCAGGCAGTCCATGAGCAGCTTCAACCAGGACATGCGCCCGCAGGTGGAGGCCGATCTCGGCTTCAGTCACCGCTCGCGCAAGTCGGGCGAGGTGCAGGTGCTGCACCGCGGCGTGCTGGCCGCCACGCTGCGCGGCGCCGACGCGCGGGACTTCCTCGCCGAGCTTGCATCGTGCTCGCCGGCCGATGCGCAGCAGCTGATGGCGCGCCTGACCGGCAACTACAAGCGCGGGAACGAGCGCCAGGCTGCCGCGCACCCGCGCAACCGGCGCCAGGGCGCCTGACCCGCACGGTGCAGGTCAGGGAGCCACCATGCGCAGGATCCCTGTCTGCAAGCAGCCCCCCTGATACTCGCGACAAGGAGGACCCGCCGATGGTCACGCTGAACTTCCTGATCACCTCGCTGATCGTCGTGCTGATCCCCGGCACCGGTGTGGTGTTCACCGTCTCGACCGGCCTGGCGCTCGGCCGGCGTGCGAGCGTCTACGCGTCGCTGGGCTGCACGGCCGGCATCGTGCCGCACCTGGTGGCCACGGTGGCGGGCCTGTCGGCGGTGATGCACACCAGTGCGCTGGCTTTCCAGGTGCTCAAGTTCGCCGGCGTGGCCTACCTGCTGTACCTGGCGGTCGCCACCTGGCGCGACAAGGCGGCGTTCGCGGTCGGCGACGCGCCGGCGGCGGCCTCGGCCTGGAGCCTCGTCAGCCGGGCCTGCCTGCTGAACATCCTCAACCCCAAGCTCACGATCTTCTTCCTGGCCTTCCTGCCGCAGTTCGTGGCGGCGGACTCGCCGTCGCCGCTGCTGCACCTGCTGCTGCTGAGCGGGGTGTTCATGGCGATGACCTTCGTGGTGTTCGTGATCTACGGGCTGCTGGCCAACGCCTTCCGGCGCGCCGTCGTCGAGTCGCCGCGCGTGCAGGCCTGGCTGCGGCGCAGCTTCGCGGCGATCTTCGCGGGGCTGGGGGCGCGGCTGGCGCTGTCGGACCGCTGAGCCGAATGGCCTTGCGCAGCCCGCCGTCGCGTGGCCCGGCCATGACGATCCATCCGGGCGATCGGCCGGGCTGCATCGGGCGCATCGTGCAGATGCACGGCGAGTTCTACGCGGCGGCGGCCGGCTTCGGCGTCGACTTCGAGGCCAAGGTGGCGACGGAGCTGTCGGACTTCTGCCGGCGCCGGGTCGAGGGCCGCGACGGCCTGTGGCTGGCGCTGGACGGCGATCGCATCGAGGGCTCGATCGCCATCGACGGACTGCACGCCGCCGAGGAGGGCGCCCACCTGCGCTGGTTCATCGCGTCGGGGGCCGCGCGCGGCAGCGGCGTCGGCCGCGCCTTGCTGGGCGAGGCGCTGGCCTTCTGCGACGCGCGCGGCTACGGGCGGACTTTCCTGTGGACCTTCGATGCGCTGCACGCGGCCCGTCACCTGTACGAGCAGCACGGCTTTGCGCTCGCGCACACGCAACGCGGTGCGCAGTGGGGTCGCGAGGTCACCGAGCAGCGCTTCGTCCGCGCGGCGCCGGGCATGGCCGACGCCGGCGGGGCCTGACCGTCACGAGGAGCACCGGGCATGTGCCGCAACATCCGCACCCTGTTCAACTTCGAGCCGCCAGCGACCGAGCTGGAGATCCGCGATGCCGCACTGCAGTTCGTGCGCAAGCTGAGCGGCTTCAACGTGCCGTCCCGCGCCAACGAAGCGGCCTTCGACGAAGCGGTGCAGGACGTGGCCGCGGCGACGCGGCGCCTGATGGCCGCCCTGGTGACGAACGCCGAACCGCGCGATCGCGAGGTCGAGGCAGCGAAGGCGAAGGCGCGCTCGGCGCTGCGCTTCGGGGACGCGGGCCGGTGACCGCGACCGCGCTCTTCACCGCCGCGGTACCCGCGGGCGCGCTGCGTGCGCGCGAGCTGGAGCCCGGCGACGTGCCGGCGCTGCAGCGCTTCTTCGACGACAACCCGGCCTACTTCATGGCCGTGCACGGCGAGCCGGCGCATGCCGCGGAGGCGCAGCAGGAGTTCGACGACGCGCCGCCGGCCGGCATGGGCTATCGGCGCCGCTGGCTGCTGGCCTTCGAGGGCGCGGACGGGCGCCTGGTCGGCATGGCCAGCCTGGTCGAGGACTTTCTTGCGGACGCGGTCTGGCACATCGGGCTCTTCGTCGTCGCGACCGCGCTGCACGGCCAGGGCGCCGCGCCGGCGCTGTATGCCGCGATGGAGGCCTGGATGCGCGGCCGCGGCGCGCGCTGGATCCGCCTGGGCGCCGTGCGCGACCACGCGCGCGCGGAACGCTTCTGGTGGCGCCAGGGCTATGTCGAGGTGCGCCAGCGCGTCGGCGTCGCGATGGGCCGGCGCGTCAACGACCTGCGCGTGATGGTCAAGCCGCTGGGCGAGACCGGCGTGGACGCCTATCTCGAGCGCGTCGCGCGCGACAATCCGGGCGCCCCGTAGGCCGCTGGAGGAGTGCGCGATGGCCGAAGCCAAGACCCGACCGACCGGCGCCAGCGTCGCGGGCTTCATCGCCGGCGTCGGCGATGCCCAGCGGCGCGCCGACTGCCAGGAGGTCGCGCGCCGCATGCGCGCCGCGACCGGCGCCGAGGCCGAGATGTGGGGCAGCAGCATCGTCGGCTTCGGGCGCACCCTGCTGACCTATGCCGACGGCCGCCGCAGCGACTGGCCGATCGTCGGCTTCTCGCCGCGCAAGAACGACCTGACGCTGTACCTGATGGCCGGCTTCGAGGATCACGCGGCGCTGATGGCCCGCCTGGGCCGGCACAAGACCGGCCGGTCCTGCCTCTATCTCAAGCGCCTGTCCGACGTCGACCTGGACGTGCTGCAGGCGCTGATCGAGGCCTCGGTGGCGGCGATGGCCGGGCAGCGCGTGCCCTCCGATAACGTCGACCGGCCCTAGCACATCGCCGGGGCGGGGCCGCGGCGGACGGGCTCCGTAAAATCGTCGCGTGAGCCTGCCGCCCCGCTACGTCCATCTGCGCACCCACACCGAATACTCGGTGGTCGACGGCACGCTGCGCATCGACGACATGGTGGAGGCGGCCGCGGCCGACGGGCAGCCGGCGCTGGCGATCACCGACCTGTCCAACCTGTTCGGCGCGATCAAGTTCTACGGCAAGGCGCGCGGCCGCGGCGTGCAGCCGCTGCTGGGCGCCGAGCTGTGGCTCGAGCCCGAGGCCGGGCCGGGCGCGACCGACCGGCATCCGAGTCGCCTGCTGCTGCTGGTGCAGGACCGCAGGGGCTACCTCAACCTGTGCACGCTGATCTCGCACGCATGGACCGAGAACGTGCAGCGCCACCAGGCCTGCGTCGGCTGGGCCACGCTGCAGCAGCATGCCGAGGGCCTGGTCGCGCTGTCGGGTGCGGACCTCGGCGCCGTCGGGCAGATGCTGCTGGCCGGCGACACGGCACGCGCCGAGGCGCTGGCGCGCCGGCTGGCGGCGATCTTTCCGCAACGCTTCTACCTGGAGCTGTGGCGCGCCGGGCAAGCCGGCAACGAGGCCCAGGTGCGCGGCGCGGTGCCGCTGGCGGCAAAGCTGGGCCTGCCGGTGGTGGCGACGCATCCGGTGCAGTTCCTGACGCCCGACGACTACGAGGCGCACGAGGCGCGGGTCTGCATCGCCGAGGGCGAGACGCTGACCAACCCGCGGCGCATCAAGCGCTTCACGCGCGAGCAGTATTTCAAGACGGCCGCGCAGATGGCCGAGCTGTTTGCGGACCTGCCGTCGGCGCTGGCCAACACGCTGCAGCTCGCGCGACGCTGCAGCCTGAGCCTGGTGCTGGGCAAGCCGCAGCTGCCCGACTTTCCGACGCCCGAGGTCGACGGCGTGCGGCTCGCGCCCGAGGCCTACTTCCGCCACGCCTCGCGCGAGGGACTGGAAGAGCGTCTCGCGCAGCTCTACCCCGACGCCGCGCAGCGCGACCGCGAACGCCCGCGCTACGTGGAGCGGCTGGAGTTCGAGATCGAGACCATCCTGAAGATGGGCTTCCCGGGCTACTTCCTGATCGTCGCGGACTTCATCAACTGGGCCAAGACGCACGGCTGCCCGGTCGGGCCGGGTCGCGGCTCGGGCGCCGGGTCGCTGGTGGCCTATTCGCTGAAGATCACCGACCTCGATCCGCTGGCCTACAACCTGCTGTTCGAGCGCTTCCTCAACCCGGACCGCGTGTCGATGCCGGACTTCGACATCGACTTCTGCCAGGGCAACCGCGACCGCGTGATCGACTACGTCAAGGCCAAGTACGGGCGCGACGCGGTGAGCCAGATCGCGACCTTCGGCACGATGGCGGCGAAGGCCGCGCTGCGCGACGTGGGCCGCGTGCTGGGCATGGGCTACGGCCACGTCGACAGCATCGCCAAGCTGGTGCCGGCGCCGCCCGGCAAGTCGGTGACGCTCAAGCGGCCGGGCGAGCATCCCGACCCGGGCCTGATCTACGCGCGCAAGGAAGCGCCCGAGATCGAGCAGCGCGAGCAGAAGGAAGAAGAGGTCGCCGAGCTGCTGGCGCTGGCCGAGCGTGTGGAAGGCACGGTGCGCAACGTCGGCATGCACGCCGGCGGCGTGCTGATCGCGCCGGGCCGGATCACCGACTTCTGCCCGCTGTACCAGCAGCCGGGCAGCGACGCGGCGGTGAGCCAGTTCGACAAGGACGACGTCGAGGCGATCGGCCTGGTGAAGTTCGACTTCCTGGGCCTGGCGACGCTGACCATCCTGGAGCTGTGCAAGGACCTGATCCGCGCGCGCCACGAGGCGCGTCGCGACTTCGCGTTCGAGCAGCTGGCGCTGGACGATCGCGCGACCTACAAGCTGCTGTCCGAGGGCAAGACGGTCGCGGTGTTCCAGCTCGAAAGCCGCGGCATGCAGGGCATGCTGCGCGACGCGCGGCCCAGCGTCTTCGAGGACATCATCGCGCTGGTGGCGCTGTACCGGCCGGGGCCGATGGACCTGATCCCGAGCTTCTGCGCGCGCAAGCACGGCCGCGAGGAGGTCGAGTACCCGCACCCGCTGATGCGCGAGGTGCTGGAGGAGACCTACGGGATCATGGTCTACCAGGAGCAGGTGATGCAGGTCGCCCAGCTGCTGGGCGGCTACTCGCTCGGCGGCGCCGACCTGCTGCGCCGCGCGATGGGCAAGAAGAAGCTCGAGGAGATGGTGGCGCACCGCACCACCTTCGCCGAGGGCGCGGCGAAGAAGGGCATTCCCGAGCCGAAGGCCAACGAGATCTTCGACCTGATGGAGAAGTTCGCGGGCTACGGCTTCAACAAGTCGCACGCCGCCGCGTACGCGCTGCTGGCGTATCACACGGCCTGGGCCAAGGTGCACTACCCGGCCGAGTTCACCGCGGCCAACATGAGCGTGTCGATCGACGACACCGACAAGCTCAAGATCTTCCACGACGATGCGGTCGCCAACCTGGGCATCGTGTTCGAGGCGCCGGACGTCAACCGCGGCGGCTACCGCTTCGAGCCGGTCGGCGAGCGCAGCGTCCGCTACGGGCTGGGGGCGATCAAGGGCACGGGCCAGGGCGCGATCGAGGCCATCGTCGAGGCGCGCGAGGCCGACGGAGCTTTCAGGAGCCTGTTCGACCTGTGCGCGCGCGTCGACCGCACGCGCGTCAACAAGCGCGTCGTCGAGGCGCTGATCAAGGGCGGCGCCTTCGATGCGCTGCACGCCGATCGCGCGGTGCTGATGGCCAGCGTGCCGCTGGCCTTCGACTACGCCGACACGCAGGCGGCGCATGCCGACCAGGGCGGGCTGTTCGACAGCGGCGACTCGCATGCGGCATCGACGCACGAGCCGGAGCTGGTCGCGGCGACACCGTGGAGCATCCGCGAGCAGCTGTCGCAGGAGAAGCAGGCGCTGGGCTTCTACCTGTCGGGCCACCTCTTCGACGAGTGCGAGGCCGAGGTGCGGCAGTTCGCCAAGCGCCGCATCGCCGACCTGCTGGACTCGCGCGAGCCGCAGCTGCTGGCCGGCATCGTCAGCGAGCTGCGGGTCGTCAACGGCCAGCGCGGCCGCGTCGCGATCTTCAAGCTCGACGACAAGAGCGAGACGATCGAGGCGGTCGCCAACGAGGAGCTGCTCAACGCGCACCGCGAGCGGCTGGCCGAGGACGAGCTGATCGTCGTGCAGGGCAAGGTGCAGCCGGACCGCTTCTCGGGCGGGCTGCGGCTCAACGTGAACCAGGTCTGGGACCTGGCCGGTGCGCGCTGCCGCTTCGGGCGCTACCTGCGCGTGGCGGTCAACGGCAGCACGCCGCCGGTCGGCGAGCTGCTGCGCGCCTTTCCGCCGCGCCACGTGCAGACCGATCAGGGCGAGCTGACCCAGGGCCTGGCGGTGCGCCTGGTGCTGCAGCGCCCGGGCGTGCAGGGCGAGCTGGACCTCGGCGAGGACGGACGCTTCTTCCCGACCGATGCTGCGCTGTCGCGCTGGAAGGCCAGCGCCCACGGCCAGGCGAGCGTGGTCTATGAGTAGTGAGCCAGGGGCCGGCCGGCTGAAAAGTCTTGTCACAGGCGCCGGTCGGCGCGGTGCGAGCATGCAGCGTTGGAACTGTCATGCCTATCACGAGGAGTCAAGAATGAAGCGCCTGATCCTGAGCACCCTGCTGGCCCTCGCGGCCGGCGCCCCGGCCCTGGCAGCCGATGTCGGCGTCTCGGTGAGCATCGGCCAGCCGGGCTTCTACGGTCGCATCGACATCGGCAACTATCCGCAGCCGGCGGTGATCTACCCGCAGCCGGTGGTGATCGCGCCGGCGCCCTATGCGGTGGTGCAGCAACCGATCTACCTGCGCGTGCCGCCGGGCCACGCCAAGAACTGGGGCAAGCACTGCGGCCGCTACAACGCCTGCGGCCAGCGCGTCTACTTCGTGCAGGACAGCTGGTACAACGACGTGTACGCGCCGCGCTATCGCGACGACCATCGGCGCGATCACCGCGACGATCACCGCGGCAAGGGCAAAGGCAAGGGGCACGGCAACGGCAAGCACGGCCGCGACTGATCGCCGGCGCAGGCGGCGGCATCGATAAGCGCCGCTTCCGACCGCCAAATCCGCCCTTCTGCACCGCCGGGGCCGCGACTATGCTGGCCCCGTGACACCGACCACGGGCCTCGTCCTCACCGGTGGCGGCGCGCGCGCCGCCTACCAGGTTGGCGTGCTGTCGGCGCTGAGCCGGCTGCGCCGTCAGGCCGGCGTGCGCGAAGGCAACCCTTTCCCCGTGATCGCCGGCACCTCGGCCGGCGCGATCAATGCCGCGGCGCTGGCCTGCGGCGCCGACGACTTCGACCGCGCGGTCAAGCTGCTGCTGCGCGTGTGGCGCAACTTCGAGGCCGGACAGGTCTACCGCGCCGATGCCTTCGGCGTGATCCGCACCGGCGCGCGCTGGCTGACGCTGTTCACCGCCGGCTGGGCGCTGGCGCGCTGGCGCCGCGCGCGGCCGCGCTCGCTGCTCGACAACGCGCCGCTCGAGGACCTGCTGCGCCAGTTGCTGCCGCTGGAGCGCGTGCCGAGCCTGATCGACGGAGGCGCACTCAAGGGCCTGGCGATCAGCGCGTCGAGCTACAGCGCGGGCGAGCACGTGACCTTCTACGACGCGCCGATCGAGCTGCCGCCGTGGACGCGCTCGCAGCGCGTTGCCACGCGGGCGCGGCTGGAGGTGGCGCATCTGATGGCCTCGTCGGCCATCCCCTTCATCTTTCCGGCGGTGCCGCTGCTGCGCGACGGCGAATCCGAGTACTTCGGCGACGGTTCGATGCGCCAGGCCGCGCCGATCTCTCCGGCCGTGCACCTGGGCGCCGAGCGCATCCTCGTGATCGGCGCGGGGCGGCTCCACGAGCCGGCCGGTGCGCGGCAGGCGGCCGTCGGCTATCCGAGCCTGGCGCAGATCGCCGGTCACGCGCTGTCGAACATCTTCCTGGACGCGCTGGCGGTGGACATCGAGCGGCTGCAGCGCATCAACCACACGCTGTCGCTGCTGAGCGCCGAGCAGCGTGCCAACACCAGCCTGCGACCGATCGAGCTGCTGGTGATCGCGCCGAGCCAGCGGCTCGACGACATCGCCGCGCGCCACCTGCAGGCGCTGCCGACGCCGGTGCGGGCGATGCTGCGCTCGGTCGGCGTCAGCGACGTGGCGCAGGACACGCGCCGCGGCGCGACGCTGGCGAGCTACCTGCTCTTCGAGGCGCCGTACACGCGCGAGCTGATCGCGCTGGGCGAGGCCGACACGATGGCGCGGCGTGACGACGTGCTGAGATTCTTCGGCTGGGCCGGCGACGCCGAGTCGACCGACCCGCCGCCGCAGCTCAGCGACTGGGCGCCTGGGCCTTGACCATCGCCTCGTAGGCCTTGCCGTTGACGGTGAGGCCGGCGGCCGAGAAGCGCGCCGCGTTGCCGGCGCCGACACCGGGCACGCGGTCGATCAGGTCGGCCCAGTCCTTGAACGCGCTGCTGCTGCGCTCCTTCATCAGCTTGGTCGACAGTCCCGGGCCGATGCCCTTGACGCCCTCCAGCGCGGCCTGGTCCGCGCGGTTGACGTCGACGGCCGCGGCGAGGCTGCAGGACAGGGCGAGCAGGGCACCCACGATGAGCTTGTACATGGCGATCCTCCTTGAGTGGTCGTCGCTTCGGATGAGGCGACCGGTTCACTCTAGAGGTGCAGGATCGCTGCCGCGACCTGCGTGCGGGGGACGCTGCGGAGACGCCCCCCGGCGGAGGGCCCGGCCTCAGGGAGCCTGTGCGGCGAGCCAGCGCACGTAGCGGTCGACGCCGGTGGCCACGTCGGCGAACGCGACGTCGCAGCCGGTGGCGCGCAGCGCCGTCAGGTCGGCCTGCGTGTGGCACTGGTACTTGCCGACCAGGGCCTCGGGGAAGGGGATGTACTGCACGAGGCCGCGTGTCACCTGGTCGGCCAGCGACAAGGGGGCCTCGCCCTTCAGCGCCCGGCAGGCGTTGACCGTCGCATGCGCCACGTCGTTGAAGGGCTGCGCACGACCGCTGCCGAGATTGAAGAGGCCGCTGGCCAGCGGGTGCTGCAGGAACCAGAGGTTCACCGCGACGACATCGTCGACCCAGACGAAGTCGCGCTCCTGCTCGCCGGCCGCGTAGCCGCCGTAGTCGCCGAACAGCTTGACCGTGCCGTGCTCGCGGAACTGGTTGAAGTGGTGGAAGGCGACCGAGGCCATGCGACCCTTGTGACCTTCGCGCGGCCCGTAGACGTTGAAGTAGCGGAAGCCCGCGACCTGCGAGCGTGCGGCCGGCAGGTGGCGGCGCACGACCTGGTCGAACAGCAGCTTCGAGTAGCCGTAGACGTTGAGCGGCTTCTCGTTGGCCGGCTCCTCGCGGAAGGCGCTGCTGCCGCCGTAGGTGGCGGCCGACGACGCGTACAGCAGCCGCGTGCCGCTGGCCAGGCAGGCGTCGAGCAGGTCCTTGGACGCGCGGTAGTTGGTGTCGAGCATGTAGCGCCCGTCGTGCTCCATCGTGTCGGAGCAGGCGCCCTGGTGGAAGACGACGTCGACCTTGCCGAAGTCGCCGCGCGCGAAGCGCTCGTAGAACACGGTCTTGTCGAAGTAGTCGGCGATGCGCGCCTCGACGAGGTTGGTGAACTTGGGACCCTGGGTCAGGTTGTCGACCGCGACGATGTCGTCGATGCCCAGGCGGTTGAGGCCCAGCACGAGGTTGCTGCCGATCATGCCCGCAGCGCCGGTGACGACCACCTTCATGACGAGAACAACTCCTCGTAGCCGACGCTCGCGGTGCCGGCCTTGCCGACGACGATGCTGCCGGCGCGGTTGGCGATCGGCATCGCTTCGCGCGGCGTCAGGCCGCAGGCCAGCAGCGCGGCCATCGCGGCGATCACGGTGTCGCCGGCGCCGGTGACGTCGAAGACCTCGCGCGCCTCGGCCGGCACGCTGGCGTCGCCGGCGGCATCGAAGATCGTCATGCCTTCCTCGCTGCGCGTCAGCAGCAGCGCCTGCAGGCCGAGCTCGGTGCGCAGGGCCTGGGCGCGTTCGCGCAGCTGCGCTTCGCTGCTCCACGCGCCGATGACCTGCGCCAGCTCGGCGCGGTTGGGCGTGATCACGTCGGC
>NZ_CADEFR010000009.1:0-82970 GCF_902826655.1 uncultured Methylibium sp. | reverse complement strand
TCCACGCGCCGATGACCTGCGCCAGCTCGGCGCGGTTGGGCGTGATCACGTCGGCACCGGCATAGCGCTGCCAGGAGCTGCCCTTGGGGTCGACCAGCACCGGCCGGCCGGCCTGGCGCGCCAGCTCGATCATGCGCGGGATGTGCGTCAGCCCGCCCTTGCCATAGTCGGAGAACAGCAGCGCGTCCTGGTCGGGCAGCGCACGCTCGAAGTCGGCGAGCATCGCCGACAGGACCTCGTGGTCGGGCTGGTTCTCGAAGTCGACGCGGATCAGCTGCTGCGACCGCCCGATGACGCGCAGCTTGACGATGGTGAAGAGCTGCGGGTCGCTGCCCAGCAGCGTGGCGATGCCGTCGCGCTCGAGCAGCGCGCGGATCTTGCGCGCCGGCTCGTCGTCGCCGACCACGGTGAGCAGCGTGGTCCGGGCGCCGAGCGCGCGCACATTGACGGCGACGTTGCCGGCGCCGCCGAGGCACTCCTCCTCGCGGCTGAAGCGCACCACCGGCACCGGCGCCTCGGGCGAGATGCGGTCCACCGCACCGAACCAGTAGCGGTCGAGCATCGCGTCGCCGACCACCAGCACGCGCGCCGCGGCGATGCCTTGCTTGCTGAGTCGCGGATCGGTCACTGGTCCTCCAGTCGCGTCGGCGGGTAGCTGTCCCAGGTGTGGCAGCCCGGGCATTGCCAGAAGTAGTTCTGGGCCTCGAAGCCGCACGCAGCGCAACGATAGCGCTGCTGGGGCCGGGCCGCCGCGGTCGCCAGCCGCTGCAACTGCTCGGCGTCGACGGCCGCCGGCAGCACGCCCTGGGCCAGCTGCTCCTTCAAGAGGGCCGCGGCACCGGACAGCGAGGCGTGGTCCTGCAGGTGCTGGCGCAGGCGTGCGTGGCGCGCCGCGGCATCCGGATCGAGCTTCAGCAGCGCCTGCACGAGGTCGAGGCTGGGCAGGCGCTCGTAGGCGGTCTGCAGCTGCGCGCGCGCGGCCGGCTCGTCGTGGCAGGCCAGCGCGCTGGCCGCGTAGTCCTGCGCGATCAGGGCGAAGGCGGCCGGCTGGGCGGCCAGCAGTTCGTCCCAGACGGCCAGCGCCTCGCGGTGCCGGCCCGCCTGGGCGTGGCGCTGGCCGGCGATGACGCGCGGCCGCGGCGCCTGCGGGGCGGCCTCGCGGGCCTTGCGCAGGGCCTCGGCGGCCTCGTCGGGGCGCCGCAGGGCGTCGGCCTCGAGCGCGATCTCGCAGCCGTAGTGGGCGATGCGGCCGGCAAAGGAGCCGGCACCGGCGGCCTCGAGCTTGCGGGCCGTGTCGATGGCGGCATGCCAGTCGCGCGAGCGTTCGTGCAGCGTCAGCAGCTCGAGCCTCGCATCGGTGGCGAAGCTGCTGCCCTCGAGCGCGCGGAAGGCCGCCTCGGCGCGGTCGAACAGCCCGGCCTTGACGTAGTCCTGCGCCAGCGCGTGCTGGGCGCGTTCGCGTTCGGTCGCCGACAGGTCGCCGCGACCCAGCAGGTGCTGGTGCACGCGCACGGCGCGCTCGTACTCGCCGCGGCGCCGGAACAGGTTGCCCAGCGCGAAGTGCAGGTCCGAGGTGCCGGGGTCGTGCTGCACCGCCTCGATGAAGGCGTCGATGGCCTTGTCCTGCTGTTCGTTGAGCAGCAGGTTCAGTCCCTTGTAGTAGGCCTTGGGCGACTCCTGCTGCTCGCGCTTCCACTGCCGCACGTCGAAGCGCGACGCCAGCCAGCCGAGCGCGAAGGCCACCATCAGCCCGAGCAGGGCCAGCGGCAGCGTCGTCTGCAGGTCAAAGTCCATCGCGCGGCGGATGCTCCGGGATGGCGGGGTCGGCCTCGCGCGCGGCGTCGACGTCGAGCATCGTCGTGGCGGTGTCGGGGCGGGCGCTGCGCTGCTGCTGCGCGCCGCGCTTGTGCTTCCACCAGCTGGGCAGCATCGCGAGGATGCCGAGCGCGCAGCCGATGCCGAAGGCGCCCAGCACGATGAACACCATCGGGGCCCGCCACTCCTGGCCGAAGAAGCCCTTCAGCGCCGCATCGTGCTGGTTGTTCAGCGCAAAGGCGAACAGCGCGACGAAGATGAGGACTCGCAGGAGCCAGGTGAGGGCACGCATCGCCGGCGATTCTAGGCGGCCGGCCGTGCCTCGACGTGCGGGATGGCGGCGGTGCGCCGCAGGGGTCAGGCGTCGCCCGCGGCGGGCGGCTGGGTGCCGGCTTCGAGGGCGGCGGTGCGGGCGTCGACGGCTTCGCGCAGGGCCTTGCCCGGCTTGAAGTGAGGCACCAGCTTCTCGGGGATCGCGACCTGCTCGCCCGAGCGCGGATTGCGCCCCATGCGCGGCGGACGCCGGTTGATCGAGAAACTGCCGAAGCCGCGGATCTCGATGCGGTGGCCGCGCGCGAGCGCGTCACTCATCGCGTCGAGGATGGTCTTGACGGCGAACTCGGTGTCGCGATGCGTCAGCTGGCTGAAGCGCTCACCGAGCAGGGCGACGAGATCGGAACGGGTCATGGCGGGTCGAAGAAAGCCGGGGCGGCATCGCCGCCCCGGATCATGCCGTCATCAGTTCTTGTCGAGCTTGGCCTTGAGCAGCGCGCCCAGGCTGGTCGTGCCGGCGTTCTCGCGCTCGGACGACTGCTGCAGGCGCTGCATCGCTTCCTGGTTGTCGACGTTGTCCTTGGCCTTGATCGACAACTGGATCGAACGCGTCTTGCGATCCACGTTGATGATCAGCGCCGTGACCTCGTCGCCTTCCTTCAGCACGTTGCGGGCGTCCTCGACGCGGTCGCGAGAGATCTCGCTGGCGCGCAGGTAGCCGGTCACGTCGTCGGACAGCTGGATCTCGGCGCCGCGCGGGTCGACCGTCTTGACCTTGCCGGTGACCGTCGCGCCGCGATCGTTGAGCGTCGTGTAGGTCGCGAACGGGTCGCCGTCGAGCTGCTTGATGCCCAGCGAGATGCGCTCGCGTTCCACGTCGATCGCCAGCACGATGGCCTCGACTTCCTGGCCCTTCTTGTAGTTGCGCACGGCGGTCTCGCCGGCCTCGTGCCAGGACAGGTCGGACAGGTGCACCAGGCCGTCGATGCCGGCGGCCAGACCGACGAACACGCCGAAGTCGGTGATCGACTTGACGGGGCCCTTGAGCTTGTCGCCGCGCTTGTGGTTCTGCGCGAATTCGTCCCAGGGGTTGGCCTTGCACTGCTTCATGCCCAGCGAGATGCGACGCTTGTCCTCGTCGATCTCGAGCACCATGACCTCGACCTCCTCGCCCAGCGTGACGAGCTTGCTCGGCGCGATGTTCTTGTTGGTCCAGTCCATCTCCGAGACGTGCACCAGGCCTTCGATGCCCGGCTCGATCTCGACGAAGGCGCCGTAGTCGGCGATGTTGGTGACCTTGCCGAACAGGCGCGTGCCGGTCGGGTAGCGGCGCGAGACACCGACCCACGGGTCGTCGCCCATCTGCTTGAGGCCCAGCGAGACGCGGTTCTTCTCGGCGTCGAACTTCAGCACCTTGGCCGTCAGTTCCTGGCCGACCGTGACCACCTCGCTCGGGTGGCGCACGCGGCGCCAGGCCATGTCGGTGATGTGCAGCAGGCCGTCGATGCCGCCCAGGTCCACGAACGCACCGTACTCGGTGATGTTCTTGACCACGCCGTTGACGAAGGCGCCTTCGCGCAGCGTGCCCAGCAGCTTGGCGCGCTCCTCGCCCATCGAAGCCTCGACGACGGCGCGGCGCGACAGCACGACGTTGTTGCGCTTGCGGTCGAGCTTGATGACCTTGAACTCCATGGTCTTGCCTTCGAACGGCGCCATGTCCTTGACCGGGCGCGTGTCGAGCAGCGAGCCGGGCAGGAAGGCACGGATGCCGTTGACCAGGACCGTGAGGCCACCCTTGACCTTGCCGTTGACGGTGCCGGTGACGAAGTCGCCGGATTCGAGCGAGGTCTCGAGCGACATCCACGACGCGAGGCGCTTGGCCTTGTCGCGCGACAGGATGGTGTCGCCGTAGCCGTTCTCGATGGCGTCGATCGCGACGGAGACGAAGTCGCCGACCTGGACCTCGAGGCCGCCGGTGTCGTTCTTGAACTCGTCGATCGGCACGTAGGCTTCGCTCTTCAGCCCGGCGTTGACGACGACGAAGTTGTGCTCGATGCGGACCACTTCGGCGGTGATGACCTCGCCGGCGCGCATGTCGGAGCGCTTGAGCGACTCCTCGAACAGGGCGGCGAAGGACTCCATGCCCTGCATGCCTTCCGAAGAGGCAGCTGCGGTTTGACTCATTGGGTTTTCCTGATGCCGGCGGACCGGCGCTTGCCACTCGCGTGGCGGTGAAGTTGAGACCCCCGACACCTCGGCGTGCCTGCGGCACTGAGGGGAAGCGTCGGACCTGATTTGCCGCTCAGCTCGCGCCGAAAGGCTGCACCGATTCCCACCAATCCAGCACCTGCTCGACCGAGGCTTCGATCGAGAGCGCCGAGTTGTCGAGCAACCGGGCCTCTGCGGCAGGCTTCAAGGGAGCGATGCTGCGATTCTGGTCGCGCGCGTCACGCGCTTCGAGGTCTGCACAGAGGGCCTGGATGCTAGCCGGAATTCCCTTTGAAATCAACTGCTTATGCCTGCGCTCCGCGCGGGTTTCGGCGCTGGCCGTGAGAAACACCTTGAGCGCGGCATCCGGGAAGATCACCGTGCCCATGTCGCGGCCGTCGGCGACCAGGCCCGGCAGCTGGCGAAAGCCCAGCTGCAACTCGACCAGGGTCTGGCGCACCGCGGGCAGGGCGGCGATCTGCGACGCGCGGTTGCCGACGTCCTCGAGCCGCAGGGTGTCCGTCACGTCCTCGCCGGCGAGCAGCGCACGCTGACTCTCGAACCGCAGCGGCAAGCATCGAGCGAGGGCGGCGGTCCCGGCCTCGTCGTCCGGCGCCAGGCCGGCGCGCAGCGCCGCGACGGCCGTGGCGCGGTAGAGCGCGCCGGAGTCGAGGTGGTAGTAGCCGAGCCGGTCTGCCAGTGCGCTGCCCAGCGTGCCCTTGCCGGACGCGGTCGGGCCGTCGACCGTCAGGACCGGAATGCTCGAGGGCGCGGCCTGCGCGACGCCGAACAGCGCATCGAAGTAGCCGGGGAAGGTCTTGCCGACGCAGCGCGGATCGAGGATCCGCACTGGCTCTCTGCCCCCGGCCAGCGGGTTGAAAGCGGCCAGCGAGGCGCACATCGCCATGCGGTGGTCGTCGTAGGTGTGGATCGCGGCCGGCCGCCAGCGCGCGGGCGGAGCCACCTCGATGAAGTCCGCGCCCTCGACCACGGTGGCGCCGACCTTGCGGAGCTCGGTGGCCATCGCGGCGATGCGGTCGGTCTCCTTGACGCGCCAGCTGGCGATGTTGGTGAGCCGCGAAGGGCCGTCGGCGTACAGCGCCATCACGGCCAGCGTCATCGCGGCGTCCGGGATGTGGTTGCAGTCCAGCGTGATCGCGCGCAGCGGCCAGGCGCCGCGTTGCACGATCAGGGCGTTGGCCTCTTCGCGCACATCGGCGCCCATCGCGCGCGCCGCCTCGACGAAGCGGATGTCGCCCTGGATCGAGGCGCTGCCGACCCCCTCGATGCGCAAGGCCTCGCCGGTGGCGGCGATCGCGCCGGCGGCGATGAAATAGGAGGCCGAGGAGGCGTCGCCCTCGACATGGATCTCGCCGGGCGAGCGGTAGGCCGCGCCGCGCGGGATGGTGAAGCGTTGCCAGCCGTCGCGCCGCACCGCGATGCCGAAGCGCGCCAGCAGCGCCAGCGTGATCTCGATGTAGGGCCTGGAGATCAGCTCGCCCTCGACGTCGATGATCAGCTCGCGGTCCTGCGCGACCAGCGGCAAAGCCATCAGCAGCGCGGTCAGGAACTGGCTGGAGACATCGCCGCGGACGCGGATCGGCGCGTCGAGCGCGAGCCGGCCGCCGTCGATGCGCAGCGGCGGATAGCCCTCCTGGCCCAGGCAGTCGATGCGGCAGCCCAGCGGACGCAGCGCATCGACCAGGTCGCCGATCGGGCGCTCGTGCATGCGCGGCACGCCGGACAGCTCGAAGCGTCCGCCCTGCGTGGCCGACAGCAGCGCCAGCGCGGCGGCCAGCGGCCGCATCGCGGTGCCGGCGTTGCCGAGGAAGAGTCGGGCTTCGCGCACGACCAGCCGACCGCCGAGGCCGGTGACGCTGAGCCCGTCGCCGTCGCGTGCGATGCCGCAGCCGAGCGCACGCAGCGCTTCCAGCATCACCTGCGTGTCGTCGGAGTCCAGCAGGTCGTGCACGCGCGTCGTGCCGGCGCACAGGCCGGCCAGCAACAGCACGCGGTTGGAGATGCTCTTCGAGCCCGGCAGCCGGACCGTGCCGGCGGTGCCGACCAGCGGCGGGATGTCGAGGAATTCGGGGCGGCTCACAAGCTTGCGCGCAGCGCTGACAGGCGCAGCGAAGAGGCGCTCTAGGACCGGCAACCGCCGCGGATCCGGCTCCGCCGGTCCGCCAGCGGCGCCCCCTGGGGGGAGCGGCGAAGCCGCAACGGGGGAGTCGTCATTTCCTTGGCGTGCTCATCTGCCAGCCGGCGCGCATCTCGGAGGCGCTGCGGATCAGGTCCTCGAGCGCCTCGTGGTTGCCGAGCTTCATCACGTGCTCGAGCGCGTCGAGCGTGTGGCGGAAGCGCTGCGACTGCTTGAGGATCTCTTCGCGATTGCTCATCAGCACGTCGCGCCACATCACCGGGTCGCTGGCGGCGATGCGGGTGAAGTCGCGGAAGCCCGGGCCGGCCAGCGACAGGAAGTCCTTGCCGGCCGGTTGCTTGGCCACCGACGAGAAGTAGGCGAAGGCCAGCAGGTGCGGCAGATGACTCACGGCGGCGAAGGCGGCGTCGTGGTTCTCCGGGCTCATCTTGAGCACCTGCGAGCCGATCGCGGCCCAGACGTCGGTGGCCTTCTGCACCAGCTCGGGCCGGGTCTGCGCCAGCGGCGTCAGGATCACCTGGCGGCCGGCGTAGAGCTGGGCGTCGGCGTGATCGATGCCGGCGGTTTCCTTGCCGGTGATCGGGTGGGCCGGCACGAAGCAGCTGACCTTGTCCTTGAGCACGCGACGCGCGGCGTCGACCACGTCGCGCTTGGTCGAGCCGACGTCCATGATCATCAGGCCGGGCTCGACCAGGTGGCGGATCGCCTTGAGTGAGGCCTCGGTCGCCGCGACCGGCACCGCCAGCAGCACGAGGTCGGAGCCCGACACGGCCAGCAGCGCCGACTCGGCGGCGATGTCGATCACGCCGAGCCGCTTGGCCTTCTCGGTGGTGGACGGCGACTTGCTGTAGCCCACCACTTTCTTGACCAGCCCGGCGCGCTTGAGCGCCAGCGCGAACGAGCCGCCCATGAGGCCGCAACCGATCACGCCAAGCTGGTTGAACATGGGGCGGGCTTCCTGGCTTCAGTGCGCGCTCAATGCGCGTCGAGCGGATAGGTGCCCAGCACCTTGAAGAAGGAGCACACCGCGCGCAGGCCCGCCATCGCCGCCGCGACCTGCGGTTGGTCGGGATGGCCCTGCAGGTCGACGTAGAAGTAGTACTCCCACTGGTCGGCGCTGCGGGCGGGGCGCGACTCGAAGCGCGTCATCGACACGCCATGCTCCTTGAGCGGCACCAGCATGTCGTGCACCGCGCCCGGCCGGTTGTTGACCGACACGACCAGGCTCGTGCAGTCGTGGCCCGAGGCCTTGGGCGCCGGATGGCGCTCGGGGTGGGTCACGATGGCGAAGCGCGTGCGGTTGTGCGGATCGTCCTGGATCGCCGGTGCGACGACGTGCAGGCCGAACTCGCTGCCGGCACGCTCGCTGGCCACGGCGGCGAGGCCGGCGTCCAGCGAGGCCAGGCGAGCGCCCTCGGCATTGCTGGACACCGGGCGGCGCTCGACGTCCGGCAGGTGGTAGCTGAGCCAGCCGTGGCATTGCGCCAGCGCCTGCGGGTGAGCGCAGATCGCCTGGATGCCGGCGAGCGAGTTCTCCAGGCGCAGCAGGTTGTGGCGTACGAACAGGCTGGTTTCGCCGATCAGGAACAGCGGCGTGGTCAGCAGCAGATCGAGCGAGCGCGCCACGACGCCCTCGGTCGAGTTCTCGACCGGCACCACCCCGAAGTCGGCCGCGCCGGCGGTCGTGGTGCGGAACACCTCGTCGATGCTGGCGCAGGGCACGCGCACGATGGAACTGCCGAAGTAGCCCAGCGCCGCCAGCTCGCTGAAGGTGCCGGCCGGGCCGAGGTAGGCGACGCGCGTCGGCGTCTCGAGGGCGCGGCAGGCCGACATGATCTCGCGCCAGATCGGCGCGACGCTGTCGGCTTGCAGCGGCCCCGGGTTCGCGGCCTTCATGCCGTCGATCACCTGGGCCTCGCGTTCGGGACGGAAGACGACCGAGCCCTCGCGCTTCTTGATCGTGCCGACCTCCAGGGCCAGCGAGGCGCGGCGGTTCAGCAGCGCCAGCAGCTCGCGATCGACCGCGTCGATCTGCTGGCGCAGGCCGAGCAGGGCGGGATCGACGGCGGGTCTGGAGGCAGCGGAGTCAGCCATGGCGTCCGGCAAATTCTCGCATGTAGGCCACGAGCGCCTGCACGCCCTCGAGCGGCATCGCGTTGTAGATCGAGGCCCGCAGGCCGCCGACGCTCTTGTGCCCCTTCAGCTGGAGCAGGCCGCGCTCGGCGGCGCCGGCGAGGAAGGGCGCCTGGAGCGCCTCGTCGCGAAGGAAGAAGGGGACGTTCATCCGCGATCGGCAGCCGGCCGCCACGCGGTTGGCGTAGAAGCCGTCGCTGCCATCGATGGCTCCGTACAGGAGCGCGGCCTTCTCGACGTTGCGGCGCTCGAGCGCCGCCACGCCGCCCTGGGCCGCGATCCACTCGAACACCAGACCGGCCACGTAGATCGACCAGGTCGGCGGCGTGTTGAACATCGAGCCGTTGGCCGCGACCGTCGCGTAGTCGAAGGCGCTCGGGCAGATCGGCAGCGCGTGGCCCAGCAGGTCTTCGCGGACGAACACCAGCGTCAGGCCGGAGGGGCCGATGTTCTTCTGCGCGCCGGCGTAGGCCAGGCCGATGCGCGACCAGTCGATCGACCGCGACGCAATGTGCGAGGAGCAGTCGACCACCAGCGGCGCCTCGCTGCCGAGCGCACGCAGGTCCGGCAGCTCGTGCATCTCCACGCCGTTGATCGTCTCGTTGCTGCAGACGTGCACGTAGCTCGCGTCCGCGCCGAGCCGCCAGGTCGCCGCCACCGGCAGCGTCGTGTGATTGCCCGGGCCTTCCACCGCGTTGCTGGCGACGATGCGCGCCTCGCCGTAGCGCCGCGCCTCCTGGTGTGTCTTGATCGACCACAGGCCGGTGATCACGTGCTCGGTCACGTGGCCCGGCCGGAGGTCGACGAGGTTCATCGGGACGATCGCGTTCTCGGCGATCGCGCCGCCCTGCATGAAGAGGAGCTTGAACGTCGCGGGCACGGCCAGCAGCTCGCGCAGCCTCGATTCGGCGACGGAGAAGATCTCGCCGAACTCGCGGCCGCGGTGGCTCATCTCCATGACGCCCATGCCGCTGCCACGCCAGTCGAGCATCTCGGCCGCGGCCTGGGCCAGGACGGGCTCCGGCAAGGCGGCCGGTCCGGCGCCGAAGTTGTAGGCGCGGCTCACGGAAGGACGGCGCGGCGGCGCGGCCTCGCTGCCGGAGCCGGCTTCATGCCGCGCCGTCGGGCGTCTCGCCGCCCAGCGCCGCATCGCCGGCGACATCGCTGCCGGCGTCGTTCTCGACGATGCGCTGCAGACCGCTCAGCTGCGAGCCGTCGTCCAGGGAAATCAGCGTGACGCCCTGGGTCGCGCGGCCCAGCTCGCGGATCTCGCTGATCCGCGTGCGCACCAGCACGCCCCGGTCGGTGATCAGCATGATCTCGTCCTCGGGACGGACCAGCGTGGCGGCGACGACCTTGCCGTTGCGCTCGCTCTGCACGATCGCGATCATGCCCTTGCCGCCGCGCAGGTGCCGCGTGTATTCGGTGATCGAGGTGCGCTTGCCGTAGCCGTTCTCGGTGGCGGTCAGCACGCTCTGGGCCTCGTCCTCGGCCACCAGCAGCGCGATGACGGTCTGGCCGGGCTCGAGCGTCATGCCGCGCACGCCGCGTGCGGTGCGGCTGAGCGGCCGCACCTCGTTCTCGTCGAAGCGGACGGCCTTGCCGCCGTCGGAGAACAGCATCACGTCGTGCTTGCCGTCGGTCAGCGCGGCACCGATCAGATGGTCGCCGGCGTCGAGGTCCACTGCGATGATGCCGGCCTTGCGCGGATTGCTGAACTCGTCGAGCGCGGTCTTCTTGACCGTGCCGAGGGCGGTCGCCATGAAGATGTAGTGATCGGACGGGAAACTGCGGAACTCGCCCGTCAGCGGCAGCACGACGGTGATCTTTTCGTCGGCTTGCAGCGGGAACATGTTGACGATGGGCTTGCCGCGCGCTGCACGGCCGCCCTGCGGCACTTCCCAGACCTTCAGCCAGTAGACGCGGCCGCGGTTGCTGAAGCACAGCATCCAGTCGTGCGTGTTGGCGATGAAGAGCTGCTCGATCCAGTCGTCTTCCTTGGTCTGCGTCGCCTGCTTGCCGCGGCCGCCGCGCTTCTGCGCGCGGTACTCGGCCAGCGGCTGGCTCTTGATGTAGCCGGTGTGGCTCAGCGTCACGACCATGTCGGTCGGCGTGATCAGGTCCTCGGTACCGAGCTCCTGCACGTTGTGCTCGACCACGCTGCGGCGCGCGCCGAGCCGGGTCTGGCCGAACTCGGACTTCAGCGCCTGCAGCTCGTCGCCGATGATCGTCGTCACCCGGCCCGGCTTGGCCAGGATGTCCAGCAGGTCGGCGATCTCGGCCATCACGTCCTTGTACTCGCCGATGATCTTGTCCTGCTCCAGGCCGGTCAGGCGCTGCAGGCGCATCTGCAGGATCTCCTGGGCCTGGTCGTCGGACAGCCGGTACAGGCCGCCGGCCTGCATGCCGTAGTGCAGCGGCAGGCCCTCGGGCCGGAAGGCTTCGCGGCCGCCGGGCGTCTCGCCCTCGGCGCGGGCGAGCATCTCGCGCACCAGCGACGAGTCCCAGTTCTTGTCCATCAGCGCCTGCTTAGCCAGCGGCGGCGTCGGCGAGTTCTTGATGATCTCGATGAACTCGTCGATGTTGGCCAGCGCGACCGCCAGGCCCTCGAGCACATGGCCGCGCTCGCGCGCCTTCTTCAACGCGAACACGGTGCGCCGGGTGACGACCTCGCGGCGGTGCTCGAGGAAGACCGCGACCAGGTCCTTCAGGTTGCACAGCTTGGGCTGGCCGTCGATCAGCGCGACCATGTTGATGCCGAAGCTGTCCTGCAGCTGCGTCTGCTTGTACAGGTTGTTCAGCACCACCTCGGGCACTTCGCCGCGCTTCAGCTCGATGACGACGCGCATGCCCGACTTGTCGGACTCGTCCTGGATGTGGCTGATGCCTTCGAGCTTCTTCTCGTGGACGAGCTCGGCCATGCGCTCGAGCAGCGTCTTCTTGTTCACCTGGTAGGGAATCTCGTCGACGATGATGGACTGGCGCGCACCCTTGTCGATGTCCTCGAAGTGGCACTTCGCCCGCATCACGACCTTGCCACGACCGGTGCGGTAACCCTCGCGCACGCCGTTCAGGCCGTAGATGATCCCGGCGGTGGGGAAGTCCGGCGCCGGGATGATCTCCATCAGCTCGTCGATCGTCGCCTCGGGGTTCTTCAGCAGGTGCAGGCAGGCGTCGACGGTCTCGTTGAGGTTGTGCGGCGGGATGTTGGTGGCCATGCCCACCGCGATGCCGGCGCTGCCGTTGACCAGCAGGTTGGGCAGGCGGGTCGGCAGGACCAGCGGCTCCTTCTCGCTGCCGTCGTAGTTGGGGCCGAAGTCGACGGTCTCCTTGTCGATGTCGGCGAGCATCTCGTGCGCGATCTTCGAGAGCCGGATCTCGGTGTAGCGCATCGCGGCCGCGTTGTCGCCGTCGACCGAGCCGAAGTTGCCCTGGCCGTCGACCAGCATGTGGCGCAGGCTGAAGTCCTGGGCCATCCGCACGATGGTGTCGTAGACGGCGGTGTCGCCGTGCGGGTGGTACTTGCCGATCACGTCGCCGACGATGCGCGCGCTCTTCTTGTAGGGCCGGTTCCAGTCGTTGTTGAGCTCGTGCATCGCGAACAGCACGCGCCGGTGGACCGGCTTGAGGCCGTCGCGCGCGTCGGGCAGGGCACGCCCGACGATGACGCTCATCGCGTAGTCGAGGTAGGAGCGCCGCATCTCCTCTTCGAGGCTGATCGGCAGGGTTTCCTTGGCGAACTGGGTCATGCGAACTCGGAGTGGTCACCGCGGTGTGGGTCCGCGGGGCTTGGGCCCGGCGGACGTCGCGTCGGGCCGGTCGCAAGGGGCAGCGGGAAGACCCGGATTCTAAGTGCCGGGCGCTGTAGCAGCAGCGCAACATCGGCCCCGGGCCTTGTGGCGCGGGCCGGTCAGACCTTGTCCGTCATGCCTCGTATGGCACAATGATTTGTCGGTTCAGAGGCTCTCTGCCCATCGAGAGCTCGGTGGTTACGCATGCTTTTGGTATGGACGTCTGCCGCGACAATGCGGCCTACCCGAGAGGAGAATCATGAATAAGTTGAACAAGGTGGCAACGCTCTTCGCGACTATCGCGCTTGCTGCCTCCGCCTCCAGCGCGTTTGCGCAGAACAACGACAACTGGCGCAACGTCGACGGCAACGTCTGGAAGAACGGCACCAACGAGCTCTGCTGGCGCGACAACTTCTGGACCCCGGCGACCGCCGACGAGCGCTGCGACGGTGCCCCAAAGAAGGCTCCGCCCCCGGCTCCGGCCCCCGCTCCGGCTGCGGCTCCCGCTCCGGCCCCGGCTCCGGCCCCCGCGCCCGCCCCGGTCGTTCCGCCGGCCCCGGTCAGCGAGAAGGTGACCTACGCCGCCGATGCGTTCTTCGACGTCGACAAGGCCGTGCTGAAGCCCGAAGCCAAGGCCAAGCTCGACGACCTGGTCAGCAAGATGGGTGGCATGAACCTCGAAGTCATCATCGCCGTCGGCCACACCGACTCGGATGGCTCCGACGCCTACAACCAGAAGCTGTCGGTGCGTCGTTCCGAAGCCGTCAAGGACTATCTGGTGTCCAAGGGCATCGAGAAGAACCGCATCTACACCGAAGGCAAGGGCGAGAAGCAGCCGGTCGCCGACAACAAGACCAAGGAAGGCAAGTCCAAGAACCGCCGCACCGAGATCGAGGTGGTGGGTACGCGGACCCGCAAGTGATCTGACGGTCGCTTGAAACGAGAACCCCGCTGCGGCGGGGTTCTTTTTTGCCTGTGCGCGAGCGATCGCGCCGCCGCTACCATGCCTGCATGAGCACCGCGACCCACGCCAACGTCGACCCGCAGGAACTCGCCAAGTTCAGCGAACTGGCTCACCGCTGGTGGGACCCCGAGAGCGAGTTCCGCCCGCTGCACCAGATCAACCCGCTGCGGCTCGAGTGGATCGTGCGGCTGGCCGGTGGCCTGCAGGGCAAGCGCGCGCTGGATGTCGGCTGCGGTGGCGGCATCCTGGCCGATGCGATGTCGCGTCGCGGGGCCGACGTGCTGGGCATCGACCTGGCCACCAAGCCGCTGAAGGTCGCCCAGCTGCATGCGCTCGAAGCTGGCACGCCGTCGGTCCGCTATCGCGAGGTGGCCGCCGAGGCGCTGGCGGCCGAGGAGCCGGATGCCTTCGACGTCGTGACCTGCATGGAGATGCTCGAGCACGTTCCCGATCCATCGTCCATCGTCCGCGCCTGCGCGACGCTGGTCCGGCCCGGGGGGCACGTGTTCTTCTCGACGCTGAACCGCAACCCCAAGTCCTTCCTGTTCGCGATCGTCGGTGCCGAGTACGTGCTGAACCTGCTGCCACGCGGGACCCACGAGTACGAACGCTTCATCCGCCCGAGCGAGCTGGCGCGCTGGTGTCGCGACGCCGGGCTCGAGCTGACGGCGACGCGCGGCATGCAATACAACCCGCTGACGCGCCGCTACTGGCTCAACGACGACACCAGCGTGAACTACCTGTTCGCGTGTCGCCGACCATGACGCGGCCGATGACGTCGCGTTTTGCGGTGCGCGCCGTGCTGTTCGATCTCGATGGCACCCTGGCCGACACGGCCCCGGACCTGGGCGGTGCGGTCAACCGGCTGCGCGAGCGGCGCGGCCTCGACGCGCTGCCGATCGAGCTCCTGCGGCCGGTCGCATCGTCCGGCGCGCGCGGCATGCTCGGCGTCGGCTTCTCGATCCGGCCCGGCGATGACGGCTACGACGCGCTGCGCGACGAGTTCCTGGCCGAGTACGAGTCCGCGCTCGACCGCGATTCGCGGCTGTTCGACGGCGTCGCCGAGTGCCTGGCGGCATTGCAGGCGCGCGGACTGCGCTGGGGCGTGGTGACCAACAAGGCGCAGCGCTTCACCGGCCCGGTGGTGGCGGGCCTGGGCCTGGCCGAAGGCGCATCGGTCGTGATCGCCGGCGACACGACGCCGCATGCCAAGCCGCATCCGGCGCCGCTGCTCGAGGCCTGTGCCCGGCTCGGCATCGCACCCGGCGAGGCGGTCTACGTCGGCGACGACCTGCGCGACATCGAGGCGGCCCGCGCCGCCGGCATGCCCGGCATCGCCGCAGCCTATGGGTACCTCGGCGAGAGCCCGGATCTCGCGGCCTGGCGGCCCGACGCCGTGATCGCGACGCCGCTGGACCTGCTGCCGCTGCTCGACGCCGCCGGGCGTTGACCGGCGCGGCGGCGCTCACGCACACTGCGCCGAGTCCGAGGCCTCGCCCCATGCAGTCCCTTGCTTCCCGCCTCGCCGCGCCGGCCGCTGCCGTGCCGCGCTGGCTGCGCCGCTCGCTGGCGGTGCTGGTCGGAATGGCGCTCCTGTGGACCGTGGTCGGCGGCTGGTGGCTGCCGCGTTTTCTTCAGCCGCGCATCGAGGCGGCCGCCAGCGAGGCGCTCGGCGCGCCGCTGAAGCTGGGTCGCATCGAGATCGCGCCGTGGAAGCTCGAGGCCGGCGTGCTGGACCTGCAGCTCGGGCCGGCCGACGCGCCCTGGCTGCGCGTCGCCGAGCTGCGCGCCGACGTGTCGACGGCCTCGCTGTGGCGCCTGGCGCCGGTGCTGGAACGCGTGCTCGTGCGCGAGCCGCAGATCAGACTCGAGCGACTGGCCACCGACCGCTACAACGTGACGCCGATGCTGGAGGCGCTGGCACGCCGACCGGCGCAGCCGAAGGGCGACGACGAGCCCGCGCGCTTTGCGGTCTACAACATCCGCGTCGAGGACGGCCTCATCCAGCTGGCCGACCGGGTGACGAGCACGGAGCACCGTATCGAGAGCCTGCGCGTCGGCGTGCCGTTCGTGTCCAACCTGCCTTCGCAGGTGGCGATCGACGTCGAGCCGCTGGTCGACGCCGTGGTCAATGGCAGCCGGCTGCACGTCCAGGGCAAGGCCCAGCCTTTCCACGAGGGGCAGCGATCGACCATCGCCGTGGACTGGCAGCAGATCGACGTGCCGCGCTGGGTCGGCGCGCTGGCGCCGCTGCTGTCGCAGCGGCTGCCGGTCGATGTCGGCGGCGGGCAGCTCGATCTCACCCTGAACATCGCCTTCGAGCAGCTCCCGTCGCCGGCGCCGCCGCGCCTGCGGATCAGCGGCGACCTGGGCCTCTCGCAACTGCAGGTGCGCCTGCCGGACCAAGGCATCGCGCTCGCGCTGGACCGCCTCGCCGTGCAGGGCCTGGACCTGCAGCCCCTGGAGCGGAGCGTCACGGCCGCGACGCTGCAACTGCAGGCGCCGAAGGTCGAGATCGACCTGCCGCGGCTGCTCGCGAAGCCGCCGGCTTCCGGGACGGACCGGCTGGCACTGTCGGCGCCGGTCGCAGCGGCCAGCGCGGCCTCGGCGCCACGCACGGCCGCCGAAGCGGCGCCCAAGGCCTGGCAATGGCGCGTCGGCCAGGTCGACCTCGCCGAGGGGCAGGTGTCGCTGCGCGATCCGGCGTGGCCGCAGGGCCAGCTCGTGTCGCCGATCACCGTTGGCTTGACGGGGCTCGACGGCGCCGTCGACGCACCGCCGGCCACGCTCGCGCTGGCCCTGGCCGATGCGCACGGTGCCAGGCTGCAGGTCGATGGGCAGCTCGTGCCCGGCACGCAGGATGCGCGACTCAAGGTCGATGCCGCGAACCTCAAGCCCCTGCCGTGGCTCGCGCCTTGGCAGTCGCTGCTGCCGGTCCAGCTGATCGACGCGAGCGTGTCGGCCCGGGCCGAGGCCGACATCGGCGCCCACGGCTGGGCCATCAGCGACGCCGCCTTGCAGCTGACCGGGCTGCAGCTGCAACCTGCCGGCAGCAAGGTCGATCGCGGCAAGGCCGCCGCCGACCGGCTGGTGCTGCCGCAGCTCGCGGTGGCGGGCCTCCAGGTCCAGGGGCGTCGCGGTGAGCCGATCGTCGCGCAGCTGGCCAGCCTGACGCTCGAAGGCCTCAACCTCAAGGCGACGCGCGACGAGCGCGGCGCGATCGCCTGGGCGCCTCCGGCAGCGCCCCGGAGCGAGGCACCGGCGGCCGCGGGTGACGGCGGTCCGCCACCTCGCTGGCAGATCGGCGAGCTGCGTTGCGGCGGCTGTGCGCTGTCGTTCAGCGACCGCAGCGTCACGCCGCCGGCGGCTTTCGGGGTCGCCCGCACCGACCTGAGCCTGCGCAAGCTCGACAGCGATCTGGCGCAGACCCTGAGCTTCGAGCTCGCGACCCAGGTGCTGAATGGCGGCCGCATCAAGGCCGGCGGAACGCTGCGGCCGCAGCCCCTGGCGCTGCGCAGCCGCCTCGACGTGAGCGCGCTGGACCTGCGCATGCTGCAGCCCTACCTGGAGCCGCGCGTGAACCTCTCGCTCGTCTCGGCCAAGGCCAGCGCCGCCGGTGAGCTGCGCCTCGAAGGCACGGCGCGCGACGCGGTGTCGGCGGTGCGCTGGCGCGGGCGCGTCGCGCTCAACGAGGTGCGCGCACTGGACCAGCTGAACCAGGCCGAGTTCCTGCGCTTCAAGGGCCTGCAGCTCGACGCGGCCGACCTGGGCTGGCAGCCGTCGGGCCTCGAGGCGGACCTGGGCGAGGTGACGCTGGACGACTTCTACGGCCGCGTCATCGTCAACGCCGACGGCCGGCTCAACCTGCTGGACATCGCCAAGCGCGCCGGCGAGGAAGGCCCGCGCTCGCTGACCACGCCCGAGGCCGGCGGCGCGGGTCAGGCGCCGGCTTCGTCGCCATCACCGTCACCATCACCACCGCCGACCCAGGCCGCGGCATCGGCTCCCGACCCCGCGGCCTCGGGGCCGGCACCCGCTGCGCCGCCGCCGCAGCTGCGCTGGCGGGCCATCCGCCTAGCCGGCGGCGTCGTCGACTTCACCGACAACTTCATCCGCCCCAACTACTCGGCCAAGCTCACCGACATCGGCGGCGAAGTCTCGGCGCTGGCCTGGAACGACCCGCAACCGGCGACCGTCAAGATCTCCGGCAAGGTCGACGGCAGCGCGCCGCTGGAGATCGGCGGCAGCATGCATCCGCTGGGCCCGCGCCTGGCCACCGACATCACCGCCAGCGCGCGCGGCATCGACATCACGCGGCTCACCGCCTACTCGGGTCGCTACGCCGGCTACGGCATCGAGAAGGGCACGCTCTCGGTGAAGGTCCGCTACAAGATCGAGAACGGCAAGCTCGAAGCCGAGAACAACCTCTACCTCGACCAACTGACCTTCGGCGACAAGGTCGACAGCCCCAGCGCGCTCAAGCTGCCGGTGCTGCTGGCGGTGTCGCTGCTGAAGGACCGCAACGGCGTGATCGACATCGACCTGCCGATCAGCGGCAGCCTGGACGATCCCAAGTTCTCGATCGGCGGGATCATCGTGCGGGTCATCGTCAACCTGATCACCAAGGCCATCACCGCGCCGTTCTCGCTGCTGGCCAGCGCCTTCGGCGGTGGCGGGCAGGAGCTGGGCTATGTCGAGTTCGCCGCCGGCTCCAGCGACCTCGGCGACGCCAGCCGGCAGCGCCTGGACACGCTGGCCAAGGCGCTGAACGATCGTCCGGCCCTGAAGCTCGAGGCGACGGGCCGCGCCGATCCGGCCGTCGACGAGGCGGCGCTGCGCGCCCAGCACCTGGACCGCCTGATGCGCGTCGCCAAGGCCAGGTCCACCGGCGAGCTGCCCGACAGCGTGAAGATCGAGCCGGCCGAACGCAGCCGCTGGCTCGAGGCCGCGTACAAGGCCGCCGACCTGAAGGAGAAGCCGCGCAACCTCGTCGGCTTTGCGAAGAGCCTGCCGCCGGCGGAGATGGAGGCCTTGCTGCTCAAGAGTGCACCGGTCGGCGAGGGCCCGCTGCGCGCCCTGGCCGATCAGCGCGGCGACCGCGTCAAGGCCTACCTCGCCGCCAAGGTGCCGCCCGAGCGCGTGCTGCTGACGGCCTCGCGGCTGGGAGCCGAGGGCATCGAGGACAAGGGCGGCAGCGCGCGCGTCGGGTTCGCGCTCAAGTGAGCCGCCGGCCCGACTTGAAACCCGCACCGACGGCGCCACCTACAATCCACAGTTCTGGGGCCGACCTGGTTTCGACGTGGGTGCGGATCTGGAGTGGTGCATGCCGAGCATCAGTGAGCTCGTAAATCCAGCTGAAACAAACCAACTGCGAACGACGAACGTTTCGCCCTCGCCGCTTAAACACCGGTGAGCGTCTCAACGGCAGGCCGATGGGCCGGGCCCAAGCCGCAAGGCAGAAGGCTGAGACGTCATTCACATCGGCTGGCTGCTCGTCGGGTTACTTGGCGTTCAGCGAGATCTAGGTGACTGGTGGCGTCCGTAGCGTGCTCCTGCGCGACGGCGTCATGAGACTCAAATCAGGCAGCTAAGCATGTAGATCTACCCGGTGATGGCTTGCGGACGGGGGTTCGATTCCCCCCGGCTCCACCAGACACGAAGGCCCGGCTCCGACGAGGATCCGGGCCTTTTTCTTGCCGCCGTCGCTTCAGCTGCCGGCGCGCCGCGCGACCCGGTAGGTCGCGCCTTCCAGGCCGTAGCGCTCCGAGTGCGGCACCTCGCGCGCCAGCTCGAAACCGTCGCCTGGGAGCAGGTGGCGAGTTTCATCGCCGACGGTGAGCCACATCTCGCCCTGGGTCACGATCGCCTTCGCGGCGAAGGGATGGGTGTGGGTCTCGACCACGGTGAGGGGCGCCCACACGCGGTCGAGCACCTGCTCGTAGCCCTGGGCGAGGGCGGCGGCATCGAAGGCGGAAACGTCCAGGGGCTGGGTCATCGCGGAACTCCCGGGCTGCTGCGTGGCGCGATTGTGGCGTCGGCCGGCGACCCCCGTCGGCAGGGGGGCGGTTTCGGCAATCGGCATCCGATGGCCTGCGTGAGCGGACGGTATAACCGCGCGCTCGACCTCCGCCGCCGGGGCCCGGACTGGTACGCTACGCGGCTCGCGCGGCCCCGGCCGCAAGCCCCCGGTTTCTCTCGCCTTCCGCACCGATGCAAGCCACGCTGAAGCAACTGCTCTCCCAAGGCGCCGACGGTGCCACAGCCATTTCCGCCCCCGGCCGCGCGCCGCTGAGCTATGCCGGCCTGCGCACGCTGGTTGACGAGACGCTGTCCACGCTGAATGCGCTGGGTGTGGGCCGCAACGACCGCGTCGGCATCGTGCTGGCCAACGGGCCGGAGATGGCGACCTGCTACCTGGCCTGCGCGTCCGGTACGACGAGCGCGCCGCTGAACCCGGCCTACCGCGCCGACGAGTTCGAGTTCTATCTCTCGGACCTGAACGCCAAGCTGCTGATCGTCGAGCAGGACAGCAGCTCGCCGGCGATCGAGGTGGCCGCCAAGCTGGGCGTGCGCATCGCCGACCTGGTGGTGCCGGCCGGGGCGCCGGCCGGCAGCTTCCGTCTCGTCCCGCGCAAGGCGTCGGCGGTGGCGCCGGCGGTCCAGGGCGGCTACGGCGAGCCGGCCGACGTCGGCATGGTGCTGCACACCTCGGGCACGACCTCACGGCCGAAGATCGTGCCGCTGTCGGTCGGCAACCTGTTCGCGTCGGCGGCCAACATCCGCACGACGCTGCAGTTCACGCCGAGCGACATCGGCTTGAACATCATGCCGCTGTTCCACATCCACGGGCTGATCGCCGGCGTGCTGGCACCGATCTCGGCCGGCTCGCAGGTGTTCTGCACCCCCGGCTTCAACGCGCTGAAGTTCTTCGCCTGGATGGACGAGGCCAAGCCCACCTGGTACACGGCCGTGCCGACGATGCACCAGGCCATCCTGCAGCGCGCCAAGGGCAACATGGACGTGATCGCGCGCCATCCGCTGCGTTTCCTGCGTTCGTCCTCGTCGTCGATGCCGACTCAGGTCATCCGCGAGCTGGAAGAGGTCTTCAAGGCGCCGCTGATCGAAGCCTACGGCATGACCGAGGCGACCCACCAGATGGCCAGCAACCCGCTGCCCCCGAAGGCGCGCAAGCCCGGCGCGGTCGGCCTGCCGGCAGGCCCCGAGGTCGAGATCATGGGCGACGACGGGGCCATCCTCCCGGCCGGCGAGATCGGCGAGATCGTGATTCGCGGCCTCAACGTGACCGCCGGCTACGAGAACAACGAGAAGGCCAACGCCGAAGGCTTCCGCAACGGCTGGTTCCGCACCGGCGACCAGGGGTCGAAGGACGCCGACGGCTACCTCAGCCTGACCGGGCGCCTGAAGGAGATCATCAACCGCGGCGGCGAGAAGATCAGCCCGCGCGAGGTCGACGAGATCCTGATGGACCATCCGGCGGTCGGGCAGTGCGTGGTGTTCGGCATGCCGCACGCCAAGCTCGGCGAGGAAGTCGCTGCCGTGGTCGTGCTGAAGGACGGCGCCAGCGCCACCGAGCGCGAGATCCAGGACTTCGTCGCCAGGCGCGCCGCGGACTACAAGGTGCCCAAGAAGATCCTGTTCATGGACGAGATTCCCAAGGGAGCGACCGGCAAGCTCCAGCGCATCGGGCTGGCGGCCAAGCTCGGCCTCGCCTGAACACGCTTTCCATCCTCAAGGCAGTTCACAACGAAGGAGACGATGACGTGGCAGCTACTCCGTTCAAACCCTGGCGCGGCCTGGCCGCTGCAGCGGCTGCTTGCGCCGCGTTGTTCGCCCCGGCCGCCGGCGCCTGGGAGCCGAGCAAGCCGATCGAGTTCGTCGTGCCGGCGGGCACCGGCGGCGGTGCCGACCAGATGGCGCGCTTCATCCAGGGCGTGGTCGCCAAGAACAACCTGGCCAAGCAGCCGATCGTCGTGGTGAACAAGTCGGGCGGCGCCGGCGCCGAGGGCTTCCTCGACGTCAAGGGCGACAAGGGCAACCCGCACAAGATCGTCATCACGCTGTCGAACCTGTTCACGACGCCGCTCGCGACGGGCGTGCCGTTCAACTGGCGCGACATGACGCCGGTCGCGATGCTCGCGCTCGACCAGTTCGTGCTGTGGGTCAACGCCGATTCGCCCTACAAGACCGCGAAGGACTACGTCCAGGCCGTCAAGGCCGGCGGGGACCGCAGCTTCAAGATGGCGGGCACCGGATCGAAGCAGGAAGACCAGATCATCACCGTGCTGGTCGAGAAGGCCGCAGGCAAGAAGATCACCTACGTGCCCTTCAAGGGCGGCGGCGATGTCGCGGTCCAGCTGGTCGGCGGCCACGTGAACTCGACCGTCAACAACCCGATCGAGGCCGAGAGCCACTGGCGGGCCGGCAAGCTGCGCGCGCTGTGCGTGTTCGACAAGCAGCCGATGCCGTACAAGACCAAGCTGACGGCGACCCAGTCCTGGGCCGATCTGCCGACCTGCAGCTCGGCCGGCCTGCCGGTCGACTACGTGATGCTGCGGGGCATCTTCATGGCCCCGGGCGTGTCCCAGGACCAGGTCGACTTCTACATCGACCTGTTCAAGAAGGTCCGCGCGCTGCCCGAGTGGAAGGACTTCATGGAGAAAGGTGCCTTCAACCAGACCTTCATGACGGGCGAGGAGTACTTCAACTGGCTGGGCCGCAACGAGCAGATGCACCGCGTCCTGATGAAGGAAGCGGGTTTCCTGGCCCAGTGACGATCACCCCCGTTGCGCCGTCGGCGCTCCCTTGCCGGGGCGCGCCGATGGCGGACCGGCGGCGCCGGATCCGCGGCGACTGCCGGGTCGATGCGCCATCGTTGGCACCGTTGAGCGGATACCTATGAACTCAGATTCTTCAGACCGTGGCGTGGGGACGCGCTGGCCCGAGGTGGCCGTGGCCGCCTTCCTGCTGGCGCTGGCCGCGCTGGTGATCGCCGACAGCCTGCGTGTGGGCATCGGCTGGGCCGACGACGGGCCGCGCTCGGGCTACTTTCCCTTCTACATCGGCCTGATGCTGGCCGGCTCCAGCGGCTGGGTGCTGATCAAGGCACTGATCGCCTGGAAGAAGACGAGCCCGGTATTCGCCGAGCGCGAGCAGATCGCGCTGGTGATGGCGATGCTGCTGCCGATGACGATCTACGTCGGCGCGATCTGGCTGCTGGGCATCTACGTCGCGTCGTTTGCCTTGATCGGCTACTTCATGCGCCGGCACGGCAAGTTCGGCTGGCCCTTGTCGGCGGCGGTGGCGGTCGGCGTTCCGCTGGTCTTCTTCGTGGTCTTCGAGCGCTGGTTCCTGGTGCCCCTGCCCAAGGGTCCCCTCGAGCGGCTGATCGGGCTCTGAGCATGGAAGAGATCAACAACCTGATGCATGGCTTCGCCGTCGCCCTGACGGCCAAGAACATGCTGTTCATGCTGATCGGCATCACGCTGGGCGTGCTGATCGGTGTGCTGCCCGGCCTGGGCGGCGCCAACGGCATCGCGATCCTGCTGCCGCTGACCTTCAGCATGGATCCCACCTCGGCGATCATCATGCTGAGCTGCATCTACTGGGGGGCGCTGTTCGGCGGGGCGATCACGTCGATCCTGTTCAACATCCCCGGCGAACCGTGGAGCGTGGCGACCACCTTCGACGGCTATCCGATGGCGCAGCAGGGCAAGGCGGCGCAGGCCCTGACGGCCGCCTTCACCTCGAGCTTCGTCGGCGCACTGATCGCCGTCATCGTCATCACCTTCCTGGCGCCGCTGCTGGCGAAGTTCGCGCTGAAGTTCGGGCCGGCGGAGTTCTTCGCGGTCTACCTGCTGACCTTCTGCAGCTTCGTCGGCATGAGCAAGGAGCCGGCGGCGAAGGTGATCGCATCGATGATGCTGGGCTTTGCGCTCGCCTGCGTCGGTCTGGACAACGTCACCGGCCAGCTGCGCATGACCTTCGGCAGCACCGAACTGCTCAAGGGCTTCGACTTCCTGATCGCGGTGATCGGCCTGTTCGGCATCGGCGAGATCCTGCTGACGATGGAGGAGGGCCTGGCGTTCAAGGGCAAGAGCGCGAAGATCAGCCCGACGGTGGTGTTCCAGACCTGGGCCGGCCTGTGGCGCCACTGGAAGACCTTCCTGCGCTCCACCGCGATCGGCTGCTGGATGGGCATCACGCCGGGCGGCGCGACGCCGGCGTCCTTCATGAGCTACGGCGTCGCGCAGCGCATGTCGAAGAACCCGCAGGGCTTCGGCAAGGGCGAGATCGAGGGCGTGGTCGCCCCCGAGACCGCGGCGCACGCCGCCGGCACGTCGGCGCTGCTGCCGATGCTCACGCTCGGCGTGCCGGGTTCGCCGACCGCCGCCGTGCTGCTGGGTGGCCTGCTGATCTGGGGCCTGCAGCCGGGGCCGATGCTCTTCGTCGAGCAGAAGGACTTCGTCTGGGGCCTGATCGCGTCGATGTACCTCGGTAACATCGTCGGCCTGATCGTCGTGCTGACCACGGTGCCGTGGTGGGCCGCGATCCTGCGGATCCCGTTCTCCATCATCGCGCCGGTCATCATCGTGGTGTGCGCGATCGGCGCGTACACGGTCAACAACTCGATGTTCGACGTGGTGATGATGCTGGTCTTCGGCGTCTTCGGCTATCTCTTCAAGAAGCTCAAGTACCCGCTGGCGCCGCTGGTGCTGGCGCTGGTGCTGGGCAAGGGCGCGGAGTCCAGCTTCCGGCAGGCGATGCTGCTGTCCGAGGGCAGCCTGTCGATCTTCTGGTCCAACGCGCTGGTCGGCGGCATCGCCTCGCTGGCGATCCTGCTGCTGCTGTGGCCGCTGTGGGGTGCCCTGAAGGCGCGGGCCAAGAACCGCGAGCAAGGCGCGAGCGCGGCATGAAGATCGCCGTCGTCGGGGCCGGCGCGATCGGCGGCTACCTGGGCGCGAAGCTGGCGATCGCCGGCGAGGACGTGACCTTCATCGCGCGCAACAGGAATCTGGCGGCGATCCAGGCCAACGGCTTTCGCCTGATGCTCGAGGACGGCAGCGAGCAGCACGCACCGACCGCCAAGGCCGTGCAGCGCATGGCCGAGGCCGGGCCGCAGGATGCGGTGCTGCTGACGGTCAAGGCGCATCAGGTGCGCGACCTGCTGCCCGAGTTGCGCGACCTCTTCGGCCCGCAGACCGTGGTCGTGACCATGATCAACGGCGTGCCGTGGTGGTACTTCCACAAGCTGGCCGGGCCGTACGAAGGCCGGGCGCTGTCCAGCGTCGACCCGGACGGCGCGATCGCGGCCCACATCGAGCCCGAGCGCGTGATCGGCAGCGTGGTGTACCCGGCGGCCGAGCTGGTGGCGCCCGGCGTCGTGAAACTCATCGAGGGCAACCGTTTCACCCTCGGCGAGCCCGACGGTACGCGCAGCCCGCGCATCGAGGCGCTGTCGCAGGCCATGATCAAGGCCGGTTTCAAGAGTCCGGTCAGCAAGGACATCCGGGGCGAGATCTGGGTCAAGCTGTGGGGCAACCTGAGCTTCAATCCCATCAGCGCGCTGACGCACGCGACGCTGGAAGACATCTGTCGCTACCCGCTGTCGCGCGAGCTCGCGGCCAGCATGATGCGCGAGGCCCAGGCGGTGGGCGAGAAGCTCGGCGTGCAGTTCAAGGTCTCGCTCGACCAGCGCATCGCGGGCGCCGAGGCGGTCGGCGCGCACAAGACCTCGATGCTGCAGGACGTGGAAGCGGGTCGGGCGCTGGAGCTGCAGGCGCTGGTCGGCAGCGTCGTCGAGCTGGCTCGCATCACCGCGACGCCGACGCCGACGATCGACGCGATCTACGCGGCGACCAGCCTGCTGGGCAAGACGCTCGGCGACGCGAAGGGCCGGCTCGCCGTGCAAGCGCTGGGCTGACGCGGCGAGCGCGGCGTCTCAGTGCGTCGCGCTCGGCTGCACCGCGGGCATCGCGACCTCGCGGCCGATCACCGTGCGTGCGTACAGGTAATTGTGGCGTGCCCGCTCGCTGAGGCCGTCCATGTCCACGTGGCCGGCGGCGTCGCAGGGAAAGGCGTAGGCCCGGCCGTCGTCGAACAGCGAGCGGAACCTCAGTTCGTAACGCGGGCGGGGCTGGGGCGTCGTGGCGGTGTTCATGGCGGGATTCCGATCGCGGTGCTGCATGTCTGAAAGCTAGGCGTTGCAGCGGGGCGCTTCCATGCCGTGCTTCGGGGGTGGAGGGGCAGGAAGCGAGAAGCCTGGCACGGTGCGAGTCCCGAAGTGCACGCGGCGATCAACGGGGCAGACGCGCCAGTTCGTCGAGCAGACGCTGTCGGTCGATGCAGTCGGCCGCCAGGTCGGCCAGCACCTTGAAGAAGTTGTCGCGGTCACCGGCGACGGACAGTGCGTTCTTGACCATCAGCCGGGCAATCGGGCCGATGTGCGCCGCCAGCAGGGCCTGGGCGGCCTCCAGCGTCGCTGGTTGCAGGGCTTGTGCGCCGGCAACTTCGAGCACCAGCGTCGGCGGTGCCGCACGCAGCGGCGGTGGCGCCGCGACGACCGCGCCCGGCCGCAGTCGCGCGGCGGCGGCGAGGAAGAGCTTGCGATCGTCCGCCGCCAGTGCCGCCGCGGCCAGCGTCTCGGTCAGGGCGGCAACATCGCCAGCGGGCGTCACGGCGGCCTGGCGCTGCACCAGCACGCGTGCCAGCGGTCCCAGGTGTTCGGCGAGCAGGATCTCGATCGCCTTGAGCTGCGTGGCCTCCCAGGCCGGGCCGGTGGCCTGTGGGGGTTTCGGTACGGCGGCCGGCAGGCTGTCGACCCGCGGCTGCGGCTGCGACTGCATCGGCAGCCGCGGCCCGACCGGCGTGGTGGCGCGCGCATCGGTGACCGCTTCGATGCCCCGGATCAGCGCCGTCGACAGCCGGCGGTTCACCGGCCGCGAGGCCAGCGACAGCAGCGCGTCCCGGAACTCGAGGGCGCTCGCAAACCGATCGACGGGCCGCTTGGCCAGGGCGCGCGCGACCACGTCGTCGTAGCAGGCTTCGGTCGGCAGCGTGCCTTCGACCTTGGACGGTGCGGTCGGCTCGTGCTGCAGCACCTGGTACATGACCTCGGAGTCGGTGCCGGCGAAGGGCGGGACGCCGGTCAGCATCTGGTAGAGCAGCACGCCGCAGGAGAACAGGTCGACGCGCTGATCGGGCGCCTCGCCGGTGTAGCGCTCCGGCGCGATGTAGCCGGGCGAGCCGATGAGCAGCAGCGTGTGCTGCAACTGGGTCAGCGCGTTCGACTCGATGCGGGCGATACCGAAGTCCGTGACCTTGAGCCGCCCCTCCGACGTGATGATCAGGTTGGCCGGCTTGACATCGCGGTGCCACACGCCCTGCTCGTGCGCGTAGTGCAGGGCCTCGAGGAGCTGCACCATCAGACTCAACACGTCAGCTTCCGGCAGGCGCAGCGGCAGCGCCAGGTACTGGCCGAGCGAGCAGCCCTGTGCGTACTCCATCGCGATGTAGGCGGTGCCGGCTTCCTCGCCGTACTCGTAGACGGAGACGATGCCGGGGTGCGACAGGCGCCCGGCCGCCTGGGCCTCGTTGCGGAAGCGCTGCGCCGCCGAGATGCTGCCGGACTGGACGTCGAACAGGTGGCGCCGGATCGCCTTGACCGCGACGGCGCGGTGGATCACCGGATCGACCCCCTTGTAGACCGTGCCCATCGCGCCCTCGCCGAGCACGCCGGTCAGGACGTACTTGCCGAGGCGGGCCGGATGCTCCTGGCCCGGCGGCGCGGATTCCAGCAGGTCGGCGCGGGCGTTCACGACGGGCCCCAGGTGGCGCGCGTGGACAGGCGCGACCGGTCGGCGGACGAGGTCGTGTTCATGCGGTCTCGAGCATCTTCATCGCCTGCACCAGGCTCTTGCGCATGCGGGCGAAGGACTGGACCAGCACGCCGATCTCGTCGCGGCTGGCCGGCACCAGGGCCGGCGCCGACGGGTCGCCGCGGCTGACGCGGTCGGCCACGGCCGAGAGTCGTGTCACCGGGCGGATGACCATCCACCACAGCATGCCGTTCAGCGCCAGTGCGATGACGACGAAGACCGCGCTCAGCAGCGCCATGAAGACGCCCCAGGCGCGCTCTGCGCGCTGCAGCGGGACGGCCATCGGCACCGACACGAGCTGGGCGCCGACGATCTCGTCGACATGCCAGCCGAAGCCGTTGGCCGGCCCGTACTTCTCGACCAGGGTCTTGGGCGCGGCGTCGACCGTGCTGTGGCAGCGCAGGCAGGCGCCGTCGGCAATGCGGATCGGGCGGGCGATGTAGAGCGACCGGCCGGCCGGCGTGTCGCGCTGGCCGACGAACTCCTTCGTCGTCGTCGACTTCCTGAACTCCGAGATCACGTCGACCTCCCACTCCACCGCGCGGTCGCGGGGATTGGTCGGATTCAGCGTGGCTTCCTTGTAGCTGTACTCGGGGTAGTTCTTCTGCACCTTGGCCAGCACCTCGGTGGCCGAGAAGGCCGGCACCGACTGCGGCAGGAAGCTGTACTTCATCTGCGTCTCGAGCAGCGGGGCCACCTGGGTCGACGTGTAGGAGCGCACGGCCAGCGCCTTCTCCATCATGAAGCGCGCGTGCTGCAGCACTTCTTCCTGCGCGTTGCGCTGCAGCAGCTCGCGCGTGACGAAGCCGGTGGCGCCGAGGCCGAGCAGGAACACGGTGATGAAGACCAGGTTGAACTTGAGCAGCAGCTTCATGAGGCTTCCTTCGCGCCGGAGCGCTGGATTCAGGGCAGGCGCGGCAGCGACGGCACACGCGGGCTGCGGTCCGGCGTTGCGGCGCTGGTCAGCGGCAGCAGCTCCGGGGCGAACAGCGGTGCGCGCAGCGTGGTCGCGACCTGAGGAGCCGCCGCCGGCGTCGTCGTCGCCCGGGCCACCGGACGCGGCTTGGGCGGTGCGTACTTCTCGGGGAACAGCGTGCGGTCCCACTCGGGGTGCATGGCGAGCTCGGCCAGCAGCGCGCTGCGGAACTGCGGCTCGCGGGCCTTGCCGCGCCAGCGCTGGACGAAGCCGTAGCGCAGTGCGCGTTCGCCATGGATCCATGGCGCGACATCGACATAGGCGATCTCGGTGGGTGCAGGCGGCGCGACAAGCCTGTCCTGGAACCGCGAAGCGCGCATCGGCAGCGAGTCGGTGAATGCGCGGGGCATCGCCTTGAGCATCGCCGCGCCGGGTCTCGGCGTCAGCGTGCCGGCGTCGTCACCCTGGCGGACGTAGGCCTCGCCGTCCTTCAGCGCGTGCGTCAGAGGCGGCCGCGTCGCAGCCCGTTCGACCAGGCGCAGGCCACCGGACTCGACGAAGGCCAGGACCGCGTCGTCGGCGATGCGCAGCACCACGGAGCCGCTGACGTCGGTCGCGTCGAGACGCGGGGATGCCAGGCCGAGGCCGGAGCCCGTGAGCTTGAACCAGCCGCTCAGCGCATACAGGCGCGACGGGCGATCGGTGCCGCTCTCGGCCGCGAGCCGCGGCTGCAACTGCAGGCGAGTGGCCGGCCCGAGGTCGACGGCCGAGCCGTCGCTGAACTCGATGCGCACGACGCGCGTGCCGTCGGCCGTATGCACGATGTCCTCGGCCTCGAGTCGCAGGCCTTCGACCGCGGTGAAGCGCGAGGACTCGCGGATGACCTGGGCTTCGCCGTCCACGATGGTGACGACCGGCGCAGGGGACGGGTTCGCCGCGACCGGCGCCGACGACCCGAGCAGGGCGAGCGTCGCGGACAGCAGCAGGGCATCGAGTCGCATGGTCAGGAACTCCCGGAGCATCGCGCTCCATGACCATGCAGGGTAGTGGCTGGGTCGCAGGAACCAATCGTCCGTAGGGGGGACGATCACCGGCCCGGATGAGGGAGCCGCCGAGCTCCGCTTCCTCTCGTTCGGCCCCCTAGGTTCGAATCAGCGCTCAGCCGTAGAGGTTGCTCAGCACGCCGATGCCGTCGATCTCGACCTCGACCTGGCTGCCGGCTTTCATCGGCATCACGCCGAGCGAGGTGCCGCACAGGATCACGTCGCCGGGCTCGAGCGTCATGTCCTGCGAGAGGCGCGACACCAGCTCGGCCGGCGAGAAGACCATGTCCGACAGCGCGTAGTTCTGCCGCTCGCGGCCGCCGACTCGCGTGCGCAGCGTCGCCCGCGCGAAGTCGAAGTCGGTCTCGATCACCGGACCGAAGACGCCGAACCCGTCGAAGCTCTTGGCGCGCGCCCATTGCGGGAAGCTCGGGTCGCGGCCGATCAGCTCCATGGCCGTCACGTCGTTGGCGCAGGTGTAGCCGAAGACATGCGACGCCGCGGCGTCGATCGACACGGCGCGTGCCGTGCGGCCGATCACGACGGCGAGTTCGCCTTCATAGGCGATGCGCCCCACGTCGCCGGCCGGCGCGCGGATCGTGGCGCCGTGTGCGGCGAAGCTGCTGGACGCCTTGAGGAAGTACAGCGGCTCGGCGGGTCGTGCCCAGCCGTTCTTCTCGGCCAGCGCCTGGAAGTTGTTCCACAGGCCGATCATCTTGCCGGGGCTGCAAGGCGTCAGCCACTCGACGTCGGACACGGGCAGTCGTTCGCCGGTGTCGCGCGGCGTAGCGAACAGGTCGCCCTCGTGGATGCGCACGTGCCCCTCGTCCAGGGTCCCGAAGCCCACCCGGTCCGCGTGCCGGAAGCGCAACCACTTCATGCCGATCTCCTTCGAGCGACGATGCCTGCGCCAGGGCGCTCGTTGCGATAGTTCCACCACGGCAGCACCTTGGTCAGCGCCAGCACCGCCCCGGGCTCGGTCGCCCGGTAGCCGGGCAGCGCCGACAGCGTCTGTGCCCAGGCGGTCGATCCGAGCAGCGCGACCAGCCGCTGCACGGCGGGCAGATCGAGGCTGCTCTTCAGCGTCACGAGGAAGTAGCGCTCGTGGGCCAGTGGCACGAAGTCCAGGCCGGCGCTGCGCGCCGCGGCCTCGAGGCCGAAGGCCACGTCGGCGGCGCCGCTGGCAACCGCCTGGGCGGCGGCGACGTGCGACGGTTCGATCAACGCATAGTCGGCGCCGAGGTCCAGGCCGTCGCGCTGCGCCAGCTCCTCGAGCAGGACTCGCGTGCCGGTGCCCTCGGGCCGGCCGACCCGGCGCAGGCCGGGCCGTACGAAGTCGGCCAGCGCGGCGAGGCCGAGCGGATTCCCCGCCGCCACCATCAGGCCCTGGGCGCGCTGCGCGAACCCGATCAGCTTGTGATGGCCCGGCCGCAGACGGGCCCGGTAGGCCCGGGCGCTGACCGAGCGACTGGCGACACCGTCCAGCACATGAAAGCCCGCGAGCAGGCAGCGGCCGGCATCCAGCGCACGCAAGGCGTCCAGGCTGCCGGCGAACTCGATGTCCAGGTGCAGTTGCTCGGCGAGCGCCAGCTCGCGCAGCAGCGGCAGCGCCTGGTCGTGGCTGGCGCAGACCGAGAGCACATCGACGCGGTCGTCGAAGGCGTCGGCAAAGGCGCGCTCCAGCTCCATCCGCAGCGCCTCGATCTGCGGAGCCAGCCGGGCCTGGGCGCGTCGTTCGGCCCACAGCAGCTTCTCGCCGAAAGGGGTCAGCAGCGCGCGCTGCCCCTTGTTCCAGACGATCAGTGAGCGGCCCAGGGTGGTCTCCCAGCGCTTCAGTTCGCCCCATACGTGGCGGTAGGACAGGCCCAGCGCCTTCGACGCCGCCAGCACCGAGCCGCCGCCGTGCAGCGCGTCCAGCAAGGCCAGCAAGGGGTGGTGGACCGGCTGCTGGCTGCCGTCGTCGCCCAGGCTGTAGGTCAGCTGGACGCGGTGCGCGGCGCGGCCGCGCAGGGGCAGGGGTCGGTGGGAGTCGTCGCTATGCATGCTTGTTCATATCGCCGGCGCTCGGGGGTCTCCATAGCATCGCGGGCGTCGCAGTGTGCCGCAAAGGCGTGAGCGCGAAGTCCGCAAGTCGAGTCCCCGGAATGGATGCCTTTGTCGAGAGTCTGCGCACGGCCTGGTTGCTGATCCTGCACGCCGATGCGCAATTGCTGCGGGTGGTCGGCCTGTCTCTCGGAGTCAGCGGCACGGCCTGCCTGCTGGCGGCGGGCCTGGGCCTGGCCGGCGGGGCCGCGCTCGCCGTGGCCCGCTTTCCCGGGCGGCGCAGCGTGCTGGTGGTCCTGAACACGCTGCTCGCGCTGCCCTCGGTGGTGGTCGGACTGGTGGTCTACCTGCTGCTGTCGCGATCGGGTCCGCTCGGGTCCTGGGGGCTGCTTTTCACGCCGGGCGCGATGGTGATCGCGCAGACGGTGCTGGTGGTGCCGGTCGTGGCCGCCCTGACGCGCGAGGCGATCGCCGACAGCTGGAAGCAGAACGGTGAGCAGCTCACGTCCCTCGGCGCGAGCCGCTGGACCGCCGGGCTGCTGCTGTTGTGGGACGAGCGCCTGGCGCTGCTGACGGTGCTGCTGGCGGCCTTCGGCCGGGCCATCTCCGAAGTCGGCGCGGTGATGATCGTCGGCGGCAACATCGACGGCCACACCCGCGTCATGACCACGGCCATCGCGCTCGAGACCAGCAAGGGCGACCTGCCGCTGGCGCTGGCGCTGGGCATGGTGCTGCTGGGCGTGGTGTTGCTGCTCAACGTGCTGATCGCGCTGGTGCGCTGGTGGGCGACCCACCACCCGGGCGGTTCGAGTGGCCCGGCGACCGACGCCGTGCCGGTGGCGGGAGGGGCGGCCAATGGCTGAGCCCTTGATTTCGCTCGACGCGGTCGGCTTGCGCTACGGCACGCTCGACGCGCTGCGCTCGGTCAACCTGCGCATACAGGCCGGCGAGCGAGTGGCCTTCATCGGTGCCAACGGATCGGGCAAGAGCACGCTGCTGCGCGTGCTGCACGGCCTGCTGCCGCCGACCAGCGGCGAGCGGCGCCAGGCAACGGGCGTCGACGGTCGGCCGTTGCGCATCGCGATGCTGTTCCAGCGGCCCTTCCTGCTGAGGCTCTCGGTCCTGGGCAACGTGAAGCTGGCCCTGTGGCTGGCGGGCGTGCGCGGTGACGCGGCCCGGACGCGCAGTGTCGAGGCCCTCCAGCGTGTCGGGCTGGCCGATCAGGCCCAGCGGCCCGCGCGCGCTCTCTCGGGCGGCCAGCAGCAGCGGCTGGCTCTGGCGCGGGCCTGGGCGCTGCAGCCCGACGTCCTGCTGCTCGACGAGCCGACCGCGAGCCTCGACCCCAGCGCCAAGCGCGAGGTCGAGCACCTGCTCGGCGAGTTCGCCGACCAGGGGCTCGCGCTGCTGATCGCATCGCACAACCTCGGCCAGGTCAAGCGCCTGGCGCAGCGCGTGGTCTATCTGGAGCAGGGGCGTGTGCTGGCCGACGTGCCGGCCACCCAGTTCTTCGACGGGGCGGTGCTGCCGCCCGAAGCCAAGTTGTTTCTCAAGGGAGAGTTGCCATGGTGAACGAGAACAGGCGCGCGGTGTGGCGCGTCATGGGTGCGGCGCTGACGGGTCTGGCGCTGTCGGGGGCAAGCTGGGCGCAGGACAGGAACATCGTCATGGCGTCGACCACCTCCACCGAGCAGTCCGGCCTGTTCGCACACCTGCTGCCGGCCTTCAAGAAGGCCAGCGGCATCGACGTGAAGGTGGTCGCGCTGGGGACCGGGCAGGCGCTGGACATGGGGCGGCGCGGCGATGCCGACGTGCTGTTCGTCCACGACCAGGCGGCCGAGGAGAAGTTCGTCGCCGACGGCTACGGCCTCAAGCGCCAGCCGGTCATGTACAACGACTTCGTGCTGGTCGGACCCAAGGCCGATCCGGCTGCGGTGAAGGGCACCGACATCGTCGCGGCACTCGGCAAGCTGGCCAAGGGCGGCAGCGCCTTCGTCTCGCGCGGCGACAAGAGCGGCACCCACGCGGCCGAGCTGCGCTACTGGAAGGCCGCCGGCATCGAGTCGCCCAAGGCCGGATACGCCGCCTACCAGGAGTGCGGCTGCGGCATGGGGCCGGCGCTCAACATCGCGGCGTCGAGCAATGCCTACGCGCTGGCCGATCGCGGCACCTGGCTGTCGTTCAAGAACCGCGGCGACCTGGCCATCCTGGTCGAAGGCGACCAGCGGCTGTTCAACCAGTACGGCGTGATCGTCGCCAATCCGGCCAAGCATCCGCACACGAAGACCGCGCTGGCGCAGGCCTTCGCCGACTGGGTCGTCTCCGCCGAAGGCCAGGCGACGATCGCGAGCTACCAGATCGGCGGTCAACAGCTGTTCTTCCCGAACGCGGGCACGAAGTGAGGCGCGGCGACCTCGCACGTGCGCTGGCGATGGCGATGGGCGTGGGGCTCGCGGGCGGGGCGGCGGCGCAACCGGCCGAGCTCGTCGTCTACGCTGCCGGCAGCCTGCGCGCCGCGCTGACCGAAGTCGGCCGGCGCTACGAGGCCCTGCCCGAGGTCGGCAAGGTCCGCTTCGTGTTCGGCGCGTCGGGCCTGCTCAAGGACCGGCTGGTGGCCGGCGAGGAGGCGGACCTGTTCGCGTCCGCCAACATGCAGCACCCGCAGGCCCTGGCCGATGCCGGCAAGGCGGGCGCGGTGCAGCGCTTTGCACGCAATCGCCTGTGCCTGCTGGCCCGCCCCGAGGCCCGGGTCACGACCGACAACCTGCTGGGGCGGCTGCTCGACCCGGCCGTGCGTGTCGGCACCTCCACGCCCAAGGCCGATCCGTCGGGCGACTACACTTGGGAGATGTTCCGCAAGCTCGCGGCGCGAGGCGGTCCCTACGCCGGGGCCTACGAGACGCTGGACCGCAAGGCGCTGCAGCTGACGGGCGGGCCGGGCTCGCCGCCCCCGCCCACCGGGCGCAGCGTGTACGGCGCGCTGCTGGAAGGCGGTCAGGCCGACGTCTTCGTCACCTACTGCACCAATGCCTTGCAGGCGCGGCAGGAGGTTCCGGGGCTGCAGCTGCACGACCTGCCGGACGACGTGAACGTGGCGGCCGACTACGGGGTGGTGCGGTTGGGCGCGTCGGGCGCCCGGGCGCAGCGCTTCCTCGATCTGCTGCTGGGCGCCGAGGGCCAGGCGATCCTGCGGCGCCAGGGCTTCGCCGAGCCCTAGAACCGCCGCGCCGTCACTGCGGCTCGAAACCCAGGGAGCGGCTCTCGCCGAACACCGTGTCCGGCCCGCGCAACGCGGCCGGCACGGCGCGGCGGCGGCCCTGGCGCTTGGCCTCGTAGAGCGCCTGGTCGGCGCGGTGCTGGGCCGACTCGAGCGCTTCGCTGGGTTCGATCTGCACGACACCGAAGCTCAGGCTCAGCGGCAGGGGCAGGTTGCTGCGCTGCGCATCGAGCCGGCGCGTGATGCGCTCGGCCACCAGCAGCGCGTCGTCGACGCTCGCGCCGGGCAACAGCAGCATGAACTCGTCGCCGCCGACGCGCCCCATCACGTCGCGGGTGCGCAGCGTCTCGCGCGTGCAGCGTGCGACCAGTCGCAGCGCCTCGTCGCCGACGGCGTGCCCGAGCGTGTCGTTGATGCGCTTGAAGTGGTCGATGTCGAACAGCACCAGCACGGCCGAGGGGGCCCCGCTGCGGCCGACGATCGCGGTGGCCAGCTCCTCGAAGTGACGACGGTTCGGCACCTGCGTCAGCATGTCGATGTCGGCCAGCACGCGCAGCTGGCGCTGCGTCTCGCGCAGGTCGCGCACCGTGCGCTCGTGCGTCAGCACGAGGCACAGGTAGACGGTGAACAGCATGCCGATCAGCAGCGGCAGCACCACGCCGGCCGCCACCAGCGGACGCGCCGGCAGGTCGCCGGCGCCGGCCATGCCGACCAGCGCCACCACGCGCAGCAGCGGCACGGCGGCCATCGCGATCATCAGCAGCACCAGCAGCTTGAGGGCCGGGCTGCGCCGGCGTTCCTCGATCCGGTAGAGGAAGACGGCCGCGTACAGGTAGAGCAGCAGCGAGGACAGGCTGAACGCCGTCGAGCGCACCAGCTGCGGCATGTCGCCGACCCAGCAGGCCAGCCAGGCCGCATAACAGAGCGCGAACGCGGTCGCGTCGATGGCCGGGCTGGAGAACAATCGGTCGCGTGCGAAGAAGCGCCGCACGCCGGTAACGATCAGCATCGGCCACACCAGCACCAGGAAGATGCCCGGCACCACGGCCTCGGGCCAGACGCCGCGCACCGCGTGCAGCACCGCGCCGGCCGCGGCCAGCCACATCGCGCCGGTCCACCACCAGTAGCCGCGGTAGACGCGCTGGCTGATGCCGAAGATGGTCATGATGGCCGCGGCCGCGCTCATGACCACGACCGACATGAGCATCAGCGTGGGCAGGTGCAGGGCGAAGGAGGCGGGGGAGTCCGGCATGGCGTCTGGAGGTCGACTCGATTCTCCGGGGCCGATCTTCGGGGGGATCCCCCCAAAGGTGGGTGAGGCCAACAGCGATTGTCGAAGAACGCCGCGCCGCGCAGAACTACGTCACGACGCTTCGTTACCATGCCGCGCTGGCAAACGTGCGCTATCGCACTGATGGAGATCGAGATGGCAATGGACGTGGTCGACTACGAGATCAAGGGCGCGGAGATGCAGTTCGTCGAGGTCGAGCTCGACCCCGGCGAAGCGGCGATCGGCGAGGCCGGCAGCATGATGTTCATGGACGCCGGCATCGGCATGGACACGGTGTTCGGCGACGCCTCGGCGCAGCAGGGCGGCATCTTCGGCAAGCTCCTGGGTGCCGGCAAGCGGCTGATCACCGGCGAGTCGCTGTTCACGACGGTCTACACCAACAACGCTGCCGCCAAGCAGCGCGTCGCCTTCGCGGCGCCCTATCCGGGCAAGATCCTCGCGATGGACCTCAAGGCGCTGGGCGGCACGCTGATCTGCCAGAAGGACGCCTTCCTGTGCGCGGCGCGCGGCGTGAGCCTGGGCATCGCGTTCCAGCGCAAGCTCGGTGTCGGCTTCTTCGGCGGCGAGGGCTTCATCATGCAGAAGCTCGACGGCGACGGTCTCGCCTTCGTGCACGCCGGCGGCAGCATCCTCAAGCGCGAGCTGCAGCCCGGCCAGACCCTGATGGTCGATACCGGCTGCGTGGTGGCCTACACGCAGCACACCGCCTTCGACATCCAGTACGTCGGCAAGATCAAGACCGCGCTGTTCGGCGGCGAGGGCCTGTTCTTCGCCAGGCTGACCGGACCCGGCACGGTGTGGCTGCAGAGCCTGCCGTTCTCGCGCCTGGCGAGCCGCGTGTTCGCTGCCGCGCCGCAGCGTGGCGGTTCGCGCGAGGAGGGCTCGGTGCTCGGCGGCTTCGGCGCGGGTGGCCTGCTCGGTTCGGTGCTGGGCGGCGACGAGGAGTGAAGTCTCCCCGGCGGGCTAGCGCGTGCCTTGCGCTGCCGGACAGAGCCGTCGATCGATCTCGCGCAGCAGCATGTCGACCGCGAGCGGCTTGACCAGGTAGCCGTCGAATCCCGCCCGCATCGCTGCGTCGATCTCCTCGGGCATGGCGTTGGCCGAGATCGCGATGCAGGGCAGGCCGCGCAGCGTCTCGTCGGCCCGCACCGCGGCCAGAACGTCGAGCCCGCTCATGCCCGGCATCATCATGTCGATGAGCAGCAGGTCCGGCGGCGCTGCGCGCGCCATCGCGATGCCCTCGTGCCCCGAGCCGGTCGACTGCAGACGGACGGCGGGGCGGGCCGCGAGGTAGGCTTGCATCAGGATGCGATTGGTCTCCTCGTCGTCGATGTAGATCACCGCGCCGGCGCCGGGAGGTGCCGCGGCCTGGGGAGCCGGCTCCGGGCCGCCGGAATGCTCGCCCGCGGCCTCGCGCGACGGCGACAGCGGCAGTTCGACGTGGAAGTCGGTGCCGACGCCCGGCGCGCTCACCACCTCGAGCCGCCCGGCCATCAGCTCGACGAGGCTGCGCGTGATGATCAGGCCGATGCCGGTGCCCGGGATGTCGCCGCCTTCACGGCCCAGCCGGTTGAAGGGCTGGAACAGCTGTTCGACCTGCTGCGGCGTCAGTCCCGGTCCGGTGTCGGTGACCCGCAGGTGCAGCATGCCGTCGCCGGCGCTCAGGGTGAGCGTGACGCGGCCGCCCGGGCGGTTGTACTTGACCGCGTTCGACAGCAGGTTCAGCACCACCTGCCGCAGGCGCGTGCGGTCGGCGTGCACCGCGGGCAGGGCTTGCGCCGGGACCTCGAGCTCGATGGAGATTCGACGCGCCTCGGCCTGCGCCGCCATCTGCCGCATCGCATCGCGCACGACGTCGGCGGCATCGACCTCGGTCAGGTCGAGGCGCAGCGTGCCCGCCTCGACGCGGGACAGGTCCAGCAGGTCGTCGATCAGCGACAGCAGGTGATGACCCGCGTGCAGCACGTGCTCCAGCTCGCGCTGCTGCGCCGGGACCAGCGTGCCGGGCGTGTCGCGCTGCAGGATCTGCGTGAAGCCGAGGATGGCGCTCAGCGGCGTGCGCAGCTCGTGGCTCATCCGCGCCATGAACTCGGTCTTGGTGCGGTTCGCATGCTCGGCCAGACGCTTCTCGACCATGGCGGCCTCGGCGCGGCGGCGCTCGGCTTCGAGCGCGAGCTGGCGGGTGCGCAGCACGCGCTGGGCGGTCGCGCCGGCGACCGCCAGCAGGGCGAGCAGCAGGAAGGGCACCCGCACGGCAGCCCACCAGCCCTGCCAGTAGACCGAGAGCGGCGTGGCGACGAACATCGTCAGCGGGTAGTTCTCCAGCCGCTGGAAGGCATAGCCGCCCGCCAGGCCGAGGATCGACGACTCGCCCTGCGCGTAGCCGCTGCGCGTAGCCGCTGCGCGAGGCTCCGCTGCCGCCGCGCGGCACGACCCCCGTGCGCGGACTGCCGTAGATGCTGTCCTGCGTCGACTGGGGCGGCGCCGGGAACAGGCTGATGAGGTAGCCGTCGTCGCGGATCATGCCCAGCGACGAATGGGCGACCACCGGCGCGTCGCTCCAGAAGCGCTGCAGCACGTCGGCCGGCAGCGTGGCCGAGATGAAGGCGACCGGCCGGCCGTCCGCGCCGCGCAGGACGTGGCGCATCGGGACGAACCAGCCGGGCGCGACGGTCGCACGCAGGGGTCGCCCGAGGTCGAACTTGGTCTGCGGCGTCAGGCTCTCGAGGAACTCGACCCACGATGGCCCGCGCACGCGCGTCACGCGCGGCAGCATCGCGCGATCCGGCGAAACCGCCGCAGCGACGATCCGGCCGTCGACGTCCAGCAGGTTGATCGCCGTGAAGGTGGGGTGCAGGTCGCGAAAGCGCCGGATCAGGGTCGACGCGCGGGGCATGTCCTCGAGGCCGGGGCCGGCCTGCAGCGCGTCGCCCAGTCCTTCGATGGACGCCTCGAGCTCGACGAAGTAGCTGTTGGTGGCTTTCTGCGCGATCTCCAGCACGGTCTGCATGCGGGCGATCTGCTCGGCGCGCACCGCGTTCCACGCGAGCACGCCGTAGACCAGTGCGCCGACGCACAGGACCCCCCCACCGATGGCGGCGAGAGGGTGGCTGGTCGGCAATCGCAGCGGTGTCATGGCGAGGCGCGCCCGGCAGGCGTCGCTTCCGTTGTAACCCGGATTGCCGCGCGCCGGAGTGGTGGAACCACCCCGGATCGCTGACGGTTGGCGCGCTACAAGGCCTCGGTGCGGGCCTCCAGCCACGCTCGGGCGCTGCCGTGCGTCAGCGGCGCCAGTCGCTCGCGCACCCGTGCGTGGTAGCCGTTCAGCCAGGCGATCTCGTCCTCGCGCAGCAGGCTGCGGTCGATGCAGCGGGTGTCGATCGGGCACAGGCTCAGGGTCTCGAACTCGAGGAAGTCGCCGAACTCGTCGGCCGGCGCGGCGACGTTCATCACCAGGTTCTCGATCCGCACGCCCCAGCGGCCCGGCCGGTACAGGCCCGGTTCGATGCTGGTGACCATGCCGGCTTCCATCGCCATCTCGGGCGCGGGCACGGCCTTGCTGATGGACTGCGGGCCTTCGTGCACGTTGAGGAAGTAGCCGACGCCGTGGCCGGTGCCGTGACCGAACTCCAGGCTCTCGGCCCACAGCGGCGCGCGCGCCAGCGCGTCCAGCATGGGGCTGGGCGTGCCGCGCGGAAAGCGCGCGCGCGACAGCGCGATCGTGCCCTTGAGCACCAGCGTGACGTCGCGCTTCATGGCGGCGCTCGGCGTGCCGATCGGCCACACGCGCGTGATGTCGGTGGTGCCGCCGAGGTACTGCGCGCCGGAGTCGATCAGCAGCAGGCCGTCGGCCGCGACTCCGTCGGGGCGGGAGACGATGGCGTGCGAGTCCGGCGTGGCGCGGTAGTGCGGCATCGCACCGTTGGCATTGAAGCCGGCGATCACCGGGAAGCTCAGGCTGACGTAGCCGGGCTGCTTCTGGCGTTCCGCGCTCAGGCGCTCGGCGATCGTCAGCTCGGTGATCGTCTCGCGGCCGAGCGCCTGCTCGAACCAGGCGTAGAAGGCGCACATCGCGGCGCCGTCGCGCGCCATGGCTTCGCGGATGAAGCCGGCTTCGGCGGCGGTCTTGCGGCTCTTGGCCAGCGTCGACGGGTTGATCGACTCGACGATGCGCACGCCGACCGCCACCGCCTCGCGCAGGCCGAGGGTGACGCGTCGCGGGTCGATCAGCAGCGTCGCGTCGGCGGGCAGCGCGCCGAGCGTCGCGCGGGCCGCGTCGTAGGGCCGCAACTGCACGCCGTCGGCGGCCAGCGTCGCGGCCAGTGCCGCGTCGATCTTGCCGTCGCCGACGAAGAGCTGCACGCCGCCCGGCGCGACGATCGCGTGTGCCAGGAACACCGGGTTGTAGTCGACGTCCGCGCCGCGCAGGTTGAAGAGCCAGGCGATGTCGTCGAGCGTCGAGACCAGGTGGTGGCTCGCGCCGTGCTGCGCCATGGCCGTCCGCAACAGTGACAGCTTGTCGGCGCGGGAGGTCGGTGCCTCGGGCGCGCGGTGCTCGTAGACGCCGGCCGTCGGCAGGGTCGGCCGCTCGGGCCAGGCGCCGGCCAGCGGGTCGGTGTCGGTGCGCAGCGCGATGCCGGCTGTCGCCAGCGCGGCGCGCAGCGACTGCGCCGCCGCCAGGCCCAGCACCGCGCCGTCGACCGCGAGCGTCTGCCCGGGCTTCAGCTGCGCGACCAGCCAGTCGACATGCGCGGCCGAACTGCCGGTCGCGATCTTCACGAGCTCGACGCTGCTGCCGGTGAGCTCGGCCTCGGCCTGGACCCAGTAGCGGCTGTCGGCGAACAGGGCGGCGCGATCGGCCAGCACGACCAGCGTGCCCATCGAGCCGGTGAAGCCCGAGAACCATTCGCGGCCCTGCCAGTGGCCGGGCAGGTACTCCGACAGGTGCGGGTCGCTGGACGGCAGCAGCACGGCGTCGAAGCCGTTCGCGGCCATGCGGGTGCGCAGCTGCTCGAGCCGCAGGCGGGCGGGGTGGGTGCGGGTGTCCATCGGCTTCCTGGGTCGGGAGGGACGCGACGCTGCCGGGTCGGCGGCGCCGTGCGATGGCCCGATTCTAGGAAGTCGACGCCGCGGCGCTCAAGCCACGGTCTTGGCCGGCGGCACCTCGGGGTCGGCCACCACCCGGGCCTGGCGTTCGAAGCTGAAGTAGGCCCAGGCCCAGTCGCTCAGCACCACCAGGCGGTTGCGGAAGCCGATCAGGAAGTAGATGTGCACGAACAGCCAGAACAGCCAGGCGAAGGCGCCGCTGAACTTGACCGTGCCGAGCACCGGCACGTCGACCGAGGCGATCGCGGCACGACGGCCGATGGTGGCGAGCGCACCGTAGTCGAGGTAGCGGAACGGCAGCGTCGGCTCGCCGCGCAGGCGGCGCAGGAGGTTCTGTGCGGCCTGGCGGCCCATCTGCTTGGCGGCCGGGCTGACGCCGGGCACCGGCGTCGGCTCGCCCTTCTTCGGATGGCTCTTCGCCGCGGCGAGGTCGCCGACCACCGAGATCTCCGGATGGCCGGGAATCGTCAGGTCGGCCTGCACGACGACGCGGCCGGCGCGGTCGGTCTCGCAGCCGCTGCTGCCGGCCAGCGACCGTCCCAGCGGCGAGGCTGCCACGCCGGCGGCCCAGACGATGGTCTGGCTGTCGATGCGGCGCGGGCCGTCGGGGCTGTCGTAGTCCAGGCCTTCGGCGTCGATGCCCGTCACCCTGGCGTTCGTCAGGACTTCGACGCCGAGCATGTCGAGTTGCGCCTTCGCCCGACCCGACATCTCCTCGGTGAAGGCCGACAGCACGCGCGGCCCGCCCTCGATCAGCAGGACGCGCGCGCGGCGCGAGTCGATGCGGCGGTACTCGTCGGGCAGCGTGTGGTGGGCGATCTCGGCCAGCTGGCCGGCCATCTCGACGCCGGTCGGGCCGGCGCCGACGACCGCGAACGTCAGGCACTTCATGCGCTGGGCCTCGTCGTGCTTGCGCTCGGCGCGCTCGAAGGCCATCAGCACGCGGCGGCGGATCGTGAAGGCATCGGCCAGGGTCTTGAGGCCCGGCGCGTGCTGGGCCCACTGGTCGTTGCCGAAGTAGCTGTGCGTCGCGCCGGCGGCGACGATCAGGTGGTCGTAGGGGATGCGCTCCTTGCCGCCGTCGAGCTCGACGCTGCGGGCCGCGGTGTCGATGGCCGTGACTTCGCCGAGCAGGATCGTCAGCCGGCCGCGCTGCATCTCCTTGCGCAGGATGTGGCGGATCGGCCCCGAGATCGCCGGCGCCGACAGGTTGGCCGTGGCCACCTGGTAGAGCAGCGGCTGGAACAGGTGGTGGTTGGTGCGGTCGATCAGCGTGATCTCGACCTCGGCCCGGGCCAGGGCGCGCACCGCCTCGATGCCGCCGAAGCCGCAGCCGATGATGACGACGCGGGGACGGACAGGGGAGTCGGGAGCGTGGCTCATGGTGATGCGGACTGTGGCACGCCGTGCCCGCGCGAATAGGAAAGGCAGGTTCGTTGCCGCCGCTCAGGCGGCCGCGCCCGGGGTCTGTGCCCCCAGCGCGCGCAGCTTCTTGCGCACCAGGTCGATGTGGCTGCGCAGCGCATACAGCTCGTCGGCGTGCGACAGCGGCACCTGCAGCTGCTTGACGCGGGCGTCGAGCTGGTCCAGCTGCTCCATCAGCGGCTGGGCCCCTTCGGTCTGCCCGGCCAGGCTCTCCTCGATCTGCCGCAGCTTCGCGTACCAGCGGAACACGCGCGAGCGGATGCGCAGCTCGTACAGCGGCGGCAGCACGCGCGACAGCGGCAGCAGCACGACGATGATCGACGCCAGCACCACCCACATGCGGTCGATCAGATTGGCCAGCCAGAACGGCAGGTAGCGCTGCAGGAAGGGCGGGCCGGTGTCGAAGAATCGGTCCGCTTCCTTGGCCATCGGCAGCTCGGTGGCGCGCCGGTTCGGGAACTCGCGCCGCGTCTGGAACCAGCCGGCCTCGCTGTGGATGGTGTTCGCGGCCTGCACGAACAGGCGCTGCAGTGCCGGATGCGACGTGGGCTTCGCGACCAGCATCGCGGTCGGCGCCACCAGGTCGATGTCCTGCGGCGGCAGGTCGGCGTCGAGCTTGACGACGCCGCGCGGCAACCGCACGGCCGCCAGCATCGGCAGCCGGCGCGTGTAGGCCTCGGCCTGCGCGAAGTCCAGCAGGCGGATGCCCGGCGTCTGCAGCAGCAGCTGCACCATCGGGGCCTCCGGCGCCGAGACCAGCGCGAGCGCATCGATGCTGCCGTCCAGCAAGGCCATCACCGCGGGCGTCTGGCTCATGCGCTCGGCGACGATGTCCTCGGGCTCGAGGCCGCTCGCCGACAGCACGCGCTTCATCAGGTTGGTGATGCCGCTGCCCTTGGCACCGATGTTGACGCGCCAGCCCTTCAGCTCGGACAGCTTGTCGACGCGCTCGCGCTTCAGGCGCTGCTGCGCGCTGGCCTCGCGGTAGAAGATCCACAGCGGCTCGTAGAACAGGCTGCCCAGCGAGACCAGGTCGGGCGGCGCCTCGTCCTCGCCGCTGCGCAGCCGGCCCGCGCCGCCCTGGACGAAGGCGAAGTCGACGCCCGAGTCGGCGTCCTCGAGCAGCCGCAGGTTCTCGGACGAGCCTTCGGTGCCGCGCAGCTCGACCTGGATGCCGAACTTCCTGAGCTGGGCCTGGTAGCGCTGGCCGAACTCGGCGTAGGCGCCGTTGGCCGGGCCGGTCGCCAGCACCACCTTCTTCGGCGGCGTCGGATCCAGGGCCCAGTACGCCAGCCCCAGCAGCAGGGCGGCCAGCAGCACGAAGGGCCCGGCGGTGACCAGCAGGTCGCGGGTGCTCAGCAGGGTGTGGCGCAGGGCGGGAGGCATCGGCGGGGGCGTCGGGTCCGCCGCATTCTCGCCGCTGGCCGCGCGCGGCACCGCGGTGTTTCAGCCGCTTGCAGCCTCGGGGGCGACCCGCACGCAGGCCTTGCCGGCGCGCTTGGCCTCGTACATGGCGACGTCGGCGCGGCGGCGCAGGTTCTCGACGGTCTCGCCCGGCGCGTAGACCGCGATGCCGAGGCTGGGCGTCGACACGACCTGGCGTCCGCCCAGGGCATGCGGCAGCGACAGCGCCTGGACCAGACGCTCGCACTGCTGCAGCCGGTCGTCGGCGCCGCCGGCGTTCTCGAGCAGCACGGTGAACTCGTCGCCGCCGAGTCGCGCCACCAGGTCGGTGCCGCGCACCTGGGCCTTGAGACGGCGCGCCACCTCGATCAGCAGCAGGTCGCCGGCCTCGTGGCCGAGCGTGTCGTTGACGTGCTTGAAGCCGTCCAGATCGAGGTAGACCAGCGCCAGCGGCTGGCCCGAGCGGCGCGCGCGTGCGGTGGCCGCCTCGAGCTCCTCCTCGAAGTGACGGCGGTTGGGCAGGCCGGTCAGCGCGTCGCGCCGCGCCAGGTCGGCCAGCTGCTGCTTCTGGTCCTTGAAGACGGTGATGTCGGCGAACAGGCGCGCATGGTGGGTGACCACGCCGCGCTCGTCGGCGATCGCGATGACGTTGAGCCAGATGTCGAAGCGGCTGCCGTCGCGCCGCTGCTGGCGGCTCTCGCCGGTCCAGCGGCGATGCTCGCGCAGCGAGGACTCCACGCCAGGCAGGTCGGCATCGCTCAGGGCCGGCAGGCCGGCGTCGCCGGCCCAGCGGCCGATCAGGCCGTCGAGCGGCTGGCCGGTCATCGCCAGGAAGGCGGCGTTGACCTGGATGATGCGGTCGTCGCGGTCGCTCAGCACGATCGCATCGCCGGTCTCCTCGACGACCCGCGAGGTCAGGCGCAGCCGTTCGGCATCGGCGCGGCGCGCGGTCACGTCGTCGGCCACGACCAGGATGTGGTCGATCTCGCCGTCGGTGCCCAGCACCGGCGCCTTGCTGACGTCGAGGTAGCGGCGACCGTCGGGGCCGTCGTAGACCAGCTCGGGGTAGTGCGTCAGGCGCGGCTGGGCCAGCAGGGCCTCGACATGGGCGTCGCTGCGTGCGGCGACGTCGGCCGGCAGGAAGTCCTGGGCTCGCTGCCCGATCACGCGTTCTGCCGGGGCGTGGAAGGTCCGCTCGGCGGCGCGGTTCCAGTACATGAAGCGGCCGCGCGTCGCCGGCCGCACGCTCTTGGCGTAGACCGCCAGCGGCAGCATGTCGAGCAGGGTGCGGAAGAAGCTCTCGCGCTCGGCCAGGCGCTGCTCGGCCAGCTTGCGATCGGTGATGTCGCGCATGATCAGCGCCACGCCGTCGCCGACCGGCACGACCTGGTAGTGCAGCCAGCGATCGTGCACCTCGGCCGTCACGCCCAGCGCCTCGACGTCGATCGGGCGCTGCTGCGCCATGACCTTGCGCAGCAGCTCCATCAGGCCGTCGCTGCGCATCGACGGGACCAGCTCGCAGGCGCGCCGGCCGATCATCGCGTTGCGCTCCATCGCCAGCACCGATGCGGCACGGCGGTTGGCATCGGTGACGGTGAAGTCCTCGATCGCGCCGTCGGCGCCGCGCTCGGCGCGCAGCAGCCAGAAGGCGTCGAGGCTGCCGTCCAGCGTCGCCGCGTACAGCGCCTTCGCGTTGCGCTCGACCTCGCGGGTCGCGTCGAGGCGCCGTGCCTGCTTCCACAGCCCGCCTGCGGCGGCCAGGATCAGCAGCGCGATCGACGCCGCGCCGGCCAGCAGCTTGGCGCGTGTCGCCTCGTAGGCGGCGATCACCGGATCCGCGGCGATCGCGATCACGGCCAGCAGCGGGTGGCCGTCGACCGGTGCGGTGGCCACGAAGCGCCGCTGCAGGTCGACCGGGCTGACGGTGGCCGTCAGCGTCTCGCGCATCCGCAGCGCCAGCGCCTGCAGCCGCGTGGCGTCGATCCTGCCGCCGTAGGTCTGCTGGCCGTCGAGCAGCCGCGAGCGCACCAGGTTGTCGAGACCGAGCACGCTGATCGCGGTGCCTGGCGCCTCGCTGACGTGGAAGCCGCGCGTCAGCGCGGCGGGGTCGATCAGCGTGACGACGACGCCGTCGAAGTCGCTGCCGTCGCGCGTCAGGCCGCGCATCGCCGGCATCATCCAGCCCTGCGTCAAGGGATGCGGCTGCGGCAGGCCGATCGTCAGGCCGAGGTCGTTGTAGCGCAGATGGCGCTTGAAATCCTCGTCGTCGGCGATGTTGAGCGGCACGTCGATGGAACTGCTGTCGGTCACCATGCCGCGGCGGTCCGCCACGAAGACCGAGTGGGTCACCTCGAAGGCCAGCAGGCCGGCATGGCGCAGGTCCGTCAGGTCCATCGGGTTGCCGGTCTCCTGCAGCGCCTTGACCAGCAGCGTGGTCTGGTCGACCGAGTGCAGCACCTCGCGGACGCGCACGGCGAGCTTCTGGGCGCTGCGGTCGGCGTCGCGCAGGGCGCGCTGCATCTCGTCGCGGTGGGCTTCCTGCAGCGTGATCCGCGTCGCCACGCCGAGCGCGAGCAGCAACAGCGCCGCCACCGCCAGCAGGGCGCTGTGCAGCGGGAGCGGCCGGCGACGCGGCGCGGCGGTGGAAGGGGCGGCGGTGACCATCGAACGTCAGGCGCGCCGCAGCCGCGGCGCAGGGTTGCGCCTCGTTATCGGCGGCCGCCGCGGATTCTTCAGCCGACGATTCAGCCGACCGCCAGCAGGTCGACCTCGAACAGCAGCGTCGCGTTGGGCGGGATCACGCCGCCGGCGCCGCGGGCCCCGTAGCCCAGGGCCGCGGGGATCACCAGCCGGCGCGTGCCGCCGACCTGCATGCCGGCCACGCCCTCGTCCCAGCCGCGGATCACCATGCCGGCGCCGAGCGAGAACTCGAAGGGGTCGCCGCGGTCCTTGCTGGAGTCGAACTTCTTGCCGGCGACGCCGTCGTTGTAGAGCCAGCCGGTGTAGTGCACGCGCACGTCCTGGCCGGCCTGCGCGGTGGCGCCGCTGCCGACGGTCGTGTCTTCGTACTGCAGGCCGGAAGCGGTGGTTTGCATGGTGCTGCGCCTTCTGGAAGTGGAAAAGCGCGCAGCATAGCCGCGCGCCGCCGCCCCGGCGCTAGTCGACGCGGGCCTGCAGGCGCAGCACGGCCTGCTGCAGCAGGCGCGCGTCGGTGCTGGCGCGATGACGCTGCTGCGGACCGGCCTCGGCCACCGCCTGCTGCCTGGCGCCCGGCAGGCGCTGCGCCGCGTCGTCGTCGAGCAGGCTGCGCAGGTGGTCGAGACGGAACGCCGGCGTCATGTCGGCCGCGTCGAACAGCCGGGCCAGCCAGGCGTAGTCGTGGGCCCAGCCGTCGCAGTAGACGATCTGCCCGCGCAGCCGCTCGTTCAGCGTGGCCGCCACCTCGCGCGCGCTGCGCCCGTGCTGCAGCGCCAGCTCGCGCGGGATGTGGTGCAGCGCCTCGGCAGCGGCGTCCCAGTGCTGCCAGTCCGGCTCGGGCCGGACCAGCGTGCACCAGCCCTTGCCGTCGGGCAGCACGAAGCCGATCTCGATCGGATAGCTGCCGCGGCCGAAGCCCGACGCCTCGATGTCGAGGATGGTCGGCGCCGCGCGGCGACGGGGGCTGGGCGGGGGCAGCATGGTGGCCGGTGGCATGCAATACGCGCGCCCAGGGCGGGCCGGGCGCTGTCGCCTAGGCGACGTTCCCTCGGGCCGAGCCCCACTGCCCAAGCATCGGCGCGAGGCGTAAGGTGCCGGGCTCGACCGCCGCTGGAGACCTTGCCCGTGAGCCCTGTGAGTCCCGTCAGCCCCCCGAGCCCCCCGAGCCCCACGAGCCCCACGAGCCCCGTGCCCGCCGACCGGCCGCATCTCAAGGTCTGGCCGGCACGCCTGCCGCGCGAACTGGTGATCCCCGACACGACCCTGTGGTTCAACCTGGAGGTGACGGCGCGGCGCTATCCGGACAAGGCCGCCTACGTGTTCCTCGGCCGCACGCTGAGCTACCGCGAACTGCAGCGCCAGGCCGAGGCGCTGGCCGGCTGGCTGCAGCGGGTGGCCGGCGTGAAGGCCGGCGAGCGCGTGGCGCTGTACCTGCAGAACTGTCCGCAGTACATCGTGGCGTACTACGCGATCCTGCGCGCCGACGCCGTCGTCGTACCGGTCAACCCGATGAACAAGGCCGACGAGGTCGGTCACTACATCACCGATCCGCAGACGCGGGTGGTCGTTGCCAGCGCGGACCTGGCCGTCAACGTCGCCACCGCCGATGCCGCGCTGCCGCCGGCGCAGCGCCTGCAGCACCTGCTGGTGACGCGCTATGCCGACGCCCTGCCGGATCGCTATCCCGAGGGCCTGTCGGTGGCGCCGGCGATGGACCAGTGGCTGCGCGCCGACCCGCCCCTGCCGACCAGCGTGTCGCCCGACCTGCCGGTCACGCGCTGGCCCGATGCGATCGCGGCCGGTCATGCCCCCGGACCGCACACCGCGCAGCCCGACGACCTGGCGCTGCTGCCCTACACGTCCGGCACCACCGGCCTGCCCAAGGGCTGCATGCACACCCACCGCACGCTGATGAGCAACGCCGTCGGCGGCGGGCAGTGGGGCTACGGCGGCCCCGAGTCGGTGTCGCTGGGCGTGGTGCCGCTGTTCCACGTCACCGGGATGATGTATTCGGTGCTGGGCTCGGTCTACCTGGGCGGCACGGTCGTGCTGATGCCGCGCTGGGACCGCGAGCTGGCCGGCACGCTGATCTCGCGGCATCGCGTGACGCACTGGACCTGCATCCCGACGATGATCATCGACCTGTTCGGCAGCCCGAACTACAAGGCCTTCGACCTCTCGAGCCTGCGCTACATCAGCGGCGGCGGCGCGGCGATGCCGCACGCGGTGGCGCAGCGCCTGCTGGACGAGTTCGGCCTGACCTTCGCCGAAGGCTACGGCCTGACCGAGACCGCCGCGCCCAGCCATGGCAACCCGCCCGAGCGCGCCAAGCTGCAGTGCCTGGGCATCCCGATCTACGGCGTCGACTCGCGCGTCGTCAATCCGGACACGCTGGAGGAGCTGCTGCCCGGCGAGACCGGCGAGATCGTCACCCACGGCCCGATGGTCTTCAAGGGCTACTGGCGCCACCCGGAGGCCACGGCCGCGGCCTTCGTGAAGATCAAGGGCGACGACAAGCTCTTCTTCCGCACCGGCGACCTGGGCCGCATGGACGAGGAAGGCTACTTCTTCCTGACCGACCGGCTCAAGCGGATGATCAACGCCAGCGGCTTCAAGGTCTGGCCCGCCGAGGTCGAGCTGATGCTCTACAAGCATCCGGCGGTGCAGGAGGCCTGCATCATCGCGACCCACGATGCCTACCGCGGCGAGTCGGTCAAGGCGGTGATCGTCAAGCGCCACGACCGCCAGGACGTGACCGCCGAGCAGATCGTCGAGTGGGCGCGCGAGCAGATGGCCGCGTACAAGTACCCGCGCGACGTGGAGTTCGTCGACGCGCTGCCCAAGTCCGGCGCCGGCAAGGTGCTGTGGCGCGTGCTGCAGGAGCGCGAGGACGCCAAGACGCGCGCGCCGACCCGGGGCGGCTGAGTGGCGCGGCTCGAGGTCCGGCGCGCCGCGGCGACCCTGGTCGCCGAGCACGAGTCGCGACCCGGCGCCAGCGGCGTGCCGCTGGTCTTCCTGCATGCCGGCGTGGCCGACCGGCGCATGTGGCAGGCGCAGCTGGCGAGCTTTGCGCCGGCCCACCCGGTGCTGGCCTACGACCGCCGCGGCTTCGGCGAGACCCGCGTCGCGCAGGCCCAGACCTATGCCCAGGTCGATGACCTGTGGGCCGCGATGGACGCGGCGGGCCTGCGCAGTGCGGTGCTCGTCGGCTGCTCGCAGGGCGGGCGCATCGCGCTCGACGCTGCGCTGGCGCAGCCGCGCCGCGTGCTCGGCCTGGTGCTGGTGGCGCCGGCGGTCAGCGGCGCGCCTGAGCCCGAGGCCTTCGCGCCGGCGATCCGGCAGCTGGTCGATGCCTGCGAAGCGGCCGAGGCGAGCGGCGATGCGGATCGCCTCAACGAGGTCGAGGCCCGCCTCTGGCTCGACGGCGTGTCCGGCGAGGCGGGTCGCGTGCAGGGGCCGGCCCGCGAACTCTTCCTCTCGATGAACGGCATCGCGCTGCGTGCCGGCGACGTGGGCCGCGCGCTCGATCCGCCGCCGGCCTGGGAGCGGCTCGATCGCCTGCGCCAGCCGACGCTGGTCGCCTGGGGCACGCTCGACTTTCCTCATCTGCAGGAGCGCTGCGCGGCGCTCGTCGCGGCGATCGCCGGCGCGCAGCCGCTCGTCTTGGACGGCGCCGGGCATCTGCCCAACCTGGACGAGCCCCAGGCCTTCGATGCCGCCCTCGCGGCCTTTGTCGGCGGGCGCGGCTGAGCCGCCTCAGCGCGCGTCGATCTTCAGCTCGGCGTAGCCGGTCTGCGCATCGAAGGCCCGCGTGAAGGCCTGCTGCTCGAGCAGCTCGACCAGCAGTTCCACGGTCGTGCGCACTTCGCAGCCGGCCGCGACGTGGCCACCGGTCACGCGTCCCTGCGCGTCGGCCACGCTGGCGTGCAGGTGGGCGCCGTCCGGCGACAGCGAGCCCGCGAGCGTCAGCAGCTCGACCGGCCCGTGCAGCCAGGTCGGCTCGGCGGCGTCGGCCAGGCGCAGGGCCGTGACGCGCAGGCTGCCGATGCCGGCGACGACGAAAGCCGCCGGCCAGCCGCGATCGCGCGCCAGCGCTTCCAGGCCGAGCCGCAGGTCGGTGCCGGGTTCGAGGCGGAGCGCGAGGCGCATCGGGGTCGGCATCGGCGGCGATCAGCGCAGCGGCCGCACCTGCAGCGCGCACAGGTTGCGCACGTGGCGGGCTCCGGGGCGCAGGTCGGCCAGCGAGCGCAGCGACAGCGGGCCGGCGACCGCATCGAGCGGCTTGCCGTCCTGCGAGCCGATCACGTAGACCTGGTCGCCGAGCGCGCTGTTGTAGAGCTCGCCCCACGAGAACACGGCCCGGTAGCCGTCGGTCGCGACCGCCTCGACCACCCAGGTGCGCGCGCCGCGCTGGCCATCGCCGAAGCCGGCGCGCGCCAGCACGTCGCGCAGCAGCCAGCCGCCGTAGACCAGCGTCTGCTCGTCGCGCGCGCCGTTGCGCTCGATCACGCGCTTGCTGCTGACGCTCTGCGGCGGCAGCGACTCGAGGTCGGCGCGCCGCAGCGCCAGGGGTGCGGCATCGCTGACCTGGGCCGACAGCAGGACGCCCGCCTCGCGCGGCGACGGGTCGCTCGGGCAGGCGATCGTGCCGGCAGTCAGCAGCGCCAGCAGCAGCGGGACGAAGGGGCGGGGGCACAGGCGCATCGGGCAGCTCCGGAAGCTCGCGACGATGCTACCGCTGGCTACACTGCCCGGCAGCATGGACGCCGGCACCAGCCTCATCGTCATCGTCGCCCTGATCGGCGCCAGCGCCTTCTTCTCGATGGCCGAGCTGTCGCTGGCGGCGGCGCGACGCCAGCGGCTGCGGCAGATGGCCGACGACGGCGATGGGCGCGCGCTGCAGGTGCTGGCCGTGCAGGAGCAGCCGGGCCACTACGTGACGGTGGTGCAGATCGGGCTGAACGCGGTGGCGATCCTCGGCGGCATCGTCGGCGAAGGCGCGCTGACGCCGACGCTGACGCGCTGGCTCGGCGCGGTGATGGCGCCCGAGACCGCGCAGACCGCCGGTTTCCTGCTGTCCTTCCTGGCCATCACGGCGGTGTTCATCCTGTTCGCCGATCTCTTCCCCAAGCGGCTGGGGCTCAGCAATCCGGAAGCGGTGGCGCTCCAGCTGATCGGGCCGATGCGCGCACTGACGGGTCTGCTCAAGCCGGTGGTCTGGGTCTTCGACAAGGCGGCCGACGCGCTGTTCGCGCTGTTCGGCATCAAGACGACGCGCGACGACCGCGTCACGCACGCCGACATCCTGGCGATGGCGGAGGCCGGCGCCGCCGGCGGGCTGCTGGCGCACGAGGAGCAGCAGCTGATCGCCAACGTCTTCGAGCTCGACACGCGCACGGTCGAGAGCGCGATGACCGCGCGCGACCGCATCGTGCACTTCCTGCGCGACGACCCGCCGGAGCTGATCCGCGCGCGCATCACCTCGAACCCGCACTCCACCTACCTGGTCTGCGACGGCGACATCGACCACGTGCTGGGCTACGTCGACGCGAAGGACCTGCTGATCCGCGTGCTGAACCAGCAGTCGATCGAGCTCGACGCCGAGGGCGTGCTGCACAAGGTGCTGGTGATCCCGGACCGGCTCACGCTGTCGGAGGTGATCGAGCAGTTCCGTACCGCGCACGACGACTTCGCGGTCATCATGAACGAGTACAGCCTGGTGGTCGGCGTGATCACGCTCAACGACGTGATGAGCACGGTGATGGGCGACCTGGTCTCGCCCTGGGCCGAGGAGCAGATCGTCCGGCGCGACCAGAACTCCTGGCTGATCGACGGCCTGACGCCGATCCCCGACGTGCTGCGCGCGCTGGAACTGGACGAACTGCCGCACCAGGGCCAGTACGACACGCTGGCGGGCTTCCTGATGGTGATGCTGCGGCGCATCCCGCGCCGCACCGACTGCGTCAGCGTCGCCGGGCACCGCTTCGAGGTGCTCGACGTCGACAACCACAAGATCGACCAGGTGATGGTGACGCGCCTGCCCGGCGAGACCGGGGCCTGAATGTGGGAAGCCCCTGCCGCCGGTGACGGGGGCAGGGGCCTCGATTGGTGCTCCTGTTGGTGGACTCCCCGCAGGGAGCCCAGGGCCCGGAAGCTCGACCCGTCGTCTGCGCTCCGTCGCCGTCGCCTGGGGGGCGGGGCAGCGGGGCCTCGACGCTTTGCATTCTCGGCACGGATGATCGCGCGGCTATGCCGCGAACGGGGGGTCCCGCCCCCTCATTCCGGTCGGATTGCTCGGTGACAGGGCCGGTTTCAAACCGACGCAATCAGGTCCCGGGTCTCCGGGTGGCGGCGCACGTAGCTCGACACGTACGAGCATTGCGGCCGGATCCTGAGTCCCTGCGAAGCCGCGTACGCGAAAGCTTCGCGCACCAGCGCGGCCGCCAGGCCCCGGTCGCGCAGCGCGGCAGGCACGTAGGTGTGATGCATCACCATCACGCCGCGCCGCAGCTCGTAGTCGGCGACGCACTGCAGTCCGTCGACCAGCGCCTCGAAGCGCGAGGCCGCGGCGTTGTGGACGACGGTCGTCATGCGGCTCTCACACCCAGCCCGCCATGCCCAGCGCGGCGCCGGCGCCGATCAGCCACAGCAGGTGCAGCCGGGTGCGCCAGACCAGCAGCGCCGCGGCGGCGGTCAGCAGCAAGGGACGCCATTCGCCCCACGGGGCGGCGAGCAGCCAACCGGTCGCGGCGATCAGCGCCAGCGTGATCGGTGCCATGCCGGTCTTGAAGGCTCGCACCGCGCGCCAGTCCTGGCGCGCGTGGCCCCAGCGGGTCGCCAGCAGCGCCAGGGTCGCCGAGGGCAGCATGATGCCGACGAGCGTCGCCACCGCCCCGGCGAGCCCCGCGGCCTGAAAGCCGAGCAGGGGCACGAACAGCACGTTGGGGCCGGGGGCGGCCTGCGCGATCGCGATGGCCGACGCGAACTGCGGATCGGTCAGCATGTGCTGCTCGGCCACCATCCAGCGGTGCATGTCCGGCGCCACCGTGATGGCGCCGCCGATCGACAGCAGCGACAGCAGCAGGAAGTGGCCGAACAGCGACAGCAGCGTCGACGCCTCTGGGCCGCTCATGGGTCGACCCTCCGCGCAGAGCGCTCCGGGATTCGCGCTCGAGAGCGGCCCGGCGCGCTCATGCGCCGCGCTCCGCCGACGGCGCCAGGCGCCGCCACGCCAGCCCGCAGGCCAGCAGGCCGAGCCCCAGCAGCACCCACACCAGCGGCCAGCGCAGCAGCGCGACCGCCGCGAAGCAGGCGCCGCCCAGCAAGGCGACAACCGGCAGTCCGAGCGGGCTGGCGCGCAGCGGGCCGGCCAGCTTGACAGCCGTGCCGACGATCATCCCGGCCGCCACGGCGCCCATGCCGCGCAGCGCCCCGGCGACCAGCGGGTGACTGGCGAACTGTGCGTACAGCGCGATCGCGGCCAGGACGATCAGCAGGGGCACGGCCATCATCCCGGCGAGCGCGGCGAAGGCACCGCGCGTGCCGAACCAGCGGTCACCGACCATCAGCGACAGGTTGCAGACGTTGGGCCCGGGCAGCACCTGCGCCAGCGCCAGCATCTCGAGGAACTCGGCCTTGCTCAGCCAGCGCCGGTCTTCGCACAGCACGCGCTGGGCGACCGCCAGCACGCCGCCGAAACCCTGCAGCGCCAGGGCGGTGAAGGCCGTGAACAGCTCGGTGCAGGAGGCCGGGCGCGCCAGCGGCGCCGCGTCGTCGTCGGTCATGCGGCGATGGTAGTCGCCGCATGCCGGATGCCGGGTCAGCCCTCCCGGTCGAGCGACTTCGGTCCGGCGCCGTAGGCCACGACGAACAGCAGGCCGCCGGCGATCGCGAGGTTCTTGAAGAAGTTGATCTGCTGCGCCATCTGCTGGTCGGCCGGCATGGCCCAGAAGTTGTGGAACAGCACGGCCGCGACGACGGTGAACAGCGCCAGGATCAACGCGGCCCAGCGCGCCTTGAAGCCGACCAGCAGCGCCAGCGCCACGCCGACCTCGACGACGATGGTGCCGGCCGCCGCCACCTCGGGCAACGGTAGCCCCTTCGAGGCGATGTAGCCGGCCGTGCCCTGGAAGCCCGCGATCTTGCCGATGCCGGCGGGGATGAACAGCAGGGCGATCAGCGCGCGGCCGAGCAGGGGGCCGAACTGACGGAAGAAGCTCATGGTGGTTCCTTGGAGTGGTGGGAGTCCCCGCAACGGCACCGAGGCGAGCGAGGCTAGCACCGGCCGGCGCGGCGCGGCAAGGCGGTGTCGGCCGATGGCATCATGCGCGCCTCGCCGCCACCCGCGGCGTCCGGGCACCCTGGCCGCGTACGGCGCGGCGCACCTCGCGAGGATCGACGATGACGACGAAGTACCTGCTGCTCGCCGCGGCGCTGCTGCTGCTGCCGCCGGCGGCCGGGGCGGCCGACCCGGCCCCGAAGAAGGGCAACACGCTGAGCCTGGGCAGCGGCAAGCCGACCGGCAAGCTGCTGACGCGCGACCAGCTCCGCCAGTGCCTCGCGAAGCAGAAGGCGCTGAAGGAACAGGACGCCGAAACGGCGCAGGCGCAGGCCGCGCTGGATGCCGACAAGGCGGCGATCGCGCGGGCTGATGCCGAGCTGGAGAGCGAAGCGACGGCGCTGCAGGCCGAGCGCGCAGCGGTCGACACCACCAAGGAAGAGGCGATCGCGGCCTTCAACGCCAAGCTGGCCCAGCGCGCCGAACGCGAACGGGCGCGCGACCAGCGCGTCGCCGACTACAACACGCGGCTGCCGGCCTTCAATGCGCGCGTGCAGGCCGGCAACCAGGTGCGGCAGGGCTGGCAGGCCGACTGCGCCGACCGCGCCTACGACGAGGCGGACTACTTCGCCATCCAGCGCGGCAAGTGACGCGCCGCCGCGCGCCGGGCCATCAGGGCCGCTCGGCCACGGCCTTGAGGTTCGCCAGGCCTTCCGAGAAGTCCTTGCCGATCATCTGGTCGGAGAACAGCGCGAACCAGCGGTACAGCGGGTTGCCGCCCATGTCGCCGTCCATGCGCCAGGTCACCTCGGTGCCGTCGCCTGCCGCCTTGAAGCGCAGTTCGCCCGTCGACACGCTGCTGAAGCCCTCGAAGCGGATCTCGTAGGCGACGCGCAGCGGCGGCTCGGCCGCGGTGAGGCGCATGCCGCCGTTGCCCTGGCTCGTGCTCTTCCAGTCCCAGGCGGCGCCGGTGCCGCTGTCCGGGCCGCTGTAGGCGATGGTCATCGCCGGGTCGCGCCGGTTCCATGCCGACCACTGAGCCCACGCGCGCGGCGCAACGACGAGGGCGTAGACCTTGTCGGGTGGCGCCTTGACCTGCTGCGTGCGCGTGACCTGGAACTTCGGCGACAGCAGCATGCCGCCGACGGCGATCACCAGCACCAGGGCCAGGATCAGCGCCACCAGCCACTTCAGGGCCCGGATCAGCATCGTGCGCTCCTCGGCGGCATGGCACGCCGCTCGCCGGGAAGCCTAAGACCGGCCAGCGGCACTGTCCATCGCGGCTATCGATAATCGTCCGGCACCCGACCACGAGGAGACGACGATGGCCCAGGATCGACCGCTGTTCCCGACGACGCTGGCCGGCAGCCTGCCCAAGCCGGGCTGGCTGGCCGAGACCAACAAGCTGTGGCCGCAATGGAAGGCGCAGGGCGCCGAGCTCGACCAGGCCAAGTGCGATGCGACGCTGTTGTGGATCAAGGCCCAGGAGGATGCCGGCCTGGACATCGTCGGCGACGGCGAGCAGGCGCGGCAGCACTTCGTGCACGGCTTCCTCGAGAAGGTCGACGGCATCGACTTCGAGCACAAGGTCGAGATGGGCATCCGCAACGACCGCTACAAGGCGATGGTGCCCCAGGTGGTCGCGCCGCTGAAGCTCCGAGGCCGGGTGCATGCGATGGAGGCGCGTTTCGCGCGGGCCCACACCACGAAGAAGCTGAAGTTCACGTTGCCGGGACCGATGACCATCGTCGACACGGTGGCCGACCGCCACTACGGCGACCGCGTGAAGATGGCCTTTGCGTTCGCCGAACTGCTGAACCAGGAGGCGCTGGCGCTGCAGGCCGACGGCGTGGACATCATCCAGTTCGACGAGCCGGCCTTCAACGTCTACATGGCCGAGGCGGCCGACTGGGGCGTGAAGGCGCTGGAGCGTGCGGCGCAGGGCCTCACCTGCACGACCGCCGTGCACATCTGCTACGGCTACGGCATCCAGGCCAACATCGACTGGAAGAACGCGCTCGGCGACGAGTGGCGCCAGTACGAGCAGGTGTTCCCGGCGCTCGCGAAGAGCTCGATCGACCAGGTGAGCCTCGAGTGCTACCACTCGCACGTGCCGCCCGACCTGATGAAGCTGCTGGACGGCAAGGACGTGCTGGTCGGCGTGATCGATGTCGCCAGCGCCGAGATCGAGACGCCCGAGCAGGTCGCCGATACCATCGGTCGCGCGCTGCAGTTCGTCCGCAAGGAGAGGCTCTTCCCCTGCACCAACTGCGGCCTGGCGCCGATGGACCGCGAGGTGGCGCTGAAGAAGCTGCAGGCCCTGGCGGCCGGGGCGGCGCTGGCGCGCCGGCGCTACGCCTGAGGTCCGCGCAGGCACAAAAAAACGCGGCCGAGGCCGCGTTTCTTCAGGCGCTTCAGCGCTCGCTGGATTACAGCGGGCGGATGTTCGCGGCTTGCGGGCCCTTCTGGCCTTGCTTCACCTCGAATTCGACGCGCTGGTTCTCCTGCAGGGTCTTGAAGCCCGTGCCGGTGATGTCGCGGAAATGCGCGAAGACATCGGCGCCACCGCCGTCCTGGGCGATGAATCCAAAGCCCTTGGCTTCGTTGAACCACTTCACGGTGCCGGTTTGCACGCTCATAACATTCCTATCGATCGAACAAAGATGCAGGCGCGGCGACATGCCATGCCCGTGCAGAGACACTCAAGAAACGCTACCTGGGGGAGACGAACCAGACGGCCTTCGGAACCGAAGACCGGATCGAACCGAGACACCTAAGAACCACGGTCTTGCGCATATCTACGGGTCGCAGTGTAGCCGATCGATGCGCGCAAGCAGGCCGAGCCGGGAATGCGTGACACTCGCGCAACAGACCGGAGAGCCCCGAATGAGCACGACGCACGACCCTGAGCACGACCGCTGGAAGCACGACGGCGTGCGCGTCATCCCGGCCGGCCAGCTCGATCCGAACACCGCGCAGACGCCGGGCATGGACCGCCAGGCCGCGATCACCTTCGCGCGTGTCGGCGCGCAGAAGCTGTGGGCCGGCACCGTGCACATCCATCCCGACGCGAAGACCGGCGCCCACCATCATGGTCCGCTCGAGAGCGTGATCTTCGTCGTCAAGGGCCATGCGCGCATGCGCTGGGGCGAGCAGCTGCAGTTCACCGCCGAAGCCGGCCCGGGCGACTTCATCTACGTGCCGCCCTTCGTGCCGCACCAGGAGATCAATGCCAGCCGCGACGAGAAGCTCGAATGCGTGCTGGTGCGCAGCGACGGCGAGGCGACGGCCGTCAACCTGGACATCGAGCCGGTCGAGAAGCCGGAGACCGTGCTCTGGGTCGACCCCATCCACCGCGGCTGAGGCCGCGGTTCAGAGCAGGGGAATGGCGCGCATCGGCCGCTCGGCGTAGTCGGCCAGCCGCTGCAGCGCCCGCGGATTGAGCAGGCGCAGTCGCCCGTCGGCGATCTCGTGCAGGCCCAGCCGGTGCAGCTTGCGCAGGGTCTTGTTGGTGTGCACCAGCGACAGGCCCAGCGCGTCGGCCACATGCTGCTGGCTGACCGGGAACACGACGCCGCGGTCGTCGCGCAGCCCGACGCGCTCGGCGCGACGGAACAGGTGGATCAGCAGCATGGCGATGCGTTCGCTGGCGCTGCGGCGGCCGACCGACAGCAGCGTCTCGTCGGTCATGTTCTCCTCGCGCGCCGACAGCCAGGTGATGTCGTAGCCGAGGCTCGGGAACTCGCGGTACAGCGACCACAGCCGGTCCTTCGGGAAGCGGCACAGGGTCACCTCGGTCAGGGCCTCGACGCCGTGCGGCGCGCCGTCGGCGAACTGCTCCTGCAGGCCGATGAAGTCGCCGGGCAGCAGGAAATTGAGGATCTGCCGCCGACCGTCGCTGAGGGTCTTGAAGCGGAAGGCCCAGCCCGAGAACACCGTGTAGAGCGAGTCGCTCGCCGCATGCTCGCGCAGGACTTCGCCGCCGGGATCGGCGCGCACCATGCCCTGGCGAAACTGCTCGATGAAGACCTGCTCGGGCTCGGTGGTCGGCGCGAACGCCGGCAGGGCGCGCAGCGGGCAGTGGGCGCAGGGCACGGAGGCGGGGCAGGGCTTCGGCACGCGGGACCTCGCTATGTGAAATGACATTGTGGCGCCGCCGGGCGGCCCTTAAGGTCTCGCCCGTCGCAAATCAAACCGCACACGGACCGCATGGAGCCTCTTGTTCAGTTCCTCTACCTCAGCCGCATCGCGGGCGAGAAGCCCTTCGAGGTGGTCGCCGAGGTCGCCGTCCAGGCCCGCCGCAACAATGCGCGCGTCGGGATCACCGGCGTGCTGGTGTTCGACGGGGCCCACGTGTGCCAGTACGTGGAGGGCTCGCTCGCCGAGATCGATGGCCTGATCGAACGTCTGAAGCGCGACCCGCGCCACGAGGCCCTGCAGGTGCTGCACCACGGCCCGTCGGAGGGCGAGCGCCTGTTCGCGCGCTGGCGCATGGGCTACCTGCTGCTGGACGACGGCCAGGAGCTCACGCGCTTCGCCGCGTTGCGCGGTCCGGCGGCGGTCCGTGCCGTGCTCGACCAGTTGCCGCTCGTCGATCTGGAACCCTGAGCACGGCGATCAGCCGGCCGCGAGCCGGCGCGCCAGCGCAGCGACTCCGGCCTCCGAGAGGTTGTCCGTCTCGAAGCGCGGCGCGGCGCCGAGGCGGGCGAAGTGCTGGCCTTGCGAGCGGGCGTACAGCGGGTCGTAGTGCTCGCGCATCAGCGCCTCGAACAGCGGCGGCAGGGCGCGCGCCCGGGCCCAGTCCTGCCACTGCGCCAGGGTCTCGTTGGCCTGCAGGCCCTTCAGCAGGCCGAGCTTGTCGACGAGTCGCTGCGGGTCGTCACCCAGCCAGTCGTAGTCGCGCAGCAGGTAGGCCAGGCGTGCGGCAGGCGTCGCGGCGATCTCGACCGCCGGGCTGTCGCGCAGCCTCAGCAGCAGGGCATCGGGCAGGCCGATGCGGCCGATCTTGCGGCTCTCGGCTTCGACCCAGACCGTGCGCCCGAGGTCGAAGCCGGCCAATGCGGTCGCCAACCGGGTCTCGAAGGCCTTCTGCGTCGGCTGTTCGGTGCCGGGCAGGGCGCCGAGGACGGAGCCCCGGTGCGCGGCCAGCGCCTCCAGGTCCAGCACCTGTTCGCCCTGCTCGGCCAGGGCCTGCAGCACGCGCGTCTTGGCGCTGCCGGTCGGCCCGCACAGCACGCGCAGCGGCAGGCGTGGTGCGAGCGTCGCGATGCGCTCGATCACGTGGGCGCGCCAGGACTTGTAGCCACCCTGCAGCTGCTGGGCATCCCAGCCGACGAGTCGCATCCACGTCACGAAGCTGCCGCTGCGCATGCCGCCGCGCCAGCAGTACAGCAGCGGGCGCCAGGTCTTCGGGTGGTCGCGGAACTGCGTCTCCAGGTGGCGCGCGATGTTGCGCGCGACCATCGCGCCGCCGATCCGGCGTGCCTCGAAGGGCGACACCTGCACGTAGATCGTGCCGACGATGCGCCGCTCCTCGTCGTCGAGCACCGGGCAGTTGATCGCGCCGGGGATGTGATCGAGCGCGAACTCGGCCGGCGAGCGGACGTCGATGACGGCGTCGAAGGCGGGCAGGTCGTCGACCCGGGTCGGGCGGGGGTGCATGCGGGGCGGCTCAGGGCTTTCTGGCGGCGTCCTCGCGCGCCTTCTTCAGCATGGCCAGCCACTCCGTCCAGTCGACCGGGCCGCTGTCGAAGCGCTTCTGCAGGTTGGCGAGGACATGGCCCCAGGCGCGGTCGAAGTAGGCATAGGCCTGGTCCCATTCGCCACCGTCGCCCCAGCCGGTGTGGTGGAGCGTGAGCCGGCTGCGACGCTCGTCCAGCGCCTCGAAGCGCAGCACGACGAAGCTGCGCTGCTGCCGCACGCCCGGCAGGCTGGGCGGCGCGTTCCAGTCGAAGGACAGCATGCGCTTCGGCTGCAGGGCCATGTAGCGCATGTCGTCGGCGCCCTTCGAGCCCGGCGGAGCGCCCGGGTCGATGTGGATGTGGAAGGCGCCGCCGACGCGCGCATCGATCACCGCGTCGGGGGCGAAGAAGCCGACGATCCCCTCGCGCGTGGTCCAGGCCGCCCACAGCTGGTCCAGCGTCGCGTTGACGACGACCTGCTTGTCGATGCTGCGCTCGGCCGCGCGCAGGGGCATGGCCGCCAGGCCCAGCAGCAGCAGCGGCACCAGCCAGCGTGCGATCCTCATGGCCATTTCCTCGGAGATCACGGATGGTCGCGATGTTGCCGCAGCCGGCGCTTCACGGGAACGTCATGCGCGGGTCACGACGCCCGCCTAGCGTACGCGTCCATTGCGCCACCCCCTGGAGTCTCTGCATGCGAATCGCTTCCCTGCTCACCGCCGCGCTGCTTCTGGCCGCCGGCAGCGCCTGCGCCGTGTCCGCGGGCCACCGTCCCGGTCCGCCGCCCTCGACGGCCGAACCGCTGGTCATCGGCCACCGCGGCGCCAGCGGCTACGTGCCCGAGCACACGCTGGCCGCCTACTGGCTGGCGATCGAGCAGGGTGCCGACTTCGTCGAGCCCGACCTCGTCAGCACCAAGGATGGCGTGCTGGTCGCGCGGCACGAGAACGCGATCGCGATCCTCAATGCCGACGGCAGCCTGCGCGAGGCCACGACCGACGTGGCCGAGCGCCCGGAGTTCGCGTCGCGCCGCACCACCCGGTCGATCGACGGCGTCGCCATCACCGGCTGGTTCACCGAGGACTTCACGCTGGCCGAGCTGAAGACCCTGCGCGCGCGCGAGCGCATCCCGGCGCTGCGCCCGGCCAACGCGCGCTTCAACGACATGTTCGAGGTGCCGACCTTCGAGGAGGTGCTGCAGCTGGTGGAGCGGGCCAACGAGCGCCGTCGCCAGGAAGCGCGTGCCGACGGTGTCAAGGCCCGCAAGGCGAAGCCGGTCGGCGTCTACCCCGAGACCAAGCATCCGAGCTACTTCCAGGGCATCGGCCTGGCGCTCGAGGAGCCGCTGGTGCGCCTGCTCGACCGCTACGGCTACAAGCGCGCCGACTCGCCGGTCTTCGTGCAGTCCTTCGAGACGGCGAACCTGAAGAAGCTGCGCAGCATGACGCGCGTGCCGCTGGTGCAGCTGTACGGCGGCGCGGCGGCGCGGCCCTGGGACTTCGTGGTCGCCGGCGACGTGCGCACCTACGGCGACCTGGCTCGCCCGGCCGGCCTGGCCGAGGTGGCCGGCTACGCCAACGGCATCGGCCCGGCCTCGACGCTGATCGTGCCGCTGGTCGGCGGGCGGCTCGGCACGCCCACGACCCTGATCGCCGACGCGCACGCGGCCGGGCTGCTGGTGCACCCCTACACCTTCCGTGCCGAGAACGGCTTCCTGCCCGACGAGTTCGATGCCGGCAGCGATCCGGCGTCACTGGGCGACATGGGCGCCTGGGTGCGCGCCTTCCTGCAGCTCGGCATGGATGGCTTCTTCACCGATCACCCCTTCATCGGCAAGCGGGCGCGCGACGCCTTCGTCGGCCGACGCTGAGCGCGGCGGTCGGGTATCCGGCGCCGTGGGCGAACTGTCAGCGCCGCGACGCATCATGGGTCGTCGGCCCGCCGTGGCCCGGCGTTGTACAGCCACCCACTTCCACAGGAGACCCCGATGACAGCCCGTCGCCAGTTCATCCAATGGATTCCCGCCGCCGGCCTGGCCGTGCTGGGCGCCCGCAGCGCGCACGCCCAGGCCAGGGTCGACGAGAAGGACGCCCAGGCCGCTGCACTCGGCTATGTCCACGATGCCACCAAGGCCGACAAGGCCAAGTTCAAGAACTACGCCGCCGGCCAGAACTGCGGCAGCTGCGCGCTGTTCCAGGGCAAGGCCGGCGATGCGGCGGGCGGCTGCCCGCTGTTCACGGGCAAGCAGGTCGCTGCCGCAGGATGGTGCAGCGCCTACGCCAAGAAGGCCTGAGCCGAGGTCCCGCAGGTGCGTTTCGACGGGGGCCGCGAGGCCCCCGTCGGCTTTTCGGCGCTGCCGGCGCTGCGGTTCGTCGCGCTGCAGCGCCGTTCATCCCGCACTCCGCCCCGTTGATCGCATGTGCGTGGCGTGCCGGTCCGGCGCTGCCGATACTGCTTTCCATCGAGGCCCGATCCGGGTCTCTGGAACGGGAGCCAGACATGAACAGCCTCTTCTCCACCCACCACGCCGCCGCCGCTGCCGTCGCCCTCGCGCTGACCGCCGGCCAGCTGGTCGGTGTCGACGCGCTGGCTCAGCATCGCACCGTGTCGCCGCATGCGCAGGTCGTGCAGCTCGAGCGCGTGGTCGTCACCGCCCATCGCAGCGCGGCGGCGCCGGCCGACACGCAGCTGGCCGCCGCCTGCACGGCGACCGCAGCGCGCAGCTGCTGATCGCGCAACGCTTGCATACCGGCGGGCTACAAGACTCCCCCGCTGTTCGGCCGCGCCGGGCTCTGGCCCCGCGCGGCCTTTTTCATGCCGGGTCGCGTTGACGCGGCACTCCGGCGCTGCGACACTCGCGCCCTCGCTGCGGTCCGACCGGGCCGCCCCTCAACCGACGCAAGGAGACGTGACATGAGCCAGACCGACATTGCCGTCCTCCCGTCGGCTGCCGCCTGAAGCCCGGGCGCTCGAAGTCCCCTTCGATCTTCGACCCGCCGCGCGCCTCCGCCCGCGGCCGACTCCTGACCTGATGCCCTGCCGCGCGCGCTGCGCGGGCAGATTGCTGCGCATTCGCTTCGGCGAAAGCGTCATCACGCCCGAGAGTCCGAACCATCATGATCGAGATCGATTTCGAGCCCCTGCTCCCCATCGGCTGGAGCCTGGCGCTCGCCCCGGCGCTGCATGCAGCGCTCGGCACGCTGGAGCCTGACCCGGCCCCGCGCGCCATGTGGCTGCTGCGCCTGGTCGAGGTGCACCGCGAGACCCTGAAACTCCACGACGGCCACGCCGAGCACGTCGGCCGTGCCTTGCCGCGGCTGGTGCGCGAGCTGTCCGAGGCCGGCGCCGCGCTGGCGGTCGGCGACTGGCTGCTGTGCGCGCGCGACTCGCAGGGCGGGCTGTGGGTCGAGCGGCGGCTCGAGCCGCTGAACCACGTCGCGCGCCGCGATGCCGATGGCCGCCGCCACGCGGTGGTCAGCAACGTCGACACGGCACTGTTCGTCATGGGCCTGGACGCGGACTTCAATCCGCGCCGGCTCGAACGCTTCCTGCTGCTGGCGCAGCACGGCGTGCAGCCGGTCGTCGTGTTGACCAAGGCCGACCTCGTCGCGCCCGAGCCGGCGACGCGCGAGGCGCTGGTCGCCGACGAGATCGATGCGCTGCGCGCGCGCGTCGGGCCCGCCGTGCCGGTGCTGGCGGTCGACGCGACCTCGCCGCAGGCAGCGCTGACGCTCGCGCCCTGGCTCGTGCCGGGGCAGACGGTCGTGCTGCTGGGCTCGTCCGGCGCCGGCAAGTCCACGCTGACCAACACGCTGGCGGCGCGCAGCCTGCAGGACACCGGGCCGGTGCGTGCCCATGACCACCGCGGCCAGCACACGACGACCTCGCGCTCGCTGCACCGCCTGCCGGGCGGCGCCTGCGTGATCGACACACCGGGCCTGCGCGCGCTGCGGCCCGACATCGACGAGGCCGCGCTGGCGCGGGGCTTCGAGGACGTCGAGGCCCTCAGCCTGCGCTGCCGCTTCCGCGACTGCCGGCACGGCGACGAGCCCGGCTGCGCGGTGCACGAGGGCGTGACGCCGGACCGGCTGCGCAACTACCTCAAGCTGCAGCGCGAGCTGCGGCGCGACACGATGAGCGCGCTCGAGCGGCAGCGCCAGCTGTCGGAGTGGAAGGCACGGGGCCGCGCCGGCGAACTGCGCGCGCGCATGAAGCGCGGCGAGGCGTGATGCGGCGCGACGCGGCGCCTCAGGTCCGGACGTCGGCCACCGGCTCGCGCCCGAAGTCCGGTCGTGCCAGGAAGGCCAGCACCCTGGCTGCGGCCTGCGCCGGCGTGTCGAGCTGGCCGTCGGCCTTGAGCGCGACGAAGCGCGCATGGTCGGGGAAGCCTCGCGGGTCGCTGTCGCGCAGGTGCACCTGCATGTCGGTGTCGATCACGCCGGGCGCCAGCGACACGACACGCGCCCCGTCGAGCGCCATCGCGCGCGAGGCATGGTCCAGGCCGGCCTTGATCGCGCAGTAGGCCGTCGACCCGGCCATCGCGCGGCGGCCGAGGCCCGAGGAGATGTTGAGGATGCGGCGGTCGGCGGACCAGGCGCGCGTGGCGCGCAGGAAGGCCGCGCTCAGCAGCAGCGGCGCCTCGAGCCCGACGCGCAGCGTGCGGGCGAGCTCGCCGGCCTCGCTGTCCTCCAGCGGCCCGACGCGCGGCAGCGTCGCCGCGTTGTTGATCAGCGTCGCGCTGGCGAAGGCGCTGTCGTCGAGACCGGCCAGCCAGGCTTCGAGCCGCGCGGCGACCGGCGCAGGCTCGGCCAGGTCGACCGCCCACTGCTCGGCCTGCGCACCGGCCGCAGCGGCCAGCGCCGCGAGCGTCGGGTGCTCGCGACGCGACAGGCAGAGCAGCCGCGCGCCGGGGCGCAGCGATTGCTCGGCGAGCGCCGCGCCGAGTCCGCGCGAGGCGCCGGTGAGGATGCACAACTGCGTCGTCTTCATCAGGGCGAGAGTAGCCGTTCGCGCCGCGCCAGGTCGGGAAAGAGCTTCATCCACAGGCCGGCCACCAGCAGGCAGCCGGCGCCGCCCAGTACGACCGAGCCGACCGGTCCCAGCCAGGCGGCGGTCGCGCCCGACTCGAACTCGCCGAGCTGGTTGCTGGCGCCGATGAAGATGGCATTCACGGCGCTGACGCGGCCGCGCATCTCGTTGGGCGTCTCCAGCTGCACCAGCGACTGGCGGATCACGACGCTGACCATGTCGGACGCGCCGGCCACGGCCAGTGCGGCCATCGACAGCCAGAAGTGCGTGGACAGGCCGAACACCAGCGTCGCCAGCCCGTAGACCGCGACCGCACCGAACATGCGGCGTCCGACGCGTCGCGTGATCGGCCAGCGCGACAGCCCGATCGACATCGCCAGCGCGCCGACGGCCGGCGCCGCGCGCAGCAGGCCCAGGCCCCAGGGGCCGACGTGCAGGATGTCCTTCGCGAAGATCGGCAGCAGGGCGGTCGCGCCACCGAGCAGTACCGCGAACAGGTCGAGCGAGATCGCGCCCAGCACCGCCGGCCGGCCGCGAATGAAGCGCACGCCGGCCAGCATCGTCGCCAGGCGCACGGGCTCGGTGCTGGGCGGCACCGGTGCATGCCGCACGCCGGCGAACAGCCACACCGCGACGGCGAACAGCAGCGCGCACACCGCATGCACCGTGCCGGCACCGGCGGCGAAGATGAAACCGCCGAGCGCCGGCCCGCCGATGATCGCGGCCTGCATGCCGGCCGAGCTGAAGGCCAGCGCCCGCGGCAGCACCTCGGGCGGCACGAGCAGCGGCACGATGGCCTGCTGCGCCGGCATCTGGAAGGCCTTGGCGAAGCCGATCGCCACCGACAGGCCGAGCAGCAGGCCGCGGCTCGCCCAGCCGCCCTGCGTGGCCGCCAGCAGCGTCAGCGCGATCGCCACCTGCACCGTCATGCACAGCGCGAGGATGCGGCGGCGCTCGTGCCGGTCGGCCGCCTGCCCGGCGACCAGCACCAGCAGCAGGGCGGGCGCGAACTGGTAGAGGCCGACGAGGCCCAGGTCCCAGGCGCTGCCGGTCAGCTCGTACATCTGCCAGCCGACGGCCACCATCAGCATCTGGTTGGCCATGGTCCCGGCGAGGCGGCCGAACCAGAAGCGCATGAAGGGGCGGAAGCTGCGCAGCGGGGCGTCGGCGTCGGGCATCGAGCGAGGATAGCGGCGGCCGCGTCGACGATGGGCGAGACTTCACCCGTCCACGGTCCGCAAGGAGTCGCGCTTGCCCTCGATCTCTCGCTTCCTGCTGCCGCTGCTGCTGGGCGTCGCACTGCGGCCCGCCGCGGGTGCCGAGGCCGACGTGTCGGCCTGCCTCGCGACGGCCGACCCGATGGCTCGGCTGGCCTGCTACGACCGCGTCCATGGGCGTGTCGACGTGCCGCCTGCGGCGGCCCGTGCCGCGGCCGCCGCCGCGCCGACGCCCGATCCGCTGGCGGTGCCGCCGCAGACCTCGGTCTTCGACGATCGCTGGGACCTCGACGGTCGCCGCCGCGGCGAGCTGTTCGTGCCGCGTCCCTACAAGCCGGTCTACCTGCTGCCCGCGACCTGGACCGATCGCGTGAATCGCACGCCGTCGTCGCCGGCGCCCGACCATGGCGTGCCGTTTCCGCTGGACCTGCGGTCGGTCGAGGCCAAGTACCAGATCAGCTTCAAGTCCAAGCTCTGGGAGCACGTGCTGGGATCGCCGGGCACGCTGTGGGCCGGCTACACGCAGTCCTCGCGCTGGCAGGTCTACAGCAGCTCGGTGTCGCGGCCCTTCCGCGAGACCAACTACGAGCCCGAGATCATGTTCGGCTGGCCGCTCGAGGCGCAGCTGCTGGGCTGGCGCCTTCGCCAGGCCTCGCTGTCGCTGAACCACCAGTCCAATGGCCGCACCCTGCCGCTGTCGCGCAGCTGGAACCGCATCGTCGGCGAGCTGCGCTTCGAGCGCGGCGACTGGACGGCGGAGCTGCGACCCTGGTGGCGGCTGCGCGAGGACGCCAGCGACGACGACAACCCGGACATCGAGGACTACGTGGGCCGCGCCGAGCTGCTGCTGACGCGGCAGTGGGGCGAGCATGTCGTCGCGCTGCAGCTGCGGCATTCGCTGCGCGGCGGCGACCGCTCGCGCGGCTCGGGACAGATCGAGTGGGCCTTCCCGGTCGACGGCGCGCTGCGCGGCTACCTGCAGTGGTTCAGCGGCTACGGCGAGAGCCTGATCGACTACAACCTGCGGCAGAACAAGCTCGGCCTCGGCATCCTGATCGTCGGCTGGCGTTGAATTCCGGGCGCCGTCGGCTCAGGCGCCGGCCGTGACCGGGCGCGATCGCGGTGCTGGCCGCGCGTCCGGCGTGCCGCAGTAGCCGCGCAGTCCGGGCACGTCGAGCACCGTGACGCCGCCGAACTCGACGCGCAGCAGGCCGGCATGCTCGAGCTGGTGCAGCGATTCGTTGGTGCGCTGCCGCGACACCGCCGACAGCAGACCGATCTCCTCCTGGCTCAGCCGCACGAAGTTGCCGGCGCGCGGGTAGAGGTCGGGATCGAAGAGGCTGGCGAGGCAGCGCGCGACACGCGCATCGGGCCCGAGCAGGCGGTCGTACTCGACCAGGCCGATGAACAGACTCAGGCGCGCATTCAGTTGTGACAGCAGGAAACGGTTGAAAGCGAGGTTGGTGGAGACCAGCCGCTCGAAGCTGTGCCGCGGGATGCAGGCCAGCCGCGTCTGCCGCACCGCCACGCCGTCGTAGCGCCAGGTGCCGGCCTTCAGCAGCGAGCCTTCGCCGGCCCAGCCGCCAGCCGTCACGCCGGTGAAGGTGGACACGCGGCCGTCGGGCTGCGACACGGACATCTTGATGAGGCCGTCCATCACGCCGAACCAGCTGTCGGCCGGCTCGCCGCGTCGCACCGCGTAGCCGCCGATCGCGACTCGTCGCTCGAAGGCTTCGCGCACGACCTGGTCGAGTTCGGCGGCGCTCAACGTGTCGGCCCACACGCTCTCGCGAAGCATGGACTCCAGGGACTGCATCACGGTGGTCTCCTCGCGGGCCGTGCAGGAGCCGGCCCGTCGCATTGCGGTGTCGTTACGTGCACTACGCGCGCGCGAACAGGCCGGATGCTTGGGGAAAACACCAGTCAGAGATGTCGTTGCAACGACAACCCCGATGACGGGCCCTGGCGACGATGCGTCCGGACCGGCACACGGCTCACCACAGACAGGAGACAACGATGAAAGACACGAACGCGACGCCCGACGACCTGGCGACCGCCGAGGCGTCGGCACCGGCGGCGCTGAGTCGCCGCAGCCTGCTGACCTACGCGGCCTCGACGCCGGTGGTCACCGCGACGGCCGGCCTGACGGTCGCGCCGTCGACCGCCCAGGCGCTGCCGCTGCCGCTGACGCCGCCCGACACCGTCGACTACTACGACGTCGGCGACTCGCTCGTGCAGACGGGCGCGCTGACGATGGCGCTCGTGAAGCTCGACATCGACAGCAACGGCGTCTACACGATGGCGCTGCCGCGCCTCGAGCAAGGCACCGGCATCGCGACCGCGCTGGCGATGATGATCGCCGACCTGGCGAACGTGCCGCTGTCGAAGGTGCGCGTCACCTCGGCCGACGCACAGCCGGAACTGCTCTACAACCAGATCACCGGCGGCTCGTGCTCGGTGCGTGCCTTCGAGCCGGTGCTGCCGGCGCTGGTCGCCGCAGCGCGGCTGAAGGCGGGCCTGCCGCCGCTGGCGGGAACGCCGGCCGATCCGGTGGTCGGCAAGCGCATCGGCAAGCTCGACGCGCGCGACATCGTGACCGGCAAGAAGAAGTTCACGATGGACCTGGACGTCCCGGGCGCCAAGCCGACGATGTGCCGCATGCCGTCGACGATCCGCGGCTCGGTGGTCAGCGTCAACAACCGCGCGGCGGTGCTGGCGATGCCCGGCGTGCTGGCGGTCGAGACCATCCCCGGCGGCGGTACCGTGGTCGGCATCCCGCCCGGCGTCGCCGTGATGGCCGAGACCTTCGGCCAGGCCTATGACGCCTGCCGCGCGCTCGACATCACCTGGGGCCCCGGCACGATGGCCGGCGAGAACGACGCGACGATCCGCGACAAGCTGCGCGCCGCGATCCCGCCGCAGCTGCCGGCGCCGCTGGGCACGATCGCGATCGACGCCGAGTTCACCTGGAAGACCGCGACGGCCTGCCCGCTGGAGGTCGAGTGCGCAATCGTCGACGCCACCCGGCCCGACCGCGCCGAGATCTGGGCCGGCCTGCAGAGCCCGATCGTGACCGCGCAGGCGGTCGCGCTGGACCTCGGCCTGCTGCCGACGCAGGTCAGCTGCCACGTCATCCCGAGTGGCGGCGCCTTCGGCCGTCGCCTGTTCTGGGACCCGGTGCAGGTGGCGGCGCAGATCTCCAAGAAGACCGGCTTCGTCTGCAAGCTGATGTACCACCGCAGCGACGACATCCGCCACACGCGGCATCGTCCGCCGCAGGTGCACAAGGTGCGCGCGGCGCTGTTGCCGGCGACGCTGCTGACGCCGGGCAACGTGCTGAGCTACCAGCAGAGCATCGCGGCCGTGCGGCTCGACGCGCGCCACGGCTACGGCGAGATCGGCACGGCGCTGGGCGGCTCGCTGCCGCCGCTGGTGACGCAGACCGTCGGCAACCTCGGCTACGAGCAGTTCTTCTTCAAGACCATGGTCGCGTCGCCGTACAACTTCGGCGTCAGCGCCAAGCTGCTGTTCCCGGTGGCGCTGGAGATGAACACCGTGTCCTACCGGTCGGTGCACATCCAGCCGGCGCGCACGGTCGAGGAGATCGTCGCCGACGAGATCGCCGCGCGCCTGGGCAAGGATCCGGTCGCCTTCCGCATGGAGTTCCTGCGGCTCGATCGCGTCAAGGCCTGCCTGCAGCGCGTGGCGACGGCGGCGCAGTGGGGCAAGTCGATGCCGGCGGGCTTTGCCCAGGGCGTCGCGGTGCATCAGGAGTCGCGCTCCTTCTCGGCCTGCATCGTCGAGCTGGACTGCCGCGACCGCAACAACTGCAAGGTCACGAAGGTGACGATGGCGATCGACGTCGGTCGCGTCATCAATCCGTCGGGCGTCGAGCAGCAGTGCCACGGCGGCATCGCCGAGGCGATCGCCCTGGTGCTGAAGACCGGCCTGAACATCAAGGACGGCCTGCCGCAGGAGGCCAGCTACAACCAGTACGTGTTCACGAGGATGCGCGACTTCCCGAAGGACGTGCAGATCATCGTCATGCCGAACACCAGCAACTCGCCGGCCGCGGGCATGGGCGAGGTCGCGATGTCCGCGCCGGCCGGTGCCATCGCCAACGCCTACGCGCGTGCAACCGGCATCAAGCCGCGCAACTTCCCCCTCAACGCGCAGCCGGTGTTCACGCCCACGCCCGCCGGTCAGCTGCCGCCCCCCGCCGTCGCCTAAGGAGAGCCTCCATGCCCATCTACAACCTCAACGTGAACAACCAGCCGGTCTCGGTCGATGCGCCGGCCGGCATGGCCTTGCTCTGGGTGCTGCGCGACAAGCTCGGCATCACCGGCCCGAAGTACGGCTGCGGCGTCGACGCCTGCAAGGCCTGCACCTGCCTGGTCAACGGCAAGGCGCAGACCACCTGCTCGATCAAGGTGTCGGACGTGCAGGGCAAGCAGATCACGACGATCGAAGGCCTGGCCAACGGCGACACGCTGCACCCGGTGCAGCAGGCCTGGCTGGATCTCGACGTGCCGCAATGCGGCTTCTGCCAGCCCGGCCAGATCATGGCCGCGGTCGACCTGCTGAAGCGCACCAAGAACCCGAGCGATGCCGACATCGACGCGATCGAGAACATGTGCCGCTGCGGCACCTACGGCCGCATCCGCAACGCGATCAAGCGTGCCGCGACGATGATGCCCTGAGGCCTCGCCGGATCGTCGGTGTGCTGGCGAGCGCCGGCTCCTGCAAGGGGGCCGGCGCTTTTTCCTTGATGCCGAGCCGGCGCAGCGGCCGGGCGGTCCCGGCGGCCGCGGCAACGGCTTGCAGGTCGTCGGCGTCGGCAGTACAACGCGGCAGGCGAGCCAGCGGTTCGGCATCGATGCTTCCCCGGGAGGCGGCATCGATCCAGCATGGCAGGGCCGAAGGAGTGCGAGCGATGGGACATGCATCGGCACATCCGCAGCGCGTCCGGCTGTTCGTCGGTCTGTGGCCGGGAGAAGCCGTGCGCGACGAGATCGTCGATCACGCGCGTGCCTGGGTGTGGCCGCCCCAGGCACGGCTCACGCACCGCGAGCGACTGCACCTGACGCTGTGCTTCCTGGGCGAACTGCCGGCGCAGCGGATTCCCGAGGTCGTCGAGCGCCTGCCGGTCCGTTTCGAGGCCTTCGAGCTGCGTCTCGGCCGGGCCGAGGTGTGGTCGGGCGGGCAGGCGGTGCTGCGGCCGCTGGCGGTGCCCGGCGCGCTGCAGATGCTCCACGACCGCCTGGGCCGGGCCTTGCGCTGGCATGCGGCGCCCTGGTTGCCGCGGCGCAGCAGCTTCGCGCCTCACGTGACCCTGGCCCGCGACGTGCGCGCGGCCCTGCCGCCGCCGCACGTGCTGCCGATCGCCTGGCCGGTGACGGGCTACACGCTGATCGAGTCGGACCTGCGGCCGCCGGCTCGCTACCGCGTGCTCTACGAATACCCCTGAGGCGCCGGCAGCGGCTGCGCCTCGAAGGCGTCGCCGATCGCGAAGAAGTGGCCGCCGGCCACGTAGTGCAGGGTGTGCAGGGCCGGGTCGGTCTCGGGCCCGATGCGCCAGTGGCCGTCGGCGAACACGCGCGAGTCGGCCCAGGCCGCCACGACCTCGCCGATGAACAGGTCGTACTTCTGCTGGTTGTGCACTTCATCGAGGACGCGGCACTCGAGCCAGGCCACGCAGCCGTCGAGCAGCGGCGCGTCGATGCGGCTGGCCGCGAAGTGGCTCAGGCCGTGCGCCGCGAACTTGTCCTGCTCCGCCGGCAGGTCGCGGCCCGACCGCTGGCCCAGCGCCAGCGTGGCCGCGGCCTGGGCGCGGCAGGGCACGTTGAGCGCGAACTGGCCCGAGGCCTCGACCAGCTCGCGCGTCCAGGTGCTCTTGTCGATCACGACAGCGACCTTCGGCGGCGCGAAGTCGAGCGCCATGTTCCAGGCCGCGGCCATGATGTTGCGGCGGCCGCCGTGCGCCGCGCTGACCAGCACCGTCGGTCCGTGGTTGAGCAGGCGATAGGCCCTGGGCAGGTCGACGGCGGTGCGCATCGCGCGAGCATGCCCTAGAAGTCTGGCGGCGACACGAGGTGCAAGGCTTGTCCGGTCTGCGGATGGGCGAAGGCCAGCTCGCTGGCATGCAGCAGCAGGCGCGGCGACCGTGCCCGCACCGCCGGCGGCGCATACAGCGCGTCGCCGAGGATCGGGTGGCCGATGGCCTGCAGGTGCACGCGAAGCTGATGGGTGCGCCCGGTCTCGGGATCGAGTTCGAGGCGGCTGGTGTCGCCGGCCAGGTCGCGCGCCAGCATGCGCCAGCGGGTCAGCGCCGCCTGGCCGCCTTCGGCATCGACGCGTCGCAGCGGCCGGTTCGGCCAGTCGACGGCGATCGGCCGTTCGATGCGCCCGCTCTCGTCCACGACGCAGCCGGCCACGACCGCGACGTAGCGCTTGTCGACCTGGCGCAGCTCGAACAGGCGGCCGAGCTGGCGCTGCAGGTCGGCGCCGCGCGCGAACAGCATCAGGCCCGAGGTCGCCTGGTCGAGCCGGTGCACGACCCGCGCATCCGGCCACTGCGCCTGCACGCGCCGCGCCAGGCAGTCCTGCTTGTCGGCGCCGCGGCCCGGCACGGCCAGCAGCCCGGCCGGCTTGTCGACGACCAGCAGGTGCGCGTCGGCGTAGCGCGGCTCGATCGGGGCGATCGTGTCGCTCAAGCGGCGACGACGATCGGGAACTCGGCGCGCAGCCCGTCGGCCCCGGCCACGAAAGGCCGGGTCAGGGCCGCACGGTCCACCGGATCGCGCAACTGGCGCCACAGGAAGTCGCGCGCATTGCCCGGGTCGCCGTCGACATAGAGCTGGGTCGTCAGCAGTTCGCGGCGCGCGAGCCTCACCTTGACGTGGATGTGCGGCGTGCGCCCGTCGTAGGCGGCGGGCCGCAGCGTGCGGAAGCGATAGTGCCCCTGCGCGTCGACCTCGACGCGACCGAAGCCCTGGAAGTCGGGATCGGCACGCCCGCCGTCGCCCGGATGGTGATAGTGGCCCTGCTGGTCGCACTGCCAGATCTCGACCTGCGCGCCGCGTACCGGCCGCCCGGCGAGATCGACGACGCGGCCGTCCAGCCACACCGGCTGGCCCGCACCGTAGCGGCGCGCGCCGTTATGCAGCAGGTCGGCGTCGTGGTCGTCGGGCAACTGCACGGGGTAGAACGGCCCTTCGGTCTGCGCCGGCGTCGGGCGCGCTGCGGCGGCCGGCGCGGCGCGCACGCCGAGCTGCAGTGCCGGGCAGGCGATCAGCGCGATGCCGCTCGCGGCCTGGCGCAGCAGCCGACGGCGGGTCGGGGCGGGAGGTGGGGGCATGGGCGCCTCCGGGGGGATGCGGAGGCGCGAGTGTGCGCCGAAGGGCAGGGCCCCGGCGCGTCGACGCTCAAAGGCCGAGCCAGGCGCCGATCTTCAGCATCTCCGCTTCGTCGTAGGCGGCGAAGCCGGTGAACTTGCTGGGCTCCAGCTTCTTCTTGCCTTCGTCGGTGGTGTCGAGCGCGAGCAGGTAGTCGCGGACGGCGCTGATCTGCTCGGGCGACAGCTTCGGGCTGGCGATCAGGTGCTTGATGGGCACCTGCTTGGACTTGAACAGGATCTTGCCGCCCTTGGCCTGCCAGGCCTTGATGACGGCGCCGGAAGCCGTGGCACCGGCGTGCGTGAGGTTGTTCTCGACGAAGAAGGGGACGGCATCCTGGTAGCGGGTGTAGGTCAGTGCGACCTGCTTGGGGTCGCCCATCGCGTCGCGCAGCGTCGCACGCACCATCCACGAGGTGATGGAGTCCTCGTCCGGGGCGCCGAGCCGCAGCCCCTTCAGGTCGGCGACCGACTTCAGCGGCGAGTCCGCATTGACCAGGAAGTTGGCGCTGTACTGCTGGTAGCCCTTGGTGACCGCCATCAGCTTGTAGCCGGAGTTCTTGATGGCCAGGATCGACAGGTGCGCCGGGTGCACCATCGCCAGGTCGTAGGCCCGCTCGGCCAGCTTGGCGCGCAGCGTCGGGTAGTCGCCGACCGGCAGGATCGTGACCGGCTGCTTCAGCAGCTTGGTCAGGTCGGCCGCGATGGCGGCATAGCGCGCCGCGATCTGCTCGGCCGGGACGCGGTAGGTGACACCCTCGTTGACGGCGAACACCAGGTCGGCCTTCGCCAGCGGTGTGAGCAGGGCGAAGCTCAACGCAACGATCGAACGCCAGGCCAGTCGCTTCATGCAGGGGTCTCCTCGGGCTCGTCCCTGCGACATTGTCCTGCGCGGGCAGGTCCCTGGGCCATCGCTGTCGCCCCGCTGCGACGCTGTCGTCGGCCGCGGCGTGACGGGCTGCTCGCCGCTGTTCCAGGAAGGAACAGGCCTACTTCAGCAGCGTCTGTTCCATGAAGCGCAGCATCGCGTAGAACTGGAAGTCGGCGTTCTCCTTGCGACGGAAGCCGTGCCCCTCGTTCTCGGCGCGCAGGTACCAGACGGGCGTGCCGTTCTCGCGGACCTTCTTCACGATCTGCTCGGCCTCGGTCCACGGCACGCGCGGATCGTTGCGGCCCTGCACGACGAACAGCGGCCGCGTGATGCGCTGTGCGTTGTTGAGCGGCGAGATGCGGTCGAGGAATTCGCGCATCGCGGGCTCGCGCTCGTCGCCGTACTCGACGCGACGCAGGTCGCGGCGGTAGCTTTCGGTGTTGGCGAGGAAGGTGGTGAAGCTGGAGATGCCGACGACGTCGATCGCGCCGGCGATGCGGTCGGCGTAGTGCACGCTGGCCGCCAGGCTCATGTAGCCGCCGTAGCTGCCGCCCACCACCAGCACGCGCGACGGATCGAGACCGGGCTGGGTGGCGATCCAGTCGAACAGGCTGCCGAGGTCCTTGACGGAGTCCTCGCGCTTCATGCCGTTGTCCAGCGTCAGGAAGGTCTTGCCGTAACCGGCCGAGCCGCGCACGTTGGGTTCGATCATCGCGATGCCCAGCTCGTTGACGAGGTAGCTCCAGCGCCCCAGGAAGCCCATCGTCGCCTGCGACTCGGGTCCCCCGTGGACGCGCACGACCACCGGCCGCCGGCCGGTGAAGCGGGCCGGCGGCGGGGTCAGGATCGCCGACATCGCCAGGCCGTCGAAGCTGGTCCAGCGCACGATGCCCTGGTCGGGAAACGCGCGCGTGTCCACAGCGGCCGGGATGTAGGCCTGGGTCCATGCCTGCCAGCGGCCGTCGGCGTCGAGCGCGCGGATGCGTCCAGGCTCGCGGCTGCTGTCGATGGTGATCGCGAGCGTCCCGAGGCGCGGGTGGAAGGACGGCTGGCCGGCGCTGCCAGGCGGCAGCGCCGGCAGCGGCTGCTCGGCCAGCGTCCTGGCGTCGAACAGCCGGAGTTCCTGGCGACCGTCGACGTTGACCTGGACCGCCAGCCGGTGACCGTCGCCGCTGAGGCCGACCGCGCCGACATCCCAGGGGATGTGCCCGGTCACGCGTTGCAGCGTGCGCTGGTCGAGGTCGTAGCGCATCAGCTCGACGAACTCGCCGGCGCGGTCGCTGAAGACGAAGAGTCCGCGGCCGTCGGGCTGGAAGGCGACCGGCTTGTGCGTGGCCTTCAGCGTTTCGCCGGCCGCGGGCAGCAGCTGCGTCGGCGTGCCGTTGGCCAGGTCGATCAGCCAGACCTCGGACTCGTTGACCGAGCGGTAGCGCGTGATCGCGAGCTGGCGGTCGTCGCGCGAGACGTCGCCGCCGAGCCAGCCCGTGCCGGGCAGCTCGGCCAGCTTGCGCCGCGACTCGGGCCGCAGGGGATCGACGATCCACAGCGTCGTGCCCGGATCGGCGCGCGTGCCCCCCGCCGCGGTGCGGTCCAGCGGGACGGCGCTGTAGATCAGCTCCGAGCGGCCGCGCAGCCAGGCCAGCGCCTCGTGGCGCTCGTCGGGGTGGGTCAGCAGCGTCGTGCTGCGGGTCGCTGGATCCAGGCGGTACAGCTGGTGCGCCTCGTTGCCGCCGCTGCTGCGCGCGAACACGATGTAGCGACCGTCGCGCGGCTCGTAGCTGGCACTGGTGACCGGATCGGCGAAGTCGGTCAGCGCCTCCGGCGCGGCCAGCGGCCCCGCGACGCGGAACAGCTGCGCGGTGCTGCCGCCGGCCTGGCGGTGCGAGACCAGCATCTCGGGTCGCGTCGGATGCCAGTCGACGAAGCCGTGGCCGCGGAAGTCGGTGTACCGGTCGGCCCGGGCCACCAGCGCCATCGGGATCGGCGGGAGGCCTTCGACGTGGAGGTTCTCGTTGGGCAGCAGCGTGCCGGCGGCCGGCGAGGTGGCCGGACCGGCGCAGGCCGCCAGCAGCAGGCTCAGGCCGAGGGCGGACGCGGCCAGCGCGGGATGGATCGGACGGAGTGGGTGCATCGTCATCGGGAGTCGTGGCGGGCTCGTGGCCCGGATCGCACGATTCTGGCCGACCGGCCCGTGCGAGATCCCGAGCAAGCGCGCTCAGAACCGGTCGATCAGGCCCGACTGCAACGCGGACTCCGGGTTCGAGCCGGCTTCCCGCACGCGCTTCAGCGCCTCCTCGGCCGGCAGGCCCAGGCGCTTGAGCAGGCAGGCCGCGGTGGTGCCGGTGCGGCCGATGCCGGCGGCGCAGTGCAGCAGCAGCACCTCGCCGGCCGCCAGCGCGTCGACCATCGCGGCGATGCCGTCCTGGTAGGCGCGCAGGCTGTCGGCCAGGCCGAAATTGCGCATCGCCAGCGGCTGCCAGTGCCACGGCAGGCGGCCAGCCACCACGGCGGCGTGGTAGTCGGGCGAGAGCTCGGCGACCTCGTCCAGCGGCGTCAGGCAGACGATGCGCGTCAGGCCGCGCCGGCGGGCGTCGGCCTCGAAGTGCGACCAGGGCTGCAGGCGACCCGGCATGGCCGACAGCCAGACCTGGCCGGGCGTGGACGGAGGCAGGGACAGGGGACGCATGGCGGGGCGGACCTGCGGATTCTGCGACGCCCGCCGCCGCGCCGGCGACGACCCCACGCCACGCTCGGCGCGGCCCTGCCGCTACATTGCGCCAAGGAGACAAGGCGTGCGGGCTCATGCCGCCGGCACCGATCACGAGACACATCGACATGGGGTCCTGCGCCCGCACCTTCCGGCTGCTCGTCGCGCCGCTGCTGCTGATGCTCGTCACGGCCTGCACCGGCGTCGCCAACGTGGGTGCGGCGCCGTCCGGGCGCGCGACCGAGGTCGGGCCCGGCGTCTACATGATCCGCGGCGCCGACGGCGAGCTCGACGCCATCAACCTCGGCCGGCTCGGCAACGCCGGCTTCATCGTCGGCGAGCGCGGCGTCGTCGCCGTCGATGCCGGCGTTTCCTACCGGCACGGCCAGGCGCTGCTGGCCGAGATCGCGCGCGTCACCGACAAGCCGGTGCGGCTGCTGGTCATCACGCACGCGAGACAGGAGTTCCTGTTCGGCGCCACCGCCTTCCGCGAGCGCGGCATCCCGATCCTGATGCAGCGGCGCGTGTCGCGGCTCATGACCGCCCGCTGCGAAGGCTGCCTGAAGACGCTGAACCGCGTGCTGGGCGAGGACGCGATGCGCGGCACGGCGATGTTCGTGCCCGACCGCGAGTTCGATACGGCCGAGACCCTGGACCTGATCGGCCGGCCGATCCGGCTGCTGTCCTACGGCCACTCCAGCGGCCCCGGCGACACGGCCGTGCTCGACCTGTCGAGCGGCGTGATGTTCGCCGGCGGACTGGCCGATGCCGGCCGCATTCCCGATATCCAGGACGGCGAGCTGCCGGGCTGGCGCGACGCCCTCTCGGCGCTGCAGCGCTTGCCGCTGAAGGCCGTCGTGCCCGGTCACGGCCCGGCGGCATCGCCCGACGTGCTGGCGCGCGTGCAGCGCTACCTCGACCGCCTCGAGGCCCGGCTGCTAGAGTTGAGCCGCGCCGACGTCGCGCTCAGCGAGGTGCCCGACGCCGCCGAGCTGCCCGAGTTCCGGGACTGGGACCAGTACCAGATCATTCACCGTCGCAACGCCTCGATCCTGTTCGTGCGCATGGAACGAGAGCTGCTCTTCAAGTAGGCACGGCGAGCGAGGCAGCATGGATCGAAAGACTTTCATCGGACGCGCGCTTTTCAGCGGCGTGATCGCGGGCGGACTGCTCGCTGCCTTGCCGGCGCTGGCGGCGCCCGGCGGGTTGCCCACCAACGTGCAGCACACCGACTCGTCGCCGCAGTGGGAGGCCCTGCGTGCCCGGCTGTTCGGTACGCGCAAGATCGACGCCGGCTCGGGCCAGGTGCAGCTGACCGTGCCGCTGCGCGCGGCCTACGGCGCCTCGGTGCCGGTGAAGATCGTGTCGCGCCAGGCCCAGAAGCCCGAGCTCTACGTGAAGAAGATGTTCGTGCTGGTCGACAAGAACCCGTCGCCGGTGGCCGCCGTGCTGGATCTCGGCACCGAGCTCGGCCAGGCCGATTTCGAGACCCGGCTGCGCGTCGACGAGTACAGCCACGTGCGCGTCGTCGCCGAACTGTCCGACGGCTCGCTGCACATGGATTCGCGCTACGTCAAGACTTCGGGCGGTTGCTCGGCCCCGCCCAACCGCGACAACCCGCACCTGATCGGCAAGACCCTCTTCAAGCTGCCCGAAGGCGTGAAGCCCGGCCTGCCGACCGTGGCCGACATCACCGTGCTGCATCCCAACGACACCGGCTTCGAGCTGAACAACCAGACGGTGATGTTCATCCCGCCCTTCTTCGTGCGGACCGTGAAGGTGACCTACGGCGATCAGACGCTGTTCACGTCCGAGCAGGACTTCTCGGTCAGCGAGAACCCGACCTGGCGCTTCAAGTTCGTGCCGCGCGCCGGTGGCGAGCTGAAGGCCGAGGTCGAGGACTCGAAGGAAGGCCACTTCTCCGGCCGCCTGGCCGTGGGCGGCGCCGGGCTGTGAGCGCGGCAGGCCGGCTGCTCGCGGCGTTCTGGCTCGCGCTGGCGACGACGCTGGCCGGCGCGGCCGGCCTGCCGGCGGCCTACGACGCCATCGTGGTCCAGCCCGCCGGCGGCCCGGCGCGCAGCGAGTTCGACCTGACCCCGGCCCTGAACCGCGCCCGCGCCGAGAACAAGCGCCTCTACGTCTACCTGGGTGCGAACGACTGCCGCTACTGCCGGCAGTACGAAGCCTTCCTCGACAAGAACGCCAAGGAACTGCTGCCGCACTTCCGGGCGAAGTACCTCGTGGTGGACCTGCGCAGTTCGCTGTCGGTGCTGGCCAAGGACGTCTACATCCGCGCCGGCGCCAGCAGCCTGCCGTACGCCGAGTTCCAGCGCTCGATCGGCGACGAGCGCGCGCGCCAGCTGATCTATCCGAACGTCTGGCTGTTCGACGCCGACCTGAAGCCGCTGATGCAGATGCCCTCGGGGGCCGGGACCTTCCTGACGGTGCCGGACCAGATCGAGATCCTGCAACTGGTGCAGTAGCCGGACGTCGCCGCTCAGCGCGGCGGCGGCAGCGGCTCGCCGAGCAGGCGGCGCCACAGCCAGGGCAGCGTGCGATCCACGTCCGGACGGATGCCGACGGTGAACGCCGGCACCTCGGTCCAGGTGTCGCCGCGCCGCTCGGCGACCACGAAGCGGAAGAAGTAGCTGGGCTCCTGCCCCATGCGCAGGTCGGTCAGCAGCAGCCGGCCGTCGCGCTCGACGAGACTGTAGAAGCCGTGCGTGAAGGCGGCGATGCGCCTGACGGCGTCGCGTTCGCCGTGCGCGGCGATCAGGGCCTCGCCGCGGTCGAAGCGATCGAAGGCCATGCCGCGTCCGTCGTCCAGCAGCGAGCGGTAGCCCTCGACGTAGCCCTGCGGCGTGATCGCCAGCACGCGCCACAGGACCGAGTTGAACGGCGTGGGCGTGACCAGCAGGGCGCGGGTCTCGACGCCCTGGGCCGCGAGCGCCTCGCGCGCCACCGCGCTGACCTGCTGCTGCGCGGCCACGCCCCAGGCGAGGTAGGCGGTGCTGAGCGCCAGGCCGGCCGCGTTCCAGCGCAGGCCGCGCGTCGGTGCGGCCGCCAGCGCGACGCCGACCCCGGCCAGCAGCGGCAGCGTGTACAGCGGATCGATGATGAAGATGCTGCCGACGCCGTAGGGCTCGCTGGTGAAGGGCCGGGCGATCTGCGTGCCGTAGACCGTCATCAGGTCCAGCAGCGGGTGGGTGATCAGGGCCAGCCACACCGCGAGCCACCAGCGCCCGAAGAGGCCGGGCTGGCCGTGGATGCGGTGGATCAGCGCGGCGATCGCCGGGGCCGCCAGCGTCAGCCAGAACAGCGCATGGCTGTTGGCGCGGTGCAGGGTCATGTCGGCGATCGCGTCGCCATGGTCGATGAAGGCGTCGAGGTCGGGCAGCGTGCCGCACACGCCGCCCCAGAGCGCCGCCTTCCAGAGCGCGGTGCGCCGACCCATCACGGCGATGCCGACGGCCGCGCCGAGCGCTAGTTGGGAGAGGGAGTCCATGCAGGCGGCCGGGGCGAGTCGAAACTGGCGCGGATGCTAGCGGCGGTCGCCGCGCGGCGCCGACGACACCGCAGGATGCGCCCCAAAAGCGAAGGGCCACCCCAGGGTGGCCCTCTGTGCTTCCGGACACTGCAACGGGTGCAGAGACGGGATCTGGCGCCGGTGACGGGTTCCGGGCTCCGCCCAATCGTGCGGTCGGTCTTTCGCCTTGATGAAGTGGATTGTGGCGGCTGCGACGCAGCGTGATCGACGGAACAAGGCCGTCGAATCGCCGCTGTTCGGCCGATCGACGTCCCCGTCGGGCGTGGGGGCGCCGTCATCGGCTAACCTCGCCGGCCCAGGCGGCCGCCACCGTGGCTGCAACGGACCCCTGCCAACCGGAGACACCGCGTGTTCGGCCGTTTCGAGAAGCTGCTGCATCCCTATCCCGACGCCGAGCCGACCACGCCGCCGCGCGGCCTGTTCCGCTTCCTCTGGGATTGCACGCGCGGCATGCGCCCCTGGCTGCTCGCGATGACGCTGCTGACGGCGGGGATCGGTGCCTTCGAGGCCTTGCTGTTCAGCATGCTGGGCCGCATCGTCGACTGGCTGGCGGCCGTGCCGCCGGCCGAGCTGCTGGCACGCGAGGGCTCGACCCTGCTGCTGCTGGCGGCGGTGCTGGTCGGCAGCACCGTGCTGATCGCGTTGCAGTCGCTGATCAAGCAGCAGGGCCTCGCGGGCAACTTCCCGATGCTGCTGCGCTGGAACTTCCACCGGCTGATGCTCGGCCAGAGCATGGGCTTCTACCAGGACGAGTTCGCCGGCCGCATCGCGACCAAGGTGATGCAGACGGCCCTGGCCGTGCGCGACACCTGGATGATCCTGGCCGAGCTGCTGGTCTTCGTGATCATCTACTTCGTGACGCTGCTGCTGGTGCTGGGCGGCTTCGACCTGTGGCTGATGGCGCCCTTCGTGGCCTGGGTGGCGCTGTATGTCGCGGCCCTGCGCTACTTCGTCCCGCGTCTGGCCAAGGTGGCGCAGTCGCAGGCCGACGCGCGCTCGCTGATGACCGGGCGCATCACCGATGCCTACACCAACGTCGCGACCGTCAAGCTGTTCTCGCACGCCGGGCGCGAGGCCGGCTATGCGCGCAGCGCGATGCAGGAGTTCCTGTCCACCGTGCATGCGCAGATGCGGCTGGTGACCGGCTTCGAGATCGTCAACCACGTGCTCAGCATGGGGCTGATCCTCTCGACCGCCGGCGGCGCGCTGTGGCTGTGGACGCAGGGCCAGGTCGGCGCCGGTGCGCTGGCCGCGGCCACGGCGATGGCCTTGCGGCTGAACGGCATCTCGCACTGGGTGATGTGGGAGATGGCGGCGCTGTTCGAGCACATCGGCACCGTGCAGGACGGCATGAACACGCTGGCGCGGCCGCACACCGTGGTCGATCGTCCCGACGCGCAGCCGCTGAAGGTGACTCGCGGCGAGGTCCGCTTCGACGACGTGAGCTTCGCCTACGGCGGCGACCGGCCGGTGGTCGACCGGCTCAAGCTGCACATCCGGCCGGGCGAGAAGATCGGCCTGGTGGGCCGCTCGGGCGCCGGCAAGTCGACGGTGGTGAACCTGCTGCTGCGCTTCTACGAGCTGGAGCGCGGCCGCGTGCTGATCGACGGCCAGGACGTCGCGCATGTCACGCAGGACAGCCTGCGCGCCCAGGTGGGCATGGTCACGCAGGACACCTCGCTGCTGCATCGCTCGGTGCGCGAGAACATCGTCTACGGCCGCCCCGGCGCGACCGACGAGCAGATGATCGCGGCCGCACGCCGCGCCGAGGCGCACGACTTCATCCAGGGCCTGACCGACCCGAAGGGCCGCAGCGCCTACGACGCCCATGTCGGCGAGCGCGGCGTCAAGCTCTCGGGCGGCCAGCGCCAG